>JAFRLY010000056.1 GCA_017431005.1 Clostridia bacterium
CTTCTTTGATTCAGTAGCGAAAGCGGCCGCACATTTTGACCGATTTGTCAACCCTTTTCTGCAATTTTCTTAACAAAAAAAGAGACCGGAACCTGTTTCAGTTCCAGTTCTCTTTCCGTCATCCTTATCTGAATGACATTGAGCGCAGGCTCCGGTGATTTTTTATATTCAGAATCAGAAGAAGGTCAGAAGCCGACGATCAGCCCGTGCCGCTCGGCATAGAAGCTGTCCAGCCCACGGGTGGGAAGAATGTTCACGGCGACGGAAGGGAAGACGGCGGACAGCTGCTTTTTCAGCTCTCCGGCAGCCTCCGGGTTCTGGCAGTGATTGATATAAATCATCCTGCCTGCCACGCCGGTTTTTTTGATTTCCTCCACCAGGAAACGGACCATGCTCTTCACGCCTCTGGCCTTTCCGCGGATCACGATTTCTCCCTCGTCGCTGCCGGCGCCGATGCCCCAGAAGCCGAGATGGCCGGCAATGAACCCGATGAGCCGGCTGACCCGGCCGTTTTTGATCAGGTTATGGTAGGAAGCCAGGGCAAAAATCGTATGGGTTCTGGCGGCGGTATCCTCCAGAGCCGGGACGATCTTCTCAAAGGGAAGACCGGCCTGAATCAGTTCACAGGCTTTGCGGATGATGATAACGCTTTCCGCGCCGGTGGCCTTGGTATCGATCACGGCGATCTGCTTTTCCGGATCCTCCTCCAGGATCATGGTCCGGGCGGTGCAGGCGCTGTTATAGCTGCCGGAAAGCGCGCTGGAGATGGTGAAAATCAGCACGGGGCCGGGAACCTCACAGTAAGGGATCCAGTCCTGCGGGGCGGGGCACGCCGTCTGCGCGACCTCGCTGTGATTCTCATTGGCCGTCAGCATCTCCTCCACGGAGATATGCTCATCGTCAATATATTCCTTATCGCCGATCCGAATGGTGAAGGGGATGGCGGCAAAATCGACATTATCCGCCGGATCCACCAGATCAAAAAGATCACAGCTCGTATCAGCAACGATATGCCATTTCATACAGTATATCCCTCCTTTCGGGAATTCTATTTTACCGCGATTTATAACGGATTGCAAATGACGGTTGAGTGAAAAAAAGGAGAATACGGGCTGAACAGCGAAACTTACATGCTGCGCCGGTTCAGCCAGAAGCGCATTCTGAAACGCAGCAAGGGGGAACATTACCGGATGGAAGCCTATATCAGCCAGGTTGTCAGCGAACTGCAGCAGATCTCAACAACCGCAGCCATTCACTGCGAGCATAACTGCCCGCCGCCGGACCGGAATACCGTGGTGCGGATTGTGAAGGCACTGCAGGCCGTACTGTTTCCCATGGCGTTCCGCAGAATACTGCCGGAGCAGACGGACGGCGTGCTGCTGGCCTGCACGCTGGAGGAGCTGATGGGTCAGATTTCGGCTGCGATGCATTTTGTCAGCAGTGAGACCGTGGCGGGAGAGAACGCTGCCGGAAAGATCACGGAGGCGTTTGCCAGGCGGCTTCCGGAGGTCAAGAGGCTGCTGCTGCTGGATATTGAGGCGCTGTATGAAGGGGATCCTGCCGCCAGCCGCCGGGAGGAGGTCATGATCTGCTATCCCGGTTTTTACGCGATTTCCATTTTCCGGCTGGCTCACGAGCTGTACAGGCTGAACGTACCACTGATTCCGCGGATCATGACAGAGTTCGCCCATGAGAAAACCGGTATTGACATTCACCCCGGCGCGGAGATCGGCGAATACTTCTTTATCGACCACGGAACCGGTATCGTCATCGGAGAAACCACCGTGATCGGCCACCATGTGAAGCTGTATCAGGGCGTCACCCTGGGAGCCAAGAGCTTTGAGCTGGACGCGGACGGCAACCCCGTCAAAAAAATAAAGCGGCACCCCAATATCGGGAACCGCGTGGTGATCTATGCCAACGCCACGATTCTGGGCGGGAATACTTTTATCGGAGACGACTGCGTGATCGGCGGTAACAGCTGGCTGACCCACTCCGTAGCGGCCGGCAGCACAGTGGCCTACAACGCTCCGGAGGATCAGGCCGTCCGGAGAAACGCGGAAGATTAAATCCAGGCGCCGTCCAGGCGGATGATTTCCCCATTCAGATATTCCGGCATTTCGAGAATCCGGAACAGAGCATCTGCCGCCTCTTCCGGCGAAACGATATACCCCGCGGGGATTTCCCCGCGGAGGTTTTCTTTTTCCTCCGGGGAAAGCTGACTGTTCATCCGGGTGTCCACAACGCCGAGCGCGGCCGCGTTCACCCGGATATGGCTCGGCGCCAGCTCCTTGGCCAGCGCCCGGGTGAAGGCGTTCACCGCCCCTTTGGACGCGCTGTAGGCAACCTCACAGGAGGCGCCGACCAGCCCCCAGACGGAGGAAATATTCAGGATGATTCCCCGGCCGGCCTTTACCATATCCGGAACATAGGTATGGCAGGTGTTATAGAGGGAAGTAAGATTCGTCCGGATCAGCTGATCCCAGGCCTCCGGTTCCATATCCGTCAGCAGGCCGACCCAGGAAACGGCGGCGTTGTTGACCAGAATATCCACCGGGCCGTACTGCCGGCGCAGCTGCCGCACATATTCCAGATCGCCCGCGTCACCGACGGAAAAGACGCAGTTTGCCCCGCAGGATGCCGCCTGAACCAGCCGCGCGGTCTCCGCCAGCGCCGCCTGATCATGGCCTCCGTTCAGAACAATCTTTCTGAAACGGCCGGAGCGGGCGCAGGCCAGGGCCAGGGCCCGGCCGACCCCGCCGGAAGCTCCGGTAATCAAAATGCTGCGCAGCTCCGCTGCAGGTTCCTTCTCCATGGTGATCCTCCTGTTCTGATCTGAAAAGGAATGACTCCCCGGCAATGGGGGAGTCATTCATTGTTTTATCTGAAGCTCAGTACTCGAAGACGGTAATGATGGCGCCCATGTTATCCAGCGACGTGGACCAGGAACGGGCGTTCCGGGTCAGCTGCACATCGAAGGAGGTGCTGTCACCGACGATCTGGCGGTAGATTTCATACTTCAGCACGCCGTCCTCGAACAGGGCGATGTGGGGATGCTCCTCCAGATATTCGATATATTCCTCAAGACAGTCATCCAGGTAATGCATGGCCGCGGCGTTTCCCCTGCCGACGAAGCGGTACAGGTTCAGCTTGACGGATACGCCGGTTTTGAAGCTCTTGTCCTGGGTGGTGTCCAGCGGCCAGCCGGCCTGGGGGAAACGGAAGATGAGACCGTATTTCCAGCAGTTTTCATTCATCCATTTTGCCTGGGTGGTGGAGGAATATTTGGCGCTGCCAACCTCCGGATCCGTCTTGTCATACAGGCGCAGGGTGAAGGAAAGGCCGCTGTTGAACTCACTGGTGCCGGGATAGTTGACATCCCGCTTGGTCCGCTCCACCAGCTGATCTCCGTTGTAACGGGAGGAGAGCGCTTCCATCCGGTTCGTGAACAGGGTGTTCTGCGCTTCCCAGGAACGGTAGCCCTCGCTGACCAGAAAATGGGTCAGATCCTCAGCGCGCGCCGCGTCCAGAGCTTCCTTCAGGGCGGTGGCCGCATTGGGGAAAAGCTGAACACTGGCATCCTGCACCTGAATCTTCCAGTCAAAATAATTGCCCAGACCCACCAGCGCACTCTCATCGAAGTCATCGGGGCGGGAATGCCACTCGTTAACGAGCAGCATACCGTTGTTCATGACGTCCGCCCGGGTCATTGTCTGCGCGGTGGGATTCTCCAGAGGATAGCTTGTCAGATCCAGCAGATCCCAGCCCTCGCTTTTGTGATCCGGCCAGCTGGCGCTCGCCGTGACGGCATGCTGGCTTTCCAGCTCGGCCAGGGTGGCGGCGTATTCAGCTTCAATCTGCTGATTGCGGGCGATCACCTCGGCCTGACGGCTTTCCAGATCCTTCTGCGCGGCTTCCCGCTGGGCGGCTACAAACCGATCCGCGAAGAAACAGGCGACACAGAGTGCGATCAGCAGCACAGTGATCACGGTTACTACCGGGACAGCCTTGCTTTTTTTCTTACGGGTCATGAAGTTACACCTGCCTTTATCAGGATAATTTCAAACTATTCCTTAAGAAATTCGTCATAAAAATGTAAGAATCCTCTTTTTTGATGAATTTCCTATAAAAAATTCCAATATTTACATGCGCTCAGGCGCTTCGATACCAATGAGATATAAACCGGTCTTTATGACAGAACGGACAGCATCTGTCAGCGCCACGCGGGCCGCGGCCTGGCCGGGCTCGCCGTCCAGGATCCGATGCTCATAGTAGTACTTGTTGAAGGCCTGGGCAATATCCGTAACCGCCCGGGTAATCATGCTGGGCTCATACTTGTCGGCGGCCTCCCGGATGACGTCCGGGAAACGGCTGATGAGCCGCAGCAGCGCCTGAGCCTCATCATCGGTCAGGGCGGACCAGTCCGGATCCGCCTGAAGCTGGTCCTGCGCCTTGCGCAGCACGCTGCAGCAGCGGGCGTGGGTATACTGGACATAGGGGCCGGTCTCGCCGTCAAAATTCAGCGCCCGATCCCAGCTGAAGTCGATATCCTTGATCCGGTTGTTGCTCAGGTCCGTGTAGACCACGGCGCCGATACCCACCTGGCGGGCCACTTCCTGCTTATTCTCCAGGCCCGGGGATTTCTCCTCAATGATGGCGAGCGCCTTTTCCACCGCCTGGGTCAGCAGATCGTCCAGATGCACGACATTGCCGCGGCGGGTGGAGAGGGCCTCTCCCTCAAAACTGACCATGCCGAAGGCTACATGCACGCAGTTCTTTGCCCAGGGATATCCCATCTTTTCCAGCACGCGGAAGACCTGACGGAAATGGAGATCCTGCTGATAGGCCACCACGTAGAGACACTTGTCAAAATGGTAGGTATTCTGCCGGTAGACCGCGGCAGCCAGGTCGCGTGTGGCATAGATTGTGGCGCCGTCGCTCTTGAGGATCAGGCAGGGGGGCATTTTATCCTCACTGAGATCCACAACCCAGGCGCCTTCACTCTGTGTCAGCAGGCCTTTATCCCGCAGCTCCTGAATGACCGGTTCCATCTTGTCATTGTAAAAGCTTTCACCTGCATAGCTGTCAAAGGTGACACCCAGCATATCATAAACCCGGGCGGCATCCTTCAGGGTCAGATCCTTGAACCAGGAGAAGATGGCCAGCGCTTCTTCATCGCCGTCCTCAATCTTCTTGAACCATTCCCGGCCCTCATCCTCGAGGGAGGGATCCTTCTCCGCCTCCTCATGGAAGCGGACATAGAGGGCTGTCAGCGCGTCCACGCCGCCCTTTTCAACCTCTTCCCTTGAACCCCACTTCTTATAGGCGCAGATCATCTTGCCGAACTGGGTGCCCCAGTCGCCCAGATGGTTGATGCCCACGGTTGTGTAACCGAGGAAATCATAGATCCGCTTCAGGCTGTGGCCCAGCATTGTGGTGGACAGGTGGCCGATATGGAACCGTTTGGCAATATTGATGGAGGAGTAATCCAGACAGATTGTCTTCCCGTTTCCGATATCAGACGCGCCGAAACGGTCCCCCTTTTCCCGGAGCTCCGCCATGATCTCAGCGGCGAAGTTGGCCCGGTTCAGGAAGAAATTCATATAGCCGTTGACAGGCTGAACCGAAGCGACATCCGGACGGCTCCAGGCGGCGCAGAGCGCTTCCGCGATTTTCGGGGGCGCCATCCGCAGGGGTTTGGCCAGGCGGAAGCAGGGAAACGCGTAATCCCCCAGCGCGGGATCCGGCGGAACAGCCAGCAGGCCGCGCAGCTCCTCCGCGGCGGGGAGCCCCTGGGCATCCGGCCAGAGAGAAGCGGCACAATCCGAGACGAGAGCGGCAATCCGGGACATGGTATCCATTCGGGAAATCCTCCAGTACTTACAAGCTTTTTCAGCAGGGCTTATCATATCACAGAAGGGTAAAAAAAGGCAACTGATTCATTGACATCAGCGGATTGCACGCTTATAATAATACATAACAGAAGCAGTCTGCTCTTTTTCGTGTGCGCATCCGGAAAATGTCATGCTGCGCATCGGGGAAAAGGCTGTTCCTTCCGGACGGCCCGGCCGTTCTGAGAATCAAATCAGGAGGGAAATTCATGTCCATCAAACTGACCATTGACGGTAATACCGCCGTCAGCCATGTCGCGTACGCATTCAGCGATGTGGCAGCCATCTATCCCATCACCCCTTCCTCCCCCATGGCAGAAGTGGCGGATGAATGGGCCGCTCATGACCGGAAAAACCTGTTCGGCCAGACGGTCCGCATCGCCGAGATGCAGTCTGAAGCAGGCGCTGCCGGTGCTGTGCACGGCTCCCTGTCCGCAGGCGCTCTGACCACAACCTTCACCGCTTCTCAGGGCCTGCTGCTGATGATCCCCAACATGTACAAAATCTCCGGTGAGCTGACGCCCGCTGTCTTCCATGTGAGCGCCCGCGCCCTGGCCTATCACGCACTGAACATCTTCGGTGATCACAGCGACGTTATGGCCTGCCGCCAGACCGGTTTTGCCATGCTGGCCAGCAACTCCGTCCAGGAAGCCCACGACATGGCCCTGGTCGCCCATCTGGCAACGCTGAAGAGCTCCGTGCCCTTCCTGCATTTCTTCGATGGTTTCCGCACCAGCCATGAAATCCAGAAGATCGACGCGATCGACACCAAGAACTGCTACGAAGAGATCAAAGCCCTGGTTCCCTGGGACAAGATCGAAGAGTTCCGCGCCCGCGCCCTGAATCCGGAGCATCCGCATCAGGCCGGTACCGCTCAGAACAGCGATATCTACTTCCAGGGCCGTGAAGCCGGCAACAAGTTCTATGCGGCTGTTCCCGCCATCGTGGAAGAGTGCATGGACGAAGTCGGCAAGCTGACGGGCCGCTGCTACAAGCCCTTTGTGTACGAAGGCGCTCCGGATGCCGAGAAGATCATCATCTCCATGGGCTCCAGCTGCGACGTCGCGCATGAGACCGTGAACAAGATGCTCGAGAGCGGCGAGAAGGTCGGCGTGCTGAAGGTTCACCTGTACCGTCCGTTCTCCGTCGAGTACATGATGAAGGTGCTCCCGAAGAGCGTGAAGAAGATCGCCGTGCTGGACCGCACGAAGGAATCCGGCTCCCTGGGCGAGCCCCTGTACCTGGACGTCTGCGCAGCGCTGGCGGAAGCCGGACGCAGCGACATCAAGGTTGTCGGCGGCCGCTACGGTCTGGGCAGCAAGGAATTCACCCCCACCATGGTCAAGGCTGTGTTTGCCAACCTGGACGGCGAGATGAAGAACCATTTCACCGTGGGTATTGAAGACGACGTGACCGGCACCAGCCTGAAGCTGGGCAAAACCTTCGCCGCAGCTCCCGCCGGCACCTCCGCCTGCATGTTCTACGGCCTGGGTTCCGACGGTACCGTCGGCGCCAACAAGAACTCCATCAAGATCATCGGCGACCATACCGAAAAGTATGCGCAGGCCTACTTCTTCTATGATTCCAAGAAGTCCGGCGGTCTGACCGTTTCCCATCTGCGCTTCGGTGACAAGCCGATCCAGAGCCCCTACCTGATCGACCACGCTGACTTCATCAGCTGCTCCAACCCCGCCTACGTCACCATGTATGACATGGTTTCCCCGCTGCGCGAGGGCGGCACGTTCCTGCTGAACTGCCAGTGGAGCAAGGAAGAGCTGAATGAGCGCCTGCCCGCCAGCATGAAGAACAAGCTGGCCGAGAAGAAGGCGAACTTCTACATCATCAACGCGATCGACCTGGCCCGCAAGGTTGGCATGGGCGGACGCACCAACACCACCATGCAGGCTGCCTTCTTCAAGCTGGCCGACATCATCCCCTACGATGACGCCGACAAGTACATGAAGGAAAAGGTTGTCGCTTCCTACGGCAAGAAGGGCGAGGACGTCGTCAAGATGAACTTCGCCGCCATCGACGCCGCTCTGACCGGCCTCGAGAAGGTTGACATCCCCGCTGACTGGGCGACCACCACGGAAGGCGCCGTGCCTGCCAAGGTGCCCGGAACCACCCCCTACTTCGATGAATTCATCGCGCCGGTTCTGGCCCAGGAAGGCAACAAGCTGCCCGTCAGCAAGCTGGATCCCCGCGGTATCGTGCCCACCGGCACCACCAAGTTTGAGAAGCGCGGCATTGCCGTCATGGTTCCCGAGTGGGAGCCGGACATCTGCGTAGGCTGCGCGATGTGCTCCATCGTCTGCCCGCACGCCGCGATCCGCACGATCTACACCGCCGACGGCGCCGAAGTGCCGGAAGGCTATGTCACCAAGAAGGCGATCGGCAAGGAATTCGCCGGCATGCAGCTGCGCGTTCAGGTTTCTCCTCTGGACTGCACGGGCTGCGGCAACTGCGTGGACGTCTGCCTCGGCAAGAAGAAGGACGATCCCACCCAGAAGGCTCTGGTCATGAAGCCCCTGGATACGCAGCGTAAGGAAGAGAAGAACTGGGAGTTCGCGATGACCGTGCCGGAGATCACCGACCGCATCGAGAACAAGGGCACCATCAAGAACAGCCAGGCCCTGAAGCCTCTGTTCGAGTTCAGCGGCGCCTGCGCCGGCTGCGGCGAGACCCCGTACGTCAAGCTGGTTACACAGCTGTTCGGCGACAGGATGATGATCGCCAACGCGACGGGCTGCTCCTCCATCTACGGCGGCTCCGCCCCGACCTGCCCCTACACCGTGAACGAAAAGGGCCACGGCCCCGCCTGGTCCAACAGCCTGTTCGAGGACAACGCTGAGTTCGGCTTCGGTATGAACCTGGCCACCCAGCAGCGCCGCGCGAAGCTGGCCGAAATCGTCACCAAGGTGACCGAGGAAGGCAAGGATGAAGGCATCGTTGCTGCTGCCAAGGAATGGCTGGAGAACATGAACGACGCCGAAGGCTCCCGCAAGGCCGGCGAGAAGCTGGTTGCCGCGCTGGAAGCCAAGGATCAGGAAGGCTGCGGCTACAAGAAGTTCATCCTGGAGAACAAGGACCTGCTGACCAAGAAGTCCATCTGGATCTTCGGCGGCGACGGCTGGGCCTATGACATCGGATACGGCGGCGTGGATCACGTGCTGGCTCAGAACGAGGATGTCAACATCCTGGTTCTGGATACCGAAGTGTACTCCAACACCGGCGGCCAGGCCTCCAAGGCGACGCCCACCGGTTCCGTGGCGAAGTTCGCCGCTGCCGGCAAGCGCACCCAGAAGAAGGATCTGGGCATGATGGCCATGAGCTATGGCTATGTGTACGTGGCGCAGGTGGCCATGAGCAACCCGCAGCAGGTCGTCAAGGCCATGCTGGAAGCGGAAGCTTATCATGGACCGTCCCTGATCATCGCCTACGCGCCCTGCATCAACCACGGTCTGCGCGCCAAGGGCGGCATGGGCAAGGCTCAGGCTGAAATCAAGAAGGCTGTGGACTGCGGCTACTGGCAGCTGTACCGGTACAATCCGGAGCTGGAGAACCCGATGACGGTCGACAGCAAGGATCCCACCGGCGATTATCAGGAATTCCTGAAGGGCGAGGTTCGTTACACCTCCCTGGCTCAGCAGTTCCCGGATGCCGCCGCCAAGCTCTTCGTACAGCAGGAGGAAGACGCCAAGGTGCGCCGTGAATCCTACAAGAAGATGGCCGGCCAGGCATAATCAAAGGTCTGCAAACACAAACAACGGCTGCCGCGGAAACGCGGCAGCCGCTTTCTTAGTGTGCCGGGCATGGCACAATTCTTGCGGGTGGAAGTCCCGCCACGGGTATTTACCGCCAAGTGTAGCGAACCGCAAGCTGCTGTCAGCAATGACAGGAGAGGAGGAAGCGGTGTAGCAAAGCCGAGGAGCCTA
>JAFRLY010000057.1 GCA_017431005.1 Clostridia bacterium
TAGGCTCCTCGGCTTTGCTACACCGCTTCCTCCTCTCCTGTCATTGCTGACAGCAGCTTGCGGTTCGCTACACTTGGCGGTAAATACCCGTGGCGGGACTTCCACCCGCAAGAATTGTGCCATGCCCGGCACACTAAGAAAAAGCAGCCGGGATCCGCTGGCGGATCCCGGCTCTTTCATTCCGGTCCGGTTAAGCCCCGGCTTTCCTTTCCCGCCTGGCCAGGAGCACCAGCGTCAGGATCAGGATCAGCGGAAAAACGCTGCCGGCCAGCATGCCGGTCTGCAGGTTGTCCCCGGCCTGCTGGGTCACGGTTCCGACCAGGCTCGGCCCGAAGGCACCGCCCAGGTCCCCCGCCATGGCCAGCAGGGCGAACATCGCCGTGCCTCCCTGCGGCAGCCGCGGGGAGATGATGCTGATGGTGCCCGGCCACATGATGCCCACGGAGAAGCCGCAGCAGATGCAGCCGATCAGCCCGAACACCGGCCGGGAGGACAGGGATGCCAGCAGATAGCAGCACAGGCACAATGCGCCGGAGCCCATCATGTAGTAAACCAGATTGACCTTCCCGCCCTGCTTGCCGTAAATCACCCGGCTGATGCCCATCGTCACGGCGAACAGGCACGGGCCTGCCAGGTCTCCCATGGTCTTGGTGAAGCCCAGCGCCGCTTCCGTGTAGGCGGAGGCCCACTGGGCCATGGAAAGCTCCGACGCGCCGGCGCAGACCATCAGCACAATCGCCAGCCAGAACAGCGGCGTCCTGAACAGCCCGCGGATGGTCATTCCCTGCCCCTCCTCCGTCAGCCGTTCGATGGGGCAGGTCGCGAAGTTGTAGATATTATAAAGCGGCACCAGCGCCCAGATGCAGGCCAGGATTTTCCAGTGCCCGATCCCGAAGGCGGCAAAGAACAGCGTGGACAAGAGAATGACGCCCACGGAACCCCAGCAATAAAAGGAATGCAGCAGGCTCATGACGGCATCCTTGCGCTCGAAGGGACAGGCCTCCACGATCGGGCTGACCAGCACCTCGATCAGTCCGCTGCCGATCGCGTAGATAAATACGCAGATCATGATACCGATAAACGGATCGGCAAAAAGCTCCGGAATCACAGCCAGACCCGCCAGCCCCAGCGCGCTGGCCACCTCAGAAGCCACCACGCTTCTCCGGTATCCGATCCTGTCCACAAACCGGGCGCAGAACAGGTCAACCGCCAGCTGCGTCAGGAAGAAAACAGTGGGAATCAGTGCGATCTGTCCCAGGGAAATATGATAATCCGCGTGAAATTTCAGGAACAGCAGCGGCGCGAAGTTCGCCATGATCGCCTGGGTGATAAATCCCAGATAGCAGGCCAGCAGTGTCTTCCGGTAATTCTTCTGCATAGGTTTTTCCTCACATTGAGCCCCGCGGAGGAGCTCCGTTCTCTCTGCAGGCGGATCTTTTTCCGATCCGGCCGACGCAGCTATTCTACACTACCCGTCCTGCCGTTGCAATACGCCCGCGCGCGCAGTCCCGCGGTGCTGGACAGGCCTCTCCCGAAGATGGTATACTGACCGCAGCCGCAGAAGAACCGGAGGGATAAAACCGTCATGTGTCCGGAAACAGAAGAATGCAGTGGCCCCGGCAGCAGCCTCATCCGCGCCGCAGTGCTTTCAGATACGCATGGTCTCCTCCGCCGGGAGGTTGTTGCGGAAATTCAGGACTGCACCTGCATCCTGCATGCCGGGGATATCATCCGGGAAAGCGACCTGGATGAGCTCAGCGTGTACGGCTCGCTTTATGCTGTTTGCGGCAACAACGACGTCTTTCTCCCCTGGGCCGGCCGGCTGAAGGGGATTCTCCGGTTTTCCATCGGCGGCGTCCGGTTTCTCATGACGCATGAGAGGCGGAACGTTCCCCGGGATCTGGCGGATGTGGATGCCGTCATTTTCGGCCATACCCACCGCTATTCCGAGGAGCATGCGGACGGCCGCCTCTGGCTGAATCCCGGCAGCTGCGGGCATTCCCGCTTCGGCGAGCCCGTGACCCTGGCCAAGCTGGATATCCTGCAGGGCAGGATTGTCCGGGTCCGGCGCATTGATCTTGACGGGGGACCGGCGGATCTGTTCCGGTCTCCCTGAAAATATGAAGGAGGAACTGTTTATGATTATCCGAAACGCGATGATTCACGATGCCGTTCACGCCGAACCGTATAAGGGCGATCTGCTGATCCGGGACGGGAAGCTGGTTTCCGTCGGTAAAACGGTGCCGGACGCAGGGGAAGAAATTTTTGACGCGGAAGGCCTGCGGGCCTATCCGGGCTTTGTGGATGCCCACAGCCACATCGGTCTGGACGGATACGGCGGGCCTACCGGAACCACCTACGACTATAACGAAATGAACGATATCTGCTGCCCCCAGCTCCGCGGGCTGGACAGCTATTATGCGCAGGACGCCGCGATCCCCATGGCCCTGGCCGGGGGCGTGACCTCGGTGGCCGCCGGTCCCGGCTCCGCCAATGTGCTGGGCGGCACCTTCCTGGCCGTTAAGCTCTTCGGCAACACCGTGGAGGAAGCGATGCTCTCCCCGGCCGTGGCCATGAAGTGCGCCTTCGGCGAGAATCCGAAGCGCTGCTACCGGGATAAGTGCGATTCCGCCCGCATGACCACCGCCGCCAAGCTGCGGGAAATGCTCTTCAAAGCGAAGGAATACCTGGATAAGAAAACCCTTGCCGGAGACGACCTGTCCAAAATGCCCGCCTTTGACATGAAGCTGGAAGCCCTGATCCCCGTGATGAAGCGGGAAATCCCGCTGAAAGCCCATGCCCACCGCAGCGACGATATCATGACTGCTCTCCGAATCGCCCGGGAATTCAACCTGAAGATTACCCTGGAGCACTGCACGGAAGGCCACCTGATCGTCAATGAGCTGAAGGCCGCCGGCGTTCCTGTGGCCGTCGGTCCCACCCTGACCAACGCCTCCAAGCTGGAGCTGCTGAACAAGTCCTGGACCACGCCGGGCATCCTGGCCAAAGCCGGCCTGCAGGTTTCCATCATCACGGACGCTCCGGTCATTCCGCAGCAGTATCTGCCGCTGTGCGCCGGCCTCGCGGTCAAGGCAGGCATGGATCCCTTCCAGGCCCTGCAGGCCATCACCATCAACCCCGCGAAGCATATCGGCATGGACAGCCGCATCGGCTCCCTGGAGCCCGGCAAGGATGCCGATATCGTGCTGACGGACGGCGATCCCCTGGTCAGCGATACGGTTGTCAAGGCTGTGTTCGTGAACGGCGTTCAGCGCGTCTGATACTATCCGGCATTCCTCAGCGCCGTGCTTTCCGGCACGGCGCTTTTTTGCGCTGAAAAAGGGAGACGTGCGTTCCGCACGTCCCCCTGCGAAGGAGAAAAAGGTCCCTTGCTGCTATTACTGAGCGGGATGCTCGATATCCCAGGCAGCGGTGCGCTCGTCCATGACAGCCTGCCCGCCGCGGTTCAGGTATTCCTGAACGAGCTGCTGGAACAGGTCATGCACTTCCTCAGGCTTGCACATTGCACAGCGAACGAGGATCTCGCGATGGAAGTCCTTCAGGGTGGTGTTGTACTGCGCTTCTGCCGGCAGGCTGGCGCGGATCTTGAAGCTCTGCGGGATCAGATCCTGGTTGCCGACTTCATACATATCAGCGTATTCATCAGCATAGCCCTGATAGCTCAGCGCCTGAGCCTTCATGGTCTTCTCTTCGGTATCCAGCCACTGGCCGTTGATCAGCAGGGTGTAGTCCAGGTTCTGCATGGAGTTGAACTTCATGTCGCCCTCAACACCGGGGATCAGCACCGGGATGCCATCCTCATTCAGCTCATGAACTACGCGCCCCAGGGGAAACCCCGGCCGGTGGTAAAAACCGGGAGAATTCATCTTCTCCGCCGCTCACATCGACCATGGCCATATCTACGGCATCTGCAACGGCCTGCTGGAGGCAGGCGGCACCCTGAAATACGTTTATGATCCCGACCTGCTGAAGGTGCAGACTTTCCTGAAGGCCTACCCGCAGGCTGTGCCTGCCCAAAGCCTCGGTCAGATTCTGGAGGACCGGGACACCGCCCTGGTCTGCTCCTCCAATGTGACCAGTGAACGGGGTCCCCTGGGCGTCAAAGTCATGAAAGCCGGGAAGGACTACTTTGTGGACAAAGCGCCGTTCACCACCCTTCGGCAGCTGGAGGACGCCAGAGCCGCAATCGCGGAAACCGGACGTAAATATATGGTCTATTACTCCGAAAGACTGCATGTGGAAGGCGCCGTGCTGGCCGGGTATATGGTTGATCAGGGCGAAATCGGGAAAGTCATCAGCGTGACGGGCTTCGGGCCCCATCGCCTGGGCGCCGCCGGCCGGCCGGCCTGGTTCTTCGAGCGCGAAAAATACGGCGGCATTCTCTGCGATATCGGAAGCCACCAGATTGAACAGTATCTGCATTTCGCGGGCGAAGAGGACGCAACGGTTCAGTTCAGCCGGATCGGCAACTATGCCCATCCGGAATATCCGGAGCTGGAGGACTTCGGTGACTGCTCTATCCTGGGAAAAAACGGCAGCACCAACTACTTCCGTGTGGACTGGTTTACGCCGGATGGCCTGCGGACCTGGGGTGACGGACGAACCTTTATTCTGGGAACAAAAGGCTTCATTGAGATCCGGAAATATATCAATCTGGCCTCTGACATCTCGGACGGCAACCACGTCTTCCTGGTCAATGGTAAAGGCGAACAGTATTTCAACGCCACCGGCATGACAGGCTATCCTTTCTTCGGGCAGCTGATCCTGGACTGCCTCAACCGTACGGAAAACGCCATGACACAGGCGCATGCCCTGAAGGCGGCGGAGCTGTGTCTCCGCGCACAGGAACAGGCGGTACGAACCGCCGGGATCTGATTCAGGCAAGCAAAAAGCATCCGGCACTCAGTCCGGATGTTTTTTCGCATGTTCACCGTTTATCCGGCACGTCTGACCAGTCGTGCCGCTTCATGCGGTCATATTCCTCTTCGGTAATCGTCAGGATGGTACCGTGCTTGAACCCATAGGGGAAGGAGAATGCCGCGTCGCTCCGCACAAAGGCGCCGCTCTCCAGGCTTGGGGCCACAAAGGGAACATATCCCTGTCCCGCGCCTCTCACGCCGTAGTAATCCACGAACAGGCACCATCTGCCGTCCGCCGTCTTCACTGCGGTCGGCGCCTCATATTTGCCGCTCTGCACCGCGCCCATATGCTCCGGCCGGTCAAAGGCTTCAATCCGCGTCCAGGGGCCGGTCACATGGTCGCCTTTCAGCAGGATCACCCGTTCCGGTTCCTTTTCGCTTTTCACAAACAGATAGTACTTTCCGTTTTCCTCATACATGGCGGAATCGATACACCCGCAGCCCTCCTTGCGGTAAAGCAGGGCCGGCTTCGTATAGGTTCTGAAATCCTTTGTCCGGCTGTAGTAAATCGCCATCGGGCCGTAGTCATTCTCCGCGGTGCAGCAGGAATAGTGCAGCACATAGTCCCCCTGCTCCGGATCATACAGGATATCCGGCGCCCAGACGCAGCCGGTTTTCTCATCCCCGATGGGGATCATTTCCTCCTCGGACCAGTGCACAAGATCGCCGGATTCCCAGTGGGCCAGGTCACGGCTGCCATGGCGGTTGATGTTTTTCCAGGAATGCTGATACTTCCCGCGCATGCCGTAGCTCAGGCTCAGATCCGTCGCGAAAATGTGGAACCGGCCGTCCTCCCGGCTCCGGATGACTGTCATGTCCCGCACGCCGTGATCCCCGTAATACGCCCAGAGTATCGGTTTCCCATCATTCAGGGCTTCCCAGTGAAACCCATCCCGGCTGATTCCGAAATAAACCTGCTCTCCCTCCGGGGATGTCATTTCCCGGAAATGAACAAACAGATAGCAGCTCATGCTTTTCTTCCTTCCCGTCATCCCGCATTTGGTCAGAACACATATTTATCCAGCCGTTCAAAGGCTTCCTTCACTCTGTGCAGCGGCAGAGCCAGATTCATCCGGATGCCCCAGGGATCGTTGAACATTTTCCCGCTCTGCCAGGCGACGCCCACGTCCGTGCCGGCCTTCAGCAGCTCTTCCTGGGTTTTCCCGTGCGCCCTGCACCATTCCTCGCACTGCAGGAACAGCATATAGGTCCCCTCCGGCTTCTGGAGGGATACCCCGGAAAAATGCTCCTGAATAAAGTCACAGGCAAAATTGATGTTTCCGCTCAGCGTTTCCAAAAGCTGCCTCACCCATTCCTCCCCTTCCGGGCTGTAGGCGCCGGTCAGCGCGTGCATGCTCAGCACGTTCATGGCGTTGTAGAACGGCAGGGACGCTTCCTTGGCCTGCCGGTCCCGCAGCCAGTCGTTGTAGATGATATGGTAGCTCCCCACGAGCCCGGCCAGATTGAAGGTTTTGGACGGCGCGTAGAAGGCGGCGGTATGCTGCCTCGCGTATTCGCTGACGGACTGTACCGGGATATGCCGGTGCCCGTTCAGCAGCAGGTCGCTCCAGATCTCGTCGGAAACCACCCATACCTGATGCTTCTCAAAGATGTCCATCGCCCGGGCGATCTCCTCCGGTGTCCAGACCCGGCCGCAGGGATTGTGCGGGTTGCAGAAGATCGTGGCATGGATATGGTTATCGATGATTTTCTGCTCCATGTCCTCGTAGTCCAGCCGCCAGATACCCTGTTCATCCCGCTTCATCGGGTTCAGGACGATGTTGTAGCCGCTGTTCTCCAGCGCATGGGTGAAGCCCACATAGGTCGGGCTCTGGACCAGCACGTTGTCTCCCCGGGAGCAGAGCACGTTCAGCGTGGAAATCACGCCGCCCAGCACGCCGTTCTCATAGCCGATGTGCTTCTTCTCCAGCCCGGCAACCCCGTTATGGGTGCTCTGCCAGCGGATAACGGCGTCAAAATAAGCCTGGGAGAGATCAAAATAGCCGAAGGCCGGATGCTGCACCCGGCGGATAATGGCTTCCTGAATCGCGGGGCAGACTGCGAAATTCATGTCCGCCACCCACATGGGAATCGCGTCAAAGCCCTCCTTCGGGCCGGCGGGGCCGCCCGGCGTCCCGATGGCGTCCCAGGCAACCGCGTCCTTTCCGCGGCGGTCAGGCATTGTTTCAAAATCATATTTCATATCCTTATCCTCCGAATGCGTTGATCCCGGCAGCCCGGGTTTTCCTGTCCGTACAGGATTGTAGCGGATGGCAGAGCAATCGTCAATCCGCCCGTGAAAAACAGCTTGTGCTGCGCCGCCGGCAGAGGCTATAATATCCGCAGCGAGTTCTTTCAGATCATTTCTTCGTTTGGAGGAAACCAGTATGATTCAGTATATTGAAGCCTCTCATCTTTTCCATCTGCATAACCGTTATCTGTCCATGGTGCTGTCCCTGCGTCCGGATGAGGAGGGCTGTCCCGAGCTGCTGACAGCGTATATCGGCGCCCCGCTGGATCAGCCGGAGGCCGCGCTGGCGCTGATCCCCCGGTGGGAAGGCGCTTCCTTCGATTCCCTGCGTCAGAAGCTCCCCTACGCCTGTCCGGCGGACGGGCGCGGCGATTACCGCCCGCCGCTGGTCTGCGTGCGGGACGCTCAGGGGCAGAACTGCACGGAGCTCTTCTACGAGAGCCACCGGATCGAAGCCGGGAAGCCCCGGCTGGAGGGGCTGCCGGCCAGCTACGTTGAAAGCGCGGAAGAAGCGGATACGCTGATCGTCACGCTCGCCGATCCCCTGACCGGCCTGAAGGCGGAAATGATGTATACCCTTTACCGGGAACGGCCTGTGCTGGCCATGAGCGTCCGGTACCTGAACACCGGAACGAAAGCCTTCACGCTGGAAGCGGCCGGCAGCGCCTGTATCACGCTGCCGGGGCGTTACGACATGCTTCATCTGCACGGCGCCTGGGCAAAGGAGCGGGCCGTGGAGCGCGTCGCACCCGCCGCGCTGACCCGCTCGGTCAGCTCCGCCCGCGGCGCCTCCGGCCATGAGCATAATCCCTTTGCTGCGCTGGCCCGTCCGGACACAACGGAGTTTGAAGGCGAGTGCCTGGGCGTCGTTCTGGTATACAGCGGCAGCTTCGCAATCTCCGCGGATGAAAACGCCTATGAATCCACCCGCCTGACCGCCGGGCTGAATCCCCGCTGCTTCCGCTGGAACCTGCGGCCCGGGGAAGCCTTCCAGGCGCCCGAAGCGCTGTGCGTATGGAGTCCGGACGGCCTGAACGGCATGAGCCAGGCTTTCCACAGCCTGCTGCGGGAGCGTGTCTGCCGCGGCTTCTGGCGGGACCGTCCGCGCCCCGTACTGATCAACAACTGGGAAGCCACCTATTTCAATTTCAACCATGAGAAAATCATGACCATCGCCCGGGCGGCTGCGGACCTGGGCGTGGAGCTGTTTGTGCTGGACGACGGCTGGTTCGGCAAACGGGATGACGATAACTGCTCCCTGGGCGACTGGGTGGCAGACCGGCGCAAGCTTCCGGGCGGGCTGGAGGCGCTGGCAAAGGATATAAATGCCCTGGGCCTGCGCTTCGGCCTCTGGTTTGAACCGGAGATGGTCTCCCCGGACAGCGACCTGTACCGGGCCCATCCCGACTGGTGTCTCCACGCAAAGAACCGCCGGCGGACCACCGCCCGCCGTCAGCTGATCCTGGACCTGTCCCGCCGGGAGGTGCAGGATTATATCATCGGCGCCGTTTCGGCCGTGCTGAAAAGCGCGCCGATCAGCTATGTCAAATGGGATATGAACCGTAACTTCATGGAAGCGGGCACCGCGGCGGACGGCGTGTATCAGGGAGAGGTGCCGCACCGTTACATGCTGGGCCTTTACCGGGTGCTGGAGGAAATCACCTCCGCCTTCCCGGAGGTTCTGTTCGAAAGCTGCTCCGGCGGCGGCGGCCGGTTTGACGCGGGCATGCTCCATTACATGCCGCAGACCTGGACCAGCGATGACAGCGACGCCGTGGAGCGCTTGTTCATCCAGTACGGCACCAGCCTGTGCTACCCCACCAGTGCCATGGGCGCCCATGTGTCCGCTGTTCCGAATCACCAGGTGGCACGCATCACGCCCATGAAAACGCGCGGCGACGTAGCCCTCGGCGGCAATTTCGGCTACGAGCTGAACCTGGCCGCCCAGACGCCTGAGGACGTGGAGGAGATCCGCCGGCAGATCCGGCAGGTCAAGGCTGTCCGGGAGACGACCCAGCGCGGCGTGTTCACCCGGCTGTCCAGCCCCTTTGATTCCAACCTGGCCGCCTGGCAGTTCGTCGATGAAAAGCGCGTCATTCTTTGCGCCTATCAGATTCTGGCCAGGCCGAATCCGGAGCTGACCCGGATCCGTCTGCGCGATGTGCCGGAGGGTATTTACACCTCTGAGGACGGCAGCAGCGTCTCCTCCTCCGTCCTGATGCATACCGGCGTGCCCGTGCCGTTCCCCCGGGGCGATTTCGCCTCCTGCGTCATGGTATTTGAGAAAAAATAAGAATCAGGCAGTGAAAAGGGCCGGGATTCCGTTTCCGAATCCCGGCCCTTTTTTATGCGTTATTCAGTTTATCCGATGTGATCCTTGCCGCCCATGTACATTCTGAGAGGCTCGGGGATCGCGACGGTCCCGTCCGCCCGCAGGTTGTTCTCCAGGAAGGCGATCAGCATCCGGGGTGGAGCCACGCAGGTGTTGTTCAGCGTATGCGCAAGGTACTTTTTGCCATCCGCGCCCTTCACGCGGATCTGCAGCCGGCGGGCCTGGGCATCGCCCAGGTTGGAGCAGCTGCCGACCTCGAAGTACTTCTGCTGGCGGGGGCTCCAGGCTTCCACGTCCAGGCTCTTGACCTTCAGGTCCGCCAGGTCGCCGCTGCAGCATTCCAGGGTGCGCACCGGGATATCCAGCGTCCGGAAGAAGTCCACCGTGTTCTGCCACAGGCGGTCGAACCACATGGGAGAATCCTCGGGCTTGCAGATAACGATCATTTCCTGCTTTTCAAACTGATGGATGCGGTAGACGCCGCGCTCCTCAATGCCGTGAGCGCCGACTTCCTTGCGGAAGCAGGGGCTGTAGCTGGTCAGGGTCTTCGGCAGGGATTCCTCGTCCAGAATCGTGTCGATGAACTTGCCGATCATGCTGTGCTCGGAGGTGCCGATCAGATACAGATCTTCGCCTTCGATCTTGTACATCATGTTTTCCATCTCGGCGAAGCTCATGACGCCGGTCACCACGTCGCCGTGAATCATGAAGGGAGGCACCACATAGGTGAAGCCCCGGTCGATCATGAAGTCCCGGGCATAGCTCAGAATCGCGCTGTGCAGCCGGGCCACGTCTCCCATCAGGTAATAGAAGCCGTTGCCGCTGGTCTTCCGGGCCGCGTCCAGGTCAATGCCGTTCAGCCGCTCCATGATGTCCACATGGTAGGGCACCTCAAAGTCCGGCACCACGGGCTCGCCGTAGCGCTGCACCTCGACGTTCTCGCTGTCGTCCTTGCCGATCGGCACGCTGTCGTCGATGATGTTCGGAATCACCAGCATCCGCTTGCGGATTTCGGCCTTCAGCTCCTCTTCCTTCACTTCCAGCGCTGCCAGCTCGTCCGCTGCCGCCGCCACTTCAGCCTTCACCCGTTCCGCTTCGTCCTTCTGACCCTTGGCCAGCAGGCCGCCGATCTGCTTGGAAAGCGTCTTCCGCTTGTTCCTCAGGCTGTCCGCCTGCTGCTGGGCATCCCGGTAATCCCGGTCAAACTGAATGACCTCGTCCACCATGGGCAGCTTCTGGTCCTGAAACTTTTTCCGGATGTTTTCCCGGACCTTTTCCGGGTCGTTCCTGAGCAGATTAATATCCAGCATTGCTTTTCACTTCCTCGGTTCTTTACTTCTTGTGGGTTGTAATGACAACATGCCGGTTGGGCTCTTCGCCTTCAGAGTGGGTATCCACGCCGTCGTTCTGCTGCAGGGCATAATGGATAATCCGGCGCTCATAGGGGTTCATGGGCTCCAGGCTGACCTTCCGGCCGGTGCGCAGCGCGCGGTTGGCCATCCGGTTCGCCAGGCGGATCAGGGTATCCTCCCGCTTCGCGCGGTAGTTTTCCGTGTCCAGGGTCACGCGGGTGTAGTTGTCCTGTCCCCGGTTCACCTTCAGGCTGGTCAGGTACTGCACGGCGTCCAGCGTTTCGCCCCGGCGGCCGATCAGGATGCCCAGGGTGTCTCCGTTCATGTAGCCGTATACGTTGCCTTCCCCGTCGGTTCCCATCTCAATGGTCACGTCGACGCCCATCAGCTTCGTCAGCTCAGTCAGGAAAGCATGCGCTCTGCCGGCGGCGCTGTCTTCCGTCAGCTGATCGGCGGGGATCATGGTGACCTCGGGCTTCTCCAGGATGCGGGCGGCGGGCTTCTCCGCCGCTTCTTCCTTCTCCTCAGCCGCTTCCTCCGGCTGCGCGGGAGCGGGCTTCACGGGCGCCGGCTTCTTCTCGGCCTTCCGTTCGGCGGGTTTCTTTTCTTCCTTTTTGGGTTCCGGCTTCTTCTCTTCCTGCTTTTTCGCCTCCGGCTTCTTCTCAGCAGGCTTCTTTTCCTGTTTTGCAGGCTTCTGCGCCGGCTCCTCCAGCAGGTCGCCCAGCGGATCCTCTTCCGCGGCCTTTACCGTCAGCTTCACCTTGGCCAGCCGGGAGCCGAACAGACCGAACAGCCCCTTGCTGCCCTCTTCCACCACCTGCACGTCCACATCGCCGATGGATACGCCGAGCTCCTGCAGGCCCAGCTCAATCGCTTCTTCCACTGTTTTCGCGGAAGCTTCGTATGTCCTCATTTGATTGTCCCCTCTCCGGCCACGGCAGCGGCCTGCTTGTCCTTATTGTCAAGGTACTTGTTGATCGCGAAGGTCTGGCCCATGCTCACCAGGTTGCCCGCCACCCAGTACAGGGCGAAGGCGGAGCTGTAGCCAAGACAGATCCACAGGGAGAAAAGCGGGAAGAAATAGGTCATGAATTTGCCCGTGGTGGCGGCGGTGTCGCTGCCGCTCTGCCCGGACTGCTGCTGGCCGCCCATGACCTTGGTCATCACGATCTGGGAGACCGCGGAGAGGATGGGGAGCAGCAGATAGCCGTTGGGAACGTTCGGCAGGGAGAACTGGGTGATCAGCAGGTTAAAGGTCCATCCGCCGTTCACCGCGATTGCGTGGGCATATTCGGGATTGCCGTTGATCAGCGCCGTCTCGATCGCCTGAACGGTGTTCATCAGCTGGTTGCCCTCAAAGCTGGCAGCCGTCAGATCCAGATCCTTCAGCAGCGCCGGCACGCTTTCCAGGCTGTTGAACCAGGTGACCCACTCGGCGGTGGAAATCTGGCGCAGGGTGTTCAGGTTCGGATACGCGGGGCTGAACAGGTTGTCCGGCATCCACAGGTTCTTGATCCACAGCCAGGGCTCCATCGTGATGGCCTCGCCGTTCAGCAGCTGGCTGAGCTGGATCAGCAGCTCCTTGTTGGCCACCATGCGCATCGCGGCGAACACGGCGATCAGGATCGGCCAGGTCAGCAGCAGCGGCAGGCAGCTGGACAGCGGATTGATATGCTCCTTCTTATAGAGCTCCGCCATTTTCTGGTTCAGCTTTTCCTTGTCGTTGGCGTACTTCTTCTGCAGGGCGGCCTGCATCGGCTGCAGCTTGGTGGTCTTCCGCATGCTGACGCGGCTCTTGACGTCCAGAGGCGTCAGCACCAGACGGATCATGATGGTGAACACCACCATGGACCAGCCCCAGCTTCCGACCCAGCTGTTGATCCAGGACAGAATCGAGAAAAGAAAGTCATTCATTCCGGGTTATTCCCTCCTTAATAATATGTTGGAATCCTCCGGTACCGGGTCGTAGCCTCCCTTGCTGAAGGGGTTGCAGCGAAGCACCCGCCACGCGGCCATTCCGCCGCCCTTCAGGCTGCCGTAGCGCTGGATCGCGGTCACGGCATACTCAGAGCAGCAGGGAATATAGCGGCAGCAGGGACGGCGCTTCCGGGGGCTGATTTCCCGGCGGTAAAAGCGGATCAGGAAAAGCAGAAAACGTTTCATGTGGCGCGATTCCCTTCCTTCCTCGCGGTTCTGAAGGCATCCTGCTTCTTCAGCAGATATGCCACATCCCGCTGCAGGCTCTGGAAGGTGGCCTCCGCGGCAGATGGCCTGGCGACGATAACGTACAGTCCGTTTTTCACGTCCCCCAGATGGGGCCGGATGCATTCCCGCAGGCGGCGTTTCACCTTGTTCCGGGTGACGGCCTTGCCTACCTTCTTGCTGACGGAAAAACCGACCTTCAGCTGCTTGCCGGGGGCCAGCAGCATGACCAGGTCACGACAGGCGACCGAATGTCCACGCCGGTAGACATACTGGAACGCTCTGTTTTTTTGCAGCCGATACCGTCTTTCCATGCTTTGATCCTTCCTCCGCTCCCGCGGAGAATTCCGAATACCCTTTCTCATAGCGGAAAAGCCCGCCCTATGTATCGGGGCGGGCTTCATCCACAGTCAAACTGAAGTCAGCATCGCGGTGTATATTACACCGTCAGCTCCTTGCGGCCACGGCGGCGACGGGCAGCCAGCACACGACGGCCGTTCTTGGTCGCCATGCGGGCACGGAAACCGTGGACCTTGCTACGCTGACGCTTCTTGGGCTGATACGTACGGAACATGGTCAACACTCCTCATCCATTTCATCCTCCGGGGGCTGCTCCCCCGGGAGCGCGTAAAGCAGCTTTCTAAGTATAATGGCTCGCAAAACGCTTGTCAAGCCTTATTTTTGCGTATTTTTTCAGCTTTTCAGAGCCCCCGGAGGTTGCTTTCACGCCGGATTGATATATACTGTAGTCAGCACGGCAATACAGACACAATATATAGGAGGCACTATGAAACAGGCTTTCATGAAGGCTCCCGATCTGGTTGAAATCCGGGAAACGGATCTTCCCGTCCCGGGCAGCGATGAGGTGCTGATCGACGTCCGGGCCTGCGGCATCTGCGGGTCCGACCTGAATGCCGCGGCGGTGCAGGCAGAGTTCGCGCCCTTCGGCCATGAGTTCTCCGGCGTCGTCGAGGCAGCCGGCTCCGCCGTCAGGAACGTACGCGCCGGAGACAGGGTCACCGTGGAATCCTCCAGCTTCTGCGGCACCTGTGACATGTGCCGCGACGGCCGGCCGGAGCTGTGCAGAAACCGGTATATTTTCGCGCCGCAGTACTGCGGCTTTGCCGAGAAGGTGATCGCGAAGGCGGGCGCAGCGGTTCCGTTCGAGGGCATATCCTTCGAGGAGGCCGCGCTGACGGAGCCGCTGGGCGTGGCTCTTGACCTGACGGAAACGGCGGATATCCGTCTGAATGACCGCGTCGTGATCTTCGGCGCGGGACCGATCGGCCTGATGGCGGTCCGGCTGGCCCGGCTGAAAGGCGCAGGCCGCGTGACCGTCCTCGCCCGTTCGCATTCCCGGGCCCGGATTGCCCTGGCGGAGCGTTACGGCGCGGACAGAATCATTCTGACCGATCTGGAGAACCCTGTGGAGGCGCTCCGGGGTGAGCGCACCGACCGCATTCTGGTCACCACGCCTCCGTCCACGCTGCCGGACGCGGTCAGCATCGCTTCCTTCGGCGCCGTGATCAGCCATATCGGCTTCGGAACCCCGCGTTTCAGCGGTCAGTGCACCCTGGATATCGACCGCATGCATTTCAAAAGGCTCCAGCTGCGTCTCTCCTTTGCCGCGCCGGCGCTGTATTTCCCCCGGTGCCTGGACATGATAAAAAGCGGCCTGATCGATGTCAGACCGCTGATCACGCACCGTTTCCCCCTGGAGGAGCTCGGCGCCGCCCTGTCCGCCTGCCGCACGGACAGGGAGCATATGATTAAGGCCATGATGGTCAGATAGATTATCGCTTCAGGCCAACAATGGAGGAAGCGATCCACCCGGTCTGGGTGTTGCCCTTCTTGTCCGTAAAGGTGATTTCCACAAAATTCCGTCCTGCCTCCGGATCATAAACCAGCTGGTCGCTGATCGTATCGATGACGGTTCCGTTGGGCAGGGAAGCAATCTGCTTGTTGCTCTTGGCGGGGCCGCTGCGGACGGCCGCGTTCATGCCGTCGATTCCGGTCTGCACGGTTCTGAGGACGCCGCCCGTAACCTGTGCCATATCTTCCGGATTCAGTTTCTGCATCATTTCTTCGCTCATGTTCATCCTCCTCATTTCAGGGCCCGAAGGCCGGCATGCTTTTCACGTCTTTTTATACGCGCGTTCCGGCGGAATGGCAGGAGCTTTTTTTGCTGTTCTTTCCCGCCGGCTGATTCCCGGCGTTTATCAGCCCTGCTCCCGGATCACGGAAACCATTTCCCATTCCGGGCTCCACCGGGTCAGGATGCCCGGAGAACCCGGCAGCATTCTGCCGGCCAGGGGATCCCCGACGGATGCCGCCGGCGTGGCTGTGCACATGGCGCAGGCCGCTTCCAGCGGCAGGCCGAAGCGATGGATCAGGTTATGCAGCGCCGCCGGCATGGTCAGCACGGATCCCGCCAGCGTGCCGTTTGCCAGGCGGGCCTCCCCGGCTCTGACGAATACCTTCTGCCCGCCCAGGGCATATTCCCCGTCCGGCATGCCGGCCGCCTCCATGGCGTCCGTAACGGCCACCGCCCGCTCCGATCCCTTGCTGCGGGCAATCAGGCGCACAATATCCTCATGCAGGTGCACACCGTCGCAGATCATTTCACAGTACAGCCTGTCATCCGTCATCGCTGCGCCGGGCACGCCCGGCTCCCGGTGATGCAGCGGCGTCTGGGCGTTGAAGGTGTGGGTCACGTGATCCGCGCCCCAGTCCGCCGCCTGATGAACGGTTTTCGCATCCGCAGATGTGTGGCCGATGGACACATGCACGCCGTGCTCCGCGGCCGCGCGGATGAAGGCCTCGCTTCCCTTCCGTTCCGGCGCCAGGGTGATGAGCCGGACCGTTTCCGGATGCCCGTCCGTCATCCAGTCGAGCAGCTTCCAGTCCGGATCCCGGAAAAACTCCTGCCGCTGCGCCCCGGCTTTCGATTCCTGCAGGAACGGCGCCTCCATATGCGCGCCGGCCACGCGGGCTCCGCCCTCCTCCGGCCGCTCCATCACGGCACGGATGCCGCGCACCGCCGACCGCGTGTCCTCCTGGGAGGCGCTCATCGTCGTCGGGCAGAACACCGCCACGCCGAGCTCCGCCAGTCCCCGGCTCATCGCCCGGACCGCGTCCTCGCCCTGCATCGTATCATTTCCGCGGAAGGCGTGAATATGCACATCCACAAACCCGGGCAGCAGGGTATCCCCGCCCAGGCTGAGCTCCGTTTCGCCCGCCCGCGCGGTCAGGCCTTCCCCGGTTTCCAGAACCCTGCCGTTTTCCAGCCGGACCCTCAGGCCGTGCCGGAAGGCCGCCCCGTCAAAAACAACCGCGTCTGTAATCAGCATGCTTCATCCTCCGTCATCCGCACCTTCACGACCAGCTTCCTGCAGGCGGCAGGCGCGCCGTCCGGATTCCCGGGCGCGTGCAGCTCACCGGGCAGGAAGACCGCGAACTGCTCCGGGCCCAGCACAAACTCCAGGCTTTCCCCCACGTCGCAGAAATACACGTCCGCGCCAGGCTTCTGACGGCCCTCCGTTCCCTTCCAGCCCAGCAGGAAGCGTTCCCTGCCGTCCAGCACAAGCTGAATGTCGGCGTACTGGCAGTGGTATTCATAGGCCGGCGTTTCCCGGTCCAGCCAGTTTTCCTGCACCATCACGTACACCTTGTCCCCGTCGATTTTCACCGTGCCGGTTTCCAGCTTTCCCAGGTCCGTTTCCTTCAGCCACCGCGCCGCGGTTTCAAAGCTTTTGCCCAAATAGCTGTAATTTCCGATGTTTTCCAGACGATCCACGATCATTTGCTTTTCTCTCCTTCCCGGTCCAGCCAGAACCGGACCGCTCCGATCATTCCCGCGTCATTCCCCAGAGCAGCGCTTTCGATGCGCAGCCCTTCCGCGAAACGGGGCATGCAGCCGGCCAGCACCGCTTCCCGCAGCGGCCGGATCAGCAGCTCCTCCTGCTGACTGACACCGCCGCCGATCAGCACCATCTCCGGATTGAACAGGTGAATCAGCCCCGTCAGCCCGGCGGCAATATCCTGGATCCAGAGGTCCAGGGCTTCCTGAAACATCTGATTTCCCTTCCGGATTTCCTCAAAAATGATTTTTCCGTTGAGGCCCGGCTGTCCGGACCATTCTGAGCACAGCTGCACCAGGGCGGTGGTGGAGGCATAGCTCTCAAAGCAGCCCCGCTTGCCGCAGGGGCATTCCGGCCCGTCCGCGCGCAGGGTGAAATGCCCCATTTCCCCGGCGATGCCCCGGCGGCCGCCCAGCATCCTGCCGCCGGTGATCACGCCGCCGCCCACGCCGGTGCCGAGGGTGATCATCACGACGTCCCGCAGCCCTTTGGCCCGGCCGGCAAAGCCCTCGCCCAGCACCGCCGCGTTCGCGTCGTTCAGCGCCCAGGTCCGGGCACCCAGTTCCCTCTCCATCAGAGCCTTCAGGTCCGTTCCCTCATAGCCCGGAATTTTCCCGTTGGTCCCGATAACGACGCCGCTTTCCGTATCCACCTGTCCGCAGGCCGATACCGCGACGCCCTCCAGGGGCTCCGTTCTTCCCGCCAGAAAGCGCTTCGCTTCCTTCACCACCGTCTCCGGTATGGGCGTCTGATAGGCGTCAAAGCAGACGCTGGCGGAGGTTTTTTCATAAAGAATTCCCTGGCGGTCCGCCCAGCCGAGCTTGACCTCGGTTCCGCCGATATCAATGGCCAGAATCATTTGACCACCGCCATAAACCGGTTCGCGATCTCCAGCGGCCGGGTGATTGCGCCGCCGACCACGACTGCCCACGCGCCGAGCTCCAGCATTTTCTTCGCCTGCTCCGGTGTGTGGACGCGGCCCTCCGCGATCACCGGGCAGGGCAGCTCTGCCACCATCTGCTCCACGAGCTCATAGTTCGGATCGCCCTTGCAGTGCGCCGTGGCGGCCGTATATCCATTCATCGTGGAGCCGACCAGATCCGCGCCGGCCGCGTAAGCGGCTTTGGCCTCCTCCAGCGTCGCGCAGTCCGCCATAATGATGATGTTCGGATACTTCTCCTTCACCTTCCGGAGAAATTCCGGCGCGGTGAGCCCGTCCCCGCGGACCGTGTCCGTGCAGTCGATGGAAACGATGTCCGCCAGCGCCTCCATGCACTCGTCCACCTCGCGCATCGTCATGGTGATCCTGCCGGAATAGCCCGGATACTCCCGCTTGATCAGCCCGATCACCGGCAGGCCGGTTTCCTCCTTGATCCCGATGATGTCCCGCACGGAGCTGGTGCGGATCATTTTCGCCCCGGCCTGCCTGGCCGCCCTGGCCATCAGGGGCATCACGGAGCGCTCCGGATCGTACAGCGGCTCGCCGGGCGTCGCCTGGCAGGAAACGATGATGGTCCCCTTCATTAGCTGAAACAGTTCTTCCTTCGTCATGTTTTTCATCCTTTCCTTCTTATAATAATATCAGTATTCCTCATAGGTGTCATTCTTCGGGACATATTTTCCGGAGGAATAATGCCGGTACATCGCGTGGGCGAACTTCAGATAGTCGTATTCCTCCAGCGCGTCCACAATCGCCTCGTGCTTGACCACCGAGGAGGCCAGGTGCGGCAGCTTTTCCTCCAGCTGATACCCGGTATCGACCGCCCAGATCGCGTCCAGCAGCGACATCAGGACCGGATTGCCCACGGAGCCGAACAGCGTCTGGTGGAATTCCCGGTCCTCCTTCGCGAACGCGCCGCTCTCCTCCCAGCTGCTCCGCATTTGTGTCGCGATTTCCCGCATCTTCGCGATCTTTTCCTTCGGAATGCTGTCAAAGGCCTGCCGCATGTAGCCCAGCTCCAGCGTTTTCCGGATATCGAACATCTGGCGCACCAGGCTTTCATCCTCCGCCATGCGGAAAAACAGCGCGTGCCGGAAAATGAAATCCAGGCTGAACTCCCGGATCTCCGTGCCCCGTCCGGGGCACGCCTCCACCATGCCCATCAGCTCCATGCTCTTGATGGCCTCGCGGATCACGTTGCGGCTGACCCCGATTTCCCGGGAGAGCTCCGCCTCGCTGGGAAGCAGATCCCCCGGCTTCAGCTGGTGGCGCATCATGTAGTCATGGATTTCGCGAAAGGCGACGATGAATCTTTTTTCCCTTCCGTTCTCTTCCAATGTGTAAGCACACTCCTCATGGTTTTTTGAAATGTCCTACATTTCGATTTTGATTATAGCGAATGTTTTTGCCCGTGTCAACCATTATTTATCCATCATTGGGGTTATTTCCCCCATTTTTTCAATTTTTTATCACCAAAGGGGTTGACACCGCAATTTAAATGTAGTATATTTCGATCAGTCCCTGCGGGATGCAGGATGAAATTTGATAAACGCCGGCGGATGCCGGCCAATAAAAAAAGGAGGATTCCGTTATGAAGAAACTCGTCGCTCTGTTACTCTGCCTGATGCTGGTTCTGCCGGTTTTCGCGTTCGCGGATGATACGGTTGAAATCACCCTGTGGACCTACCCGATCGGAAGCTGGGGCAACGCTGAGACCGTGGACGGCATCATCGCCAGCTTCAACGCCGTTCATCCTGAAATCAAGGTTACCGTGCAGTATCTGGACTACACCTCCGGTGATGACCAGGTGACCACCGCCATCGAGGCGAAGACCACCCCCGACATCATCATGGAAGGTCCGGAACGTCTGGTCGCCAACTGGGGCGCCGCCGGCAAGATGCTGGACATCTCCGACCTGTGGGATGACGCCGTGAAGGCGGACATCATCGCCGCCAGCCCCGCTGTGGAAGCCGCCTGCAAGAACGGCGAAGGCATCTATTATGAATATCCGCTGTGCATGACCACCCACTGCATGGTCATCAACTACAACGACTTCGAGGCCGCGGGCGCGCTGCAGTACATCGACGAAGCGACCCACACCTGGACCACCGAAGGCTTCCTGAACGCGCTGGACGCGCTGAACGCTGCCGGCTACGTTCCCACCGCTGTCGTGTACTGCGGCGGCCAGGGCGGCGACCAGGGCACCCGCGCGCTGGTGACCAACCTGTATTCCGGCCAGTTCACCAACGCTGATCACACCGCCTACACCGCCGACAGCGAGGAGAACATCAAGGCCCTGCAGCTGCTGCAGACCCTGGTCAACGAAGGCAAGCTGGACGCGGACCCCGGTATCGTGGCCGGCGACGAAATCGCCCTGTTCTGCAACTCCACCATCTCCATGGGCTTCTGCTGGAACGCTTCCGCGGCCGTGTCCAACAAGGCCAGCCTGGCGGAGGATGTCAAGGTGTTCCCGATGGCCTTCCCCTCTGACGACGGCATTCCGGAGCTGCAGGGCGGCATCTGGGGCTTCGGCCTGTTCGACAACGGTGACGACGCCAGGGTTGCCGCTGCCAAGACCTTCGTGAAGTTCGTGTGCGACGATCCCGCGCAGGCCGCTGCTAGCGTCTATGCCTCCGGCTTCTTCCCCACCCGCGCTTCCCTCGGCGACATCTATGCCGGCACCGACAAGGCTGAGAACGGCGAATATGCCATCTTCATGCCCTTCCTGGGCGACTACTATCAGGTCACGCCCAACTGGGCCGCGCAGCGCACCGAATGGTGGAACCTGCTCCAGCGCATCTTCGCCGGCGGCGATGTGGCGGCTGAAGCGGCTGTCTACGCCCAGAACGCCAACAAGTAATGCCCCGTTTGCAAAGTCTTTTCCATAGGACATGAAAGCAGGCGCGCCCCGTTCCCCGCCTGGGTTCGGCGGCGCGCCTGCGCTGTTAAGGAGGGAAACATCCCGATGACTTCCGGTGCTGTCAGGGCGCCCCGCGCCGTTTCCCCGGCCATGAGGGCGGCGCACAGGCGGGAAAACCTTGCCGCCTACATCTTCATGGCGCCCAGTCTGCTCTTCTTCCTGGGCTTTGTCATTTTCCCCATGGGCATGTGCCTGGTTACCAGCTTTTTCAATTACACCATGACCGATTTCAGCTGGATCGGTCTGGCCAATTACGTCGAAATGTTCCAGGACGCCATCTTCGGAAAAGCGCTGGTCAACACCATCGTGATCGTGGTGGTCAGCGTTCCGGTGACCTGCATGTTCTCCCTGTGGGTCGCGTCCCTGATCTATAAAATGAAGGACGTCCATACCTCCTTCTTCCGCTGCGTCTTCTATCTGCCGGTCGTCACCGGCTCCGTGGCCGTCACCGTGGTATGGAAGTGGATCTTCAACAATTACTACGGCGTGCTGAACTACGTCTGCAAAAACCTCGGCCTGATCACCCGCAACATTAACTGGCTGGGCAATCCCGATTACGCGCTGGGCTGCATCATCACGATCCTGCTGACCACCTCCGTCGGCCAGCCGATCGTGCTGTACGTCTCCGCCCTGAGCAACGTGGATCATTCCCTGATCGAGGCCGCCTCCGTGGACGGCGCCACCAACATGCAGGTCTTCTGGAAGATCAAGTGGCCCCAGATCATGCCCACCACGCTGTACATTCTGGTCATCACCACGATCAACAGCTTCCAGTGCTTCGCGTTGATCCAGCTGCTGACCTCCGGCGGGCCGAACAATTCCACGCAGACCATCATGTATTATATCTACTATAATGCCTTCAAGCTGTCCCGCTACGGCTACGGCAGCGCGATGGGCATTATCCTGGCCATCATCATCGCGCTCTTCAGCGCCCTGCAGTTTAAGCTGGCCAAGACCGATAACGGCTGAAAGGAGAGGAGATCATGCAAGCAACCGCAGAAGTCCGCCGCCGCGTGAAGGACACGCCGGACAACACGGACCACAGCGTCCATCAGCTCACCGCCTACACCGTTATCGGGGTCATCGCCCTGATCATCCTGGCGCTGCTCTTTATCTTCCCACTGTACTGGATCCTGACCGGCTCCTTCAAAACGCAGCAGGCGGTGAACTCCGCCGTTCCGGTCTGGTTCCCCACCGGCGACACGGTGACGATGCGCAACTACAACGAGCTGTTCAACCGGCCGGCGCTGACCTGGCTGGCCAACACCGTGTTCATCTGCGCCGCCGCCATGGGCCTGACCTGTATCGCGGCCTCCATGGGCGGCTACGCCCTGGCCAAGAAGCGCTTCGTCGGACGGGCCTTCCTATTCTCCATGTTTATCTGCGCCATGGCCCTGCCCAAGCAGGTCATTCTGATCCCCCTGCTGAAGGAGCTGGCCTTCCTGAAGCTGCACAACACGCTCTGGGCCGTTATCCTGCCCACCGTCGGCTGGCCCTTCGGCGTCTTCCTGATGAAGCAGTTCAGCGAAAACGTGCCCGGCGAGCTGCTGGAGGCCGCGCGGATCGACGGCGCCGGCGAAGCCCGGACCTTTATCGAGATCGTGCTGCCGCTGATCAAGCCCGGCATCGGCGCCCTGGCCATCTTCACCTTCATCACGGCCTGGAACGATTACTTCCTCCAGCTGATCATGCTGAATGATACCCGGGTGTTGACAATCTCCCTCGGTATCGCTAAGCTGCAGACAGAGCTGTCCACCGACTTCGGCCTGATCATGGCCGGCGCAGCCGCCGGTTCCGTCCCGATCATCATTATTTTCCTGATCTTCCAGAAGTTCTTCACCCGCGGCATCACCATGGGCGCTGTTAAAGGGTAAGAATTCGACGACCGCCTGTGGCGGAAATTTCGTCGAATTCTTACAGAGCCAACAGGAAGCGAGCTCCGCAGTGCGGAGTCGCGACCATGTTGGCGACCGGGCGGAAAAATTTTCACAGAGCCCGCACAGAGCGGAGAGGCCATGAAGGCCTGTCCGCGACAATGCGGGCGACCGGAAAGGAGTATATAAATGCGCATTGAAAAGTATCAGGGAGTGATTCCCGCCTTCTACGCCTGCTACGACGACAACGGACAGATCAGCCCGGAACGCGCGGCCCGTCTGGCGCGTCATCTGGTGAACAAAGGCGTCAGGGGTCTGTACGTCGGCGGTTCCTCCGGCGAATGCATCTACCAGGAAAAGGAAGAACGCATGGCCCTGCTGGAGGGTGTGATGAACGAGGTGAAGGGCGAATGCACAATCATCGCCCATGTCGCCTGCAACAACACCCACGAATCCATGCAGCTCGCCGCCCATGCCGAAAGCCTCGGCGTGGACGCGATCGCCAGCATTCCCCCGATCTATTTCCGCCTGCCGGAGTACGCCATCGCCAAATACTGGAATGACATTTCCTCCGCCGCTCCGAACACGGATTTCGTGATCTACAACATTCCCCAGCTGGCAGGCGTCACCCTGACCCCCGGCCTCTTCCGGGAAATGCGGAAGAATCCCCGGGTCATCGGTGTCAAGAATTCCTCCATGCCCACCTACGATATCGAAATGTTCCTGCGGGAGGGCGGCGAGGACTGCATCGTCTTCAACGGACCGGACGAGCAGTTTGTCGCGGGCCGCTGCTGCGGCGCCGGCGGCGGAATCGGCGGCACCTACGGCGCCATGCCGGAGCTCTTCCTGAAAATGGATCAGCTGATCCGCCAGGGAACGCCGGAAAAGGCAGTGCCGATCCAGCACGAGGTCAACGCCATCATCGAACAGATGTGCGGCTGCCACGGCAGCATGTACGGCGTCATCAAGGCGATCCTGAAGATCAACGAGGGTCTGGATGTGGGTTCCGTCCGGGAGCCGATGCCCGCCCTGATTCCGGAGGATATGCCGAAGGTGGAAGCCGCGGCCGCCAGAATCCGCAAGGCCATCGAAACCTTTACCTGACAGGATGAGGGAGGACCTATGAAGAAACATATCGTCTGCTTCGGCGATTCCAACACCCACGGCTACTGCGCGGATCCCGCGGACTGCGCGGACGGCGGCAACCGGTACAATGAGTCAGAGCGCTGGACCTGCCTGCTCCAGGATATGCTGGGAGAGGACGTCCAGATCCTGGAGGAGGGCCTCAGCGGCCGCACCACGGTCTTCTCCGATCCCCTGCATGAGAGCATGGCCGGGCTGGACGTGATTTACAGCACCCTGATGAGCCATGAGCCCGTGGACCTGCTGATCATCATGCTGGGCACCAACGACACAAAAGCGCGTTTCAATGCCAACGCTGCCTGCATCGGCATCGGTATGGAGCGGCTGATCATGAAGGCCAAATCCATTCCCTGCTGGACCGACGGCAAACCCCGGATCCTCGTCATTGCCCCGCCGCATATCGGCGAGGGCCTCTACGCCGTGCCGGAGGGCGAGCCCATGGGCCCGGGCTGCCCTGAAAAATCCAGGGGTCTGGCAAAGCATTTCGCCGCCGCCGCGGAGCGGCAGGGCTGCGGCTTCCTGGACGCGGAAGGGCTCGCGGAATTCAACACCCTGGACTGCATGCATCTGACACGCAAAGGACACCGTCAGCTGGCGGAAGCGCTGAAAAGCAGGATTCCCGACATCCTTGGCGAATAAAGGCAGTATGACCGGAAATGAAAGGTGTTTATACGCAGAAAGGAAGATATGATGAGCAAACATCCGTATGCCGGAACCCAGACCGAAAAGAACCTGCTGGCCGCCTTTGCCGGCGAGTCCCAGGCCCGGAACAAGTACACCTATTTCGCCTCCAAGGCCAAGAAGGAAGGCTTTGAGCAGATCGCGGCCCTCTTCCTGAAAACCGCCGAGAACGAGAAGGAGCATGCCAAGCTGTGGTTCAAGGAGCTGAACGGCATCGGCTCCACCGCGGAAAACCTGGCTGACGCCGCGGAAGGCGAAAACTATGAGTGGACCGACATGTATGAAGGCTTCGCCAAAACGGCGGAGGAGGAAGGCTTCCCGGAGCTGGCCGCGAAATTCCGCGGCGTTGCCGCCATCGAAAAGCATCATGAGGAGCGCTACCGCGCCCTGCTGAAGAATGTGGAAATGCAGCAGGTATTCGAAAAGAGCGAAGTGAAGGTGTGGGAATGCCGCAACTGCGGCCACATCGTCGTGGGCACCAAGGCGCCGGACGTCTGCCCGGTGTGCGCGCATCCCCAGAGCTATTTCGAAATCAGCGAAGCGAATTATTGATCCGGACCGAAACCAAAGGCCTGCGCCGTACGGCGCAGGCCTTTTCCTTTGCTCTCCTGTTATCTGTTATCTGACTCTGGCCACGGCGCATTCATAGGGCCTGTAGCTCCCGGAAGCTTCCGTTCTGCCGAGATTGCTCAGCGCCGGCGCGCCGCACGCGAAGGGCAGCGTGATTGTCTGTTCCCTTTCGAAATTGCAGATCACGGCCCACTTTTCGTCTCCCAGCGTTCTGGTAAAGACAAAGTATGCGTCCTCCGGGGCTGAGATGACCTCCAGCTCCCCGTCCAGGAACGCGGGCTGCTCCCGCCGCAGCTTCAGCAGCGCCTGGTAGAACCGGAACACGGAGCGCTCCGCTGACCGGTCCTTTTCCACGTTGATTTCCCGGTACCGGGAATGCAGGGCAATCCAGGGGCTGCCGGCGGTGAACCCGCCGTTATCCCCGCCGTTCCAGGCCATGGGATGCCGGGCGTTGTCCCGGCTGCCGAAATTGATTTTGGCCAGCGCTTCCTCCTCCGTCATGGAGCGGCGGAATTCCCGGTAAACATTCTTCGTTTCCAGATCGTCAAAGCAGGCGATGCTGTCGTAATGCGCGGCGGTCATGCCGATTTCCTGCCCCTGGTAGATGAAGGGAACGCCCTTCAGCAGGTACAGCATGGCCGCCAGATCCGTCGCGGACTCATACCGCCGCTCCCCGTCGTCGGCGATCCGGGAAATAATGGGCGGCTGGTCGTGATTGTCGGTGAACAGGCTGTGCAGCAGATCCTGCGCCGCCGTTTCCCGCTGCCATCGGACCAGTGCGTCCCGGAGCGTCTTCAGGCTGTCCGCCTTCGGCGTAAACTTGTCCGACCGTCCGCACTCCAGCGGGTCAAACAGGAACAGCGTGCTCAGCTCCTTGCGTTCCGCGGCGCAGTGGCGGATCATCTCATCGATATCCTGCACGCCGCTTTCGCCGACGGTAAAGAGATGCGCGGCCTTTTCCCGCCCGAACAGCGCCCGGATATACTCATGGAGCCGCGGACCGAAGCCGTTGTAATCCGACCGCAGATCCTTGGAGATCATGTCGATCACGTCGATCCGGAATCCGTCCACGCCCTTGTCGATCCAGAAGTCCACCACATCCTGCATCGCTTTGACCACCGCCGGATTGTCCCAGTTCAGGTCGGCCTGCCGGATGGCGAAGGAATGCAGATAGTACTGCTTCCGGACGTCGTCATATTCATACGCGCTGCCCCGGAAGGCGGACTGCCAGTTGTTCGGAATCTCGTCGAACCAGTAATAGTAATCGCTGTAGGGGTTGTCCTTCCCTTTCCTGGATTCCTGAAACCAGGGATGCAGGGTGGAGGTATGATTCGGCACCAGGTCCATGATCAGCCGGATATCCCGCTTATGCAGCTCCGCAATCAGCCGCTCCATATCCGCCATGGTTCCGAACTCGTCCATGATGTCCCGGTAATCCGCGATGTCATAGCCGTTGTCGTCGTTCGGGCTTTTATAGCAGGGGCAGAGCCAGACCGCGTTGATTCCCAGCTCCTTCAGATAGTCCAGCTTCGAAGTGATTCCGTTCAGGTCTCCGATCCCGTCCCCGTTGCTGTCCATAAAGCTGCGGGGATAGATCTGATAAATATTCCAGCGAAGAAAATCCCTGTATTTCGCGCAAAGCATCCCTGTATCCCTCCGGGAAAATGTACTTATTCGTCCTGGGCAAAAACGGTCTCTGTCAGGCAGCCGGCCATGCCGGGCGTCGTGCAGAGGTTCTGCAGGCTTCCCAGAAGCGCCGCGCTGCGCTTCTGCTTTGCCAGCAGATCCCAGAGCACATGCTTCTCGTCGTTGGAGGACTGTGTCTGCTGCAGCCTTCTCCGGGTTCTTTCCAGCCAGTCGTCCTTCGCCGTTTCGGCGCCGGGGAAGGACACAGTGATCTGCTGATCCCGCGCCACCGCCTCCAGAAGGAAGCACAGCGCGTTCCGGTCCGGATCGTAGGTGGTTTCCGTGGGGCTGCCGTTCACGGTCACCGGCACATCGGTGAAGCCGATGCATTCCACCTGCCAGGTCCGTTTCTCCGGAATCAGGGACAGCTCCCCTTCCGGCTCCAGGCAGAGCATGCCGTTCTGCCAGTCCAGGGTAATCCGGGTACGGGCCGCCGGGCTGTCCAGGCTTTCCCCGTCGTCCTCATACAGGGTATAGGTATTGTCCGCCCCCGCGAACACCCGCAGCGTCAGCGCGGCGGGATTGCGGTCCGCCTGCGCTTCATCGCTCAGCGGCAGGATCGCGCCGGCCTTCGCCAGCACCGGATAACCTTCAGGACCCCGCCACAGGGTGATCACCCGGTTGCCGGTGTAGATCTGTCCGCTGAAGATATCGAACCACCGGCCCTCCGGCAGCCAGGCTTCCGTCGAGGCCAGCCCCAGCTCCGGCCGGGCCGGCTCAGTGATCGGGCAGACCATCAGCTCAGTGCCGAACAGATACTGGTTCGGCACCCGGTAGGCCTCCCGCTCCTCCGGCCAGCCGTAATACATCGGCTGCACCAGCGGCTCTCCCAGCCGGTGCGTCCGCTCCGCCGCGGTGTACAGGTAGGGCACCAGCCGGTGGCGGAACCGGAGCCATTCCGTCATGATCCGCTCCGTTTCCCGGCCGAAGGACCAGGGCTCCTTGCTCATGAATTCGGATTTTGTGGAGTGCAGCCGCAGAATCGGCGAGAACACGCCGTACTGCAGCCAGCGGACTGACAGCTCGTCGCTGCGGATGCCCCGCATGTGGCCGCCGATATCATGGCTCCACCAGGGATAGCCGATGTTGGAAGCCATGGCGGTAAAGCGGGGCTGGAAGGCCAGGGATTCCCAGGTCGTCACCGTGTCCCCGGAAAAGCCCACCGGGCAGCGGTGGCTGCCGGGGCCGGCATACCGGGAAAGGATCAGGCCGCGCTTTCCCTTCCGCAGGCTGTCCTTGTAATGCTTCTCATTCAGCAGCCCCAGCGGGTCCAGTCCTTCCATCGCGCACACGCCACCCTGCTGCCAGTCGATCCACCAGAAATCCACCCCCTGCTCCTCCAGGGGATGATGCACCAGCCCGAAATAAGCCTTCAGATAGACCTCGTCCGTCGGATTGAAATCCACATTCTGCTTTTCTTCGGGATTCTGGCCCACCGCCCGGCAGACCGCTTCATACGCGTCCTCGTGCGGCGCCACCCCGTCCGCCGGGTGCAGGTTCAGCGTCGTGCGCATTCCCCGGTCATGCAGCGCCTTCAGGAAACGCTCCGGATCCGGAAACAGCTCCCGGTTCCAGGTGTATCCGGTCCAGCCGTTCGTGTAGGGGTTCGCCACGATATGCCAGTCCATGTCGATGACCGCCACGGACAGCGGGATTCCCGCCTGCTGAAAGCGGTCCATCAGGCGCAGGTAGCTTTCCTCTGTATACACATGGTACCGGCTCCACCAGTTCCCGAGGGCGAAGCGGGGCACCATCGGCACCTCGCCCGTCAGGGCGTAGTAATCCCGCAGGCATTCCAGGTAGGCATGCCCGTAGCCGAAGAAGTAGAGGTCCGTTTCCGGGTGCTCCCGGGGCATGAAATTCCCCTCCGGATCCAGCAGCACGCTTTTGCTGTCGTCGATCACGGAAAAGCCGGATTCGGAAACGACGCCCGTATCCACCGGAATCTCCCCGTCGGCGCCGTCCAGCGTTCTGGCCGTTCCGCCCAGGGAGCGGACGGCGTCCCCGTAATGCCAGATGCCGTCGTAGCCTTCATAGTTCCCCTTCAGCTTGACGGACAGGCCGCTGGAGCTGAAGGGCTTTTCGTTGTACACCAGGTGCAGATGCTCGGTGTCCAGCTCGATGCCCCAGCTGTTTTCCCTGCGGGTCACCTTCACCTCCGGGAATTCCCGGTTCCGCGCGAAGGTGGTTCCCCGGTCTTCAAAGCAGCCGTCCTCCTGGTATTCCAGCCGGACCAGTCTGGAGGTCAGAAAACTGATCCGGTAATGCTTTCCGGTGATTACCGTCATGGCGCTTCCTCCGTCCTGTTTATAGTTGTTTTGTCTGATGGCGGTTCCTGTTCCGCCTCCGGATCAGTACCGGTTTCTGATTTCCTCAATGACGTGGCCGCAGGCCTTTTCCACGGTGCCCTCCCGGAAGGGATTCAGCAGTCCGCCGGTCTCCAGCAGCTCAAAGTATCCCTTTGTTCCGCCGGCCCGGCACAGGCGCAGGTAATCCGCCCAGGCAGCCTCACGGTTTTCCTTCATGCGGCCGTAGTACTGGAAGGCGCAGATCTGGGACAGGGCATACTCAATATAGTAGAAAGGATACAGGAAGATATGCTGCTTCTGCATCCAGAAGCCGCCCTCCTCCAGGAACCGGTTGCCGTCGTAATCCCGCCATGGCATATACTTCCGCTCAATCTCCCGCCAGATGCTCCTCCGGTCCGCGGCGGTCATGTCCGGCTTCGCGTAAACCCTGTGCTGGAACTCGTCCACGCAGACCATATACGGGATCACCGCCAGAGCCTCAATCAGATGGGCTGTCCTGTATTTCTCCGCGTTCTCCCCGAAGAACGATTCCATCCAGGGATAGGCAAAGTGCTCCATGGACATGGAATGGATCTCGTTGATTTCCGCCGTGGAGCCGCACAGGCTGCTGACCGGAATGCTGCGCATCGCGAGATAGCCCTGGAAGGCATGTCCCGCCTCGTGGGTCAGCACATCCACGTCCGCGCTGGTGCCGTTGAAATTGGAGAAGATGAACGGCGCCTGGTAATCCGGGAACCGGGTCATGTAGCCGCCCATGCGTTTCCCCGGCCGGGTTTCCAGATCGAACAGCTGGTATTCCTTCATGAAATCGAAGAACTCACCGGTCTCCGGGCTCATCTCCCGGTACATGCGCTGCGCCTTGTCCACCAGCTCCTCCGTCGTGCCGGCGGGGTTTGCGTTGCCCTCCGGGAACAGCAGCGCTTCATCGTAGTACCGCAGCCTGTCCGCGCCCAGATGCTTCCGCTGTCTTTCGCGGATTTCCGCCACCGCCGGAGTGATAATCTCCAGCACCTGTTTCCGGAAGCGGGCCGCGTCCTCCTGGGTATAGTCGAAGCGGTCGCGGGCAACATACGCCATTTCCGTGTAGGTCGGGAACCCGGTTTTCCGAGCCATGGCGTCCCGCAGGGCCGTCAGCTCCGTATACTGGCTGTCCAGCTCGGGACTGATCCGCTCATACAGCCCTGCCCAGGCCTCAAAGGCTTCCTTCCGCTCCTGCCGGTCCGTGCTCTGCATGTGTTTGAGCAGCCCGTAAAAGTTTGTTTTCTCTCCCCGGAAATCAGTCACCGCCGCGGCGGTAACCTTTGCGTAGGCCTGGGTCAGCTCTCCGCTGCGGATGGTCTCCTGGATGATCCGCTCGTCCTGCGTCATCAGCGAGGCCTCCAGCAGCCTGAACAGCTGGTTGCCGAACTCCGCCTCGAAGTCCTTCCGGAACGGAGATTCCGTCAGGGCCTTTTCCCAGGCGATATTCAGCGGCATCATCCGGGCGGACTGCTCCCGCAGCCAGCGGACCTCCCCGTCATAGTATTCGTCCGCCGTGTTGATGGTGTTCCGCACGCTGGCGATGGAAAACAGCGTCCCGGTTTTCCGGCGGTTTTCCTGCACCTCAAAGAAAAGCTTCCGGGCCTCTTCATAGCTCCCGGCGTTCCGCATCCGTCCGGCAGCGTCCGCCAGCGCCGCTTTCATTTCTTCCATATCCGGACGCTGATAGGGCATCTCGCTGAATTTAACCATATATCCTCCCTGTTTTTCCGCGCATTTTTCATCAGTATATCCGGCTTGCAGGACGATTGCAATATGCAGTTTGTACAGCGGGAAGCCTGTTTTTCACCTTTCCCCTTGCATCCCCGCCCGACCTGTTGTAGAATGCCTTCAAACCCTTATGATTCAACGGCTGCCTGTCATGGCAGTTTTAAAAGCCGGAAGGAGAATCACCATGCAGTACCGCAGGGATAAATACGGTGAGCCGCTGTCCGTGCTGGGCTTCGGCTGTATGCGTTTTACCAGGAAAGGAAACACCCTGGATCTGGACAAGGCGGAGAAGGAAATCATGGCCGCTTATGAGGCCGGCGTCAACTATTTCGACACCGCCTACATCTATCCCGGCAGCGAGGTGCTGCTGGGCACGGTGCTGGCCCGGAACGGCATCCGGGAAAAGGTGCATATCGCCACCAAGCTTCCCCAGTATATGATCAGCAGCCTGGCCGGCGTGGAGAAGTATTTTAAGGAAGAGCTTTCCCGCCTGCAGACGGACTATGTGGATTATTATCTCATGCATCACCTGACGGATGCCGCCCAGTGGGAGCGGCTGAAGCACGCCGGCATCCTGCAGTGGATCGATGAAAAAAAGAAGTCCGGAGCCATCCGGAACATCGGCTTCTCCTACCACGGGAACACCGAAAACTTTCTGAAGATTCTGGCGGACTATGAATGGGATTTCTGCCAGATTCAGTACAACTATCTGGACGAAACCGCCCAGGCCGGCCGCGCGGGGTTGCAGGCCGCCGCGGCCCGCGGCATTCCGGTCATCATCATGGAGCCGCTCCGGGGCGGCAAGCTGGTAAACGGCCTGCCGCAGGAGGCGCGCAAAGCCTTCGCGGACAGCGGGCGGGGCTGGGGCCCCGCGGAGTGGGGCCTGCGCTGGCTGTACGACCAGCCGGAGGTGACCGTCGTGCTCTCCGGCATGAATTCCCTGGAGATGGTGGCCGAAAACGTGCACACCGCCTGCGAGGCGGAGCCGCATCACCTGACGGAGGCGGATTTCGCCCTGCTGGAAAAGGTGAAGGCATATATCCACGCCGGGGAAAAGATCGGCTGCACCGGCTGCCGCTACTGCATGCCCTGCCCGAAGGGCGTGGACATTCCCGGCATCTTCCGCTGCTGGAACGCCATGTACACCGAAACCAAAGCCTCCGGCCGCACCCAGTTTGCCCAGACCGTCGGCCTGACAAAAGCGCCTGCCTTCGCCACGCAGTGCGTCGGCTGCGGCAAGTGCGAGCAGCACTGCCCGCAGTCCCTCCCGATCCGGGAAAAGCTGAAGGAGGCGGACCGCGCCCTCCGCCCCCTGCCGTACAAAATCGGCATCAACGTCGTCCGGGCCTTTATGTTCCGCGGCAGCAAAAAGGGCTGACCGCCGCGCAGCCTCGGCGCAATTATCAGAACAGCCGTTCCATCGCTCAGATCATCCTTCGATCTGAGCTTTTTCAATTTACACTTTATGTTACTGTTCTGACCGCAGTTTTATACCGGAACAAATATCTTCCGCTCTTTATCCGGCCACAGAGTCCGAATAAGCAGAAAAAAAGAAAATATGGGCGATCCGTAATAATGTATTAAATCACGGATCGGCAAACAACGCGGGGAGGATATGATACAGATAGGTATACACCGCCTGCAGCGTATGTGTGCCGCCGATCATCATGGAGCAGCTGGTATTGTCGCCGGGCTTGAACATATCGGCGTATTCCAGCAGGGAAACCATCTGGCTGGTGGACACATCAAAGGCTTCGTCCTCGGTGCCGGTGGCGACGTAGAGGCGGAAATCGTCCTTGCCGAAGCCCTGCTCCCTGACGGCGTTGTACAGGACCTGCGCCGATATATTGCTGTCAAAAATGCCGCTGGTGCCGCCCTCATCATCGGCCCAGCTGGCTTCGCTGATGGGCAGGAACCAGCGGAATGCCTGCATCTGCCGGAGAAAAACATACCAGGTGGTGACGCCGCCCAGGGAGAAGCCGGCAATGGCCCGGTGATCCCGGGAGGCGCGGATATCCTCCGGATCGGCGGAAACTGCATAGGTCCTGTATTTGCTTTCCACGGCGGGGATCACGTCCTCCACCAGTTCACGGGGGAAGGCGGCTGTCACCTCCACCTGTTTGGCCAGGGGCAGAAACTGGGTGAAGCCTTCGGTGGGATAATAGGAAGCCGCCACAACGATCAGCGGATTAAGCTTCCCATCCGCGATCATGTTGTCCAGCAGGCACTGAAAAGGCGTTTTCCGATCAGGATCCAGATAATTCTTCGTGCTTCCGCTGGCGGCGTGGAGGATATACAGGACATTATATTGTGCATCCCCTTCATCGTATCCCACCGGCAGATACACTGTCACGGATTTGACTTCCTTATCCCCGTCCGATACGATGTAGCGCACCTTTTCCACCCGCCCGGCCCGGACCGTCTCCTCCAGATACTGCTCCGGCAGATCGTCCACGGCGAACTGCTCCTCGGTCAGCATGGGAAACCCGGTGCCCTCCGTATCCGCGGGAAGCCCTGCGCTTCCCTGAAAAGGATCTTCTTCCCGGGGCGGAAGCACTTTTTCCTCAGCGGAAGCCGGGTATGCGGACAGGAGCAGTATGACAGCTGTCAGCACTGCAGAAAATTTCCGCAGGGCGGCGCTTTTTTTCGCATTGCGTCGGATTTGTACCGGATTTTCCTTATTTCCGCACGAAATGATCATCCTGATTCCATTCCTTTTTCTGTTAAGATCATCGTAAGCAAAGGCAGAGAGCACGGGAGGGCCGCAACAACGTGCTTATCTCTGCAAGAACCCGGATGACGCCCTTGCCTCCTTTTGGGCGTCAGGCCGGGTTTGTTTTTTTGTGGGCATGGTTATGGTGATCACAGCGCCCCGGTCGTTGCGGATGGAAATGTGCATTTTCCCCTGGCTGTAATAGTACAGACGCAGGCAGGTGTTAATCAGGCCGATATGCCCGCCGGAGGCCTCGATGGATACCTTGCCCTCCTCGATTTCCCGGATGCGTTCGCACAGGCTTTGCAGCATCTCTTCGGAGAAGCCGGTGCCGTTATCCCGGATCTCCAGCACCAGGGTGCCGTCCTTATCCTGCCCGGTGACGGAGAGCTTTCGCAGCATGTTGGTGCCGTCAAAGCCGTGGTTCAGGGCGTTTTCCACCAGGGGCTGAAGCGTCAGCTTTGGCACGGTGATGGCTCCCAGGCTTTCGGGCACATCGATGGTGAATTCCAGATTGTCCTCATACCGGGCCTTGGCCAGCATCAGGTAATTGCGCACATTTTCGATTTCCTCCGCCATGGTGGCGGTGCGGGAGCGGGTATCGGTGGAATAGCGCAGCATCTGGGCGAACTGATCGCAGATTTCAATCACGTCGAAATTGCCGCTTTCCATGGATTTGGCGCTGATGATATTCAGAGTGTTATAGATAAAATGCGGGTTGATCTGGGTTTGCAGGGCGCTGAGCTGAGCCTGCAGCGTGCCCTCCCGCAGGGACAGTTCATTGGCGGCGCTTTCCTGCAATCGCTGCATCAGTTGGTTGAAGGATTGTTCCAGCTCGTAGGTTTCCCGATCCCGGGGTGAAGTGACGGTGGTCAGCATCCTGCGGACGGCGTCATCCTGGTGCAGCACACTGTCCGCGGGAAGCTGTTTTACCTTTTTGGACAGCTTATTGATGGAATGGGTGAGTCCGAGAGAAACCAGAATGATCAGCATCAGGGCCGGCGCCATGATATAGGATGCGCTCTGGAAAATGGACAGGCGCAGACGGCCGTTGTTCCGTTCATTCACGGCGCTGTCCTGGCTGATATACAGGCCCAGGTTCAGTTCGTCCAGATGGGTGTAATAGACCTGGCGGCCCGGAACGCCGTCTGGCATTTCAACAACGGTGAATTCCTCCTGCTGCAGCGTGGAGGGCCATTCCCAGGAAACGCTCTGGCTTTCAAACAGTTTTTCACCGTTATCGAATATTGCTTCCACGCATACGTCGGCATTGTCGATAAATTCATGGATACGCGAAAGCGCTTCCGACTGATTGGAAACCTCCAGATAGCCAATGGTCTTGCCGTGGTACTGGATTTGCTGTGCCACCCCGTAAATCTGCACTGTGCGGTGACTGGGAAAAATATCGGTATGGGGAGAAAGGAACACGGGTTCCAGGGTTTCGTCCGCCTGATCCAGCCAGGTAAGGGCCGCGATCTTTTCCCGGGCTTCATCGGTTTTGGTGAGCAATTGGTAATTCCGGTCCACCGCGTCCACGAAGGTGGTCAGGAATACGCCGTCCCGGGTATAGAAGGTGACCCGGTAGAAGGCATCCACCAGGGGAGACTGATTCAGCTGTGTGACAGCCGTCTTTCCCGCGGCCAGGGCCATTTCCTGCTCTTCACTGTCGTCCCGTACAATTTGATTCAGAGCCGCCATGAAGGTCGTGTTTTCGATTTGCTCCTGAAGCGTCATTTCCATCATGTTAAAATCCAGCTCCAGATCCCGCTGGATGCTGGTACCCATGTTACGGAAACGCGCCTCTGTAAAGGCGTTGGCTCCATCCACCGACGAGCGTGTGACGATGGAGGATAAAATCAGAAGCCCCAGCAGCATCACCGCGGAAAATATCAGCACCATTTTTACGCTGAGCTTCAAGTCCCTTCGCCTCCCTTCTTCCGAGGCGGAATTATAGCATAAAAGCAGCGTCGCTGAAAAGGCGGGGAGGGCCCAAACCACGCTTTGTGCCGGATATTCCTTACCGTCGTGCCGGATATTCCCAGCCCTTGCCGGGATGCTGTTTTTTTGCCGTTTTGGGTTTTGTATCTTAACGGGTGTGGCGGCGCCCGACTTGTTAAAATGTCGTTAACAAAAAGCGGGAAAAGATGAAAAGCCCGCAAAGTGAAGGAGGAAACATTGATGAAGAAATTGATTGCTCTTGTGATGGCGCTGGCGCTGATACTGGGCCTTTCCACTTCCGCGCTGGCTTATAGCGACAGGAACCTGGAGGCTCCCAGGGCCAAGGACGTGGTCATCGACGGCGATCTGGGCGAATGGGACACCACCAAAGCCCTCAGGATCGACAGCGAAAACCAGATCATCGACCAGATCGAGCACTGGGACGGCGAAGCGGACTGCTCCATGGAAACCTACGTGATGTGGGATGAGGAAAACCTCTACATCGCCATGAAGATCCTGGACGACACCCCCCTGGTGTACCGCGAAGGCTTCCCCCTGGACGAGCTGGACGCCGTGATCTTCTTCCTTTCCACTGACCCGAATGCCGATCCTGCCCGCACCGAATACACCGCCACCGACTGGCGGATTGTGCAGAGCGCGTACGGCTACAAGGGAGAATATGATTTCTTCAACTACATTGACCGCGACATGATTGCCGACACCCAGGGCTGGGATACTCAGGGCGAATACGGCGACGAGCTGGTCTTTGACGACTACGAGGCTGCCATCGCCGACATCGAGGGCGGCATCGTGTGGGAGAGCAGGATCCCCCTGCACAACCTGAGCAATGACAGCATTGCCCGGCTTGTGCCCGAGGCCGGCATGACCATCGGCTTTGATTTCTCCATCCTGGACGTCGATCTGCCCTGCCCCGGCATTCATTCCCTGCGCATGCAGTATTCCTCCACGCTGGACGGGCGCGACCGCAAGCCTGAAATGCACGCCGTAGATACCAATCCTTCCCTGTGGGCCACGCTGACCTTCGTTGACTGAATATAGGAGGGGGACGCAATGAAAAAGCTTCTGATTCTGGCCCTCGTCGCGGCGCTGGCGCTGAGCATGGCGCCCGCCGCCCTGGCTGCCAAGAACCCCACGATCAACGCGGACGACCTGAACTTTGAAGCGATCATCGATGATACCGAAACGGCGGGCACCGTAAACATCTACCACTGGTGGACCGCCGGCGGCGAAAAGGACGCCATCGAAAGCGTCGTCAACGAATTCAAAGGTATTTATGAGAACATCGACGCCAAGTCCAACCCCATCCCTGGCGGCGCCGGCGGCGCGATGGTCATGAAGGTCAAGGTACTGGCCCAGACAGGCAAGAGCCCCGAAGCCTTCCAGGCGCATCCCGGGCAGGAGATCCAGCCCTATCTGGATGCCGGGCTGCTCCTGAACCTGAACGGGCTGTGGGAATACGGTGAACTGGAAGACCGCGCCATTCCCAGCATTGTTGACATGTGCACCGCATCCGACGGCAACCATTACGTGGTGCCCATCGGCATCCACAAGACCAACATCATCCTTTACAACATCCACGTGTTCGAGAAATACGGCGTAGCCATCCCCGATCACGAGGACATTACCTGGGATGAATTCTGGAGCCTCTGCGACGAGCTGGCTGCCAAAATGCCCGAAGGCGAATATCCCCTCGACCTGGGCGACCAGAAGGGCTGGCCCGCCTGCCAGGTGTTTGAGAACATCCTGCTGGGCACCGATCCAAAGCTCTACCAGGATTTCATCAACGGCGAATACAACGTGGACGACCTGACGAAGGTGATGGAAACCTACACCAAACTGATGGACTACGTGGCGCCCGACCATAACAGCCGTGACTGGTACCACGCCACCGGCGCCATGGTGAACGGCACCTACGCCATGCAGATCATGGGCGCCTGGGCGCAGCCGCTGATGACCAACATGGGTCAGGAATACGGCGTCGATTACGGCGTGTTCACCTTCCCGGGCACCGAAGGCTGGTTCGGCATGTGCGTGGACGGCTTCGTGGTCAGCAACAATTCCGCCAACGTGGAGGGCGGCGTACGCTGGGCCTACAGCGTGTGCACCCAGGACGTGCAGGAATATTTCTCCGGCCTGAAGGAATCCATTTCTCCCTATACCGATACGCCGGACGACGTGTATAACGCGCTGACGCTGCACTTCAAGGAGCAGCTGATGGATGGAAACACCAAGGTTTATCCCAGCATTACCCATGGCACCGCCATTCCCTGGAGCGCGTCCACCAGCCTGCAGACCCAGATTCAGGAATACGCCACCTCCACTAATCATGACGCTGCCTACTATGCCAACCGCATTGTGAACATCCTCAAAGAAGCCGGAGTGAAAGGAGATTGGAACCTTGTTGACTAAGAAATTGCTGAAACGCGGCGCGGCCCTGCTGGGCGCGCTGACGCTGGCGGGCAGCATGATGTCCGCCTCCGCGTTCGCGGAAGAAAAAACGGAACAGCCTGTCCTCAATCCCCGGGTGAAAACGATCATCGAAGCCGACGGCTATCAGTTCATCGACCTGAACGGCAACGGCGCTCTGGACAAATATGAAGACTGGCGTCTGGACGCCGAAACCCGCGCGGACGATCTGGTTTCCCAGATGACCGTGCGCGAGAAGATCGCCCAGATGCAGCATCCCACCTACCTGCCCCGCGCGGACGGCAAGATTGCCCCGTACCTGGAAAAATACTGCACCGATTACGGCATCGGGATGCTTCTGATCCGTGAGCTCAACAGCGTGGAAACCGCCGCCACCACCATGAATACCGTGCAGGAATACGCCGAAGCCAGCCGCCTGGGCGTGCCCGTGCTGGTTTCCATGGACTCGGTTCACGGCCTTTCCTACGTCACCGGCGCCACCGTCACCGGGCATAACCTGGGCCTGGCGGCTACAAGGGATGAAGAACTCGTCACCAAGCTGGCCGAAATGGCCCGGGAGGAGCACATCGCCATCGGCGTGCGCATGACCCTGTCTCCCGAATCCGATATCGCCACCGAACCCCGCTGGGGACGCGTGATGGAAACCTTCGGTGAGGATCCGGACCTGGTCACCTCCATGGTGACGGCCCAGATCGTGGCCTTCCAGAACGGGACCGAGGGCGTCAACGAAGACGGCATCGTGGCCTGCATCAAGCATTTCCCCGGCGCCGGCCCGCAGATGGACGGCAAGGACACTTCCCCCATTGTGGCGGATGAAGAAACCCTGCAGACCCACCTGAAGCCCTACTACGCCGCCATTGAAGTGAACGTGGGCAGCGTGATGCCCTACTATTCCGTGCCCCTGGCGCTGGATATGGAGAACAGCGCCATCGGCTCCAAGGCCGCGCTGCAGGACCTGCTGCGCGAGCAGATGGGCTTTAAAGGCATCATCCAGACCGACTGGGGTATGATCTGGGCCATTCAGGAGGGCCTGGGCACGATGACCGGCAATGAGGTTTCAGACGAAGAAGCCATCATCATCGGCGTCACCCAGAGCCGGGTGGACGGAATCGGCGGCGAAAGCATCCGCCTCATCGACCAGATGGAAGAAATGACCGGCGAAGGCAAGATCGACGAAGAGATCCTCACCGCCGCCGCCAAACGCATCGTGCTGGCCAAGTTCCAGCTGGGCGTGTTTGAAAACCCCTACTGCGACGTGGAATACGCCGTGTCCTTCGTGGGCAATGAAGAGCACACCGCCCTGAACCTGGAAGCCGCCCGCAAATCCATGACGCTGCTCAAGAACGACGGCGCGCTGCCCCTCACGCAGAACGCCGGTCAGAAGATCCTGGTGTGCGGCCCCCGCGCCGGGGATATGGACTCCCTGGCGGGCGGCTGGAGCTCTCAGCAGGAGGGCCTCACCATTGCCGCGGCCGTGGCTGAATACGCCGGCGAAAACGATACTGTCACCTACATTGCCGACGACGTGACCGCCATTGCCGAGGCTGCCAAAGATGCCGATGTCGTTATCGTGTCCGTGGGCGAGCCCAGCTACCAGCACGATCCGCCGTGGGGCTATGCCACTCTGGAAATCACCGGCACCCAGCAGGAGATCCTGGACGCCGTGAAGGCCAACGCCAAGGGCCAGATCATTACCGTGGTCACCGGCGGCCGGCCCTACATCCTCACCTGGTGCGATGAAAACACCAATGCGATCCTGGAAGCCTACTACCCCGGTCAGCAGGGCGGTATCGCCATCGCGGAAACCCTCTTCGGTCTCAACAATCCCACCGGCAAGACCCCCATCCAGTTCCCCCGGGACATGGCTTCTGTCAACGATCAGAGCGGTGATGTTCCCTTCGATCTGGAAAATCCCCTGTATGATTACGGCTGGGGCCTGAGCTACGGCGAGTAAGCACACAAAAACCTGCGCAGGTCCATTCTTCCGCGGCCTGCGCGGGCTTTCTTGAGAGGGAGCGTTGCTTATGGGAAAACTACAGTTATTCCTTAATAATTTTTACAAAATGACGTTTGAGGGCAAGGGCGCGTTCTGGGGGATCATCCTGGCGGTTCTGCTCCTTGCCCTGGTATACATTTTCGCGGAAAAGCTGCGGGACGCTCTGAAGGGCAAAACGAAGCTGCTGCTCATCGTTCCCGTGGCGCTGCTGGCCTGCTTCGTGCTGCTGCTGGCCGACTCGTGCAAGTATGTCCCGCTGTCCCGGCGGACGGCCGATGACGCGGCCTATGCCTGGGAGCAGGTAACCAAAAAATCCGAAAACAGCCTGTCCTACGTTTCCGACCTGAAGGATCCCGCCACCGGAAAAGCCTGGGAGCAGTCCTTTGCCTTCGGCGACCTTCTGAGCCAGCTCACCGTGAAGGAGACTTCGGATCATGTGGGCGAGGAATATACCGTTACAAGCGCCGACGAAAGCGGCAGCATCACCTTCTCTCCTGACGGCACCTACCTGTTCAGGACCGCTGACGGGGCGGAGGAAAGCGGGAAATACGCCTATGTGGACAAGACGCTGACGCTGACCGGCGACGCGGGCGGCGAAGAGATCAAAGTGGGCAAGACCAGCTCCAAGCTGCGCTATACCACCGCCGACGGCGCGTCCAGGCAGGAATTCGGCATCAAGGGCCTCAAGGAAATGTTCATCATCGAGGAAAGCGCGGAAGCCGTGGCGGAAGCGTTCACCCTCCAAAGCGCGGACGAATCTTCCGCAATCACCTTCAATCCCGACGGGACCTACGTATTCCGTGCCGGGAACGGCGCGGAAGAGAAAGGCAATTATGTCTATCGCGGCGGCGAAATGACCATGGCCAACGCCGAAGGCTCCGCCGCCTTCCGGAAGAACTTCAGCGCCCGGACCCTCTGGCTTGTTTTCGCGGCAATCGTCGCCGTCGCCATGGTACTGATCTTCGTATATCAGGCAAAAATCAAGGCGTTCCTGAACCGGCATCCCATGATCTGGCTGCTGATTCCCGCCGCACTGCTGATTTACTTCGTGTACGTGGCCATCGGCTGGAATATCTGGGTGTCCGTTTCCGACTGGGCGGATCACAGCCAGACCGCCTCCTACGGCTGGGGCGGCTTCGGCCAGTATACCAAAATGTTTGCCGACGGCTCCTTCTGGAACGCCGTGCTGAACACGCTGAAGCTGTTCCTGATTATCCCCGTTTGCCTGCTGCTGGGCCTGGGACTGGCGCTTGTCATGGATCAGGGCCTCAGGGGTACGCCTGTATTCCGCACGCTGATCCTGCTGCCCTTTGCCCTGTCCTTCGTGGTGACGGGCCTCATCTGGCAGCAGATGTTCAACGGCAACGGCGGTATCCTGGTGGAATTCTTCAAACTCTTCGGCATCAATGAAAGCGTCAACTGGACCAGCAACGAGATGGTCATGTATTCCATCATGCTGGTGATGGTGTGGCAGTTCTCCGGCTATGTGGCGGTGATCTTCCTGGCGGCGATCAAAAACGTGCCCACCAACATCATCAACGCCGCCAAGCTGGACGGCTCCTATATGCCCCGGGTGTACATGAAGATGGTCCTGCCGCAGATGACGGGCGCGATGGGCAGCTGCATCACGATCCTGGCCATGTACGCGCTGCGTTCGTTTGACCTGATCTATTCCCTGACCAGCTACACCAACCCGGCCTCAGCCACCCTGCCCATCATGATGTACAACGAAATGTACGCTCATGACAACTACGCCTATGCCGCGGCCATCAGCTGCTTCCTGCTGGCGATGGTGCTGGTGCTGATCCTGCCGCTGACCTATGCCACCAACAGGAGGAAGAGATAATATGCAAAACGATGCGATGATGGAGCGCAGCAAGGCGGGCCAGGCGGCCCAGACGCTGCGGGTAAAGCCCAGGTGGCACATGACCGTGCTGCATATCGTTTATTATCTGATCCTGGTCGTTTTTCTGGTCTTCTATATGCTGCCCTTCTGGGGCGCGCTGGTATCCTCCTTCAAAAGCAATACGGAGGCCATCAGCACCTCGCCCATTGCACTGCCGCAGCAGTTTTCCATGGAGGGCTACTCCGGAGCCATGGACCTGCTGGCCGTGTCCCTGCTCAACAGCCTGGTGGTCACGATCTTCGGCGCGGCCGGGTCGGTGTTCCTGGGCTCGATATGCGCCTACGCGTTGGGCAAATGGCGGTTCAGGCTGAACAATCTGTTCTTCATCGCCCTGGTGGCCGCCACCTACCTGCCCTTCCAGGCCATCCTGATTCCCCTGCTCAACAACATCACCAATTACGGCCTGTATGACAACATCTGGGGCATCGTGCTGGCCCACTCCATTTTCGGCATGCCCATGTGCACCACCATGATGCGCGGCTATTATGCTGAGGTGCCCGACGCCCTGATCCGCCAGGCCATGATCGACGGCAACGGTATGTGGCAGATCTACCGCAAAATCGTGGTACCCAACACCAAACTGGCCACTATCACCACTTTCGTGTTCCAGTGCACATCCATCTGGAATGAAATGCTGTTCGCGCTGGTGCTGGCCAATCAGGGCGAAGGCGCCCAGGCGCCCCTGGCCACCATCGTGCTGAATTCCTTCGTGGGCTCCACAGGCGTGGAAATCAACCAGCTGATGGCCGGCTCCATGATCCTGGCCCTGCCCATGCTGCTCATCTACATCTTCATGGGCAAATACCTGATCAGCGGCCAGATGAGCGGCGCTGTGACGGCGTCGTAAATAGAGGATGCCGAAGCTTATTCCCATTCATTGCAATCTTAAGGAAAGGTGATTGACAAATGCGTTTGATGAAGAAAATCGGAGCCGCGGCGCTGGCAATGATGCTGGTACTGTCCTGTCTGCCCGCCCTGGCGGAGGATGCGCCGGTTCAGCCCGAGCTGGCGGCAAGAGTGAAGGATATCATCGAAGTCGATGGCCTGCAGTTCAAGGACCTGAACGACAACGGCGAACTGGACCCCTACGAGGACTGGCGGCTTACCGCCGAAGAGCGTGCCGAAAATCTTCTGTCCATGATGGACGCCAGCCAGAAGGCCGCCCAGATGGTGCACCTGACCCTGGTCACAAAGAAGGACAGCTGGTTCAGCAGCGACAACGTGGGCTTCGCTCTGGTGTATGAATACATCTTTGAGATGGAAGAACCCGATGAAGAAGACGAGGACGAAGAAGAGGACGAAGACGAGGATACCCCGGTGATCACCAGCCACGCCATGAACGCGGCGGTGAAAACCAACGAGATTCAGGAACTGTCCGAAAGCTCCGAGCTGGGCATCCCGGTGCTCTTCTCCATGGATACCGAGGCCGGGGCGGCCTTCGTAAAGTCCGCCACCTTCCTGCCGGACGAAATCAACCTGGGCGCAGCCAATAATGAAGAACTGACCGCGAAATATTACCAGGTGCTGAAGGAAGAGCTGGAGGCCATCGGCGTGCGCATGGCGCTGTCACCCGACGCCGACCTGATCACCGATCCCCGCTGGGGCCGCAATCAGGAATGCTATTCCGAGGATACCGACGTCGTGCAGAAGCTGATTACCGTGGCTGTGCAGACCCTGCAGAACGGCAGCGAATTAACAGCTGATTCCGTAATGGCCTGCGTGAAGCACTTCCCCGGCGCGGGAGCTCAGCAAAACGGCGTGGACGGCTCGCCGCTGACCATTTCCGAGGATTCCATTGATCTGCATCTGGCCGGGTTCCGTGCCGCCATTGACGCGGGCGTAGCCGCCGTGATGCCCTACGGTTATTCCACCGTGCCATACCTGGGCGGCGACGCAGTCGAAAACTCCGCCGACCAGAGCGCAGCTGTCATGACTGACCTGCTGCGGGGCCAGATGGGTTATACCGGCATCATCCAGACCGACTGGGGCCTCAACTTTACAGGTGCCACCAACGCCGGCGCGGACATCCTGGGCGGCGCGGGTGTGCGCTCCACCCGGCAGCTGGTGGATGAGGTGGCGGAGGAGCGGCTTACCGATGCCTGCCGCCGCATCCTGATCGCCAAGTTCCGGATGGGCCTGTTTGAGAATCCCTACGTGGATGAAACCAAGGCCGAGGAAAGCCTCGGAAGCGAGGCCCACCGCGCCGTCGCCAGGGAAGCCGCCGCGGCGTCCTTCACCCTGGTGAAATACGAAAATGCCGAAGCGCTGACCGGAAAGCAGTTCGTCGTGGCCGGTGAACTGGCGGACGACGTGCGCTGCCTCAACAGCGGCTGGACCGCCAAGGAACCCGTGGAAATTGAAGGCACCTCCATCCTGTCCGCTCTCCGGGCCAAAGCCGGTGAAGAAAACGTGACCTATATCGCGGACGCCGCTTCCGTGCCCGCTGACCTTTCCGGCGTGACGGCCGTGGTGGTCGTTGGTGAAAAGAGCGGTACCCACGATCCTGCCTGGGGTGCCGCCACCCTGGAATTCCCGGAGGAGCAGGTCGAACTGATCAATGCTCTGGACAAAGCCGGGGCCAACGTGGTGGCCGTGGTTGTGATGAACCGCGCCTACGTGCTTTCTCCTGTGACCGAGGCTGCAGACACGGTGCTGCTGGCGTATCGCCCCGGCGTCACCATGGGTGCGGAAGCGATCGCGGACTGCCTCTTCGGCGAAACCGCCATTACCGGAAGGCTGCCCTTCCAGATTCCCGCAACGATGGATCAGGTATCGGCCCAGCGGGAGGATCTGCCCAAAGATATTGAGAATCCCCTGTATGAATACGGCTTTGGCATCGACGCGGAAGGCTTCGGGAGGTAAGAAACATGGCTGCCATTACCATCAAGGATATGTCCATCACCTATAACAAAGGAAAAACCTTTGTGCTGGATCATCTGAACCTGGAAATCAAGGATGGCGAATTCTGTGTATTCCTGGGCCCCTCCGGCTGCGGCAAATCCACGGCCATGTACTCCATCGCGGGCCTGCTTGAGCCCTACGACGGCCAGATCCGTTTCGGCGATACCCTGATGACCGAAATGGAAAAGGGGAGGAAAAAAACATTTATCCCGCCCCAGGAGCGCAACATCGCCATGGTGTTCCAGGAGTACGCCCTGTACCCCAACATGACCGTGCGGGAAAACATGGGCTTTGCCCTGAAAACCAAGAAGGTGCCCAAGGAGGAGATCGACAGGCTGGTGATGGAGCAGGCCCGGAAGCTGGAATTGACAGATCTTCTGGATCGCCGCATCGCCCAGCTCTCCGGCGGCCAGCGCCAGCGCGTGGCTCTGGGAAGGGCCCTGGTGCGCTCTCCCCAGGTATTCCTGCTGGACGAACCCCTGGGCAACCTGGACGCCAAGCTCCGCGACCAGGTGCGCTATGAACTCAAGAAGATCCAGAAGGAACTGAACGTCACGACCATTTACGTGACCCACGACCAGACCGAGGCCATGACCATGGCAGATCACATCGTGCTCCTGAACGGCGGCCATATCATGCAGGAGGGCACGCCCAACGATCTGTACGATCACCCGGCCAACGAATTTGTGGCGGGCTTCCTGGGCACGCCGCAGATCAACATCTTCCCCTGCGACGTCAAGCAGGAAAACGGCAGCCTGATCCTGGATGCCGGCACCTTCCGCCTCCACGCCCCGGAGAGTGTCAGGGCCTCCCTGACCCGTTTTGTGGGCAAAAAGGTGGATCTGGGCATCCGACCCTCCGACTTTGAACTGGCCAGGGAGGGCGTGGATTCCATTCCCGCCCATGTGGATTCCATCGAGCCCCTGGGTGACGCCTTCCTGATCTACGTACGCATTGGTGAGAAAGTGGCCGTGTTCAAGTACGCCGGGGAAACCGCCCCTGCCGAAAAGGATCTGCTTCTGACTCCCAACATGGCCAAGCTGCATCTGTTCGATCCGCAGACGCAGAAACGGATTAACGATTAAGTTCTTTTCCGGGGAGGAACCTCTCTCCGGAGTCCGAAGTGAGGTTCCCCCTGCCCCCTTCCGGGAAAGAAAAAAACAGGAAGGACATGTGCAAAATGGACGATATGCAAAGACTTCTGGCAGCCCTGGAGGAAGTGCGGGACGACGTGGATTTTGCCGGCCAATACGGCCTGGTGGACGAGGGCGTGATCGATTCGCTGGATCTGACCCAGATCATCGCCGCCCTGGACGACGCCTTTGACATCCACATCCCCGCCGGCGAGATCGAGCCGGAAAATTTCAACAGCGTGCAGGACATGCTGGCCCTGGTGCGCAGGTATCAGGGAAAATGAGCACGCGGAATGTACTCAATTGGCTGGAGGATGCCGCAGGGCTGTCTCCGGATGCCGTAGCCTTTGATCAGCCGGAAAAAAGCCTGACCTGGAGTCAGGTACGGGACAGGAGCCGGGGCATCGGCAGTTTTCTTGCCGCGCGCACGGACAGCCGGCGCCCGGTGCTGATCCTGATGGAAAAAAGCCCGGACTGCCTTTGCGCCATGCTGGGGACGGTGTACGCGGGCTGCTTTTATACGCCGCTGGATTCCTCCATGCCGGAAAGCAGGATGCGCCTGATCGCCGATACCCTGCGGCCTGCCGCCGTGCTGTATGAGGAGAAGTTTGCGGGCACAGCCGGGAAGCTTTCCGAAAACGCTTTTTGCGTATCGGGCCTTCCGGTGCAGGCGGACGATGCTTTGCTGGAAGCGCGCAGGAAGCAGCATATTGACAACGATCTCCTGTACGTACTCTTCACCAGCGGCTCCACGGGGCTGCCCAAGGGCGTCGCCATCACCCACCGCAGCGTGATCGATTTTGCGGAATGGGCCTGTGAAGCGCTGCGTCTGCCTTTCGGGCTGAGATTTGGCAGCCAGGCGCCCTTCTATTTTGACAACTCGGTGCTGGATATTTATTGCGCCATGCGGATGCGCGGCAGCCTGCACCTGATCCCCCGGGGGGATTTCATGTTCCCCAGGCGGCTGATGACCCGGCTGCAGACGGAAAAAATCGACACTGTCTTCTGGGTGCCCTCGGCGCTGACGGCGGTGGCAAGGGCGGAGGTGCTGTCCGCCGGCTGTCTGCCTGATTTAAAACGGGTCTTTTTCTGCGGCGAAATAATGCCCTGCGGAACCCTGAACCGCTGGCGCGCAGCCCTGCCTGACGCCGACTTCGTGAACATGTACGGCCCCACCGAGATCACCGACGTATGCGCCTGGTACCGGGTGGACCGGGAATTCGGGGACGCCGACAGCCTGCCCATCGGCTTCCCCTGCGCCAACACCCGCATTGCGCTGATTGACGGGGAAATCTGCGTCTCCGGCACCTGCCTGTCACCCGGCTATTACAACGCGCCGGACAAGACGGCGGCGGCCTTCGTACAGAATTCCCTGCGGCCCGAAATTCCGGAGATCATGTACAAGACAGGCGACCTGGGAGAGTACAACGACCGGGGCGAGCTGATGTTCCTGGGACGGCGGGACAGCCAGATCAAGCGCAGCGGCTACCGCATCGAACTGGGCGAAATCGAAGCTGCTCTGTGCGCGGCGGAGGGTGTGGTGCTGGGCTGCTGCTATTACGACGCCGACAGGGAAAAGATCGTAGCGGCCTTTACCGGCGAAGCGGAGATCAGAATGCTGAAAACCGCGCTGAAGGAAAAGCTTCCCAAATATATGCTGCCGGATGTGATCCTGCACAGAGACGATCTTCCCCGGACGGGCAGCGGCAAGATCGACCGGAAGGCTCTCCGGCAGGAGGCTGAGTATGAGCATCTTATCCCTTGAATTCCTGGCTTTTGCGGTGGGCGCGGTGCTGCTGTACTACTGCCTGCCGCTGAAAATCCGCTGGGTGGTTCTGCTGGCGGGCAGCGCGGCCTACATGGCGCTGGCCGGCTGGCAGAGCATCGCCCATATAAGCGCCGTCGCCCTCGTTATGTGGGGCGGCGGACTTGCTCTGCAAAGGAAAAAGAGCCGTCTGCTGCTGGCGCTTCTGCTGATCCCGGATCTCGGCGCCATGATCTTCCTGAAATATTGGCCTGCTCTCTCCGGCGCGGCGATGATCCTGCCCCTGGGCCTCAGCTATTTCACCTTCCAGTCGGCGGGGTATCTGATCGACGTTTACCGCGGCAAAATGCAGGCGCAGAAGAACCCCCTGAAGGCCTGGCTGTTCATCGGTTACTTCCCGCAGCTGGCCCAGGGCCCGATTTCCACCTGGAAGGAATTGGGCAGTCAGCTTTTGACGGGTCATCGGTTCGAGCCGGAAAATACAGTGTCCGGATTTACGCTTCTTTTGTGGGGCTATTTCAAAAAGCTGGTGATTGCCGACCGCCTGGCGAAAACCACTGACGCACTGATAAACGGCAGCGGCCTGCCCGGCTGGTTCGTCCTGGGCGGGGTGATCCTCTATACGATCCGGCTGTACCTGGACTTTTCCGGCGGCATGGATGTGGTGCGGGGCTTATCCCGGATGCTGGGTATTGAGCTGCCCGAAAACTTCCGCCGCCCCTTCTTTGCCAGGTCTGTTTCCGAATACTGGCGGAGATGGCATATCACCCTGGGGGCCTGGTTCCGTTCTTACCTGCTGTATCCCCTGACCACCTGCCGGGCGGGCATCGGCCTGGGCAAATTCGCCTCCGGGGCCTTTGGCAAAAAAACGGGCCGCACATTTCCCAGCGCCCTGGCGACGTTGGTTGTGTTCCTGCTGATTGGCGTGTGGCACACCGCCAACTGGAACGCGGTGGTGTACGGGGCGTATTTCGGCCTGGTGATGGGCGTGTCCATGCTGCTGGAGCCGCTTTGGAAAACGATGCGGACGACGCTCAATCTGCCCAGGGAAGGCTGGATGGCGCCCCTTCGGCTCATCCGTACCTGGGGGCTCATCCTGCTGGCCCAGTATTTCGCCTTTACCCTGAACCCGGAAATGGGGTTTTCCCTTCTGCGGAGCACCTTCCAGGCATGGGATTTCTCCGGCTTTGCCGTACGGACCGCGGCGGTTATGGAGCCGCTGGAGTGGATCATTGCGGGCATTGGCTGCCTGTTCGTGCTGATCGTGGATATACTGTGCGAAAAGAAAACGGACGTGTGCGGCAGGCTGGCCAAAGCTCATTTTTATATCCGCTGGCCGGCGCTGCTTTTTCTGATCCTGGCGATCGTCTCCTTCGGCATTTACGGCTCGGGGTACGACGGCGCGGCGTTCCTATACACCCAATTCTGAGGAAGGAGGGGACAGGCATGGCGGAGCAAACAGTTTCCCGGAGAAAGAAGATCGCGTTTTTCTGGCTGCGGCTTGTTTGTTTTGCGCTGCTTACCGCTCTGCTGCTCTCCTATGCCGTGTATGTATTCACCCCCAAAAGCGATTACGGCATCTGCTCCATGATGAACCTGTACCGCCAGCCGGATGATTCCATTGATGTATTGGCCGTGGGCACGTCTCTGGCCTATGCCGGGATCAATACCAACGTATTGTGGGAGGAATACGGCATCGCCGCCTACGACCTGTGCAGCGCAGAGCAGCCCTTCTGGGTCAGCTATTACACCCTGAGGGAGGTCCTCAAAACCCAGCGCCCGAAGGTGATTCTGCTGGATGCCAAGCCCGCCATCTACACCCGGGATTATTCCAAACGGGGCCGCACAATCCTTTCCACCTTCGGCATCAGGGGAATCGAAAACCGCATCGGAGCCATTCTGGCCTGTGTGGAGAAGTCCCGGGACGCACTGGGCTACATCCTGGGTCTGCCGGAGGTGCACAGCAATTACAGCAAGCTGACGGCAAACGATTTTGTGTTTCCTCCCGATAACGGCAGCCGGGGCGCGAGCTGGAAGGGCTATATCGAATCGGATCAGGTGGAGCATCACCAGAAGCCCTCGCTGGTATTCAATACCGTCAGGCGCAACATGAACGACCGGGAGGAGGAATACGCCAGGAAGATCTTTGAACTGGCGCAGGCGGAGGGCATCCCTGTCCTCCTGCTGGGCCTGCCCAACCCGGACTACGCCAACGATCACATGTACTATAACGCCCTGTGGGCGGTGGCTGAGGAATATGGCGTTCATGGTATCAACTACAACGATCCCGGAATACGCTTCGGCCTGCGCTATTCCTCAGATTTCGCCGACTGGCAGCATTTGAATGTGAAGGGCAGCGTTACCTTTTCCCGAAAATTGGGGGAAGATCTGAAAATGCTGTTCGATCTGCCCGACCGGCGCGGAGACGCGAAATATATTTCCTATGACGAATGTGCAAGACAATGGTTCGATCAGTATCCGCTGTTTGAATCCTCCGCCTGGGAGGAGCATCCGCTGAACTGGTTTGCCGGGGAGGAAGAAATGCCATGAAAGCCAACATGCTGGAATATCTGGAGGAAACGGCGGAAAGACTGCCGGACAAAACCGCGTTTTATGACGATCAGGGGAGCCTTTCCTACGCCCAATTACGGGACACAGCCAGGCGGATTGGAAGCCGTCTGTCGGCCGTATGCCCGCCGGGACAGCCGGTGGCCCTGCTCCTGGACAGCCGCAGCATCCGCAACATTCCGGCGATGTTCGGCGTACTGTATGCCGGGTGCGCTTATGCGCCCCTGGATATTGCCATGCCTGCAGAGCGGCTGCGGCTGCTGCTGAACCTGCTGCGGCCCGCCGCTGTGCTGACCGACGAAAAGGGCAAAAGGGCTCTTGCCGCCTGTGATCTGAAGGACGTTCCGCAGGTGGAGTACGCTGCGGCAGTATCCGCAGAAACGGATGAAGCGGCGCTGGCAGCGATCCGGCGGCAGGCCAGCGTGTATGATCCCATGTCTGTTCTGTACACCTCCGGTTCCACCGGCATTCCCAAGGGCTCCATTCAGACCCATTTCAGCTACGTGAACTGGGCGGAGGCCACCAACGAGGTGTACGGCTTTACGGAAGACATGGTGTTTGGCAATCAGTCGCCCTTCTTCTACGCCAATTCCGTGCTGGATGTGATTTCGCCCGTATCCCTGGGAGCCACGGTGTATCTGCTGCCCGCCGGGGTGCTCACCTTTCCCAAACGGATGATCGCCTGCCTCCGGGATCAGCATGTTACCTGCCTGTGCATGACGCCCTCCAGCTTTATCAATATCGTGAACGCGGGCGTCCTGGCTCCCGGCTGCCTGCCAGAGCTCAGATGGGGGATCATGAGCGGCGAATCCATGCCCTGGCCGCCGCTGAAAACCTGGATGGACGCGACGCCGGGCGCTGACTGGTGGCACTATTACGGCAGCACGGAGGCCTTCTCCGTGGCGGTGGGCAGGGTGGAGAAAAATCATGAGGCCGGCCAGCGCCTGCCGGTGGGAAAGCCCTTCTCTCTGGTTCATATTCTGTTCCTGGATGAGGACGGAAACGAAGCCGCGGCAGGCGAGCCCGGCGAAATGCTGATATCCAGCCCCTGGATCGCCTGGGGCTATCACCGGGATGCGGAAAGGACCAACGCCTCCTGGGTCGTTGACCCTCTGAAAAAGGGCTGGCAGGAGAAGTTCTTCCGCACCGGCGACGTGGGATATTTGCTGCCGGACGGCCAGCTCATGGTGCTGGGACGCCGGGATAACCAGATCAAGCACAAGGGCTACCGCATGGAGCTGGGCGAAGTGGAGGCGGCGCTGCGGAGCGTGGAAGGCATCCGGGAAGGCTGCGTGCTCTATGACCGGGAAAACGACCGTATCTTCGCGTTTTATGCCGGCGGTCCGGATGAAAAGGAACTGAAGAAGCGGCTGGGTACGAGCCTTGCCCGGTATATGCTGCCGGACGTGTTTGTGCGCCTCGGGGAGATGCCGCACACCGGCACCATGAAAATCGACAGGAATCAATTAAAGCAAATGATGGGATAAAAAACGGAGCGTTCCCGTCCGGGCCGGGAAGAGAAAAGGAAAGGGTGTCCCGGGGCAGTATTCCATTTTCAGAGGAGGGTGACGATCCATGAAACGGGTTCTGATGATTCTGATGACTTTGATGCTTGTGTGCAGCGTCTGTCTGCCGGGCCTTTCGGAGGGCAGCCAGCCGCCTGCTCAGCCGGAAGGGTTTGGGCCCTCCGAAGGCGGCCCCGGCGGTATGACGTTTCCCGAGGGCATGACCCCGCCGGAGGGGGACGGATTCAACCCTTCCGAGGGCGGCCCCGGCGGTATGACCTTCCCTGAGGGCATGACCCCGCCGGAGGGCGGCTTCCCCGGGGGAATGACGTTTGGCAGCGGTGAAAAAACCGAAGGCCAGCTGGGCTCCTGGTCCATGGGCGGCAGGGACGCCGCGTCCGTTGAGGGAGACGACTACGCCTACGACGCGGCGCTGTATATCAGCGCCGAGGGCGTGAACAAAGAAAAATCCGCCGTGGACCGCATTGTCTCCGGCACATATGACGGAGAAAGCGCAACCGGCGTCGTGATCAGCGACAGCGTGTCCGGCCGCAACGGCGTTATTGTGGAGAACGCGGCCTACACCATTTCCGGCGCGGCCATCGATCTGCTGACAGCCGCCGACGGAACGGACACCTGTGATTTTTCCGGCAAGGGCACGGCGGTGGCGGTCTTCGGGAAGCAGGCCAGCGTGGTACTGGAAAATTCCACCGTGCATACCGCCGGCGTGGCGGCCATGCCTATTTTCGCGGACGACGGGGCGACTCTGACGGTCAGGAATTCCACCCTGCAATCGGACGGCGGGACGCTGTATAAAGAATACCTGAGCACCCCCGATCAGAAGCTGATGGTGGCGCCGCCGTGGATCCTGGGCATCATGGGCACGTCCCGGTGCCTGAACATGATGGGCAACGGCACCACCACCAATGTGATTGATTCTGAAACCTCCGCCGGGGCCTGGGCCGTACTGTCCACCGATTCCGGCAGCGATATGTATCTGAATGTGTATAACAGCAGCCTGACGCTGAACAACGCGGACGAAAGCAAAGCCGCTCCGCTGCAGGCGGAGGGCGGTCAGATCTCTCAGACACTGGATAATCCTTACACCGTGCGGTACGGCAGCGGCTATGGCTCCTTCGCCATCGGCAGCGCGGTGGAAACCTTCGCCGGGGCAAAGCTGAACGTGGGCACCTATGCCACCATCTTTAACGGCGGCACAGCTGTCTATACGGCCCTGGAGAAGGGAAAAACCTGCGAACTGAAAAACAGCGCGGGAGAAGTGACCGCGTTGTACACTGCCCGGGAGGATCAGCCCACCGTCATTCATTCCGACACCTTTGGTTTCATGGCCATGCAGAACAGCAACCGCATCACCGTCGAAAAAGGCACCGTCATTGACAGCGGCTTTGCCACCTTCCTGGTGAAAACGGGCTATGGCAGTCAAACGCTGACCGCGGACATTGACAGCGCGGCCATCACCAACGGCGGCGTGCTGATCCAGGTGATGGACAACGACGACGCCACCAACGGCGGCATGATGCCCGCTGACGATCCGGCCAATACCAATGGCGGGATGCAGAATTTTATCCCGTACCACACCGAAACGGCGGGCTTCCGGACGGAGGCCGCCAGGGAGGACGCCGTGGAGCAGACCTTCTTCTTCACCAATGGCGTGTACAGCGGGAATATCTACAACGCTTCCGGCTCGGACGGCCTGAACGGAAACACGCTCCGTGTTACCTTCGGTGAAGGCGCGGAATACAGCGGGGCGGCAGCATCCACATCGGCGATCCACGTTACCTGTGAGGGCTCCATGGCGCTCAGGGAAAACGGCGGCTTTGCCCTGGACGACGCCAAAACCGCCGCCGCGTTCGCGGAAAAGTATCAGAACACCTCTTTCACCATCAACGAATACTGGAGCATCGGCCACGTGGCCAACCTGGTGAATGACAACGGTGCGAACGCCATCCATATAACGCTGGCGGACGACGCCGTATGGCAGGTGACGGGAACGTCCCTGATCACTTCGCTGAGCATCGCAGGGGACGCCCGGGTGATTGTCCCGGCGGGCATCACACTGACGGTGGGCAGTACGGTATACACCGATTGCGTGCTGACACCGGATTCGCTGTAACGAACAGCGCCGGGGAGGCGAACCTCCCCGGCAGTTTTATATCTTTATTCCGCTGTTATTCCGCTGTGAACTGGGATGGGGTTTTGCCGGTGTACTGATGGAACACCTTGGTGAAGTAGCTGCTGTCGTCGTAGCCCACGCAGGCGGCCACGTCGCGCAGGAGCAGATCGGGCTTTTCCCTGAGCAGCTTCATGGCCGCCTCCATGCGGCAGCGGGTGAGGAAGGCGTTGAAGGTGGTGTCGCTGTACTTTCGGAACAGACGGCTCAGATAGGTCTGGCTGATGCCGATCTCGTCGCACACGCTCTGCATGCTCAGCGGCTGGGCGTAGTTTTCTTCAATATACTGCACGGCGTAATCGTACAGCTCCTGGGTGGACAGCTTCCGGTCCCGGATGCTGCCGCTGTCAAACAGGAGGGTGTACAGCCCGGACATCAGATCGCCGTAGGAGCCTGCGCAGCGGATGATATCATTGAAATCATTCAGCATTTCCTCCAGCTGGCTGCCCACCGGCTGGTATGCGGAAGCCGTCTGATGGATGATCTGCCGCCCCATGTGCCACACCTGGCGCTGAGGCATCTGCTCCTTTTCCCAGGAGGCGGCCAGGGTAAAGAAGTATTCCTTGATCATCCGGTATTTGCTCATGCTGATGAAATAGGTCAGCTGCTTCAGGTCCGCGGCGGGCAGGCGAATCCGGTCCTCCGTGGGGGAGCCTCCGGCAAACTGGATGATCTGGTGTCTGCCAATCACGGCCTTGCGGTAAAGCAGCGTCAGCGCCCACTCGATAAATGCGGGCAGCGATTCCAATTCCCTGGCGGAGGGAGTATAAATCGCGGTCCAGGTGGGCAGATTGCCGGGCCTGGTCATATACACACTCAGATTGCTCAGAAATTCCTCCATGGTGCCTTCCGGGGCGATCAGAATGTGCTCGTCGTCGTCCCGCCCGCGCAGCACCTGGAAATGCTCGTCCCGGGGCTTGATCAGCGATGTGGCGCCCAGGGTTTTGGGCAGGTTCATGTCCAGATTGCCCCAGCGGATCAGGGCAAAGCGGAAGCTGTTGCACTGGTACAGCTGCGCTGCTTCCTCCCTGGACCAGGGCTGCCCGCAGGCGATGGCGGGGAGGATTGTCGCCGCCATATCGCTGTTTTCGGCGTCCAGCTTCTTTTCGACGGACTGCAGGATAGCGGTCATTTTGCTGATGGAAACGGGCTTTAACAGATAATCGTCCACCCCGGCCTGGATGGCCCCCTGGGCGTACTCAAATTCGCCGAAGCCGCTGATGATCACGATATGGATGCCTGGCTGCATGGCCCGCACCGCCTGAGCCAGTTCGATGCCGTTCATGCCGTGCATGCTGATGTCGGTGATCAGCAGGTCAATGGCGTGCTGCTGCAGAAATTTCAGCCCCTGTTCGGCGCTGGTGGCAGTGCCCACCACCTGGAAATTCCTGGCGAACTGCTCGATGATGCTGGTCACAAAACGCAGCGCCGGCATTTCGTCGTCCACGATCAATACACGATACATAATGCACCCCCTTGGCTTTTTCTCTGTCAGTATAGCACAGGAACAGGAAAATCCGGCACATGACTGATTTTTCCAAGGTGTTGTGCCGGATATTCCTATTTTTCTCTGTCCAACAGATATTTCCCCGCGGGGATGCCGGTTTTTCCTGCCCGCATGGATTGCTTTTCTTTCATAATATAATCAAACGCAGGATCAGCCTGAAAAAACCTGCAAAATGAAAGGAGTACGGAAAATGAAAAAAATGTCTCTGCTTCTGGCACTGGTGATGGTGCTGACGAGTATCGGCATCACGGCCTTTGCCGAAGATGCGGTCATCAAGGAAAGCGCTTCCGGGTTCTATTATATCGAAGCCGAGGGCAGCCGTCCCCGCCTGAGCGCGGCCTCCAGGGATAAATTCCTGCAGGTGGAGGGAGAGTGGTTCAAGGATCTGAACGGCAACGGCGCCCTGGACGCCTATGAGGACTGGCGTCTGACCAGCGAAGAGCGCACCGCCGATCTGCTGACGAAGATGTCCCTGCAGCAGAAGGCCGGTACCCTGGCCTTCGGTGGCATCGGCGGCAAGAATGGCATCACCGTCACCCAATTCGGCGGCAACGGCCCCGACGGCGGCATGAATGCCAACGCCTATATCGACCCTGAATCCGAACAGATGAACAATGATACCGACGCCTACATCACCGTGGACGGCGTGGTGTATGCTCCGGTGGCCTATCAGGTAAAGACCCTGTATGAAACCACCATGATCGCCGCCATGACCGGCATGCCCAAGGATCAGCTGGATGTGCTCAATAAGATCCAGTCCATCGCGGAAGATACCGAGCTGGGCATCCCCGTGGTCTTTTCCGGCGACCGCACCTACAATACCTGGGGCGGCATGATCGACGCGGCTCACTACGCTTTCGGCGTGGCCCGGGATGAAGACCTGCTCTATAAGCTGTACAGCGAATACGCCAGGGAATCCGTGGCCATCGGCTATCACCAGGTGTTCCACGGCTACGGCAACGAGATCGGCTCCTTCTACGGCGACGATCCCGAATACATCGCCAAAATGTCCGCCCTGGAAACCCGCGCCTATGAGGACAACGGCTTTAACTCCCACTCCAAGCACTTCATCGCCCGCGGCGGCCGCAGCGGCTATGCCTCTGCCCGGTCTGAGGCGGACCTGATCGACAGCTGGATGGTGGGCTGGAAGGCCGTCGTGGACGCCGGCACCCAGTGGATCATGACCAATAACGCCGAAGCCCGCACCAAGGGCATCCAGGGCTTCTGCGACAAGGAAACCTACAAGCTGCTGCGCGAAGACCTGGGCTATGACGGCATCGTATGCCTGGACTGGCCCCTGTCCGCCACCCAGGTGATGGCCCTGAGCGGCGTCACCTCCGACGGCATCGACATTTCCACCCTGACCCTGGGCGAGCGCTACACGCTGATTCTGGACGTGGGCGTGGATATGTTCTCCTGCTACAGCATGAACAGCGGTCTTGAAATCAACGACGTGGACGAAGCCGTCACCGACTGCTATCATCCCGACGCCGTTATTGCCGAGATCGAAGCGGGCAAGTACACCGAGGAAGCGCTGGACGTGCACGTGGCCCGCGTGATCAGGAATAAGTTCGACCTAGGCATCTTCGAGAATCCCTACCGCGATTGGGAGGAAGCCGTTGCCGTGCTGGGTCAGAATGTGGCTGACACCGGCAGTATCCCCATGAACAACGAGGAAATCGACGCCCTGCGCCGTCCCGAAATCAAGGAAATGGAAGAGCAGCTGATGGTGGAATCCACCATCCTGCTCAAGAACGACGGCATCCTGCCCCTTAAGGCGGACCAGAAGGTGTTTGTGGATTCCACTGCCGCCGCCAGCAAGGAGAAGCTGATCGCCGCCATCGGTGAAAAGGCCGCCATCGTGGAGGAACTGGAGGAGGCCGACGTATGCGTCATCGAGGTTTCCAGCTTCAACGACGCTTATGAGCTGATGGTCGAGGATGCCCGGGACGCGGGCGTGCCCGTGGTCACCGTGTTTGAAGGCACCGTATCCTCCGAACCGGAGCTGCAGGCTTTCAACGACGCCAGCGCGCTCCTCATGCAGACCTACAACAACACCCCTGACCACGGCTCCTCCGTGGGCTCCTTCTACCGCTATGTGACCCCCGCCGTCACCGCGCAAATGCTGTTCGGCGAAAAAGAACCCACCGGCAAGACCCTGTTCGAACTGGGCTACGACAGCGACGCCAAGGTGCTCTCCTGGGGCGAGCTGCAGGACGACATCGGCGTGGACGCCAAAACCCGGCTGTATATGGCCATGCTGGTGAAGAACGATCCCCACTTTGAGATGCCCAACAACCTGGGCGACGTGATCGTCACGACTGATTTCGGCATCCGCTATTCCAATCCCGCCGATATCGAACTGAGCCTGCTCACCGTGCCTCAGAAGGCGGACATCGTGGAGGTGGAGGTTTCCGCCGGTTCCACCAGCCAGCAGACCAGTGTGGTGAACGCATCCCCCAAAGCGGGCGAACCCTTTGAAATCAACTTCGTCGCCAACAACAAGGGCGGCGCGGGGCTCATCACCGTGCAGGTGCTGGACGGGGATACCGTCGTGGCCGAAAAGGTGATCGGCCTGGCGGAAGGCCAGTTCCGGGTCATCAGCGTGAACCTGGTGCTGGAAGCCGGCGAGCACGTGATCACCGTGGGCGACATGAGCCAGACGGTGGTTGTGGAATAAGGCAATCCTCTGAAAACTCCGCCGGGAGGCGCGCTCAAACCGCCTCCCGGCTTTTTCGGCAAAGGATGAACGGATATGAAAAGATGGATCTGGATGGTCGCGCTTCTGCTTCTGCCCCTGGCGGCAAGGGCGGAAACACTGCGGGTTTCACCTGACGGCATGCCTCTGACGGCGGCGCTGTCTCAATGTGCGGACGGCGACGTGATTGTGCTTTCAGCAGGCGCCTATGATGAAACAGGAGAAACCTTCCCCCTGATGGTCGATAAGGCTGTGACGCTGCGGGGGGAGGACGGGGCGGTCATCGACGCGCCTCCCTTCAAGGCCGCCCTGAGGATCGAGGCGGACGGCGTGACGCTGCAGAACCTGGATATCCGCTTCCGCCGCACCGGCATCTATGCCATCGGCAGCGATTTGACGCTGAAAAATTGCCGAATCTCTCTGGCGGACGAAGCCTGGCGCACCTCCTCCTGCGGTATGTGGTGCGGCGGCATCTGCCGCATGACGCTGCGGGACTGTGCCTTTACCGGCTGCGGCGTATCCCTGGCGGGGCCGCCGCTGAGCGAAAAAACGGGGAACGTGCCCAAGCTGACCGGGCTGTTCGAGGTGGGTGAGGATGTGGAATTCTTCACATCTCACACCATCGAAAACTGCACAGTCAATGGCAAACCCCTGTTCTACGCCGTATCGCTGCCTTCCGTTACAGCGCCGTCTGACGCCGGGGAAATCATCTGCTGCGGCTGTGATCGGGTGACCGTGCGGGATGCCGACGTGTCGGATTCTTCCATGGGCATGGTGCTGGCCTACAATCGGGAAATCTTTATTGAGAACTGCCGGGCAGACCGCTGCGGGGTTTTTGGCATCTATGCAGCCAAATGCGACGGAGGCTTGCTGGAGAGCTGCTCTGCCGCGGGGACCAATCACGGTCTGGATATCCGCGCAAGCAGCCATATCCTGCTGCGAAACTGCACCGCGGCGGACTGCGATCAGGGCTTGTTTTTCTCCCTGGTGCAGAACAGCGCTATGCTGGATTGCACCGTCACCGGTACGGGCCAGGGCTATTTTATGGCGGCAGGCAGCGGCAATACCCTGCGAAACTGCGCCGCCGTCCAATGCGAAAACGGCTTCAACCTGCAAAAGGAAGGTCCTGTGCTGATGACCGGCTGTACGGCCGAAGGCTGCACCGTCTGCGGCGTGCGGCTGGATGCCACGCCCACGGCATTTATCCATAACACCCTCAGGGATAACTGGGTGGCGGTGATGGCATACGGCGGCGTTTCCTTCGATGTGGCGGATAACCTGTTTGAGAACAGCCGTTGCTGCGCCCTGTACCTGCGGGATATTGCATACAGCCGCTTTTCAGGAAACGTGTTTACAGGCAGCAGGCAGGCCAGTGTGCAGGCTGTGGGCGCCCTGGGCGGCAGCGCCTGGATCGGGAATGAACTGGATCTTCCTGTTGATTTTTCGGGGGCAGCGGATGACTTTGCCCTGACAGACTGATACAGGTATTGGATTTTCCTGTTCCCAGTGTGTGATGTTCCTGCTTTTGATAAAACAAATAATGATATCCTTTTCCCGATCAAAGAAACCTTCCGCTGACGAAAGGAGCAATGACAATGAAGAATTGGTTGAAAGTTTTTGCAGTCATGATGGCTGTGCTGATGCTGGCGGTTCCCGCGCTGGCGGAAGAAACCGCCCGGCCCGGTATCGTCGCCCACAAGGCCGGTGAATTGGTGATCGACGGCAAGCTGGACGAGTGGAACCTGGATTCCCCCGCCGTGGTGGAGGATCCCACCCAGATCATCCGGGACGCCGTGTTCTGGCAGGGCCCCAACGACTGCTCCGCCAAATTCTATCTTTCCTGGAATGAAGATAATCTGTACATTGCCGCTGACGTGACGGAGGATACTCCTCTGGGCGCCATCGAAATGCTGCCTATCGACGGCGAGGATAACCTGAAGCTGTACATTTCCACCGATCCCACCGCCGACCCCGGGCGTCAGGAATACGGCACCAACGATTTCCTGATCTATTTCGTGATGGATGAAGGCTTCTGGGATACCGCCATCGACCGCTCCATGGTGCCCAAGGATTCCCGCCTGCGCTTTGTCAGCCTCGGCATGGACGGCGGTGAGAGCGTGCTGCCTGGTTATCAGTGCGCCGTGCAGATGACCGCCGCCGGCTTTACCTGGGAAGCGGTGATTCCCTGGGCCGATCTGTCCAGCGAAAACACTCTGGCCAAGAAGAATAAGGTGGAAATCTACACCCCCAAGGCCGGCGACGTGCTTTCCTGCAACTTTGCCATCACCGATATCAGCTATCCCTGCCCCGGTACCGAGTATATCCCCCAGCTGGCCTGGAGCGGCAATGACAAAATCAATGCCAATCCCAGCCTGTGGGGCAGCGTCACTCTGGCAGATTAAAAACAGGAAAATTGAATCCTTATTCGGGCGGGGCGCTCAGCCCCGCCCGGTTTTTTATGCTTTCAGGGCTGGATTTTCCCATTTGTGTGCCGGGATGTGATTTTTCCACATGTTTGTGCAAAAAAACAATAATTTTCAAAGGACAACTTCCTATAGGATAGGGTCAGAGGAGATTTACTCCAAATTACAGAAAGGGGTTTTATTCATGAAGAAACTGTCACTGTTGTTGGCTGTGGTCATGCTGATTGGCTGCATGAGCCTTCCGGCCTGGGCGGAAGAAACGCACCAGGCCGCGCCCTTCCAAAGCTACGACGAGGTCAACGCCGCCATCCGGATCATTCCCGCCGAAGGGGATCAGAAAGAGCTTGGATATCTGGACGGCGTCACTGCCATACTGTCGGTGGACAACCTGCAGTTCAAGGATCTGAACGGCAATGGTCAGCTGGATGTGTATGAGGACTGGCGCGCGGACATCGAAGACCGTGTAAAGGACCTGTATGACCAGATGACCCTGGCGGAACGTGCCGGTCTGTTCTATCATGTGAACACCTGCGGCAACCCCTCGGGTGTGGACTTTGCCGACAGCGGCAATATGTTCGGACTGGACGCGGACTATGCTGTCGCCGAAGTGCCCGCCGACGGACCCCAGTCCAACCCTGCCTTTGCCACAAAATCGATGTGGTATTACCTGAATGAACTGAATATCACCACCCACCTGGACAACACCAACGGCACTCCCGCCCAGCAGATCGTGTACCACAACGCCATGCAGGCGCTGGCGGAAGCCACCCGTCTGGGCGTGCCAGTGGTGATCTCCAATGACCGCCAGTACAACGCCTGGGGCGGCATGATCGACACTGCCCACGACGCGTTCGGCGCTGCCAATGATCCGGAACTGTCCAAAAAGCTGTGGACGGCCTATTCTCTGGAAAGCCGGGCGGTAGGCATCCACGTCGTGCTGCATCCCTACAGTCAGGAACTGGGTTCCTGGAACGGTGAAGATCCCAACTACGCAGGCACCATGACCAAGGAAGAAGTGGCCGCGATCCAGGTGGAGGGCGGAACCGAAGCCTGCATGAAGCACTTCATTGCCCGCGGCGGCGACTCCTCCTTCCAGAACGCCCGCAGCGACGCTCAGACCGTGGATAACTGGATGACCGCCTGGCGCATCGCCCTGGAAAGCAATCCCAAGTGGGTGATGACCAACGGCTACGCCACCGGTCTCACCAACACCGTGCACGTGGACTACGACAAGGAAACCATGGATTACCTGCGGAACACCCTGGGCTTTGACGGGATCATCGTCTCCGACTGGGGCGACCAGGGCGACAATAACTCCCAGGGCGTCACCGTGGACGGCCTGGACCTGATGACCCTGACGATTCCCGAGCGCTATGCCTTCGCGATCAATCTGGGTCTGGATCAGATTGGCAACCCCGCCGCGGATTACTCCGGCGACGGCCATATGGGCACCGCTGACCGCGGAGCTGTGGAAACCGCCATCACCGACGGCCTGATTTCCGAGGAACGCTGCTGGGAGACCTGCCGCCGCGTGCTTAAGGACAAGTTTGAACTGGGCCTGTTTGAGAATCCCTATTCCGACGCGGAATACGCCCTGTCTCTGGCCGCTTCCGCCGAATACATTGCCGAACCCTGGGAAGTTGTTGACACCGACACCCTGATGGCCGCCCGCAACCCCGAGATCGTGGCGCTGGAGCGCCAGCTGCAGGCTGAATCCGCCATCCTGTTCAAGAACGATGGCAACCTGCTGCCCCTCAGCAAGGGCATCAAGGTCTACATCGATTCCACAGCCTCCGCCATCACCCTGGAGGGCTACAGGAAGGTGCTTCCCGATTACTGTGAACTGGTGGAAGAAATGGAAGACGCTGACGTGGTGATCGCCGACTGCACCCAGAATAACGATGCTGCGGAGCTCATGATCGAAGACGCTAAAGACGCAGGAAAGAAACTGGTCATTGTGGCGAACTGCATCGATCCCGACATCAACCTCCTCCGGCAGGGCGACGCCGTGCTGGGTCTCACCTTCTCCCGTCCCGCCGATCACGGCACCGGCGCCGGCGGCTTCATTACCACCACCGAACCCATCGTGTTTGCCCAGCTGCTCTTCGGCGATGCCCAGCCTGCCGGTATGGTGGTCAAGGAGCTGGCCCGCGATCCCGCTATGGATAACAACCAGTGGAAAGACCTGGCCGGCGACCAGGGTGCAAATCCCTGGGTGCGTATGATGCTGCTGGCCACGATGAAGACCAGTGAAAACAACGTGACGCCCAACAACTGGGGCGATCCGCTGGTTCAGTATCAGTACGGCATGAAGTACGGCGCGCAGCCCGAATTCGTCTATGACACCCTGGTGCTGCCCCGGGCTCTCCATGAAACGGTGACAGAGTCCAACGGCTCCACTATGACCAACGTGGAATCCGTGGTGGAGACAAAGGCCGGCGAACCCTTCAATGCTTACGTGCTGCTGTGGAACAACGGCGACGATGGCATCACCACCGTGCAGGCCAAATGCGACGATACTGTGATCGCTGAAAAGCTCATGGCGGTGAATGGCGGCTCCTGGCGTGTTCTGGAAATGACCCTGACTGTGGATCAGCCCGGCGAGCATACCATCACCATCGGTGATCTGAGCAAAACCATTACTATTGTGGAATAATTTCAGGCCAATCCCGGACCGGGCAGGCGCAATGCCTGCCCGGTTTTTCCCGCTTCCAGGGCGGGATTTTCCATGCGGTACAGGAAGGGAAGAATAATCCGGTTCTTTGTACCGATATTTCCCAGCCGGGGCGATGACGGCAGGCGTATGCTGAAGACAATGGAGCGAAAACGCTCCCAACAGATGAAAGGCAGGTAAAACCATGAGGAAACTGGCGTTATTGCTGGCTCTGCTGCTGGCGATGACTTCCCTGAGCATCCCTGCGCTGGCCGTGGAGCAGCCGGAGATTCAGGCGACAGTCAAGAACATCATCACCGTGGACGGATTGCAATTCAAGGATCTGAACGATAATGGACAGCTGGACGTGTACGAGGACTGGCGGGCGGATATCGAGGACCGCATCACCGACCTGCTGAGCCAGATGACACTCAAGGAAAAGACCATGCTGCTGTACCACATCTGCACCTGCAGCGACAATTCCGGCGTGGATTTCACCAACCCGGATACCTTGTATAAGCAGGATGGTCCCTATGACGGTACCCACTATTCCATGTGGTATCACATCAACGTGTACGGCATCACCGATTACCTGGACAACTCCAACGGCACACCGGACGAACAGGTGGGCGCGCACAACGAAATGCAGTCCATGGCCGAAGGAACCAGGCTGGGCGTACCCCTCACCTTCTCCTCCGACCGTGAATTCAACGCCTGGGGTGGCTACATCGATACCCCTCACAACGCCTTCGGCCCCTCCGGCGACGCGGAGCTGTCCAAAAAGCTGTGGGAAAGCTATTCCGCCCAGACCCGCGCGGTAGGCTATCACGTGATCTTCCAGCCCTACGGCGTGGAGCTGAGCTCCTGGAACGGCGAGGATCCGGAATACATCGCCGAAATGACCACCGCCGAGGTGGAAGCCCTGAACGCCGGCGGCGCGCTGGCGTGCGTGAAGCACTTCATCTCCCGCACCGGCTTTGGTTCCGACCACAGCGAAGCGTGGAACGTGGATAACTACATGGTGGGCTGGAAGGCCGCCATCGCCGCGGGCGCCAAGTGGATCATGACCAACAGCTACGGCAAGGGCCTGGAAGCCAACCTGACCGTGGACTACGACTACGAAACCCTGCCTTACCTGCGCAACGAGCTGGGCTATGAAGGCGTAATCCTCACCGACTGGGGCTCCCTGGGCAACGATTACGGCACCCAGACCGAGGAAATCGCCGCCCTGTCCATTCCTGAGCGCTATGCCTGGGTCATCAACAGCGAAGTGGACCAGATGGGCGCTCCCGGCGCCGGCGCTACCATTGAAGAAACCCTGGCCGCCACCGGCCCCGGCATCCTGTATGTGGACGGCGTAAAGGAAGCCGTGGAAGCAGGCCTGATCACCGAAGAACGGCTGGAGGCCTCCTGCCGCCGCATCCTGCGCACCAAGTTTGAACTGGGCCTGTTTGAGAATCCCTATTCCGACGGTGCGAAAGCCCTGGCCCTGTCCGCCAGCGATGAATTCATCGCCGGCAAGTGGGAAATCACTGACAACGAATCCCTGGCCGCTGCCCGGAAGCCCGAGGAAGTGGAACTGGAGCGGGAGCTGATGGCCAGGAGCGCCGTGCTGGTGAAGAACGAAAACAATCTGCTGCCCCTGGAAAAAGGCATCAAGGTGTACATCGATTCCACCTCCACTGCCGCCAACCTGGACGGTTATAAGAAGTACATTGCCAATTACGCCGAAGTTGTGGACGAAATGGAAGACGCCGACGTGGTCATCGCGGACTGCACCCAGTTCAACGACGCGGCGGAAATGATGATCGAAGACGCGCAGGACGAGGAAAAGCCTCTGGTACTTATTGCCAACTGCGTGAATCCCAACCAGTTCGCCATGGAAAGCGGTAATGCCGTGCTGGCCCTCAACTTCTCCCGCACCGCGGACCACGGCACCGGCGTTGGCGGCATCAACACCCTGACAGAGCCGGACGTGTTCGCTGACCTGCTCTTCGGCGTGCGGGAACCCGAAGGCTTCATCGTGCAGGAAATCGCCCGGGACGACGTGATGGACGGCGCCCAGTGGAAGGATCTGGCCGGCGATCTGGGTCTGGATTCCTACACCCGGCTCCTTCTGGAAGCCATCATGCTAACCTCTGAAAACAATGTGACCCCCAATAACTGGAGTGACGCGCTGCTGCAATACAGGTACGGCATGCGCTACGGCCAGCAGGCGGAACTGAGCTATACTGCCCTGGTGCTGCCCAAGGTGGCAAAGGAAGTGGAAACCGAAAGCAGCGGCTCCACCTCTGTCAGTGTGGAAAATGTGGTGGAAGCCAGGGCGGGCGAGCCCTTCACCATATACTGCCTGGTGTGGAACAAGGGAGCTGCCGGCGTGGAAACCGTGAAGGCCTATGACGGCGAAACCGTGATTGGTGAAAAGATCATGGCGGTCAACGGTGAAAGCTGGCGCGTGCTCAAAATGGACGTGACACTGGATCAGCCCGGCGTCCATACAATCACCCTGGGCAACCTGACCGGCACCATCAGCATCGTGGAATAAACAGTAAATCATATCGTCCGGCTGTCCTTTTTTCAGGACAGTCGGTTTTTTTTATCAATAGGAGAAGTTCATTTTATGTTCACAGGTTATTAACGCCCTGGCATTATTTTCTTACTGCGCGTTTGGAAATTTCCCAATTTCCGCGCGTTCACCTGCGATAGAATCAATATGCCGATAAAAAAGGGAAAGGAGGAAAGCCCATGGATTACCGGCATGAAATCAAGCACATTATTTCGCCCGGGGACGCAGCGGCCATCCGGACCAATCTGAGCACCGTCGCGAAAATCGACCCCCACGCGAAGGAAAAGGGCTGCTACTGCATCCGCAGCCTGTATTTTGACGATCCTATGGATACCGCCCTTCACGAAAAGCTGGACGGGGTCAACGAACGGCGCAAATTCCGCATCCGGTATTACAACGACGACCTGACCTACATTATGCTGGAATGCAAGATGAAGCGGGACGGCGTGGGCTGCAAGCCCCAGGAAAAATTGACGCTGGAGGAAGTAAAAAAGATCCTTCGGGGAGACATTGCCTGGATGGTCACCAGCAACCGTCCCTTGCTTGTGGCGCTGTACGTGGATATGAAGGTACGTAAATTGCAGCCCAAAACAGTGGTGCAGTATAAGCGGGTGCCCTTTGTATATGGCCCCGGCAACGTACGGGTGACGATCGACTGGGATATCCGCACCGGGCAGCCCGGGGATTTTCTGGATCCCAACGGTCTGACCCTGCCCATCGAAGAGGACGTGACGCTGCTGGAGGTCAAGTGGGATGAATACCTGCCCAGCGTGATTCGCCGGGCGGCCGCCCTCAAAAGCCGCACACCCACATCCTTTTCCAAGTATGCCGCCTGCCGTGTTTATTGCTAAAAAATAAAGGAGATAAAAAGCCATGACCTTCAACGACATTTTCAAATCCTCTTTCCTGGAAAACGTGACCGCTGTATCCATCACCGATATGGCGCTTGCGCTGGTATTATCCTTCTGCCTGGGGCTGTTCATTTTCTTCGTGTATAAAAAGACCTATTCCGGCGTCATGTTCTCTCAGGCCTTCGGCGGATCACTGATCGCCATGACGATGATCACCACCATGGTGATCCTGGCTGTCACCAGCAATGTGGTTCTGTCTCTGGGCATGGTGGGCGCCCTGTCCATCGTACGCTTCCGCACCGCCATCAAGGAGCCCATGGACATTGCGTTTCTCTTCTGGGCCATCGCCGGCGGCATCGTGCTGGCGGCGGGAATGATCCCCCTGGCTATCATCGGCAGCGTGATCATCGGCGTTATCATGATCGTGTTCTGCAACCGCAAATCCGCTCTGAAGCCCTACATCGCTGTCATTTCCTGTGACGGCGGCAGTACCGAGGAAAAGGTGGCGGCGTATCTGAAGGAGAACACCGACAAAACCGTCGTGAAATCCAAGAGTGCTCAGAAGGGCAGCATTGAGCTGACCTACGAAGTGACGCTGAAAAAGGACGACACCGATTTCATCACCAGGCTCAGTGAAATGGACGGCGTCAGCAGCGCGGTGCTGGTGAGCTACAACGGCGATTATCTGGGGTGATCCCATGCTGAGAACAAAAAAAGCAGATCGCATCGTGTGCTTTGCCACGGCGGTGATGCTGCTGTGCTCTGTTTTTCTGTGGGGCATGGTGGAGCCTGTTCAGGGCGACGGCAGTCATACTGTGGGGTATGAAAATCTGCTGTTCGATCAAAGCGCCGTGCACACCATCGACATCACCATGGACGGCTGGGACGCTTTCATTGCCAACGCTGCCGCCGAGGAATACACGGAATGCAGTATCACCGTCGACGGGGAAAAATACAACAACGTGGCCATCCGGGCCAAGGGCAACACCTCCCTGTCCTCAGTGTCAGCGCTGAACTCCACCCGGTATTCCTTCAAGGTGGAATTCAACCACTTTGTCAAAGGCATGACCTACCATGGCCTGGATAAGCTGAGCCTGAACAATCTGATCCAGGACGCCACCATGATGAAGGATTACCTGGCCTATACGCTGATGAACCGTATGGGGGTGCCCGCCTCCCTTTGCAGCTACGTTCAGATCAGCGTAAACGGGGAGCCCTGGGGCCTCTACCTGGCGGTGGAGGGCGTGGAGGACGCCTTCATGGACCGTACGGGTATGACGAAGGGCGAATTGTATAAACCTGACAGCATGTCCTTTGGCGGCGGCCGGGGCAATGGGCGGGATTTCGATTTTGAGAAGTTTCGGGTGAAGGACGAGGATACCGCGGATACCACTGAGACACCCGCCGCAGAAGCCACGCCTGCGCAATCCGATGACGGCGCGTCCTTCGGCGGCTCCTCCGGGGAGCAGGCCCCCCAGGGAGATTTCGCCCCCTCTTCCGGCGACAGCGCCCAAATGGGGCAAACGCCCGGCGGCGATTTCGCTCCGTCCGATGGAACCAGCGCTGATAATACACCCGCTGCTTCGGCCCAGCCGGAGAGTGGAACCGATTCCCGACGGCCCGATTTCAGCAGCAACGGGCAGCAGGGCGGCCCCGGGGGCTTTGGCGGCTTCAATTTCGGCATGGGCAACGACGATGTAAAGCTGATCTACTCCGATGACGATCCCGACAGCTACAGTAACATCTTCAATAACGCCAAAACCAATATCAAGGAGAAGGACAAGACCCGCCTGATCGAAGCCCTGAAAAAGCTGAACGCCAAAGAAGATCTGGAGAATACCGTCAACCAGGATGAGGTGATCCGCTATCTGGCGGTACATAACTTCCTGTGCAACGGAGACAGCTACACCGGCATGATGGTGCATAACTACTACCTCTATGAGGAAAAGGGAAAGCTGTCCATCATTCCCTGGGATTACAATCTGGGCTTCGGCGGCTTCTCGGCCTCCACCGACGCCACCTCCACCGTAAACAGCCCCATCGATTCCCCCGTCAGCGGCGGCACGACTGAAAGCCGGCCCCTGATCGCCTGGATCTTCAGCGATGAGGAAGCCCTGGCAGCGTACCATGATGCCTATGACCGTTTTATTTCCGGGAATATCGAAAACGGCTGGCTGGACGGCGAAATCGACCGGGTGAAAGCTCTGATTACGCCGTATCTGGAGAAGGATACTTCCGCATTCTATGATATGGAAGCCTTTGAAAAGGCCGTGCAAACGCTGAAAACCTTCTGCGATAAGCGCGGCCAGTCTGTCCGGGGACAGCTGAACGGCACGATCCCATCCACCAGCAATGAACAGTGGGACAGCGACGCCCTGATCGACGCCAGCGATGTTTCCACCGCCGATATGGGCTCGATGAACACCGGCAGCAACCCCGGAACACCGGGCGGCAGCTTTTCCATGCCTCAGGGGATGCCCCAGGCGGGCGCAATGCCGGAAGGCACCCCGCCCGAAGGCTTTGCCATGCCCGATGGCGCAGGGCAATTCTTCTTCGGGCAGGCAGGCGATCCCTTGCCCGTGGACAGCGGGGATTCCTTATCCGCGACCTCTGCGCCTTATGCGTCCCCCGATCCCGCGGAAGTCTCGGATCAGCCGGAGGCCTCCCGGCGTCCGCAGCCCCCGGAGGGCATGAATTTTCCTGACAGATCGCAGGGAAATCAACAGAACCCGTGGCTGACGGCAGGCTTATGCGCTTTGCTCCTGCTGGCGATGATCATCATAATCCGCAGGGTACGCGGCCATAATCAGTAACAGACATACTCAGCCCTTCCTTTTCCGGGAGGGCTGTTTTTGTTTTGGATATTCCGGCGGTTTGTACTGGATTTTCCCGGTTTTCCCGATATCCCCGCAAAGATGCTATTCCCTGTGCGGTTTTTTCCGGTTCCGGATGTTTTCTCCATGCTATGCTTTCATCAGAAAGCCCAAGGGTGGCGCATGCCCTTTTGTCGGAGGGGCATCGGCGCCCTGGAGACAATTCGGAACAATTGAAAGGAGCAAAACTGCATGAAGAAACTCTCTCTGATCCTGGCCATCGTCATGTTGATGAGCTGCGTGTCCGGCGCTTTTGCGGAAGAACCCGTAGGCGCGAACCAGGTAATGGACGTGCGCGCTCAGGAAGTGGATGAGGAAGCCGCCGCGGCTGAAGAAGCACGTCTCGAGAGCGACTGCGCCTTCTCCGTCATCGAAGCGGATGAAACCACCGGCCAGAAGAAACTGTCCTACATCGAGGGCGTCACCGCCATTCTGGAGGTGGACGGCCTCAAATTCAAGGATCTGAACAAGAACGGCGCCCTGGACGTGTATGAGGACTGGCGCGTGGACACCGACACCCGCGTGGCCGACCTTATCAGCCAGATGACTCCCGAAGAAGAAGTGGGCCTGCTGTTCTGCGTGAACACCCAGCTGGCGGACGCCGCCCAGATGGTACGGGAATACGCCCTGACCTGCCAGCTGTTCAACCTGAACGGCACCCCCATCACCATCACCAACACGCTGAATAACCTGCAAGCCGATGCGGAAGCGGAGCGCCTGGGCGTGCCCATGGTGTTCACCTCCGACCGTGAGTACAACTCCTTCGGCGGCTACATCGACAAGGCCCACGAGGGCTTCGGTACTGCCAACGACCCCGAACTGGCCTACGAGCTGGCCTGCTTCTACGGCAAAGCCATGCGAGCCGTGGGCATCCACGTGACCTTCGAGCCCTATGCCGAGGAGATCGGCGCTCAGTACGGCGAGAACCCCGAATACCTCGCCGCCATCGCTCATGAGGAGATCCGCGGCCTGGAAGAAAACGGCCTGGCCTCCTGCACCAAGCACTGGATCGGCCGCGGCGGCGACTCCTCCTTCGGCAGCGCCCGCTCTGTGGCCCAGAACTTTGAAAACTGGATGGTGGGCTGGAAGGCCGCCCTGTCCGCCGGCTCTGAATGGGTCATGACCAACTGCGGCGGCACCGGCATCACGAACACTGTCGACGTCAAGTGGGACAAAACCACCATGGACTACCTGCGCAAGGAGATCGGCTTCCAGGGCGTAGTGGTCACCGACTGGTGGGCCCTGGGCGGCGGTCCCAACAACCCCGGCCGCATGAGCGGCATCACCCCCGAAGGCGTTGATCTGAGCCAGCAGTCCATTGCCTGGCTGTACAATGAAGCCCTGGCCAACGGCACCGACATGTTCGGCTCCGGCTCCATGATCCGCGATTACAGTAACTGGGAGCAGTCCCCCTCCTCCAACTATCCCCAGGCGATTATTGACGGTCTGGCTTCCGGCGAGGTGGACAAGGCCAACGTGGATCAGGCTGCAACCCGGATCCTCCGGTTCAAGTTCAACAAGGATCTGTTTGAGAATCCCTACTGCGACGTGAAGGCCGCGGTTGAGCTGTGCGCCAGCGCCGAGTGGGCCGCCAACCCCACCCCCATCACCAACGACGAGGAGCTGCGTGCCGCCCGGAATCCCATCGAAGTGGAACTGACCGAGAAGCTGCAGGCCAAGAGCGCCGTGCTGGTCAAAAACGACAATAACCTGCTGCCTCTGGCGAAGGATGTCAAAGTGTATGTGGAAGCCAGCAGCAAGGACGCTGCGGAAGCCTATAAGAAGTACTTCGCCGAAAAAGGCGCGACTGTCGTGGAAGAAATGGAAGACGCCGACGTGGTGGTGGGCGACTTTGGTACCATCAACGACGCCACCGAGCTCTTCATCGAGGACGCGCAGGACGCTGAAAAGCCCATCGTGCTGAGCCTGAACGGCACCAAACCCACTCAGTATGCCATCGAAAGCGCCGATGCGCTCCTGTACCTGAGCTACAGCCAGGGCGCTGACCACGGTTCCACCGAGGGCGGCTTCATCACCGGCACCGCTCCCTGGATCTATGCCGATCTGATCTTCGGCGACCGCGAGCCCGGCGGCGTGATCAACAAGGAAATCGCCCGCGACACCGTGGCGGATAACGAGCAGTGGAAAGACCTGGCCGGCGATCAGGGCGCTTCTCCCTATGTGCGTCTGATGGTGCAGGCCACCATGGAAGACGATCCCAACCATGCTTCTCCCAACAACTGGGGCGATCCGCTGGTGACCTACCAGTTCGGCATGAGCTACGGCAAGGATCCTGAATTCAAGTATTCCTGCCTGATCCTGCCCATGGCCCAGGAGACCGTGGAAGTGGAATCCGGCTCCTCCACCAGCACCCAGACCACCGTGTGGAACCAGGCCAAAGCCGGCGAACCCTTCACCGTCTACTGCCTGCTGCGCAACACCGGCGCGGATGGCCTCACCACTGCCCAGGCCAGGGTGAACGGCGAAGTGGCGGCTGAAAAGATCATGACCGTTGAAGGCGGCTCCTGGCGCGTAGTACAGATGGATATCACCGTAGACGCTCCCGGCGAATACACCATCGAAATCGGCGACGCCGTCAACACCATCAAGATCGCCGAATAACCCATAAACCGCAAAACAACCGCCCGGCAGCAGGCCAATCCCTGCTGCCGGGCTTTTGCTGAAATGCTGCCAAAGGAGAGAATGATCCAATGTTAAAAAAATGTTTGGCCCTGCTGTTCGCTGCCGTATTCCTGCTGTCGATGATGACGGCGGCATATTCCGAGGCAATTTCCCGTCCCGCCCCTGAGGTGATCGAAGGGGAAAAGTACGTGAGTGATCATCTGCCCGGGGCCTCCGCGCTGTACGTTTCCGGACAGCAGGTGACGCTGGACGGGGCTTCCTTCTATGGCGCCGGGTACGCCGATGACGAGGAAATTACCGCCCAGATTCCCAACCAGTACGGCCTTTGCGCCGTCGTGCTGGCAGCGGGGCAGGGAACGGAAGTTACCCTGAACAGCCCCTCCATCGTTTCTGATCCCGAAAGCTACGCCAACGGCGTCTTTTCCGCTGCCATGGCGAAGATCACGGTCAACGGAGGCACCATCGACACGGATAATTCCTCCGGCCACGGCGTGGACGCCACCTACATGGGCCGGGTGTATATCAATGATACCGTGATCCATACCCGCGGTGAAACCTCCGGGGCGCTGGCTACCGATTTCGGCGGCGGCTTCGTGATCGGCGGGCGGCTGGACTGCACCACAGAAGGGGGCAGCTCACCGGGCATCTTCTGCGCCGGTTCTTCCATCTTCCTGCTGAAGGATTCCACCTTTAACACGGCCAAAGCCACCGGCATCGTGGTGGCGCACGACCACGCCGCCGTGGTGCTGGATCACTGCGAAGTCAATGCCGCGGGAACGGCTGTCAATGGCTTGCAGGCTCTGCCCAACGCAGCGTCTTCCGACGGCAGCACGTTCTATGCCTTTGGCGGAAAGCTCATCAGCCGGACAGGCGCCGTAATCGGAGAATCCGGCGGCAGAACAGCGGTCAGCCTGATCGGTGCGGAATGTGCGGGCGGCAGTGAAAACGCCATTGCCTGCAAAAGCGCCGGCATTCTGACCGTCAATCTTTGGGATACAGAATTGGCAGGGAATATCGACTGTGCGGAGGGCTGCTCCGTCACCGTGAACCTCTATGCCGGCGGCAGGCTCAGCGGAGAAGTGACGGGCGAAGGGCAAGTGGAAATCCGTGTCTATGACGGCGGCGAATACACCGGCAGCTTTGCAGCGGCAAAAGGAGGCACAGGCGAAGCGGCCCCTGCGTTGGGCAGCTTCGATGACTATCTGATCAGCTGCTGGGCTTCCGGCTCCTCCACCTGGACGGAAAGCAGGGCTCAGGAGTATGTCAGCAATTATGAAACTAAAATCGTCGAAAACTCTGCCGCTGCATTGGTGACTGCCGGCGCGGCGGCGGCGCCGTACGATCCGGCGGTTTACAATCCTTCCGAAAACGGCGTGGATCTGAGCCTGCTGAACGTGGGCGGCGCTCATGGATTTACTGTGTCGGAAATTTTTGGCGGCAGCCAGTCTGGCAAAAAAACCGGCGGGAAGTCCGGCGGCAAGCCTTCCGTGTCCGGAAAACGCCCGGAAAAAGACAATTCCTCCTCCGTAATCGATACGATCCTGAACGTGGGTACTACCCAGGCGTTTGTGGATGATGCCGTTCCTGTTGATGATCTGAAAACCATCCTGCAGGCCGGCCTGTCTGCCGCAAGCGCCATCAATCAACAGCCCTGGTATTTCGTTGCTGTGACGAATCAGGAGCTGATGAGCGAGATCACGGGCTCCGGCACGGGCACGGTGCCCTCCGTTCCCTCCACAGAAAGTGATAACAGCAGTTTCGCTCCCAGTGAGGGCGGCAGCGCCGGGGAAGGTTTTGCTCCCAGCGAAGGAAACAGCTTCGGCCCCAGCGAAGGCGGGCCGGCAATGCCCACGTCTGCCGGCGGAGCAAAAGCCGGATTGGGTGATTCGCCCGCCGCCATCATCATTTACCGCAATGATGGCACCAGCTCCCCCAACGCGGACTTTGACTGCGGCCTGGCGACGCAAAACATGGTGATCGCTGCCGCGTCCCTGGGTTATGGCGTCAAGATTGTTTCCTCTCCCACCATGACGCTGAATGGTGCAGATCACGATGCGCTTTGTGAGAAGATGGGTATTGATCAGTCTCTGGAGGCCGTCGCCGTTTTGCTGATCGGCCATGCCGACACAGATGCCGTCTCCGGCGCCACTGCCAGGGAAACGCTGGAAACCCGCACCGTCATCATAGAGTAATAAGCTGTCATGATGAAAAGCCGCCTTCGGAGATCAGAATCCGGAAATGATGCATCCAAAGGCACGCTGAATAAAAAGCCGGGCCGGAACCCTTTATCAGGTTCCGGTCCGGCTCATTCTGTATCTGTGCTTATTGCACTCCACGGATTTTGTTGAAGGGGAACAGAACGGTCCGCACATGGCCCACGATCATATCCCGGGTGATCGGGCCCTGGGAGCGGCTGTCGTTGGAATTGTTCCGGTGGTCGCCCATCACGAAGAAATAATCCTCCTGCACCGTGAAGGTTTTCTTCGCCAGGTCCGCCAGCATCTCCTCCGCGTTGGCGGAGGTCACGGTCGTTCCGTCGTAGGTGATGCCGCCGTTTCCGGTAACCTCCATGGCTTTGCCGTCCGCGTCCTTCACGGTGATGCCGTTCCGCATGCCCCGGAAATTCCATTCCTTATCGTTCAGGAAGAGCGCATAGCCGTTTTCGGTCTCCCGGATCGTCAGCGTGTCGCCCTTTCCGGGCACGGTGAAGGCGTCAAAGGTGTTCAGGCTGCCCGTCCGGTAATCGTCGCTGACGTAGCTTTCGGCATACTGCTCGTCGTTCACGAACAGAATGCCGTTGTTCAGCTCCAGGGTATCCCCCGGCAGGCCGATCACGCGCTTGACGAAATTGAGATCTCCCCGGCCCGGATAGCGGCAGATGACCACGTCAAAGCGGTTCGGATTCCCGCCCAGGGTGAACCGGGGCGCCTGCTCCTTGACTTCGTCGCTCTGCCAGGGGAAGCTCAGCCAGGTGGAGGAGTAATCAAACTTGGTCACAAACATGATTTCCCCATCCGCCAGCGTATCGTTCATCGAAGCGCCGTCCACCCGTACCGGCTCAAAAATCACGGTGCGGATCACAAGCGCGGCGGCCACCGCCACCAGAATCGTCAGAATCCAGCTGAGAATTTCAAGTCCCAAAGGCCTTTTTTCCTTCTTCTTTTTATTATCCGCCGGTGTTTCCGGCTGCTGACCTGTCAGTTCTCCGGCCAGCTGTCCCTGTTTTTCCTGCTGATCCATGTCGTTATACTCCCTTCAGCGCGGCGATTTCCTTCTGTATGGCTTCCTGGCCGCAGTAGTTCAGCGGAGAGAAGCGGCCCTCCGCCGCCTTCTGCAGCTTTTCCAGGGCCGCAGCCTTGTTGCCGGCCTCCAGATCGTACCGGCTCAGGAAATACAGCGTGTCAATCTGGCTGTCCTTGATGGCCAGCGCCTTCTCAAACCAGGGCTTCGCGCCTGCACGGTCTCCCAGCACCCGGTACAGGAACTGGCCGAGATTGTCGAGGCACACGGAATCCTCATCGTCGTATTCCACGGCGCTGCGCACAAATTCCTCCGCCTTCTTTTTGCCCGCTTCCCAGGCTTCCTCCGGTGTCAGCGGCTTTTCCGCCGGATTCTCCGGCTGTTCCGTCAGCGCGGTTTCCGGCGCCGGGTTCTCCGGCTGCTCTTCCTCCGGCTGCGCCGCGTCCGTTTCCTCCGGCTGCGCCGCGTCCGTTTCCTCCGGCTGCTCAGCAGGCTTCATGGCCTCAAAATCCGGCCTGTTGGCTGCGTCATACTTCTCCACATAGAGATATCCCAGGGTCTGATAGAGCAGGCCGGTCTTCGTCTTCCGGAACTGCTGCTCCAGCACGTCAATTCCCTTGTCCAGATTGCCCAAACGGAAGCAGCAGGCCGCGTAGTCCACCAGCAGGGTGGTGCGCTGCTCCTGAGACATGGGCGCCTTCTGATGCTTGACCAGGAAGTCCTTGGCCTTCTGATACTGTCCTTCCCGGATAATCAGCAGCGCGTAGGCCAGATTGTAGCGCGGATCGTTCACGCCCTCCTGAAAAGCCTCTTCATACAGGCGGATGGCTTCCTGCTTCTCGCCCTTCTGCTGCAGGCGGTAGGCCTTGTTCGCCTTGACCGTTGAAAAAATACCCATGCGTTCGTCTCCTTATTCCCGCGGCGCCGCGTCCTCCCGGGCTTCAAGCGCCCGGATTCTGCGCCGCAGGCGCTGATGCCGGTATTGTAACTCTTTTTCCCATTCTTGTACAGTCTGATCCTCCCGGATCACCGGCTCGCTGAGCCGGGCGAGAGCCTTTTCCGTCCAGGCCAGCGCGGCCCGCGGGTCCTTCCGGACGTGCTCCTCATACTTGGCCAGCTCCACCAGCGGCCGGATGCCGCCCCTGCTGGTCCGCGCCATTTCCTGCCAGATGCGGGCCGCCTCCTCCCGGTTTCCGGCCCGCCGCCAGCTGCCCGCCAGCGCGGCGGAAGCCGCCGGCGCCATCTTTCCCCGGGCCGCCAGGCGGTAGCAGTCCCTCGCCCGTTCCGGATGGTTGCTTCTCTCCAGGGCCCGCCCCATGGAATAGACATCCTCGCTGAACCGGATTTTCTCCGGGTGCCGGTAAAGCTCCGCCATATGGTTCAGCAGCACGCACAGGCTGATGATATCCTGCGCGTTGTGCTTCAGAATATCCTCCAGCAGGTACTCATTTTTCGTCTTCAGATAGTCAAAATACCTCTGGGGCACCAGGCTTCCCGGCAGGTCCTCCTCCCGGGGCTGCCCCAGAATCACTTCCTCCAGCCGGCTCAGGTTGCACCGGCCCAGCCGCAGCTTCCACAGCCTCCGGCTCATGTGCAGCAGGTCCAGATGCGGCAGATCCAGACATCCGCGGTCCATCCTGTTCATCAGGAACCGGCCTTCCAGCAGCGGCACGTCGAAGGTGCTCCCGTTGAAGGTGCACAGCGCGTCAAAGCGCTCCAGCCCGGCTGCCACATGCTTCAGCAGGAAGGGCTCCTCCGGATAGTCCCGCATCAGAAACTGGTGTACCTCAAACCCTTCGTCCGTCAGCCAGCCCATACCGACCAGGAACGCGACCGTTCCGCTGCCTCCCAGTCCCGTCGTTTCCGTATCCAGGTACAGAATCCTGCGGGGATCCAGATCCGCGGGGATTTCCTTGCCGCTCATCAGCGCCAGGGTCTCCCCCGTCAGCTCCAGCGCGCCGGGAAAGTCCTCCGCCGGACGGTATACCGCCAGATGGCGGCAGTCCGTCTCCGTCCGGGTGTTCTCCGGCCGCTTCGCGCCGCTGCTGCCTCCGACGGCCCGCAGCTTCTCCATCAGATTCATTTCGTCAGCTCCCGCAGCAGCCGCATGGCTGTCCGCTTGCCGTCCTCCCCGATCTCGCCCACCGGACCGACGCAGGAGGGACACCCGTACTCGCAGCCGCAGTCCTCCGCCACCTGCAGCGCCTTCTGCAGCAGCACGTCCCGCATGCCGAACGCCTTATGGGCCAGGCCGATGCCGCCGGGGCAGTTGTCGTAAACCAGAATTGTCGGCTTATCGGTGATCGGGCTCTTGACCTGGTAGATCACGGCGATATCCTGCTGCGCGCACATCAGGTACAGCGGGCAGACGATCCGCAGCAGGTTCGCGATGCCCATCATGCCGTTCTTCAGCGTATCGCTGGGGAAGCTGGCCGCCAGGTCGTCCGGCAGCGTCCACCACATGGCGGTGGTATGCATTTCCGTCTCCGGCAGGCGCACCCGCCCGAATCCGAGGGTTTCGTGGGTGTCAAACCGGATTTTCTTGAACATGGTCACCAGCGCGGTCACCTTCACCTCGCCGAGGCCGGTGACGCCGCCCCGGGGGTTCGGCTCTTCCTTCTCGATGTCCAGCAGCCCCAGGTTGATGTTCAGGTCCGCGTCGGTGTAGTAGCCGGTATCCACCGCCCGGATGAAGGCCTTGCAGGCGTCAAAGTCCAGCTTTTCCACCTGGAACTGCCGGCCCTCGTGCATGTAGATGGCGTTCTCGTGCAGCAGCATCGGCGCTGTGAAGCGGTCCATCTCCCCGACAACCCTCGGGTTCGCCGGATCCGTGATATCCACAATGATGAAGTTTTCCTCCGCCGCGGAGCGCAGGGAGATCTGGCTGGCCGGGAAGTCCTCCGCGCTCCAGTGGTACTTGCCCTCCACGTGGCGCAGGATGCCCTCCTCGTCCAGGTAGTCCAGCAGCTGCTCCGGCGACGGCGCGTTGCCGAAGCCGTCCCCGTCCTCGAAGGGCAGCTCGAAGGCCGCGCACTTGAAGTGGCTCAGCAGGATATACAGGTTGTCCGGATTCAGCAGCGCGTTCTCCGGGCTCTGATGCAGGAAATAGTCCGGATGGTTCACAATGTACTGGTCAATCGCCGCGGAGGAGGCAATGAAGAAGACGATGCTGGCCTCCCGCCTCCGGCCCGCGCGGCCCGCCTGCTGCCAGGCGCTGGCGATCGTTCCCGGATAGCCGCAGAGCACGCATGCGTCCAGCGCGCCGATATCGATGCCCAGCTCCAGCGCGTTGGTGGAAACCACCGCGTCCACCGTGCCGGCCCGCAGGCCCTTCTCGATGCTCCGGCGTTCCGTGGGCAGGTAGCCGCCCCGGTAGCCGCGCACCCGCCCGGCGTTGCCCAGGGGATCCCGGACCATGTCCTTCAGATAGCGGGTCAGCACCTCCACCGTCAGGCGGGAGCGCGCGAAGGTGATCGTCTGGATGCCGTTCTTCAGCAGCATGCCGGAGATGGCCCGGGTCACGGGGATCACGCCCTCCCGGATGCCCAGCTGCCGGTTGACCACCGGCGGATTGTAGAACACGAAATGGCGTTCCCCCATCGGAGCGCCGTTGTCGTCAATCAGGGTCACCGGCCGGCCGATCAGCGTTTCCGCCAGCTCCCGGGGGTTGGCGATGGTGGCGCTGCACAGCACGAACTGCGGATGGCTGCCGTAAAAATCGCACAGCCGCATCAGCCGCCGCAGCACGTTGGCCAGGTTGCTGCCGAAAACGCCCCGGTAGGTATGGATCTCGTCGATCACGACGTACCGCAGGTTTTCGAACAGTTTCACCCATTTGGTGTGGTGCGGCAGGATGCCGGAGTGCAGCATGTCCGGATTTGTCACTACGATATGTCCGGCCTGGCGCACGGCGCGGCGGGCCGCCGCCGGCGTGTCGCCGTCGTAGGTGTAGGTCTTGATATCCACCCCCATGGCCTCGATCATTTCATACAGCTCGCTGACCTGATCCGCCGAGAGGGCTTTTGTCGGAAAGAGATAAAGCGCCCGGGCATCGGGATCCTTCAGGATCGCAGACAGCACAGGCAGATTGTAGCACATGGTTTTTCCGGAAGCTGTGGGCGTCACCACCGTCACGTCCTCGCCCCGGGCCGTCGCCTCCAGGCTGTGCGCCTGGTGAGTATACAGGGCGTGAATCCCCCGCTTTGCCAGCACGGGTTTCAGCCGTTCGTCCATCCAGTCCGGAAAGGGCAGCGTCCGGGCAGGCCACGGGGGAATGACCTCCCACCGGGTCACGTCCTTCATGAAATGATTGTCCCGGCGGAGCGATTCCGCCAGCTGCGTTACATTCATGCTGTCCCCTCCCGGCCGGTCAGGCTTCGCCTGTCAGGGCGTCTTCCTTTTTCCTGATATATTTTGTCTGGAATTCTTCGTAGTACTGCTCGAAATGATGCACATGCTCCTGCTTGATCGCGTCGGACATCTCATGCACGTCCATCGCGTTATCCTCCAGCTCGGCAATAACGATGCCGATATTGGAGCAGTGATCGGAAACGCGCTCCAGCTCCGCGATCAGGTCGTTGAAGATATAGCCGTTCAGGATGGTGCACTTGCCCTTCTGCAGGCGTGCGGTATGCTTTTCCCGCATCTTCCGGCAGATCCGGTCAATCACCTGCTCCAGGGGCTCCACCCGGTAGGCCAGCTCCACATCCTCGTTCTGGAAGCTGGTAAAGGCGATGCTGATGATCTCCTCCACCGCGGCAGTCAGGTTTTCCATCTCCCGGTTGGCCTTCTCGGAGAAGGTCACGTTCTTCTCAGCCTTTTCCTCCGCCCGCTCAGCGATGTTCAGCGCATGGTCGCTGATCCGCTCCAGGTCCGTGATGGCGCGCAGATACTGGCTTACCGCCTTGTTCTGCGTTTCCGTCAGCTCGCGGCCGGTCAGCTTCATCAGGTAGCTGCCGATCTTGTCCTCATACCGGTCGACAACGCTTTCCAGGTTCCGGACCTCCTGCAGCCCCTTCTCTGAATAGTTCTCCAGCAGGTCCAGCGCCATCGTCATGGACCGTTCCGTCAGCTCGGCCATCTTGGCCATGGTCAGCCGGGTCTGCTCCACCGCCAGGGTGGGATAGGCCAGGAAGCGTTCCTCCAGCCGGTTCATGTCCTCGGTATGCTCCTCCTCGGACGGATCGGCCGGCACCAGCCGGACCATCAGCTTCTCCAGCAGCGGGATAAAGGGCGCCAGCAGGATGACCGTGGACATACGGAACAGGGTATTCAGCAGGGCAATGCTGAACATGTTCATGATCATGCCCAGGAACTCAAAATGCACGGTGGCGTTGATGCCGTAGAACAGGCAGGCGAACAGCACCGACCGGATGATTTCGATCACCAGGTAGGACAGGGACGCGCGCTTGCCCTCCCGCGAGGAACCGAAGCCGGAGATCAGCACCGGCACCGAGGCGCCGACGGCGATACCCAGGATGATCGGCAGCGCAATTTCAAAGGTGATTACGCCCGTGCTCGACAGGGCCTGCAGAATACCGACCGCGGCGGACGCGCTCTGCAGAATGGCGGTAAAGAGGAAACCGACCAGAATACCCAGCAGCGGGTTGCTGAAATTGGTCAGGAAGCCGATGAACGCGGGATCCTCCCGCAGGCCCCCCACAGCGCCGCTCATGGTCTTCATGCCGAACATCAGCACGGCAAAGCCCATCAGGATATCGCCCACATGCTGGACTGTTTTCTTTTTGGAGATCATGCGCAGCAGGATGCCCGCGATGGCGATCATCGCGCTGAGCGTTTCGGTGTTCAGCAGCTGCAGCGCGACGGAAGCCCCTTCCCCGCTCATGCCGGAAAGGGCGATGATCCAGCCCGTGATGCTGGTGCCGATCACCGCGCCCATGATGACCGCGATGGCCTGGCGCAGCCGCATCATGCCGCTGTTGACAAAGCCCACCACCATCACGCTGGTGGCGGATGAGGACTGGATAACCGCCGTGACGCCGGTTCCCAGCAGAATACCCCGCAGAGGCGTGCTGGACAGCCGGTACAGAATCAGCTCCAGCTTGTTGCCCGCCACCTTTTTCAGCCCGTCCCCCATCAGGGACATGCCGAACAGGAACAGCGCCACGCCTCCCAGTAAAGTAATGATATCAACTAAATCCATGTTTCCTCCCGCGCCTTCCTCACCGTTCCGCCCGGAACGCAGGCGCCTCCCTCACATAAGCATACGTACACATGTTATTATAGCATATCCTCCCGAACCCCTTCAACACCCATTCCGCGGTTGACGCTGCTTTCTGACGGTGATAAACTGTGAAAAAAACAACAGAGGAGTGTGTGCCATGGCCTTCAAGCTGACCATCATCGGCGCGGGCAGCCTGACCTTTGCCCGTACCCTGTTTTCAGACATCATGCATGTTCCGGAGCTCCGCGGTCTGGAGGTCTCCTTCACCGATATCAGCCAGCAGAACCTGGACATGGTCACGCAGCTCTGCCAGCGGGATCTGGAGGCCAACGGCATCCCCACGAAAATCCATGCCACGACGGACCGGCGGGAAGCGCTCCGGGGCGCCCGCTATATCGTCAACTGCGTCCGGATCGGCGGGCTGGAGGCCTTTGAGACGGATATCGACATCCCGCTGAAGTACGGCGTGGATCAGTGTGTGGGCGACACGCTGTGCATCGGCGGCATCATGTACGGTCAGCGCGGCATTGCCGCTCTGCTGGATTTCTGTAAGGACATCCGGGAGGTGGCGGAGCCGGGCGCCCTGCTGCTGAACTATTCCAACCCGATGGCCATGCTGACCTGGGCCTGCATCAAGTACGGCGGCGTCCGGACCATCGGCCTGTGCCACGGGGAAATCCACGGGGAAATGCAGATCGCCAAGGTGCTCGGGTTTAAGGACCGGCATGAGCTGGATATCATCTGCGCCGGGCTGAATCACCAGACCTGGTACCTCTCCGTGAAGCATAACGGCGAGGAGCTGCGCGACAAGCTGCTGGAGGGCTTTGAGAAGCATGAAACCTTCCGGCAGACGGAGAAGGTGCGCATCGACGTCCTGCGCCGTTTCGGCCGCTATTCCACCGAGTCCAACGGTCACCTGTCCGAATATGTCGCCTGGTACCGCAAGCGGCCGGATGAGATTGAGAAGTGGATTGACCTGTCCTCCTGGATCAACGGGGAAACCGGCGGCTATCTGCGGGAAACCCGTGAAAACCGGAACTGGTTTGAGACGGAATTCCCGAAGCTGCTGGCGGAGCCGCCGAAGGATTACACAAACGGTGAGCGCAGCAGTGAGCATGGTTCCTATATCATTGAGGCCCTGGAAACCGGCAGAACCTACCGGGGGCATTTTAACGTCATGAACAGCGGCACCATCACCAACCTGCCGGATGAATGCATTGTCGAGGTTCCCTGCTACGTCGACGGCAACGGCATTTCCGTGCCGAAGGTCGGGGATCTGCCGCTGGGCTGCGCCGCCGTCTGCAGCCAGTCCGCGTGGGTGCAGCGTCTGGCCGTGGAGGCCGCCGTTTCCGGCGACGCGGAGCTGCTGAAGCAGGCCGCGCTGATGGATCCGCTGACCGGGGCCGTCTGCAATCCGCCGGAGATCTGGCAGATGGTGGATGAGATGCTGATCGCCCAGGCGGAATGGCTGCCCCAGTACAGGGAAGTCATCGAAGCCGCGAAGGCACGCTTCGCGCAGGGGAATCTGATCCCCACCCGGGAGGGTTACCGCGGAGCGGTGCGCCAGCGGGTCAAAACCGCGGAGGAGGTTTCCGCGGAGCGCCGGGAGCGTGAGGAAAGGCATAAAAAAGAATGAGGCGCAGGCCTCATTCTTTTGTTTTACTGAATGCCCTCCAGTGCCGTTCCGTCCACGTACAGCGTGTATCCGTTGCCGATGACATTCCCGGCCGCGCCTTCAAAGGAAGAGATCCAGGTGTCCGCGGTCAGGGTCCAGGTGCTGGTTTCATCCAGGGATACGCTCACCGTGCCGGTGTTTTCGGAAATCTGTGTGCCTTCTGCGTTCACAATCTCTCCGCTGACGGTCCCTTCAAAGCTGCTGCCTTCCGTCAGGCTCAGGGTCAGGGAAGCATTCTCCCCGACCAGGATCGTGCCCGTCAGCGCCTGCGATACCGCGTTCAGCTCCGCGATGTTTCCCGCGCCGCTCCAGCCGTCGTCGCAGACGGAGAGCAGCACGTCGCTGCCGCTGTTGACCAGCTCCACGCCGTTCAGCGTGATGACCGCGTGCGTATTGGTGACATGGAACATGTGTCCGCTCAGGCTGGTCAGGGTTCCGCCGGTCATGGTGAAGGCGGAGGTGCCGCTGTCCGCGTCGCCGGACATGGACTGGTAGATCATGATGCTGTCCAGGAACGTCGCGTGACCGTTGCGCTGCGTATTGTCCGCGGTCAGGCTGCAGTTCTCCAGGGTGACGGAGTTCTTGCCCTCGATGCATACGCCCTCGGACAGGTTGGAGACCAGCGTCGCGTTGCTGACCGTGATATCCGCGGTGGAATAAATCACCGGGGAGCCCAGCCCGTTGGAGGTGTAGGTTCCGCCGTCCACAGTCACGGTGCCGCCGCCGCGGTCCGTACGGATCGGTGCGGAGGATCTGCCGCTGGTTTCCACCGTCAGGTTATAGGCGTAGGTGATGCCGCCGCCGGTGGTCATGATGCCGCCGGAGCCGTCGCCGGTCGTCGTGATTGCGGTGTCGCTGATGATGACGGTCGTGCCGTCGCCTGCCGCCCCGTTGGATCCGCCGTTCCCGCCGTAGCTGAAAACGCCGTTGGCTCCGGAGGCGTCCGAGGTGATCTCACCGCCGTTGATGATGGTTGTGGTTCCGCCCATGGCCAGCACCGCCGCGTTCAGTCCGTAGAAATTGCAGCTGTCGCCGCCGTCGGAATTCCCGGTCTTGGTCACCGCGGGATTGGTAATCGTCACCGTGTCCGCGGTGTTGACGATCAGGGCGCTTTCGTCCGCTGTTTCAGAGGCGAAGGTCTGATCGGCCTGCTCCTCCGCGGCTGTGATTTCCGTTGCCGCGGTATATTCAAAGGAGGCCGCATGCCCTCCGGGAGGCGTTCCGCCGCCGAATCCGCCGCCCTCACCCGGCGCGCCGTCCGGGGGTGTGCCCGGCATGCCTTCCGGCGGTTCTCCGGGGGGTGTCCCTATCCCACCCTCCGGCGGGTCACCGGGAGGCGTGCCCATTCCGCCGGCCGGCGGCTCTCCCGGGAAATTACCAGCTTCCCCGGCGCTTTCGTCCGCCAGGGCTGCCGTTGAAATCATCATGCAAATAGCCATCAGGATACAAAGGATCTTTTTCATGGGTTTCTCCTTTCCGCCGGACAGCGCGGGCTTCTTCCCGCGCGTCGGAGACGCTCCGTCCGGCAGAACCCATTATCTCCGCAAACCTAAAATGAATTTAAAGTGCATCCCGTCCGTAAACCTCCCAGCTGCGCAGGGAGGGAAAAGCCGACGGGTCGTCGCTCTTGACCATCCGCTCCAGCCGCAGCCAGCGGACCGTCCGTCCGCCCAGCTCCACCCACTGCCGCTCTCCGGTCTTCTGCAGGTCAAAGGCGATCTCCGCCCCGTTGGAATCCACGGCATGCCCGGAAACCCAGTAAGCGTCATGCGGGAAATCCGCACGCAGCGTCAGCGCCATGCGCCAGGCAATCACATCCCGCCCGAAATCGATCAGGCACCAGGCGTCCTCCCGGGCGCCGATGCCCCAGCTTTCAAAGGGCCATTCCCCGTGGTACGTGTTGAACCGCAGGCCGTCAATCACGTTCCGGGCAGCAAATACGGATTCGTTCCGGGTTTCCACGTTGGCCGTGCAGTGGGGATAAAAGTCCGTGTCCCCCCGCAGATCCGCCGGGTTCCGCGCCAGGTCCCGGTCCTCCCGGATTTCCTTATCCGTCATCCGCCGCAGGGAGATGATATGCCGCTTCCCCTCAAAAGCGCCGGGAGCATAGGCCAGCCGGTGCTCCCCCATGGGAATCCGCCAGGTCATGCGGCCCTCCGGCAGATACGCCTCCGCCTCCGGCAGCGTCACATCCATCCGGGCGCGCAGATGCGCCGCGGGCTCCGTCTGTATTTCAATCCGGTCCCCTGCTTCCCATTCCCTGTCCAGGCAGAGCAGCGCCTCTTCCCCGTGGCTCCGCTCCGCGATCACCTCATCCCGCGCGTTCAGCACCCTGATGGAAATCATCTGTTCATCCTCCGTTCCGACTGACGTATGAAAAAAGCATCAGAGGCTTTTTCATTCTCTGACGCCTATTATATCAGATCCCGCTCCCGGTTTCAGCATTCTCCTTCAGCCGGTAAAGATAATAGGTCCACCTCCGCCCCTCAAACATCATGGATGCCTCCCCCGCAAGCGTGTAAGGCGCTTCGCGGTCCAGCTCCCTGGACCGGGTCACCACAAACGTTGTCTCCCCCTGCCGGACGCTCCGGTTCATTGCGCTTTCCATGTCCTTCAGGCTGATGTTCAGCGTGCAGAAATACGGGCTTTCCGGCAGCACGCCCGCGGCGAAGTAAAAGCCCCCGTCAAGAAAGCCGTAGTTCAGCAGCGTGGGATTCTCAGCCTGCCGGATAATTTCCGCGAACCGGTACTGGGGCGTGTCCTCCCGGGGAATCTTCATCATGTAGGTGTTTCCGCTCAGCATAAAGCCTGCCGCCGGGGATGCGGCCAGTGCCAGGGCCGTCAGGACTGCCCCCGTCCGGCGCAGCAGGGTTTCCCTGCCCCTCAGCATCCGTCCTGTGCCCCGGAACACCGCCGCCAGCCCCAGCGGAGCGAAGACGGACATCACCAGCGCGTAGTAGGGATACCTTCGGCCGTTCAGGTAGGTGAACACGAACAGGCCCACGGCGCCGAGCCCGGCCGCGGCAGCCTCCCAGGCACGTTTTCTTCCCGTTGCCGCCAGCCACACCAGGCCCAGCGCACCGGGCACAGACCAGGGCAGATTATTCAGCAGGTTCCGCAGCGGCGGATCGTACGGCCCGCTCCGGATGTTGCGGGAATATTCAGTCAAGTTATTCACAAAGTACGCCTGCCACAGATCGCCCGCCGCGCCCTTCAGCGCGAACCAGCCGACGATCAGCGCGCTCAGCCCCAGCGCTCCGGCCAGAAAGCAGCCGGCAAGCCGGGGAAGCTTTCCGGTATGCCCCGCGCGGATATACCAGGCCAGCACCGCCAGCGCCAGGCCCGCGAACAGCCCGCAGAAGGTATACTTTGTCCACAGGGCAGCGGCGGTGCAGATTCCGAGCGCCGCGCCTTCCCCGTCTGTCAGGCGCCTCTTTTCGGTCAGGGCCCGCAGCACCAGCCACAGGCCCAGGGCAAGCACCGGCAGAAAAAGCTCCTCCGCGCTGCCGCCGTGGGAAAAGGCCGGTGTCACGGGCACCAGCGCCGCCGTCAGGGCTGCTCCGGGCCAGAAGGCGCCCCGCAGCCCGCTCATCGTTTCGGCAATTTTTCCGCTCAGATATACAAAGCAGGAAAAACACAGGCATTCGAGAAGCCAGACTCCGGTAAAGCTGTTCTCCGAGATCACCGCCGCAAGAGCATACAGGAAATAAACCAGCGGTCCCTTCTGTTCATACAGATCCCGGTACGGAACCAGCCCGTGCAGCAGGCCCCGTCCGACCGTGAAGAAGCAGTTCACGTCCACCCAGTCGTTCAGCGGATAGAGAAAGGAGCTTTTGGAGCAGACGGTAATGGCCGTGCCTGCCGCCAGAAGGGAAAACAGGAGGCGCAGGACGACCCCGCGCCTCCCCGTATATTTCCTGAAAGCCGTCATGCCTTTTCCCTCATTTTCCAGTGCAGCATGCTCTGGCCGGCTCCGCTCAGGCACAGGGCGCCCAGCAGGCACCGGGAAATTCCGTTGTCAATGAAATTCATCATCGGGTTGAACTGATCCAGAATCAGAAAAACCGCGAACATCAGGGAAAGGATCACCGTCGTGTGGCAGAGGATGCCGTGCAGCTTACTCATGGTCCTTCACCTCCGCGATCAGCAGCGCGTCGCTGCTCTCCCGGCCGCCGCCGGAGGGCTGGTTGATGACCTCGCTGTTCCACACCATAACGGAGCTGTTGCCTCCGTCCAGGTTATAGGCCGCCGTGCAGCCCAGGTCGTAAAACAGCTCGCTCAGGGCCGGCAGGGTGATCCCCGCCGATTCACCCCGTCCGTCCACCACGATCATGCAGTAGTGCCCGGGCTCATAGTAGCCGATCGCCGTCCGCGGGTTGGCGGAAATGATCCGGTTCGTGCTGGCGAAGGAGGTCAGCACGCTGCCGTCGGTATCCAGCAGCGCCGGCCCGAAGGTCCAGGCCTGCCAGGCCCCGTCCGCGATTGCCTCCTCCACGCTGAAGGAGGATCCGGGCATAACCTTCATCGTCCCGTCGTAGTACAGCACGCATACGTCGCAGTTCGTGGCGTTCGCCCGGTAGATGACGCCGTTCCGGATCACAACGCCCTCGTTCGTGTTGCCGTAATAGTCCCCGTTGACTGCCAGCAGGGCGTTGTTCAGCACGGCCATGTCTGCGATGCTGTCCCGGAAGCCGGAGCCGTAGGTATCCCACGCCAGGGCGGACTGGAAGCAGGTAATATCCCGTACATAGATATCCGCCAGGTAATAGGTGATGTTCCCGGTATTTTCCTCCGTCACGGTAATGGAAACGTCCGGGCTGGTGTAGCTGTTTTCCGTCACTACCACGGTATCCGTGTATTTGTCGGCAAACTTCTCGCTGATGGGCAGATCCTCCGCGGTGTCCGCCGTCTCCGCTTCCCCGTCGTCCGTCAGCGCGCTGCCGCCCTTGCTGTTCATGCCGGAGCCGCCGTTCTTTCCGCCGCCCCGGCCGTTGGGATTGTTGTTTTGGTTCCTGTTGCTTCTGCCGCCCCTGGCGCTGGTCTGCATGTCGCTCATGCCCGCCGAAGCGATGTATACCGCGTTCTCCGGCAGCTCCGGAGCAGCCGCTTCCTCCGCCTCTTCGGCGGCCGCGGACGCGATCAGCCAGGAGCCGATCCCGCCTGTTGCTTCCTGTGTAACCAGGGACGCGCCGTCCTGCTCCGTTTTATAGGGGTTTTCAATCACGATGCCCATGCCCTGCTGCTGTCTGGGCAGCACATGATGGAACAGGGCGAACACGCACAGCGCGATACCGGCAACGGCCAGATCGATCAGGAGATTCCGGATGGTTAAATGCTTTTTCATGCTGATTCCTCCTTGCCGGACGTTTCCTTTTTTTACGATCCGGCAGGATCAGCATATCCGTGCAACCTAAAGTGAAAATAAAACCGTCGGAAAGATATTACCGGAAAATTCTCCTCAATGCAGGGAGCCGGTTTCCGGTCCTTCGCCGTCCGTTACCGTGCAGGGCTTTCCGCTGTCCGTTTCCGCCCGCAGCACATCCCCGGTCCGCGTCACGGTGTAGTGATATTCCCCGGATCCGTCCGCGGCCGGTATCTCCAGTTCATAGCTTGCGCCGTCCTTCAGGCCGTACGCGCGCAGCTCAACGCCGTCCGCAAAGTCATAATCCGTCTTGTGATCGCAGTTTCCAAGCGGCAGCACCGTTCCTCCGCGCACCAGCAGCGGCAGGGACAGGAAGCCGTGCTTTTCCTTCCGCCAGCATCCGCCCTGAAGCTTCTCGCCCGTCACCAGGCTGAACCATTCACCCTCCGGCAGGTAGTACTGCACCTCCCCGTCCGGATCCATCACCGGGGCCACCAGCAGCCGGTCGCCCAGCATGTACTGCCGGTCCAGGTGCTCGCAGGCGGGATCCTCCGGGAATTCCATCATCATCGGCCGCATCATGGGCGTGCCCTTCTCATGGGCCTCCACGGCCATGCGGTACAGGTACGGCATCAGGCGGCATTTCAGCTTTGTGAAGGTGCGTACGACATCCACGCTTTCCTCGTCAAAGAGCCACGGCACCCGGTAGCTGGAGGAGCCGTGCAGCCGGCTGTGGCTGGACAGCAGGCCGAAGGCGACCCAGCGCTTGTATACATCCGCCGGCGCGGTGGATTCGAAGCCGGAAATATCGTGGCTCCAGTAGCCGAAACCGCTGTGGCTCATGCCAAGGCCGGCCCGGAGGGTTTCCGCCATGGAAACATAGGACGCACTGTTGTCGCCGCCCCAGTGCACCGGGAACTGCTGGCCGCCCGCGGTCGCGCTGCGGGCAAACAGTACCGCCTCGCCCTCGCCCTTTTCCCGCTTCAGCAGCTCAAAAATCATCTGGTTGTACAGGAAGGCGTAGTAGTTGTGCATCCGCAGCGGATCCGATCCGTCATAATAGACGATATCCCGCACCGGAATCCGCTCGCCGAAGTCGGTTTTCAGGCAGTCAATTCCCTGATCCAGCACTTTTTTGATTTTGCCGCAGTACCAATCTCTGGCGGCGGGATTTGTCACGTCGAGCACCGCCATGCCGGCCTGCCAGAAATCCGTCTGCCAGACGGAGCCGTCCTTCTTCCGGATGAAATATCCGTTTTCCATGCCTTCCCGGAACAGCGGGGAGGCCTGGCCGACATAGGGATTGATCCAGCAGCACAGCTTCAGCCCGCGGTCATGATACCGCTTCAGCATTCCTTCCGGATCCGGGAACACCTCGGGATCCCAGGTGAAATCGCACCAGTTGTAGCCCTGCATCCAGAAGCAGTCGAAATGGAACACGCTGAGCGGAATATCCCGCTGCGCCATGCCGTCAATAAAGGAGGAAACCGTTTTTTCGTCATAGTTCGTGGTGAACGAGGTGGACAGCCACAGCCCGAAGCTCCAGGGAGGCAGCAGAGCCGGGCGTCCGGTCAGGGCCGTGTACAGATTCAGGGTCTCCTTGGGCGTGCCGCCGTAGATCAGATCATAGGTCAGTGTTTCGCCGGGCACGGAGAACTGCACCCGTTCCACCTTCTCGCTGGCAACCTCGAAGGAAACGTCCGCCGCGTCCTCCACAAACACGCCGTAGCCCCGGTTGGTCATATAGATGGGGATATTCTTGTAGGCCAGCTCGCTGGCGGTGCCGCCGTCCGCGTTCCACATATCGACCGTCTGTCCGTTCTTGACGTACGCGCCGAAACGTTCTCCCAGGCCGTACACGTTTTCACCCACGCCCAGGTCCAGGGAATCCACCATATAGCTCGTCCCGTTCCGTTCAATGGAAGCGGGGCCGTCCTCCAGCCTCAGGGCCCGTCCCATGCCCCGGAAGCCGCTGCCGGTCAGTTTTTTGCCGTCACGGCCGAGGAACTCGACCCGCCATCCGGCATTGTCCCGCGGCACGCGCACCGTCAGGCCGCCGCTGCGCAGGCAGGCTTCCTCCGCAGTGATCCGGATTTCCGGATCTGTTTCTTCCGCATAGGTTTCAAAATGCGGCCCGCGGTCCGGCGTTCCGGCGAAGTGGGTAACCTTCACCCGGATAATGTTCTTCCGGGGCGCGGAGAAGCGCACCTCCAGCGTACCTCCCGCCAGCATGTCTCCCCTGTGGCGCACCGGCACGCCGGAGGCAAGGATCACCAGCTCCGCTCCCTGCTGCTCAGCCCGTACGCACTGAGTGGCATAAAGCATCCTGTATTCCGGCTTTGTCAGCCAGTATCCGTTTGTGAATTTCATTTTTCTGCCTCCTTCAGATACTCCGCCGCCAGGGAAAGAATGTCCCTGTCCGTCGTGTAGGTCAGAATCTTCAGTGCCTGTTCAAAGGGAAGCCATTCCAGGGCGGAAACCTCGCATTCCTGGTTGATCAGCCGGTCGGAAACCGCTTCGGCGATGAAGAAAACCACGTCCTTCAGAATGCCGGACCGGGGAGAATAGGTCACGACGTGGCGGAACCCGGTATCCAGCCGGACCTCCAGATTCGTTTCCTCCCGGATTTCCCGGAGAGCTGTCTCCTCCTCCGTTTCGTTTCCCTCCACATGGCCCTTCGGCAGGGAAATATGCCCCAGTGCCATATGCTCAATCAGAAACAGGATTTTGCCATTCTCTTTTTTCCATACCACGGCGCCGCAGGATTTCTCTTTTTTCACTTTTCTGCTTCCCTTTCTTTTTTTGATACTGCAGGCATTTTATCACAGGCTTCTCCGCCCGGGCAAGCCTTGACACCCGCCTCCGCGCATGATAATTTGGGAACAGCGTGTAAGCCGGTCCGCGCCCGGCATCCGGGCATGTCATGGAGGTGCGTTATGGCGGATATCGAACGGGTTCAGGAAATGGAAAAATCGCTGAATGACTGCGTCAGCGCGCTTCAGTCGCTGAACGGAGAGCTGGAGAAGTTCAACGCGCTGCGGGAGCGGATGATCCGGCTGTTTCATTATTACGGCAGCGAAGGCTGGTATCAGGACCGGGAGGGGGAGCTTCCCGCTGACGTCCCGGCCGGCGTGCTGTCCGAGGATGCCGTGTATGATCTGATCACGGATGTCCGGGAGGCCGCCTTCCGGATGCTGGAAACCGGCACGGATATCCTGAAGAACCGGATTTAGGAGGATTGCCATGAAGATTCTGCTGCTCCGCCACGCGGAGCCTGATTATGCCATAGACGGCCTGACCCCCAGGGGCCATGTGGAGGCCGAGCTGCTCAGCCGGCGCATGGTCCGGTACAATATCCGCGATTTCTATGTCTCTCCCCTGGGCCGCGCCCGGGACACCGCGGACTATACCCTCCGCAAACTGAATCGTGAAGCGGAGGTCATGCCCTGGCTGCAGGAGTTCCGGGGTCGTTTCCGGGATCCCATGACCGGACAGATGCGGAATTCCTGGGATCTTCCGCCGAAGCTCTGGACCGCCGAGCCCAGCTTTCTGGATCCGGAGCGCTGGGCGGACGCGCCGATGTATGCTGGCAGCAACGTCCGGCAGGTATGGGACGAAACCCGCCAGGGCGTCGATGAGCTGATGGCCCGCTACGGCTACTTCAAGGACGGCCCGGTCTGGCGCTGCGATCATAACAACAGCGACACGATCGCCCTGTTCTGCCATTTCTGTATTTCCATGGCGGTCTGCGCCTACCTGATGAACCTGCCGCCGATGATCCTGATGCAGCGGTGTCTCACCGCCCCCTCGTCGCTCACGGAGCTGACCACCGAGGAGCGGGTGCAGGGCGAGGTCTCCTTTCGCATGCTCCGGCTGGGCGATATCTCCCATCTGGAGGCTGCCGGGGAACCCCGGTCCATGGCAGGCCTCTTCCCGGAGGTTTATACCGGGGTGGATTCCACGGACTGGACAAATAACGGCTGCATTCAGCTGTTCCCGTGAAAAAGTAAAAAGCACAACAGGCTGAGCAAAAGCGCTCAGCCTGTGTTTCTCTGTTCTGTTTCCCCGATGCGCACATACCCGGAAATAAAAATCTCCTCCGGCCATCCCATCCGGACGTTCGCGGTAACCCGGATCATGCCGCCCGGCTGGCGCACCTCGATCTCGCTGCGGCCCTCCCCGCGGCTCACGGCCTCCCGGGCGCCCACGGCCGCGCTCCCGCTGCCGCAGCCGGTTTCCCAGACCAGCGTCCCGCTCTTCCGGACGTATACCAGGGGCATCATGAAGCCCTTCCGCCGGTCCCACTGCAGCAGGCCCACTGCGTCGTCCGGCACCTGTGCCGCCAGCTTCAGCAGCAGCTTTTCCGCCGTTTCCCTGTGCAGCAGCGGCTCGTCCTCCAGCACCATGTGCAGAATCCCGGGCATTTTCACCGCCGCGAGTACAAAGCTGTCCTCCCGGACCATGGTCACGCTCTCAATGCCCGGCATCGGCACCGTTCCCTCGTAGCCGCCGCCCTTCTCCCTGCGCACAGTGCAGTTCAGAACGCCGGCCGCTCCGGAAATCTCCAGCGGCACCGTCTGCTCCTCCCCCGGCAGGATGCCGTCCCGCTCCGCCAGGTAGCAGGCGCCGGCCATGGCTGCGTTTCCGCAGAACTCGCCGCCCATCAGGCGGATGCGGGCCCGGGCCTCCGGCAGGGATGGCGGATCCAGGTAGGCCACCTGCTCGCATTCCGCCATCAGCGTCCGGGTAATGGCCGCCTCGTCCGCGTCCGGCGCCTTCCGGGTCACCAGGCAGGTCAGATTGCCTGTCGGATTCAGCCTCACCATCTCAATCATTTTTCCTGCAGCCTCCGTAAAAACTGAATCGTGCGTTCATGGGTCGGATGGTCAATGACCTCCCGCGGATCGCCCTCCTCGACGATCACGCCGTTGTTCATGAAGACCACCCAGTCGGAAACGTCACGTGCAAAAGCCATTTCGTGGGTCACGATCACCATGGTCATTTTTTTCTCCGCCAGCTTCCGGATAACCCGGAGAATTTCACCGGTCAGCTCCGGGTCCAGGGCGGAGGTCGGTTCGTCAAAGAACAGGATCTTCGGGTTCAGAGCCAGCGCCCGGGCGATGGACACCCGCTGCTGCTGGCCGCCGCTCAGCTGCCAGGGATAGGCGTCAGCCTTGTCGGACAGGCCCATCTGCTCCAGCAGCGCCAGCGCTTCCTCCCGGACCTCCTTCTCCTTCCGCTTCTGCACCAGCATCGGCGCCTCCATGATGTTCTTCAGCACGGAATAGTGGGGAAACAGGTTGAAGTTCTGAAACACCAGCCCGAACATGCCCCGGATCTTCCTCAGCTCCTCGGGAGAGCTGTATACAGCCTTTCCGTTCACGTCCCGGGCCGCGTAATTGCCCAGGTAAATCAGGTCTCCGCCGTCCATCGTCTCCAGCAGCGTGGCGCAGCGCAGCAGCGTCGACTTCCCGCTCCCGCTGGGGCCGATAATGCTCAGCACCTGTCCCTCCGTCACGGAGAGCGACAGATCCGTCAGCACTTCCGCGTATCCGAACTGCTTGCGGCAGTGCCGGATTTCCATCAGCTTGTTCATCTGTCCGCCCCTCCTTTACCGGTAATAGCTGAGCCGCTTTTCCGCCCGGCCCATGATGAAGCCCACAACCGCGTTGAATACGAAGTAGAACACGCCGGCGATCACGAACGGCAGGAAACTGGTCTGGGAATTGGCGATCTGCTTGCCGATGGTGAACATTTCCTGATAGGCCACGGTGAAGGCCATGGAGGTATCCTTGACCAGGGTCACCACCTCGTTGGTGACGCTGGGCAGGATCCGCTTGATGACCTGCGGCAGAATGATCCGCATGAAGCACTGGATCCTGCTGTAGCCCAGCACCTCCGCCGCCTCGTACTGGCCGCGGCTCATGCTTTCAATGCCGCCCCGGTAGATTTCCGCGAAGTACGCCGCGTAATTCAGGGAAAAGGCAATGACGACGGGGATCAGCTTCTCCCGGGCCACGCCGGACCCGAACAGATAGAACGGGCCGTAGGTCACCGCCAGCAGCTGCAGCATCAGCGGCGTGCCCCGCAGCACGGCGATGTATACCTTCGTGACGGCCGAAACCACGCGGTTTCTGCTCATCCGCAGCATGGCCACCAGCATGCCCAGCGGCAGGCTGAAAAGCAGGGTCAGGAAGAATATCGCGCAGGTTCTTCCGAGGCCTTCGCTCATCTTCGTTATCATGGTCCAGATCGTCATGGGTTCGCAGGCTCCTCTTCCGGTGAAAGTCATGGAGAACGGATTCTGTAAAAACAAATCGAGCCCCGAAGAACGGGGCTTCGATTTTGTATGCGTTTCTCAGCGGTTTATTCCGCCTTCGGCAGCAGGCACAGCACGTTGGGATCCAGCTCGTATTTTTCAGCCAGCGCCAGATAGGTGCCGTCCTCCACCAGCTTCATGATGCCGTCCTCAACCTGCTTGCACAGCGCGTCGTCGCCGTTGCGGAAGCAGATACCGTACTGTTCGCTGCCCAGGGTTTCCTCCAGGATGGCCATACCGCCGAACTTCTTCGCCAGGGTCTCCGCCACGGGCAGGTCAATGACCACCGCGTCCACGCTGCCGGCCGCCAGCTCGGTGCCGCAGATGTTGAAGTTTTCCATCGTCATTGGCGCGCCGCCCTCAAAGGTCGCCGCGAGGGCCGCCTGGCCCTCCTCGTCCGCCAGCAGGGCTTCGCCGGAGGTACCCAGCTGCACGGCCACCCGCTTGCCGGCCAGATCCGCCAGCGTGGTGATGCCGCTGTCCGCCTTCGTCAGCACGACCTGGGTATTGTCGTAGTAGGCAAAGCTCAGCACATAGCCGGCTTCCTTCATGGTGTCCAGAATCGTCATGCCGCTCCATACGCAGTCATGCTCGCCGGCATCCAGGGAGTTCAGCTTGAAGTCCCAGTTCACGGGCACGATTTCCAGGTCCCAGCCGTACATGTCGCACACGGCCTTGCACATCTCGACGTCGAAGCCGGCGTAATCGCCGTTGTCATCCAGATAGCTGAAGGGCGGATATTCCGCGTCAATGCCCATCTTGAAGGTGTCCGCCAGCGCCAGGGAAGCGCAGCAGGCCAGAATCAGAGCCAGAACCAGAGCCGTTATCTTTTTCATCAGGGGTTGCCTCCTTATGTTTTTCATTTCCGTCCTTCAGGATACCTTGTCCGGAAAGAATGCCAACACATTAGCACTTTATCATGCTGAAGTCAAGGGCGGCAGCCGGACACATCACACAAAAGCAAAGTAAAAACAGAGGAACCGGTCACGGCTCCTCTGTTTTCGCTTTCTGGGCGGTACCGCTCTGCCGGTAGGCCGATGGACTCACCCCGAAGTGCTTTTTGAACGCGGCGGAAAAGGCCAGCTGATCGCTGTATCCGGACTGCCAGGTAATATCCTTGACCGGCAGGGAGGTCTCGCGCAGCAGGTGTGCCGCCTGGCGCATGCGTTTTTCAATCAGGTACTGCTGTACGGAGGTCCGGAACACCTTCTGAAAGGCGCGGTTCAGCCGGGCTCTGGAGATGCCGATATGCCCGGCCACGTCCTCCACACCGATCCTGTGGTGCATATACATTTCCTTTATATATCCCGCCCCGAGTTCCGCATAGGTGGCGTCCGTGGAGGAGGCAACGACGATGCCCAGGTTGCCGGTCGCCTTTTCAAATTTCTCCGTCAGCAGCGAAAACAGCCGGATCATGCTGGCTTCTCTCGCCAGGGTGTCCGACGCAGCCAGGGAGCGCCTGTTCAGAATTTCCTCAATGCAGTCAAGCGCCGCCTGCGGATCCGATAGAGGCAGGACGAGCTGGTCCTGGGTAAAGCCGCACTTCCGGAGGATGCTTTCCGTGCGCACCCCCTGAAAGCCGATCCACGCGTAGGACCACGGATTGTTGCTGTCGGATCCGTAAACAATCTTCTCGCCCGGGCGGATCAGGAACATCTGGCCGGCCTGGAGGGACCAGGTGCTGCCGTGGGCGGAGTAGAACCCCGCGCCGGAGAGGACAAAATGGATGATGTATTCACTGCGGGGATCGGAAACAACGTGAAAGGGTTTGCACTGCTCCGTGCCGACATGCACCAGCGTCAGCTCCAGGGAAGGCTCCACAAGGCCTTCGAGCACCTTGTAGGAATTGCTGCTGAAAAAGCTCGCGTTCTGCATCTGATCCCTCCGTTCTCCCGTCGGATGATTCCCTGCAATATCATCTTTCCGCTTCGTCTGTACGATTTTAACATACATCTGTCCATTTGAACATATCATAATTTATATAAAACGGATACGAATAAATATTCATTATCCGGAACAAAATCGGCATAATTAAGACAACAAATCAGTCCGGAGGAATACAGAATGTTTGAAACCATTCTTCGTGTACCGGATAACGTCATGATTGACGGTCAGAATGCAGACAGAAATAACATATCATCAGATTGTTTCACCGCAAACGGCGTCACGGTCCGGACGCTTCCGGAGGCCGAAGGGCTGTCCGTGCTCGTTCAGGCGGACGGGACGCCGGTCAGCCGGATCAGGCTGCGCTGGCGGTTTTCGGAAAAGCTGAGAGGCCAAGTGCTGGGCGATGCCTGGGAGCGGGCCTACGCGGATCTGGAGTGGAAGAATATCTCTCCCTGGCAGACGCTGCCGTGGTACATCCTGGTCAGCCGGGGCCCCGAAACGGTTGGATACGGCGTCATGACCCGGTCCGGTGCCATTTGCTCATGGCAGGCTGATCCCGAGGGCATCACACTGAAGCTGGATGTGCGCTGCGGCGGAACCGGCGTGGAGCTGAACGGCCGGACGCTGCGGGCCGCCGTCATGGTGTCGGAGGTTTATGAAGGCATGAGCGCCTTCGCCGCGGCCTGTGCCTTCTGCCGGCGCATGTGCCTGGATCCGGTGCTTCCGAAGCAGCCGGTTTACGGTGCCAACAACTGGTATTACGCCTACGGCCGCAGCTCCCGGGAGGATATCCTGGCGGATGCCGGATATCTCGCGAAGCTGACGGAAGGCGTCACCAACCGGCCCTTCATGGTCATCGATGACGGATGGCAGCAGGGGCGGTACAAAGCGGACGGAAGCTACGAGAACATCTACAACGGCGGTCCCTGGCTGCCCAACAGCCGGTTTGGGGATATGGGAACGCTGGCCGCGGAGATCCGGGAGCGGAACGTGCTCCCCGGCATCTGGGTGCGCCTGCTGCAGGATGACCTGAGCGGCCTGCCGGACGCTTGGAAGCTGCCGGCGGGCGGGCTGGATCCCTCTGTTCCCGGGGTGCTGGAGCTGGTCCGTGAAACCGTCAGCCGCATCGGCGGATGGGGTTACCGCCTCCTGAAGCATGATTTCTCCACCTTTGACGTCACGGGAAAATGGGGTGTCGAAATGGGCTGGGAAATGGCGTCCGACGGATGGCATTTTGCCGACCGGACCCGGACCACGGCAGAAATCATCACCGGTTTCTACGAAGCTGTTTTTGAGGCAGCCAGGCCCTTCGGCATGCTGATTCTGGGCTGCAACACCGTCGGCCATCTCGGCGCCGGCCTGATGCACATGAACCGCACCGGGGATGACACCAGCGGGCTGATGTGGGAAAGGACGCTGCGCTTCGGCGTCAACACGCTGGCCTTCCGGATGCCCCAGCACGGCGCCTTCTACGATACGGATGCGGACTGCATGGGCATCACCGCTGGGATTCCCTGGGAATTCAACCGGCAGTGGGGCCGGCTGCTGAGTCTGAGCGGCACCTCGATGTTTGTCTCGGTGAAGCCCGGTTCCCTTCCTGAAAGCCAGGAAGCGGAGCTTGCCAGGATGCTTCGGGACAACGCAGTCCGCTGCCCGGCCGCGGAGCCTCTGGACTGGCAGGAAAACGGCCTGCCCCAGGAATGGCTGCTGGACGGCCGGAAGGAAAGCTTCCACTGGTATGAGCCCGGCGGCCTGCGGGTCGGCTGCGCCAACGGGCCGGTCTGGGAGCAGGTATGGCGGGAGGTTTCCGCCGTGCTGGACAAATACAACGCGGAATGATTTGCCGTCTGCGGCATTTCATATAAATTAAGGAGGGAAAATCCATGAAGAAGTTTGTAGCCCTGATGCTGCTGGCAGTGATGCTGGCAACGAGCATGGCAGCTTTCGCGGAGCCCACGGAGAACACCATGCCCATCGTGACGGACGGCAGCGTGAAGCTGACCGTGTTCATGTCCATGGAAAGCGGATCCGAGCAGGCCATGGCGACCTATGACGACCACCCGGCCATCCAGGCCTGGGAGGAAATCACCGGCGTCGACTTTACCTTCATTCATCCGCCGGCAGGCGACGACGGCACCTATTTCAACACGCTGGTAGCCTCTGGTCAGTGGCCGGACATCTGGATCGGCACAGGCTTCACTGATTATTATCCCGGCGGCGTGCCCCAGGCCGTGAACGACGGCATCCTGATGAACCCCAACGAACTGGTGGACGCTTATGCCTCCAACTACATGAATGTCCGCAAGAGCTGGGACGAAGCTACCGTACGTAACTTCACCACCGACGACGGCCTGTACCGTTTCGGCGCCGCCACCCAGGTTCCGCCCGTGGTGGACAAGCAGCACAGCGGTCTGGTCATCCGCAAGGACTGGCTGGAAAAATGGGGACTGGAAGTGCCCGTGACCATCGAAGACTTCACCAACGTCCTGCGCGCCTTCAAGGAGCACGGTGTGGAAGTGCCCTTCGCGGGTATGCGGCTGGACAACTGGATGTGGAGCGGCAGCAACATGCTGAGCGCCGCCTTCGGTGTCATGAACGACTCCTTCCAGCTGAATGAAGACGGCAAAACGGTAACCTACTCCGTGCTGGAGCCCGGTTACAAGGACTGGCTGAACCTGCTGCGCGGCTGGATGGCGGAAGGCCTGATCGACCGCGACATGGTCAACCGCAACGATTCCGACGCCCAGGCCCTGTTCACCAGCGGCCGCGCCGGCGCCACCTTTGCCGGCAACTGGCAGACCCAGCAGATGAATACGCTGGGCCAGGTGTCCGATCCTGATTTCGACCTGATCGGCCTGACCTCCCTGAAGCCCGCTGACGATCCTGCCTTCATCAACGAATTCGGCGATCCGATCTACAACGGCTCCAACACCATGTGGTGGACGATTTCCACGACCTGCAAATATCCCGAAGCCGCCATGCGCGCCCTGGACTATCTGTACAGCTACGACGGCATCGAGCTGATGGTCTTCGGTCCGAAGGAGTGGAAGGGCGAAATCATCCACACCACCGACGAGACCGGCATGCGCGTGTTCAGCGATTTCATCCTGCACAACCCCAACGTTCCCTACAACACCATCCGCTATCAGTACACGATTCAGAACCTGAGCTCTGAGTACTGCGCTGATATGGAAATGCAGCAGTACAGCGCGCCTGTGAATGCCCAGTGCTGGGATGCCTGGACGAAGGATCTGAACAACCGCCGCAGGGTGCCGGGCTCCATCACCCTGACCTCCGACGAGTCCATCACCCAGGTGAACGCGATGAACAACGTCCGCACTTTCATCCGTGAGCACATCAACCTGATTGTCTGCGGTGACGAGGACATTGCGAACTGGGACAACGACGTACAGTATGTCTACTCCTTCGGGATCAACGATGTTATCGCCGTGCAGCAGGCCGCCTTCGACCGCTACCTGGCCCGGTAACACGAACAGTTGAAACAGGGGCCTGGCGGCAAAGTCAGGCCCTTTTCAACCCGTATGATCCCTTATGAGAAAGGAGTGAGCGCATGAGCGCCCAGGTGAAGTACAGGAAGGAACCCTTCAGGCTCAGGCTCGTCCGGAATATCCGGCAGCATCCCTGGTTGTATATCATGATTCTTCCTGCGGTTGCCTATTTCATTATTTTCCACTATCTGCCGATGTATGGCGTCGTGATTTCGTTCCAGGACTACCATCCGGTACGCGGCATCACCAAAAGCCCCTGGGTCGGTCTCAAGCATTTCAACAATTTTCTGAACGGGCCTTTCTTCTGGCGGCTGCTGCGGAACACGCTGTCAATCAACATCGGCCTGCTGCTGGTCGGCTTCCCGCTGCCGATCATTTTTGCCCTGATGCTGAATGAATCCCGCTCCGGCCCCTTCAAGAAGGTGGTGCAGACCATCACCTACATGCCGCACTTCGTTTCCTCCGTGGTCGTCTGCGGTCTGATGGTGATCTTCTGCCGGGGCGACGGCATCCTGACCTTCATTCTCTCGAAGTTCGGCATGCCCCAGTCGAACCTGCTGACCTACAAGCAGTATTTCCAGCCGCTCTATATTGCCATGAACGTCTGGCAGGAGCTCGGTTGGGATTCCATCATCTACTTTGCCGCGCTGGCGGGTGTGGATGCCTCCCTGTATGAAGCCGCCTACGTGGACGGTGCCGGACGCTGGCGTCAGATGTGGCACATCACCCTGCCCAGCATTCTGCCTACCATCGTGATTCTGCTGGTCATGCGGGTCGGCAATCTGCTGAGCCTCGGCTGGGACCGCATCTTCCTGCTGTACAACGACATGGTCATGGAAACCGCGGACGTCATTTCCACCTATGTCTACCGTACAGGTATGGTGCAGATGCAGTATTCCTTCGCGTCGGCTGTCGGCCTGATGAACTCTCTCGTCAATGTGGTTCTGCTGATCGGTGCCAACGCGCTGAGCCGGAAGTTTACCGACAGCAGCCTGTGGTAAGGAGGAGCAAAGATGGATATCATGAAAAGGCACAAAAGCGTCGGCGACTGGATTGCTGATATCATTATCATCGCGGTCATGGTCGCCCTCTCGCTGATCTGCGTTTATCCGATTCTGTTCACCCTGTTTGCCTCCTTCAGTGACGCCAAGGCCCTGCTGAACCGGACCGGCCTGCTGTTCGCGCCTCTGCAGCCCTACACGGTGGAAGGATACCGGCTGGCATTTTCCAACGTCAAGCTGAGCACCAGTATCTGGAACACGGTGATCTATGTGATCGGCGGTACTGCCCTGGGCACCTTCATCACGGGTATGGCAGCCTTCGTGCTTTCCCGCAAAAGCTTCCTGCTGCGCGGCTTTATCATGAAGATGATCACGGTCACCATGTTCTTCAGCGGCGGTATCATTCCCCTGTTCATTATTGTGCGGGGAATCGGCATTTACAATACCCGCTGGGCCTTCCTGCTGCCCTGGATCATCAGCGCCTATAACCTGATCATCATGCGCACGTTCTTTGAGAGCGTTCCGGCGGCGCTGGAGGAAGCGGCTTATCTGGACGGCGCGACGGACCTGCAGATCTTCTTCCGGATCTATATTCCGCTGTCAAAAGCCATCATCGCCGTCATTGTCATGTATTACGGCGTAGGCTGGTGGAACAGCTGGTACCAGTCCCTGGTTTTCCAGCCGGACAACAAGCTCTGGCCGCTGCAGATGATTCTCCGTGAGACGCTGATCAGCAATGACCGCTCCGCGACCATGGACGTTACCAGCATGGCAGAGGAATCCTACACCCGTGAGCTGGTCAAGTACTGCACCGTGATTATCGCGACCGTCCCGATTCTTGTCATTTATCCCTTCGTGCAGAAGCACTTCGTCAAAGGCGCCATGATCGGCGCCGTAAAAGGATAAGGAGGATGCCATATGCTGGTCAACCGGCCGCCGATGGGTTGGAACACCTGGAATACCTTCGGACATGATATTTCGGACAGCCTGATCCGTGAAAGCACGGACGCCTTCATCAGCCTCGGGCTGAAGGATGCAGGCTACCAATATATTGTCATTGATGATTGCTGGAGCAAAAAAGTCCGGAACCCGGAAACGGACAGGCTGGAGGCGGAGCCCTCAAAATTCCCTGAAGGGATGAAATCCGTGGCCGATTATGTGCATGGCAAAGGCCTGAAGTTCGGCATGTATTCCTGTGCCGGGCAGCGTACCTGCGCGGATTATCCCGGATCCTTTGACCATGAGTTCCTCGATGCGGAAACCTTCGCCTCCTGGGGCGTGGATTACCTGAAATACGATTTCTGCTACAAGCCCAACAGTATTGACGGGCCGCTGCTTTACCGCCGCATGGGTATGGCGCTCCGGGCCTCCGGCCGCGACATTCTGTTCTCCGCCTGTAACTGGGGCAGCGATGACGTCTGGAGCTGGATCCGTTCCGCTGGTGCCCATATGTACCGTTCCACAGGGGATATTTTCGACAATCCGGAATCCTACCGGAGCATCGCCCTGAGCCAGCTGAGCAAGCTCGGAGCCTCTGCGCCGCAGTGCTTCAACGACGTCGATATGCTGACGGTCGGTATGTACGGCAAGGGGTTGGTCGGCACGACCGGCTGCAATGACGCCGATTACCGGAGCCAGTTCGCGCTCTGGTGCATGTTCAGCGCGCCGCTGATGCTGGGCTGTGATATCCGTGCAATGAATAAGCAGACGCTGAAGCTGGTCACGAACCGCGATCTGATTCGGATCGACCAGGATCAGGAAGCCCGGCCGCCCATCGCCATGTTCCACATCTGGAACGATAAGCTCCTGACGCTGATGAAGCATCTGGATGACGGCACCTATGCCCTAGGCTTCTTCAACCTGGGCGAGGAGGACGCCGAGACCTACGCGACCTTCAGCGACTTCGGCCTGCCGGCCGCGGCCGGATACGATGTGGCTGTCCGCGGTATTCTCCATGAGGAGGAACGCATCTGCAGGGAATATATGCGGGTCGCCGTACCGGCGCACGACTGCCGGATGTATCTGGCGGAGCTGAAGAAAAGATGAACTGCACGGCATGCGGGAAAGCACTGGGCCGGGATGAAACCGGCCTTTCCAGAAAACTGATCAGCCGGGCCGCCCGGGATTGCTACTGCCTGGACTGCCTCGGAAAACGCTTTCATGTCTCCAGGGCTCAGCTGCAGGAAATGGCGGAGCATTTCCGCCGGGCCGGATGCACACTTTTTACCTGAGCATATTTCTTTATAACAAAACGGCGGTTTCGCTGATTGCCTCAGCGAAACCGCCGTTTTTGTGTCTGAACATACAGGGCGCGGCAGCCATGCTTCTCCGGGAGCCTTTTTTATTCCCTGAAGCACAGGCTGCCTTCGAAATCCGTCTGTTTCCCGCCGGGAGAGATGAACCGCCCGGCCGCGCCTTCCGGCAGCGTCACGGCATATTCCCATTTCCCGTCGCCGTCCCGCCGGTAGTCAAACCGTACCGGCCCGGCCGGCGTTACCGCCGTGCCCCGCAGGTCCGGCAGGTCCGTCAGGCAGGGAGCGATCACAACCTTCTCCCATCCGGTGCCCTCCTGCCGGATGCCTGCCACGCCCCGGATCAGCTCCGCCATCGGCTGAGCGCTCCAGGCGTGGTTTTCACTGCGGGCGTTGACGGGGGTTTCCGGGCAGGTCCTGCAGTCCAGGGCAATCAGGTCGATCCAGGGCTGCAGGGAACGCCTGCCGTACTCCGGATACAGGCCTGTCCGTTCCAGCGCCCGGAACCATTCGTTGGAGGTGGAGAAGGTCACGGGCAGCACATCTTTTTCCTCCGCGGCGGCGCGGACACAGCGTTCGTCCCCGATGCCGCAGAGCACCGCCCAGGCCTGGGCGTTCTGGGTAAACTGGGAAAACGCCGGGCCTTCCCGGTACATCTGCCGCTGTTCATCCCAGCAGAGCATCTGAACGGCGGAACAGACCTTTTCCTTCCGTTTCCGGTATTCCTCCGCCATGCCGGGCCGGCCGCTGTGCCCGTTGATGTTCGCCGCCTGCTCCAGGGCATACGCATACATCAGGGAAAGAATCGTACTTTCGCCGCTCCCGAGCGCTGCCGGAACGCCGGCCGTTTCGTTCCAGGCCGGCTGCCAGTCCACGAAGGGCCAGAAGCCCGGATGCCCCATCAGGTTCCGGTCCGTCAGATGCTCCTCAAAGTAATTCAGGATCCTGTCGCAGTCCGCCCGGTAGGTGCGCAGGACGGAGGCGTCGCCCGTCTGGGCGTAGTATTCCCACACCATGAAGATGTAGTGCAGGGAGAAGGTGGAAATCACCTGCAGGTAGGCGGTCGGATATTTACTTGGCAGCAGGCCGCAGGGCAGAATGCTGCGGTGAAAGTCCTCCAGGGCTTTCCGGGGCATCTGCGTATCCCGGCTGAGCGTGAAATGGAACATCACCTGCAGCCGGGTGTCCATGATGTACTGCAGCTGCTCATAATAGGGGCAGTCCATGTAGGTGGAGAGCATGCAGTTCTGCAGCGTTTCAGCGCACATCCGCCACAGGTCATGGACCCACGACGCCGAGGAGGAGATTTCACTGTCCTCGGTCAGGGGATACCCCGTGCGCCGGAAGGCAGGCGCGTACAGAACCGCGCCCTGCGCGTCAGTGGCCAGGCGGATCCGGACAAAGCGGAAGGTGCGCACGAAGAAGGGCTCATAGCGGATTTCTTGCCCGTTCAGCGTGACCTGATCCGCAATGCCGATGATCTCACCGCGCTCCCAGTCGTCCCGGCGGAAGTTTTCGCCCTCCTTCTGGAATTTCTCAAAGTAGGTGATTTCCAGCCCGGCCCCGTCCCCGCCGCTGACCCGGAACACGGGATGGGTTACCTTGACCTGGCCCGCGTCCAGCACCGCTTCAAAGACGGAATGGGCCGGGATTTCAATCCTGCCCTTTTGCAGCAGTCCCGTATCCGTCATGATTTCCCGGACAAAAGCTTCCTCCCGCTCGAAAAGCATCGGAATCGGCCGGGGCTGCAGCCTGTACCGCTTGGTGACGCCCACCCGGCTCTGAAAAGGATCCTCCTCCGCGCTCTCCAGGGAGACAGCCCGCGGCCAGGCGGAACAGTCTCCGGTTTTCCATCCGGCGGGTATTTTCCGGAAGTCCGCTTCCTCCTTATAGTCTCCTAAAAACTCAATGATCTTGTCCGTTTTCAGGCAGGTGGTTTCATCCACCCGCACCCGCCAGTCCGCTGTACCGGTGGAAAGATCCGTATCCTCCGTTTTCGCGGACAGGGCGAAGCGGTGCCGGTGATCCGGTACCATCAGCCGGAACAGGGAGGCATTCTCCCGGCTCTGGTCGACAGCCTCCGCCGGATCGATGCACAGCACCTGCGCGGCGAAGCGGTTGAGGCCGGGCTGCAGGCAGGCGCTCAGATCAATCTCATCGTAATACCATACGTGCTGATCCCCCATGCAGGGTCCGGAGCAGACGGGCTGTCCGTTGATCCACAGGCGGTACTGGGCAGCGGCGCTGATCCGCGCCGTCAGCCGGCAGCTTTCCGGCAGCTCTGCATCCAGCCGGAAATAAGCGAATTTTCCCGCGGGCGCGGGATGTTCCGTGCCAATCCATTCACAATGCATACAAAACCTCCTGCTCTGCTCAGCCCTGACGCTTCGGAATCCGGTTCAGCCGCTGATTGATTTCAATAATGCGTTCCTTCGGCATGTCGGGAGCGCCCATGCGGATCAGCTGCAGCAGGCTGAACTGCAGGGTGATTTTCCTCCGCGCTTCCTCGCTGATGCCTTCGCCGCTTTTCTGGGTTTTCCGCCCGGCTTCCTGTTCCTTCTGCTCCGCTTTCTTCGCGCGGGCGGCTGTCATTTCGGCCAGCACGGGATTGACAAAGGCCGCGGCTTCCGCGGACTGCGTGATATCCTTCAGCAGATCCTTCACGGAGTAAAAGCCTTCCGGCGTATCGATGTCAAACCAGTTCAGCACCGTACCCTGCTGAAACCGGTAGGCAGGGTCGGGCTCGGCAGCATGGCTGAACTGCGCCTGCTCATGCAGCCCGCCCGCCGCAGCGGTGACGGTATAGGTTCCCTCCGGCTGCGGCACCGTGAAATGGAAGAAGTGATCCGGCGCCTGTCTGCGGTATTCCGTGCCGTTCACCGTCAGGATAACCTCCGGCAGATTGCTGTATACCACAAATTCCGCGGTATCGCCGTCCCGGTTCACAAATTCCCTGCCGCACAGGTGCAGCATGGGTGTGTCCGTCAGCCAGGCCTGATAGGCGTAGTAGGCGTCCTTCCGGGTTTTGCGGTCGAAGGTCACCAGGCCCTTGTTGTTCCGTCCTTTGGTGCCGCCCTCCTCCCGGGCGTCGGCGGCAAAATCGAACATGTTCCACACATGGGTGGCCCACAGATACTTCCGTGAAAACAGCTGTTTGATCAGGCTCTCATGGTAGATCATCTGGTATTCGTTGCTGTAATCGCCCGGTTCCGGGTGGGAGGCATGCCACAGGCTGTTTTCGCAGCCGTATTCAGACACGCCGACGGGCAGGTCCGGATGCAGCGCGTGGAAGCGGTCGAACCAGGGGCCGTTATCCTCCAGATGTCCGCCGTACCATCCGAAATAGTGGTTGTAGGAAAGCACGTCCGGCACGCTCAGCAGCGGATGATCCACCGGCAGCGGAGAGATGCACGCCATGGTGGTGAGCCGGGTATCATCCATCCGGTGGCACAGCGCGTTCAGCTCCCTGTGGAAGGGCACCAGCGTTTCCTGGTCGCCGCGGGCCATGGTGATTTCGTTGCTGAGTCCCCATACCGCAATGGAGGGATGATTGTAATTCTGCTCGATCAGCTCCCGCATCTGCTGCAGGGCGTTTTCCCGGGCATTGTCCATATGCTCGCTGATATACGGGATCTCCGTCCATACAACGATCCCCTTCTGATCGCAGAGATCGTAGGTATGCTGGTCGTGCTGGTAGTGGGCCAGGCGGACGGTGGTGGCTCCCATTTCGTACACATGGCGCATGCTCTCTTCCATGTCCGCTTCTGAAACGGCGTTCCCCTTGCCCAGCCAGTCCTGATGCATGGCAGCGCCGCGCAGGGGATAGCTTTCCCCGTTCAGGATAAAGCCCTCGTCGGGATCGATCCGGAAGGAACGGATGCCGAAGGGGATTTCCAGCTTGTCCGCCGGGATATCGCCCAGCCGGAGGCAGGCCTTCAGGGTGTACAGATAAGGATCCTTGCGTCCCTGCCACAGCCTGGGGTTATCCATATGGAAGGTCACGCTGTCCCCTTCCAGCTTCTCCCCGTTCAGCTCAAACACCGCGCACCCGCCGGTAAAGCGGGCGGAAACCTGCACGTCCGCGGAACCGTCGGGAAGCACCCTGGGCGTCACCCGCACTCCGCAGCCGCCCAGGGTATCCATGTCAAAATGCGCTTTGTTCAGCACGATGAGGCGCGCCGCCCGGTAGATGCCGCCGTAAAAGGTGAAATCCGCGTTCTGGGGATAGACCGTATCGCAGGCAGCGTTGCTGACCGCCACCGTCAGCCGGTTGACGCCGGCGTGCAGCGCCTCTGTGATATTGAAGCGGAACCGGCTGTATCCGCCGTGGTGCGCGCCGATGAACCGCCCGTTCAGCGACACCTTCGCGGAGGCTGATACGCCGTCAAACTCCAGGTAGACTTCCTCGTCGCTTTTTGTGTCCGGTGCGGGAAAGTCTTTTTCATAGATACATTCGCCCCGCCAGTAGTCTCCGCCGCCGTCCTGTCCGTCAGCGGCGTTCCAGGTATGGGGCAGCGTGACGGGCATGCGCTCTTCCCCGGGTTTGCAGAAGGTCCAGTTTTCATTGAATGGGATCAGGGTACGCATGTCCGCCACGCTCCTTGTTTATTTCTGCACCGGCAGGGTGATTTCAGCGACGCCGAGGCCCTCCGCAGAAACGGTCAGCTTCGCCTCGCCCGCTTCGCATCCGGCCCGCAGCACAGCCAGGGCGGACCCGTGCCAGGCGGTGAACTGTCCCTTCGTGTAGTTCTCGTCGGTCATCGGGTTGCCGGAGCCGAAGCCCAGCAGCTCCGCGGAGCCGCTCACCGCGGCGCACAGCTTCACCGCCGCGTCAGGCACCGTGTTCCCCTCCGCGTCAACGATCTCCGCCCGGACATACGCCAGCGCGGCGCCGTCCGCGGGCAGCGCGCTTCTTTCAGGCATCAGGCGGATGGCGGCAGGCGCTCCCGTCGTTTTCAGGCAGCCGCGGGATACTTCCTTCCCGCCGCAGTAGCCGACCGCCTCCACGGTGCCGGGGGTATAGACGGTGCGGAACCGGAAGGTCAGCGGGATATCGGAGATGACCGTCTCCCCGGCCTTCTGCCGGCCGGCGCTGACGCCGTTCACGAACAGCTCCACCTCTTCCGCCTTGCTGAAGACGGCGACGTCCACGGGCTTCCCTTCCTTACCCGGCCAGTTCCAGCAGGCCTCCACGCCGGGGAAGCCCCACATGGTCAGGATCTCGGGACGGTCCGCGGCGTCCGGATCGTAGGAGAAAACAGCCGTCTTTCCGTTGTGCCAGACGATGCTGCGGTAAGCGCCCTGGGGCCGGAGGCCGCCGGTAACGTCGAAGTCCGCATCGTTGGCGGTGCGCCAGGGATAGGGAGAGCCGAAGGACCAGGGCATGATATCCTCGGGCTTGCGGGGATCGTCCGGCTCAAGAATCACGGACTTGCCGATACCGGCCTCGCCGATGTAGTCAAAGGCAGTCCAGGTGAAATCACCGATGATCCAGGGAGTTTTCTCGATCTTCGGCCAGTGAACGCCGATCTCCTTCGGATAGTTCTCGGAGCCCATGATCACCCGTTCCGGGAACATTTCGTGATCCTGGTCGTACTTGCCCTCCAGGTAGTTGTAGCCCACGATGTCCAGGCCGTTGACAAAGGCTTCGGTGTACTCCTCCCAGAGCAGATCCTTCTTCCCGCCGAGGTCCGCGTTCTGCAGTCCGCCAGCCTGCTGCTGCTCCGCCCACTTGCGCATCTGCGCCTCCAGCAGCTGGCTGTCCAGTCCGTTCCAGAAGGAGCAGACAGCATTGGATACCGGACGGGAGGGATCCAGCGCGCGGATGGTTTCCGCCAGGCGGGTCGCCCACTCGTATCCGGAACCGAGGCCGGCGCGCTCAGTGATTTCGTTGCCCGTGGACCAGATGATGACGGAAGGATGGCAGCGGTCCCGGCGGATGAAGCTCGTCAGATCCTTCTTCCAGTCCGTTTCAAAATACTGGTTGTAGTCGCCGGGCTGCTTGCCCATGCCCCAGGCGTCGAAGGCCTCGTCAAAGACGTACATGCCCAGCCGGTCGCAGGCTTCGATCAGCGCGGCGGAGGGCGGGTTGTGGGTGGTGCGGACGGCGTTGAAGCCGGCCTCCTTCAGCAGACGCACCTTCCGGGCCTCCGCGTCGAAGGTGGTCACGATGCCGATCACGCCGTTGTCGTGATGCAGGCAGCCGCCCCGCAGCTTGACCTCCTGCCCGTTGATCCGCAGGCCGCGGCGCACGTCCGCCTCGATCGTCCGGATGCCGAAGAGCACGCATTCCGCGTCCTCCGTGCAGGCTTCCGCGGGAATGATATGGGTTTTGTAGGTGCCGGCGTCCCGCACCCGGGCCTGCAGCCGGTACAGCGCCGGCGTTTCGGTGCTCCAGAGGCGCGGCGCGTCCACCGTCAGGGTCATGTAGGCCGTGGCGGAGGACATGGGCGGGATCTGAGCAGCGGTTTTTGAGGATTTCACCGTCTCCCCGGTATCGTCGCGGATCAGGTCAAAGCAGACCTCCGCGATCCGGTTTTCGGCGTATTCGTTCCCGATCTCCGCGGATACCTTCAGGTAGGCGGTTTCCGGGGTGCCGTCCGCGGCGTATTCGATTTTGTCCGTCCAGCCGGACAGGCCGCCGAAGGCGACATGCAGCTTCGGCATATGCGCCAGCGTAACGCCCCGGAAAAGACCGGCGCCGGAATACCAGCGGGAATTGGGCTGCATGCTGGGGTTCAGGGTGATGACGATCCGGTTCTTCTGCCCGCAGTAAACAAAGCGGGTGATGTCCGCCTCAAACGGCGCGTAGCCGTAATGCTGCAGGCAGACCTTGTCGCCGTTGACCTCGATCGTGGCGTTCATCATGGCGCCGTCCAGGCGCAGAACGATCCGTTCTCCCTCCCAGTCCGCGGGAATATCGACATCCTTCAGATAGTGGGCCACGCCGGCGTTGAAATAGCCGCTGGCGGGGCCGGAGGGGGCTTCCGGATACACGTCGGATTCGATCATGTAATCATGGGGCAGCTGGACGGGGCGGCCGAATTCCCCCCGCAGGACGCTGCCGATATTGACGAGCCCGTGTTCAAAGTACCAGTCCCGGTTCAGAGAAATACTGCGCATGTTTGTCATCCTTTCGTTGCAGAATCGAACTGAATTTCAGACGTTTTCCCAGAAAATATACCTGCCGGGATCCACCCGCCGCTCGGTCCCGTTCAGGCGGACAAGGGTTTTCACCGGGGTTTCCAGCTCACAGCGGATCTTATCCCCCTCGTATTCCCAGAGGGCGGAAACGGTTCCCTGCCGGGTGTCGAGCCTGGCGCGGAGCCAGCCGATCCGGGCGTCGGGATGCGGCGCGTAAATCAGCTCGGCAAAGCCCGGCTGATCCTCCGCGTGCGTCAGGCCGGCGGCCTGCTCGAAGATCCAGTCCGCCACGGCGCCGTAGGCATAATGGTTGTAGGAGTTCATGTCCGCGGACCAGAACGTGCCGTCCTCATGGATGCCGTCCCAGTGCTCCCAGACCGTGGTGGCACCCTTGGAAACCGGATAGAGCCAGCCGGGATACTCCCGGCGCAGCACGAGATCCCAGGCCACGTCCGCGTGGCCCCAGGCGCTGAGCACGTGCAGGATATACGGCGTGCCCACAAAGCCGGTGCGCAGCTGCGTGCCGTCGGCCCGGACCATCGCCGCCAGGGCGTCCGCGGTCTTCTGCGGATCCTCCGCCAGGCCGAAATGAACCGCCAGCACATGCTCCGTCTGGGTTTCGTACGTCGGGAAGGTCCTCCGGAAGGCCGCAACGATTCTTTCCTTCAGGGCCTCATAGACGGAAACGTCCTGCCCCAGCAGGCGCCCGGCCTTCACCACCAGCTCCGCCGCGTGGGCGTAATAGGCGCTGGCGATGAAGTCCTCCCGGGTGGAGCCCTTGTAGCTGCCGGAAGGCGCGTCCAGGCCCAGCCAGTCGCCGAAGTGGAAATGGTCGATCCACAGGTCCGGCTGCTTCGTGACAGAGGTGATGAAGTCCACCCATGCCTTCATGCAGGCGAACTGGTCCGCCAGCACCTCCGGATTGCCGTAGGTTTGGTAAATCTGCCAGGGGCAGATCACCGCCGCGTCGCCCCAGGCGGCGCTGCCGTCCGCCTCCGGCATCACGTCCGGAATCACCTGGCCGATTTCGCCGGAGGGCCGCTGATCCGCCGCCATATCGCGCAGCCACTTCCGGAAGAAGCGCTCCGTGTCAAACAGATAGGCGGCGGTTTTGATGAACACTTCCGCGTCCCCGGTCCAGCCCAGCCGCTCGTCCCGCTGGGGGCAGTCGGTGGGCACGTCCAGGAAGTTGCCCCGCTGGCCCCATACGATGTTGGAGAACAGCCTGTTCAGCATCGCGTTCCCGGACTTCAGCCAGCCGGTGCGGCGCATGCCGGAATGCACGACGACGGCGGTGAAGCTTTCCGGCTTCGGCTCCCCGGGCCAGGAAAGCAGACGGATATACCGGAAGCCGAAGAAGGTCAGCCGGGGATGCCAGGTCTGCCGCCCGTCGCGGCAGATATACGTCACCTGCGCCTTCGCGCTGCGGTAGTTCTCGTTGTACCAGTTGCCGTCCCTGTCCTGGACCTCGGCATGGTCGAAGAACACCTTCTCCCCCGCCTTCGCGTCCAGGGTGAATTCCACATAGCCGGTGACCTCCTGGCCGAAATCCACCACCGTGTCCCCGCCGGGTGTCCGGAAAATCCGGCAGGCGGCCACGCGCTCCGTTTCCAGGATTTCCTCCCCCTCCTGGGGGATCAGAATGTCCTTGGACCATGCCAGCGGCCTGACCGGCTGCCAGCCGTCCGGCTTGGTCCGGGCGTCGTAGATTTCCCCGTCGTAGATTTCGCTGAACCGTACGGGGCTTTCCGCCCACTGCCAGGCTTCATCCGTCGTGATCGTTTCCTCCGACCCGTCGGCGTAGCAGAGGCGCAGGGAGGCGATCAGCCCGCAGGGCTGCTGATACCGCCGCTTCTTGTCCTCGCTGTCCAGCCAGCCCGGCATGGGAGACCGGAACCAGCCCCGGCCCACGGTGACGCGGAGCTCGTTCTCCCCCTGCAGCAGGCCCGTCACGTCGTAGGTCTGCACCTGCAGGCGGTGCTCATAGCTGGTCCAGCCAGGAGCCAGCACGTAATCGCTCACCCGCCGGCCGTTGAGCTGCGCTTCATAAATGCCCAGAGCTGTGATCTCCAGTTCAGCCTTCGCAGGCTGCTTTTCCGCCGCGAACTGCCTGCGGAATACCGGGCAGACATCGCCCGGATCCTGCGAAACGGTGATCCAGGAGCTGTTTTTGATCCTCATGGGATCCCCTCCTTATCGGATATCTCCCAGGGTATAGAACGCACGGGTTTTTCCCTCTGTATATGCATTCTCCGTCACCGTGAAGGAATCCTTTAATCGGATGTCCTCGGAGGAGGATCCGATCTGCACCTCGAACGCGCCCTTTTCTATCTTCCAGCGCATATCCTCGTCCAGGAAAGCCGTCTGGCTGGGCTGCAGCAGGAAGCTGACCGTCTTTTCCTCACCGGGCCGCAGGGAAACCCGGGCGAAGCCCTGCAGTTCCTTTCCCGGGCGGGTCATGGAGGCGTGAACGTCCTTAACGTACATCTGTACGATTTCAGTGCCTTCGCGTTCCCCGGTGTTTTTCACCTTCAGGGAGATGCGCACCGGCTCAAAGGGCGTGGTTTCCCGCCTGTCCAGCTCCAGGCCGCTGTAGGCGAAGGAGGTGTAGCTCAGCCCGTGCCCGAAGCAGTAGCGGGGCGCGTGGGGGCAGTCCACATAATCGTTGAAGCCGATGCTTGGGCCCTGGGTCCACATGGAGCCGTTGGGATGGTTGTAATACACGGGAATCTGGCCCGCGCGCCGGGCGGTGGTCAGGGGCATTTTTCCGGAGGGATTCAGCCTGCCGAGCAGGGCGTCCGTCACAGCTTCCGCGGTATAAACGGCGGGGTTCCAGCATTCCAGGATCGCGTTCAGGTTTTCGTCCGCCGCGTCGCTGGAAATGGGACGGCCGTCGAAATGGATGCCGATCATGGGCTTGCCCAGCTTTTTCGCCGCCCGGATGAAGGCGTCCTGGCAGGCGGGCAGGTTGATGTCCGTGCCGTCCACGCCCTCGCCCATGGTGGCGATGGAGCCGGAGCCGTTCTTGCCGCCCAGGGTCAGCAGGATCACGTCCGCTTCCCCGGCGATCTTCAGCGCTTCCGTGAACAGGCTTTCGTCAGCGCCCGCCTTGTGATAGCCCCTGGCCCACAGGATACGGGCTCCCGGCATTTCCGCTCTCAGCGCGTCCAGCAGACTGCGGCAATTCGGCTTCAGCTTCTGCAGCACGTCATTGAAACGGTCCGTCTCGTCTTCCTCCACCTGGGTGCCGGGCACATAGGATACCTGGCTGACTTCGCCGTTGCCCTTCACGCCGGCCATGGAGTTTTTGGCCGCCCGCTGGGCTTCCACCATGGACAGATGGGTATATCCGCCGAAATAATACCGGGCGTTGGCGGCCGCCGGGCCGATGACGGCGATGGTCTTTTCCCGTCCCGTCAGGGGCAGTATACCGTCGTTCTTCAGCAGCACCAGGGCCTCCCGGGCGCTCTGCGCGGCGGCATTCTCATCCCCGGGGCGGTGCACCGTGTTCTCCAGCTCCTCCCCGGTCAGGGCGAAGGGATGCTCGAACAGGCCCATCCGGAACTTGGCTTCCAGCACCCGCAGCACCACCCGGTCCAGCAGGGCGGGATCCGCCTCGCCGTCCGCGAACTTCTGCTTCAGCTCATCCGCGTAGGCCTTGGGCATGGGCAGCTCGACGTCCAGGCCTGCGTTCAGGCAGCGGAGGCCCGCTTCGCCCATGGTTTCGCCGATTCCCTGATATTCATGGGCGTTGCTGGCTCCGCCGTAGTCGGACACGGTGACGCCCTCAAAGCCCATTTCGTTCCGCAGGATGTCCGTCAGATAATGCCTCGAGGCATGGATGGGCAGGCCGTTCACGGACCCGTAGCAGGGCATGACGCCGCGAAGGTTCGCTTCAGTGATCGCAGCCTGGAAGGGCTTGCCGTAGATTTCCATCAGCAGCCGTTCCCCCGCGTCCACATGCGCCCCGTGAATGGCCCCGGCGGAGTTGTGGAAGCCGAAGAAGTGCTTGGCGGAGGCATCCGGTGTGCGCCCGGCGGTAACCGTCTCCTGAATGCCGTGGGTATAGGCCGCGCCCATGGCGGCGGCCAGGGTGGGATCCTCTCCGTAGGGCTCGCACTGGCGTCCCATGCGGGAATCCCGGGAAATGTCCAGCACCGGCGCCAGAATCTGGGTGATGCCGAAGGCCGCCTCCTGGCGGCTCACGATCTCCCCGATCCTTCTTTCCAGTTCCGGGTCAAAGGCGGAACCCCGGCTGACGCCGGAGGGGAACGTGGTGGTATCCTGCATCAGCGGTCCGCACAGGCCCTCCATGTGAAACACGGCGGGAATATGATGCGGGCTGTTCTCCATCACGATGGTCTGCAGCTCCCGCTGCCAGTCCGCGATTTCCTCCATGCTGCCGCAGGCGCGGAACTCCAGGGTGCTGATCTGCCCGATGCCGTTCTTAAAGAAGGGGGCCATCCGGTCCTCATACCCCTTGATGGCAAACACGCCCGTAAGCTGGGCCATTTTTTCGTCCAGGGTCATTTCTTTCAGCAGCAGTTCCGCCCTCTCCTGGGGCTGCTTCTCGGCGTTCATATAATCTTTCATGTTATCCCTCCACCTTCATTGCCAGCACCGCCAGGTTTTCCCTGCCCGGCAGCTTGATTTTCGTTTCGCCCGATGCAGTTTCACAGATCGTTTCCCGGGTCATTTTCCAAATGTCGATGACCTCCACCCGGTATTTTTTGTCCTTGGGCAAGCGCAGGGTCTGCTCGCCATAGCACTGCAGATCGTTGAACCAAAGATAGGCGTCTTCGCTGCAGTGAGCTTCCCAGATGTGTTCCCCCGCCAGGTGCAGGGAACGGTTCTGAATATCCATCCGGTGAATGCTCTTGCCAAATAAGGTCATGGCATGGCGCATTTCCTCCGGGAGCGTGGACAGGGCCTTTTCAAGGGATGCTTCGTCCATCTGCGCAATGGCCGTAATGCCGCCGGAGGAGGGCGTCAGGGGCCCGGGCAGGCTTTCCATGATCTGCCGCAGGAAGGCGATGCGCCGTGGGCTTTCACCCTTCAATTTCCCGCCCTTGCCCCACCAGAGAATATCATCGTCTGATAAGAAGGTTTCCCCGTGGGTGCAGTACCCGCCGGAAGCATAGCACCGCCAGAAGCGGCGCACCATCTCTTGACCGGAAATGCTGCCCCACAGATAGGGGAGGTTCCCTTCATAGCAGCATTCGTCAATGACCACCGGCTTTTGGTATTCCCTGATCCAACGGGGGATCTCCGTCAGGGCTTTGGTTTGCAGGCTGGCATGGGTGATGTTGGGGCGCGTGTGATCCCAGAAGCACATGCAGTTGTGGTTAGACAACAAATGATGATAAGGGTCGTTGTCCGCCACGTATTCCTCGATTTCCTCCCAGTCGGCCAGGGATTTAACATCCATGTTGATGTCGTACTCGTTGGCCAGGCTCCACCAGATATACGGCTTGGCGGAAAAGCGGCGGAGCAGGTAATCCAGGTATTCCAGGTTGTTCTTCTGCGGCAGTCCGGCAAAGCCCCAGCGGTCATAGGGATGGAACAGAATCAGATCCACCTGGATTCCCATGGCGCCGATACGATCCATAATCCTTTCAAACCGCTGCCAGAAGAGGACGTTCGGCCTGCCCGTATCCCAGGAGCCGTTTTCCTTTTTTTCAAAAGCGTAGCAGGGCGGCTCGTTTTTATTGTAATCATAATCCTTGGGGAAAACGCACATGCGCACCTTGTTGAAGGGCGCATTTTTCAGGCTTTCCAGCGTTTCCTCCACCAGCGCGTCCTCCTGGGAGGCCAGGGCGTACACCGTGGTGCCGAAGGGAATGAAGAGCGTGCCGTCCGCGTATTCAAAATGCGTGCTCACCGCCCGGACCGGGCCGTGCTGCTCCCGCGCCGCCTCGCAGACTTCCTCCCCTTCCGCTTCCACGCAGCCGGTGACCTTCCAGCGCCAGGTTCCCGCCTGTTCGGGCAGGAAGCGTATAATATAACGCCCGTCGCCGTCGTAAAATCCCTTCACGGTTCTCACGGTATCTCCGCAGGAAAATGTCGCCTGCAGGTCAATCTGTGCCCAGGCATCCGTCAGCGGAGCGCCGGAGAAGGAGAGCTCAAAAGTTTCATATTGCCGCACAGGAACAACCTCCTTTTGTAAAAAGCCGCCGTCCGGATCGGGCGGCGGCCTGGATTGAAACATGAATCAGCCCGGCGGAGCTTTACCTTACTCTGTCACGAACGCCAGGGTCTGCTCGATGGCGCCGAAGGGCTGCACATCTTCAGCCTTGTAGTTAAGCACCATGTCGGCGGCATAGCCTTCGGTGGTCAGGTCGCCGGCGGTTTCAAGATGCAGCACGAAGGAATAGGTGGTCATGTCGATTTCATAGGTGCCCTTGTCGATATCCATGCGGTTGCCCATGAAGTCGGCGTAAATCAGCGCGGTGCCGTCATCGTACAGCTCGCAGATCATGTCAGCGTTCACGCCGTCCATGCCGGGCACGGGGATCTGGCCCTTCAGCGCATAGGCCACTTCAGCCTCCTTCACCACGGTCAGCGTCACTTCGTCACCGTCGGTGGAAACATAGGTGTAGGTGCCGTCCTCGTTCTTCGTCACGGTGGCGCCGGCGTCGCTCTCATCGTTGGGGGTCAGCACGATTTCGGTCTGGTCTTCATTCATGGCGAAGGTGCCTTCCACATACATTACAACCAGATCGTCGTATTTGCCGTTGACCTTCAGGTCCAGCGTGGCGGTTTCATCCTCGGGATTGATCAGGGACAGAATGGAGACGGCCTGCTCGCCCTTGTATTCGTTGGCGAAGGCGGAATTCTCCGGATCGGTGTCCAGATTATAGACCGCGTTGCCGCCGCCGATACCGGTCAGGGTTTCCATATCGTTGTAGATATGGGTTTCATCCATGGCGCAGCGGTCGATCTCGTTGCCGTCGAAATCGTAGAAAATCACGGTGTAGGGCGCGGTGCCGGTGGGGATTTCAGCGCCTTCTTCTGCGGCCGCGGCTGAGGCGCGGTCCGGCCAGCAGGCGTATCCCTTTTCCTCCGCCACCACCTCATAGGTGCCGGTGTAGACGATCTGGTTCAGGGCGTAGCCGGCGTAGAACACCTTGCCGAAGCCGGGCACCTCGTCATAGAAATGGAAGAAGTAATCCATCCAGAAACCCACGTCGTATCCGTAGGCAAAATAGGTGTTGGCCAGGTTGGGCACTTCATTCTCCGCAACCGCCGCGGTCATCAGGGACAAGCTCATCATCAGGCAGAGCAGCAGGGCGATCAGCTTTTTCATGATTTGTATCCTCCTTCTGTTTCAGGCACGGTTATTTCCGTGTTTCTGGGTTTATTGTGCCATGGGCGGAGGAAAAAAGCTGTATGAAATCCGATAAAAAACCCCGCTAATCCGACATGAATTCATGACCGGAACTGCTTCTGGTATTCCCGGGGCGTCATGCCGAAGTGCTTCTTGAACTGTTCGGTAAAGTAGGAATAATTGCCGAAGCCCACCGTATTGGCAGCCATGGATATGGTCATGTCCTCCCGCTGCAGCAGCTCACCCGCCAGGGTGATGCGCTTTTCCTGAATGTATTCCGATACGGTCATGCCGTATTTTTTCTTAAACAGCCGCGTCAGGTGATCGGCGCTCACATAGCATTGCGCCGCAAGATCACGCACGGACAGCTCGTCCGCGAGGTGTCCGTCGATATAGCTTACGGCGGTTTCCAGGGCGTTTGCGGTTTCGCTTTTGGTTTCCTTTGCCAGGGAATCGATATACTGCCGGCCGTATTGCTTGATCTGTTCGCTCTGCCGCCGCTGCGTCACGTTTTCCCTGGCCCTGTTCAGAATTTCGGTCAGCTTCTGATAGCGGACGGGCTTGAGCACGTACTCCATGCAGTTCAGGTGCACGGCGGTCCGGGCATAATCAAATTCGTCATGGGCGGTCAGGATGATGCACTCCGTGTTCCGGCTGTGCTCGTTCATGTACTCAATCAGCTTGAGCCCGCTTTCTCCCGGCATTTCAATATCGCTGACCAGAACGTCGATATAGGTCTTTTTGATGATGCTCACAGCTTCCTGATAGCTTTCCGCCGTCAGCACCCTGTCAAAACCCAGTACGTCCCAGTTGATTCCGTCCAGCATGCCCTGGATGACCAGCTGCTCATCATCCACGATCAGGATATTCATGTCTGCGCCTCCTTCGTTTCCCCCTCATCGGCTGTCATGAAGGGTACAACCAGATAAATCTGCGTGCCCAGGCCTTCGCCGCTGGAGAAATGCACATCTCCTTCCTCCCCGTAAAACAGCTCAATGCGCCGCATGCAGTTGTAGATTCCGATATGCTTATGCCCTGCCGCGTCCACATACGGCTCCCCGGCCTGCAGCTTTTCCAGCACCTCCGGCCGGATGCCGCTGCCCGTATCCGTAATGGCGATATGCAGGACTTCCCTGCCGTTTTTGTTCCGGTCCTTCTGGACGGATACCACGATTTCGATGGCTTCCCTGGGCTCCAGGGCATACTTGATGGCGTTTTCCACAAAATTCTCAATCAGCAGCGGCGGGATCAGGGCGTCCATGCAGCTTTCCTCCGCCTGATACACGTAGGAAAACCGTCCCGGAAAACGGATGCGCTGGATACGGATGAAATTATCGACAAATTCCAGCTCCTGCCGGACGGTGACCAGCTTCTGTCCCCGGCGCAGCACATAGCGGAAATAATCCGTCAGACACAGCGTGTAATCCTGGATCACCTCATAATTCTTTGACTGGGCCAGGGCGTAAATCATGTTGTAGGAATTGAGCAGCATATGGGGATTCACTTGCAGGCGCAGGTTTTCCATTTCGGTTTCCAGAATTCTGACATCCTTATCATAGGAAGCCTGCACCTCGTCCGCCATATCGTTAAAGCCATGGAAAAGCGACAGATAATCGTCGCTGACCCGGTCGCCCTGTTCAGGGATGCGGTAGTTCCTGTCCTCCCCGAAGGCGCGGGTAGCTGTGTTCAGCGTTTCTATCGGGTCCAGGACGTCTTTTTGCAGCCGCTTATACAGGAACGGACACAGCAGCAGGGTGATAAAGGCTATGATCTGCGCAATCCAGAACCAGACCGGAAGCGAACGGAGAGCAAAACTGTAGGGAAAGGTCACCAGCACGCTGAGGCCGCTGTCCGGATCCTGCCAGAAATAACGATTCCGTGTCTGCAGCAGCTTCCTGTAATCTTCCGCCGCGCCTGTTTCTCCCTCCTGTGTCAGCACCTGATAAGCTGTCTGCCCATCCAGGGATACATACAGGCTGCCCCCGTTCGGTGAAACCACCGATAACAATCCCGAAATCTTCCGGGCGAAGGAGGCGGGAAAATCCGCCGTCAGATCGATATTCTCATACCGGCATTGCAGAACAACCTTTTCCCCGTAAGCGGAAAGCCCGTTGTTACCGACCAGATAGGCCAGCTGGCTGCCCTGGACGGCGGATACAATGGAAATCACGATGCAGATCAGGCTCACCGGCAGCACCAGCACCAGCAGCATGGTCATGATTCTGTGGCGCAGCCTCCGGAACAGGGGACGGTACCAGAACCAGTCGTACAGCGCCTGACGGTTTATCACAGTCCTATCCTCCATAGATGGTCAATATGTTTTTCTGCTTTCCGGTATATTTTAACTGAAAAAACAATTTTTGAAAAGAAAAAAGCACAGCCTGCGCGTGTGCGTGGACTGTGCCTGAGTGTCAAAGGCGGGCAAAAATTTCTCAGCCTTTCACCCCACCCTGGATGACGCCCTTCTCCATCTTGTCCTGGAAGAAGGGGAAGGCGATGATGATGGGCGCGATGGCGGCGATGATCACCGCGAACTGAATGAGGTAACGGCTGTAATTCGGATTGGAGGAATTCAGGAAGTTGGCGTTCTCGCTTGTGATCTGCCGGATCACCAGCTGCAGAGGCCACAGGGCCTTTTTGTTGGGCACGTAGATGGAAGCCTGCAGCCAGGAGTTCCACTGGCCGATGGACAGGTTCAGAATGATGACGGAGCCCATGTTCATCGCCTGAGGCAGCGTGATTTCAAAGAGGGTGGAGATATGCCCCGCGCCGTCAATGTGGCTGGCCTCGTACATTTCCTTGGGGATGGAGTTGAAAGCGTTCATCATCATGATGCAGTACATGCTGTTGGTGCAGCCCGGAATCACCAGCGCCCATACGGTGCCAACCCAGCCCAGGGAGCGGATGACCATGTAAGTGGGCACCATGCCGCCGCCGAAGAGCATGGTAAACATCAGCGCCATGGTAACGGGCTTTTTCAGCTTCGTGTCCCGGCTGAGGGCATAGCCCGTCACGGCGGAGAGCAGGAAGCCGATCATGGTGAAGGCAACCGTGTAAACGATCGTGTTGATATACCCGCTCACGATGCTGGCGTTCTGGAAAATCATCTGATACCCTTCCAGGGTGAAGCCGCCCACGGGCCAGAGCACCAGCCCCACATGCGCCAGGAGGGATTTGCCGTCGGAGAAGGAGCTCATCAGCACATGCCACATAGGGATCACGCTGCAGAAAGCCACCAGCGCCACGATCAGGTACAGGATCACGTCGATGACCCGGTCGCCGACGGTTTTGGTTTCCACCATGTTATTTTCCCATTCTTGCTTTTTCCTTGCCATGTCTTTTCCCTCCTTTCTCAGAACAGGCTGCTGCCGCTGACCTTGCGGCTCAGCGCATTGGAGCTTACCAGCAGTACGGTGCCGACGACAGACTGGAACAGACCCGAAGCTGCGGACAGGGAATAGTTGGAGGTGCCGCCGCCGAAGGCCTGGCGGTAAGTGTAGGTATAGACCGTATCGGACACATTATAGGTGCTGGGCATATACAGCAGCAGGATGTTATCATACCCTGCCACGAACGCGGTGCCGATACCAATGACGAACATCATCATGATCATCGGCAGAATGTTGGGCAGGGTGATCCTGAACAGCCGCTGCATCCGGGTGGCGCCGTCGATGGCCGCTGCCTCATGCAGATCTCCGCTGACCTGGGAAATGGCTGCCACATACATGATGGATCCCCAGCCAACGCCCTGCCAGATACCCATCAGCGTGTAAATAATCCAGAACACAGGCGGCTTGTCATTCGCAAACCAGTTCTGGTTTTCCGCTCCGAAAACCTTTGTCAGCAGCAGGGTCAGCGGCCCGTCCTTGGCCAGGAACTGGGTGAACAGGGAGCAGACAATGACCGCGGCCACGAAATTGGGCATGTAGGACATGGTCTGAGCCGTGCGCTTGAACTTCTTGCTGTTGATCAGGCTCAGGATCAGCGCGAAGATGATGGGGGCCACAAAACCGATGGTACACTTAAACAGGCCGATCACCACGGTGTTCCGAAGAGCCTGCAGGAAATCCTCGCCGGAGAACAGATCGATAAAGTGCTTCATGCCGACCCACGGACTGTGGAAGTAGCCGTCCACCACATTGTAATCCTCGAAGGCCATCACGATGCCGAACATCGGCAGGTAATGCAGCACCAGTTCGTACAGGATAATCGGAATAAACAAGAGATATACGACCCAGTCGCGTTTCAGCTCGGTTTTCCAGCTCCTGCGTGCGGAGCCGGTCAGAGCGTTTTTCTTTGCCATGAATTTCACCTCCTGGTTGGTCGGCTTCCGTCAGCGGAAGGGGTAATGATCCACATAATACTGATAGATCCCGATGGCCTGATCAATTTTATACTTGTTCAGAACCGTGCACCACTTGGTCCAGTCCTTATCGAAGTTGGATTTACCGGTGATAAAGTTGGCGCAGTTTTTGCCCATGTATTCCAGGGTCTTGCTGTGGATATCATCGCAGATCTTGGCGTCCGCCTGACTCATTTCACCTGTGGTACGGCTGCCCTGGAAGAAGCCGGTATTGGGATATTTGGTCCACCGGGCAAGCGAAGCCGAGTATGAAGGCGCGTAACCAAGATCCACCTTGTCTACCAGCACCAGGCCGGGGCACTTGTTAAATCCGACTGCCGTATTCAGCTGACCGCTGTCGTTTACCAGCGTATCCACCTTCTCGTATTTGCCTTCATCGTTCAGGAAGTACGCGCCGTCCGCCAGGCCGTGATCCGCGTAGAAGGTGTTTTCCTTAAATTCCGCTACCTGTTCAGCGTTCAGGCCCAGGGTCTTGATCAGGGCGCCCTCCTCGCTGTAGAAGTAATCCAGATAGCTGCACAGGGCTGCCAGATCCTTGTCCTTCGCCGTTGGGGTGATCAGGATGCCGCCCTTAACAAGCGAGGATCCCATCACGCAGTCCGGCACCACGAACCGGCAGTCCTCCGGGCCGTAGCTGTCATTGATCGGATAGGAAGCACCGGCCACATAGATCCCCTCGGTATAGCCGCCGTCATGCATATCCAGCCGGCCGCCCAGCTCACTCTGTCCGCCGTTCCACATGCCGATCAGGCCCTGCCGCACGGAGGTGGAATCAATCTGGTAGAAAGCGTCGGAGGTGCGCTGGTTGAAATCGTGATCCAGCCATCCCTTCACATACCAGTTATGCATACATTCCAGATAGGTTTTGAAGGGGGTTTCATTGCCGCCGAAATGCACTTTATTGTCTGCGTCCTGATAGAACACGTTGACGCCGCCGCCGAAGCAGGAGAGCAGTCCACCGGACCAGGTGTAACCCGGGTAATAGAGGCTGACAGCATACTTCCCTTCAATACCAAGCTCAGCCTGCGCTTTGATAAAGATTTCAAACATCCATTCCCAGTCGGAAACAAAGAAGGGTTCCGTCCCGTCCCAGGCGGGGTCGATCTCCAGGGCCTTGGCTTTCTTTTCCTCATCATACCAGCTGGGGAACAGGACGTCGTCTTCCCAGGCGTCCACGTCGACAGGGTCGGTATAGCCGCCGGTAAAGGCCGCGCCGGTTTCGGGATTCGTGCCGTATTTCACAATCCAGTCCCGGCGATACTGATAGCCCTGGAAGAGGGTATCATAACCGTCCAGCACCTGATTCAGCTGGTAATAATGCTCGTTGCCGTCCTCATCGATGCTGACGCAGTTGTAGAGGTATTCCGTACTGGAATGCACCAGCGCTTTGTAATTGGGCATATACTCGTTGACCAGATCGGTCAGCTCAATGGCATAGCCCTTCTCCACCATGTTCCGGGGCGCTTCGCTGATCACGGCGTCAATGATGTCCGGCAGATCGCCGGAGGCGATCATGGTGGTGTAGTTGTTGTCTTCGCTGCCGGGCGGCGGCTGGAGGAAGTTCAGCGCGATGGTCTTTTCCTCCGGACCCCAGCCCTTCCGCAGCGTATACTGAATCGCCGGGTTCTGGGCGTAATTATCGTAGTATTCCGAAGACGTGCCGGAATAGATCCACCAGTCGAAGGTGGTTTCCGGGGATGCGCTCTGACTGGATGTGTTCCCGATGTTGCCGTAATAAACCTGCATGCCGACAAGCAGCAGCACCACAGCGGCCATCAGCGCAATCCACTTCGTGCGAATGGACATGGTGTTTTCTCTCCTTTCCTGGTAGGGCATACGCCGATAACATAGGTTTCCTGATGGTATTCATGATAGACGTTCCGTCAGGAAAACACTTTATCATTTCCGATCAAAAATACGGTATTTCCGATACAAGCCTCAGGATACGATCACGCGGACCCGATCCAGATTCAGCACCTGGGTAAAGGGATCGGAGGCGTCGCCGCGGCGCTGGCTGGCGATGCGGACAGCGGCGAAATACGTGCCGGGCTTCTCATAGCTTCCCATCACTTCGGCATGGGCGGTGTGCACCGCTCCGTTCACGCCCTTTTCAAAGGGAAGCGCCTTCTCCCAGATCTCCCGTCCCATGGTCACATGGGCGGCGGCTCCGGCGTCCGTGGGCATCTGTGCCTTTTCCGCCTGGCTGAACAGGATTTCCGTCACGTCCCCGGCGTTTTCCGGCACCTCCACGTCCACTGTAAAGCGGACGCATTCACCCGCCTTCACGTGCGCGCATTTTTCCCCGTTGGCTCTCAGTGTCGGAATGGCCTGAATGCCGAAGCGTTTGCTGACATCCTGCTCCGGATGGATCTGCCCATCCTCTCCCAGAACGTAGGCGGTGCGTTTCAGGGGCTCCTCACCCTTTTCCACCCAGGCGGACAGGTCGATCAGCGCCTGGCGCAGCGCGCCCACATAGTTGACCACCATGTAGTTGCCCAGGGCGTTCACATCCCCGTGCATGCAGCGTTCCATGAAATAGGTACGGTGATCGGCGTCGGTGCCCTTCGTTTCAATTATTTTGTTCCGCCACCAGTCGGCACACCAGGGGCAGGTGCTCTCGTCCATCAGGGCCTGAATATTGATGACCTTGCCCTGAATGTCGCCGTCCTGCCGCACGCCCACGCCGGTAAAGGGAACCGGGAAGGGCGGGCGCTGGGCGGTAACGGGTTTTCCGTTTTCATCCCGGAACTGATCCCAGGCGTGGAAGGAAAGGTCCTCCGGCACCTGATGCCGGTAATAGCTCTGCACGGCGATATAATCGGAATTGTCCAGCAGGATTTCATCTCCGGGCTGTACCTTCGCCAGTGTCTCACCCACGTCGCTCGTGCCGTAGGCGGAACCGATGGTAACGATGCCGCCGTCTCTGCCGGCGTAATGCATCATTTTTCCCATCAGCAGGTTCGCGCCTTTGGCCCCGCCGCTCTGAAAGACCATGGACAGGCCCTCCAGGTACAGGTTGCCGCCCTGCGGCAGCGTTTCCAGCTCCAGCCAGGCTCCGTTGCCCTCCGCCAGCTGCTTCTTCCAGGCGTCGTCCACACCGTTCAGGCCGTCCTCTGCTGCGCGTTCAGCGGACTTCTCCGGCAGATGAACGGTTTTGACATGCGTGCGGAACACGATGCGGTCCCTGGAGGAGGAGCTTTCCGGATCGGAACCGGCGTAGCCCGGCTTCGTCCAGAAGTCGGTGAAATATTCCGGATCCATGCGCTTCACGCCCGGCATCAGCACGGGCAGCGAGCCGGGATCCACGACGCCCTTTGCCTCCAGATACCAGGCCAGGGGCGGAAAGCCCATTCCGGTCAGTTCCCGCAGCATATCCGCTTCATCCCTGCTGAGCCCGGCATAGGGATCCCCGGAGCCGCCCGCGTCCAGTGCGTCCAGAATTTTACCGAAGGCGTTGCGCAGCACCCGCTGGCCCTGCACATGCATGGTGATCGTGTTGGGCAGGCTGACGGGAGAGCCGATCACATAGGGCGCTGCCCCGTCCCAGGCCCGGGTGTTTTCAATGCAGGCCATGGATTTGTAGCCGCCGCCGCTGCCGCCGTAGACGTATCCGTACGGCCGCTGATCGGTTTCATAGATCTCCTTTGCTTTTTCGCGGGAATACTCCGCCGCGGCGGCGGAGGACTGCCAGGTCAGCCTGTCGTCCCGGTTGCCGCCGAACTGGGAATGCGAGCCCATGTTGGTTTCCACATAATAAGCGCCGCAGCGCAGGGCAAAGCCGATCCGGTCCTCCGCGCCCGTATGGCCGATGGAAGCCACCTCCTCGTCCGGCCCGGGGAAGGGGGACAGATACTGCTGAAAGCGGTTCTCATAGCGGTCGGCCGGAGGGAAGAAGAAGGCGAATTTCACGTCTGTTCCGTCAAAATACCCGTGCATATACCGGTACGGAATGGTCTGTCCGTCCGGCAGATACCGCTCCTTCCATTCGTCCCGGTCGATCACCGGATGCGAGAAACGGGGGTCCTGGCTGGGATCGTAAATGATCTTTTCCATGTGATATCCTCCTTATATACAAATAGGAATCATACTCAGTTGAGCAGCGTCACGGTCTGGGAATTCTCCCGGTTCCGCGAAGTTTCAGCCGCCGGTTCCTCCGCCGTTTCCGCCGCGCTGCCGTCAAATTTGCGGAACCGCTTGACGCAGGTCCTTGACATAAACCAAACCACAAACGCCGGCACAAAGAATGTAACGACCGGCATGGCCTGAGGGAACAGGGACGCCAGGACAAAGCCGCCGGCCGCCGCAGCCAGCGTGAGCAGGGTGCCGGGAAAACAGGCGAACATATGAATCATTGCGTTATGAATAATCTGCCGGTTGGTCAGCTCAAACCGCGCCAGCGTGGGAAACACCCACAGCATCAGGCAGGCCGAAATCAGGGCCACCACAACAATCACCGCGCACAGAAGGCGGATCAGCGCCGTGCTCTCAACCTGCATCAGAACATACCAGTCCGCCGCCAGGAATCCGAACAGCAGCATGAACAGCAGCGTCAGCAGCGTCCCCTGGCGGAAGTTTTCCTTAAACGCCTGCCAGAAGGGGCGGAAAATCACCGGCGCCTCCTTCCGCTCGATGCGCATGCCCACCGTCATGACGGCGGCCGCCGCCGCACCCGCGGTAATGCCCGGAATGGAGAAGAGCAGGAATACCAGGCCCAGCTTCACATAATCCGTCAGGGTATAGATGAACTGGGAAAACCTGCTGTCAGGATTGAAGATCTGCATGGTTTGTTCTCCTTTCGGCAGTTTGCTGATTTTATTGTATCGGTCCCGGCCGGTAAATTCTTTCTCCATTCCGACCCGAAATGACAGAAAACCGACATCGTACCCTTCCGGGCATGTCGGATTTGTGAAAATATCCATCGGAAATGAAAAAGAAGATTTGTTCCTGTCTCCTTATAATATAATTGGTTTTTTCCTATGAATACAGATCTTCAGTTTCAGGAGGCTGCCAACCATGCAGAAGAAAACCTCTTCCTCCTCATCCTCGGCCAACGAGGCCATGCTGCGTTCCGGCTCCTTTCCGCAGCTGGCCCGGAAGCTGTGCGTCCCGGCCGTTCTGATCATGCTGGTCATGGTGATCTACCACATGGCCGACGTGTTCTTTATCGGCCAGACGGGCGACGCCGGCAAGGTGGCGGCGGTGACGCTGGCCTCCCCCATGTTTTCCGTTCTGTCCGGCCTGGGCGTGCTGCTGGGCAACGGCGGATGCACGGCCATTTCCCTGGCGCTGGGCAAGGGGGACTACGGGAAAATCAGAAACATCAGCGCCTTTGCCGTGTGGGGCGCCGTCCTGACCGGCATCCTTTTCGCGGTGATTGTGCTGCCGCTGATGAATCCGATCTGCAGTTTGCTGGGCGCCAACGCGGACACCCGGGACTTCACGGCTGAATATCTGCGGGTCATTGCCGTCGGCGCGCCCGTCATCATGCTCACCAACGTATTGCCCGCCCTGATCCGGGCGGACGGCTCCACCACGGATTCCATGATCGGCAACCTGCTGGGCACGGTGCTGAACATCGCCCTGGATCCGCTGCTGATTTTCACCTTCAATATGGGCGTCACGGGCGCTGCGCTGGCCACCGTCATCGCGAATGCCGTCAGCCTTTGTTACTATGTTTACTTCCTGCGCGCCAAAGGAAAAATCTACTCCGCTTCGCCCCGGGATATTTCCCTGAAAAAGGACGTGGTCCGGACGGTCATCAGTCTGGGTCTTCCCATGAGCTGCGCCACGGTGCTCAGCAGCGTTTCCGGCACCGTTGCCAATAACCTGATGATGCAGTACGGCGCCGTTGCCGTGGCCGGCCAGAGCGTGGCCGCCCGCATCGGCCAGCTGGTCTCCATGACGGTGATGGGCGTATGCATGGGCATGCAGCCGGCCATCTCCTTCAATTACAGCGCGAAAAACAAGCAGCGCCTGACGGAGATTCTCATCAAAACCACCGCACTGGCCGTCATCCTGGGCACGGCGCTTTCCGCCCTGTGCCTGATCTTCCGGGATCCGCTGCTGAACGCCTTCCTGGATGATCCGGCCGTGCTGGAAATCGGCAGGGTCTGCCTGCTGGCTGCCCTCGTCATCGGTCCCTTCCTGGGCTTCTATCAGATCTCCACCACCTACCTGCAGGCCTCCGGCAAATCCAGGCAGGCGGTCATCGTGTCCCTGCTGGAAAAGGGCATTGTTTACATCCCCGTGCTGTTCCTGATGAGCAGCCTGTTCGGAATGTACGGCATCATTTTCGCGGCGACGGTAACCACGGTGCTGTCCGCTGTCGCCGCGCTGGCCTTCTGCTATAAGGATTTTCGCAAAGAACTGAGAGACGCGAACGAAGATTAAAAGGAGGAAAAACATGAACACACAGGAAGTGCTGAACCAGATGACCCTGGAGGAAAAGGCCGCCTTCTGCTCCGGTCGGGATTTCTGGCACACCAAAGCTCTTGAACGCCTGAGCGTGCCCTCCGTGATGATGTGCGACGGTCCTCACGGCCTGCGCAAGCAGGAGGGCGAGGGCGACCACCTGGGCATCAACAAAAGCATTGAAACAGTGTGCTACCCCACCGCCGCGGCCCTGGCCTCCTCCTTTGACCGGGAGGTCATGAGGCAGCTGGGCGAAGCCCTGGGACGCGAATGTCAGGCGGAGGACGTGGCCATGCTGCTGGGCCCGGGCCTGAACATCAAGCGCAGCCCCCTGTGCGGCCGGAACTTTGAATATTTCAGTGAGGATCCTTTCCTCGCGGGGGAAATAGGCGCTGCCTACGTGCAGGCGCTGCAGGGCGAGGGGGTCGCCGCCTGCGCCAAGCACTTTGCCTGCAACAATCAGGAAACACTGCGCATGAGCGGCTCCTCCGACCTGGATGAGCGCACGCTGCGGGAAATTTATCTGCCGGCCTTTGAGGCGGTTGTCAGAAAGGGAAAGGTCCGCAGCCTGATGTGCGCCTACAACGCGGTCAACGGCGTTTTCTGCGCGGAGAACAGGGAGCTGCTTACTGAGATTCTCCGGGACGAATGGCATTCCGACGCCTTCGTGGTCACGGACTGGGGCGCGGTCAAGGGCCGGGCAAAGGGCGTGGCCGCCGGCCTCGATCTGGAAATGCCCGGCGGGCCCAACGCCACGGGAGAGGAAATCGTGAAGGCTGTCCGGGAGGGTACGCTTTCCGAAGCGGATCTCGACAGAGCCGTGCTGCGGCTGCTCCGGTTTGTCAGTGACTGTGCGGAACAGCGGAAGCCGGAAACAAAAGCGGACCGGGAGGCATACCGGAAGCTGGCCCGGAAGCTCGCGGCGGAGTGTGCCGTGCTGATGAAGAATGACGGAGCGCTGCCGCTGCAGGAACAGCAGTCTGTCGTGTTTATCGGCGAATTCGCCCAAAGTCCCCGGTATCAGGGGGCAGGCTCCAGCCATATCAACGTACCTCACCCCGTCGGTGCCCTGGAGGCCGTTCAGAACACCGTACCTTATGCCCGGGGCTATGATTCCCGCAGCGAAAAAACCGATCCCGTTCTCCTCCGGGAGGCTGTCGAAGCCGCGGGGAAGGCCGATGTGCCGGTCATCTTCGCGGGCCTGCCAGAAGCCTTTGAAACCGAAGGCGCGGACAGGGATCATATGCGCCTGCCGGATAACCAGAATGAACTGATCGCGGCGGTCGCCGCCGTGAATCCGAACACCGTGGTCGTTCTGCACGGCGGCTCTCCCGTGGAGCTGCCCTGGCTGTCCCGGGTGAACGCCCTGCTGTGCGTATATCTGGGCGGCGAACAGGTGGGCGCGGCCGCGGTTGACCTGCTGTACGGAAAGGCGAACCCCGGCGGTCATCTGGCGGAAACCTGGCCCCTCCGGCTGCAGGACAATCCTTCTTATCTCAATTTCCCGGGAGAGGAAGGCGTCGTCACCTATGCCGAAGGCATCTTCGTGGGCTACCGCTATTATGATAAAAAGGAAATGCCGGTGAATTTCTGCTTCGGTCACGGGCTGAGCTACACACGCTTTGAGTACGGCGGCCTGACCGTGGACCGGGAAAGCCTCACCGATCAGGATACCCTGACGGTATCCGTGGACGTGACCAACGCCGGCGCCCGCGCCGGAAAAACCGCCGTCCAGCTGTATGTGCAGGACCGGGAAAGCACTGTGCGCCGTCCCGTGCGCGAGCTGCGGGCCTTTGAAAAGATCGCGCTTCAGCCGGGAGAAACCAGAACCGTGACCTTCACCCTGGACAAACGGGCCTTCGCGTACTGGGAACCCCGGTGCCATGATTTCTTTGTGGAGAGCGGAGATTTCGTGATCGGGGTCGGCGAAAGCAGCCGGGACATCCGCTGCGAAAAGACGGTACGGGTGGAGGGCACCGTCTTCCTTCCCTTCACCGTTACCGAAACCACCACCATCGGCCAGCTGCTCCGGCATCCCAGGGGAAAGGAGATCATTGGCGGCATGATGCAGTCCTCCGTCATGAGCCACGCGGATCAGACCGAAGCCATGGGCGAAGGCAGCGAGCGCATGATGCAGAGCATGACGATGGGCATCCCGCTCGGCGCGCTGGTCAGCTACGGCCGGCTGACGTCTGAGCAGCTGAAAGCCCTGATTGAGACCCTGAATGCCTGACAAGCCGCGGCGGAAAGGAAACAGAGCGAAAAAACTGACCGGTTGACAGGCGGATCAAAAACCCGCATACTCCTGATTACAGAAACCATCTTTACAGGAGGGCATCCTCATGAATACCAGCGTAACCCGGGAAAACATTCTCCTGCTGGCCCGCCGGGCCTGCGATACCCTGATGGCCAAATTTGACGCCCCGGATCTTCCGCCCGTCGGCCAGTTCCACTATCACCAGGGCGTTTTCCTGGACGGCCTGCGCCAGGTCTGGAAGCTGACCGGTGAGCAGAAGTATTTTGATTACATGAAACAGTGGGTGGACGCGCGCGTCCGCCCCGACGGCAACATTTACAACTTCAATCCCGGCCAGCTGGACGATCTGCAGCCCGGCGTCCTGCTCTTCCCTCTCTACGACGCGACGGGGGACGAACGCTACCGCCTGGCCATGGATACCGTGGCTTACTACATGAGCCATAACCCGACGACCCCGGAGGGCGGTTTCTGGCACAAGGCCTGGTACCGGAACCAGATGTGGCTGGACGGCCTGTACATGGCCGGCCCCTTTATGACGGAATACGCCGTGCGCTTCAGCCGTCCGGACATGCTGGACCAGGTCGTCTTCCAGGCGAAAATGATGCGGGAAAAGACCCGGGATGAAGCGACCGGCCTCTGGCGCCACGCCTGGGATTACGAGCGCCGCCAGCCCTGGGCGGATCCGGTCACCGGCAAATCCCCCGAGTTCTGGGGCCGCTCCATCGGCTGGGTGCCGGTGGCCCTGCTGCAGGAATGCGAGCTGCTGCCGGACGGCGAAGCGAAGCAGACCCTTTCCGGCATAGCCGTTGAGCTTCTGCGGGCCCTGCTGCCCTGGCAGGACAAGGCCTCCGGTCTCTGGTACCAGGTGGTCAACAAGGGCGATCAGCCGGACAACTGGCTGGAATCCTCCTGCACCTGCCTGTACGCCGCCGGCCTGTGCCTGGCCGTCCGGCAGGGCTTCATGGAGAAGGAAGCCCTGGAGCCCGCCCGCAAAGCGGTGCAGGGCATCTTTGAGCGGCTCGGCGAGGATGAGAAGGGCCTGCTGATCGGCAACGTCTGTGTCGGCACCGGCGTCGGCGATTATCCCTTCTACTGTGCCCGGCCCACCAGCACCAACGACCTGCACGGCGTTGGCGCCTTCCTCCTGATGTGTGCGGAGGCGGCCAAGGCCTTGTGATGCTTCCATGCAAAAACTGCCCGGCAGCCGCCGGGCAGTTTTTTTGTTGAACCTGAAAAATTATCCCTTGTAGTGCAGGCACAGCATGGTCAGATCGTCGAACTGCGGCGCCTCTCCCACGAAATCGCGCACCTCGCCGTTGACCGTCTCCAGAATCTCCTGCGGCGTTCCGTTTTCTCCCTTCCTCAGGGCCTGGAGCATCCGGTCCTCTCCCAGCAGCTCCTCTTTCCCGTTCGTGGCCTCGGGCAGCCCGTCCGTGTAGACGAACAGCTTGTCCCCGGGCGCCATCTCGATAACGTAGTCCCGGAAAGGCACGCCGTCCATCGCGCCGATCACCAGCCCGTGCTTGTCCCGCAGCATCTCGAAGGATCCGTTCGCCTTCTTTAAGGCAGGATACTCGTGGCCCGCGCTGGCCGCCGTCAGCCTGCCGGTGGAAATCTGCAGGATCCCCAGCCACACGGTGATGAACATCTCCTCCGGATTGTGGGAGCAGACCTTGTGGTTCATCTTCTCCAGCATCCTGCCCGGGCTGGTTTCGCCCTCCGCCGCGTTGTGGATCAGGATCATGGAGATCATCATGAACAGCGCCGCCGGTACACCCTTGCCGCTGACGTCCGCGATGACCAGCGCCAGATGGTCATCGTCGATCAGAAAGAAGTCATAGAAGTCGCCGCCGACCTCCTTGGCCGGATCCATGCTGGCATAGATATCGAACTCCGTCCGGTCCGGGAAGGGCGGGAATTTGGAGGGCAACGACTTGGCCTGGATGCGGGCGGCCAGATCCAGCTCCGCGCTGAGGCGCTCCCGGTCCGCCGTGATCGTTTTGATCCGCTGGACATGCTGCTCGATCTCTTCGGTCATCCCGATAAAGTCCTGCGACAGCAGGCCGATCTCGGTCGTGCCCTTGGAGATATCCTCCAGGTTTTCCTTAACCGCCGTGCTGTCCTTGGTTTCCGCGTACAGCCGGATGTTCTGCTGCACGGTTTTCAGCGGGGTCAGCACGAACAGGAAGATGCTCGTCAGGAACAGCACAGAAAGGCCGACCTGGTAGGATACGGCCCACAGGGTGGCCTGCCAGGTTCGGTCGTCAATGTCCTCCATCAGCGCTGTCAGGTTGTAGGTCATACCGGTCAGCATGTACTGGCCGTCGATCTCTCCGTTGTAAGCGTAGTAATCGGCATATTTCCCGGAGGAAATCAGGTGGGCGGACTTTCTGACCGCGCTGCGCATCGCTTCCTGCTGGTAGGCGTTGTCCGCCACGGACACCACATGGCCCAGCGGATAAACCTGCTCGTAATGCCTTCCCCGCACGGCGCCTTCGTCCGCGCCGCTGAACAGGAAGAACTGCTCCTGATAGTCCTTGTCCGTCAGCACGCAGAACAGGAAATCCACCTCGTTGGTCTTTTTGATTTCGTTCACCCGGGTGGTCAGCCAGGAATAGGTGATCTCCGCATAGAGGTTCTGGTCCTCCTCCGGCAGCGCGGCCACGTCCGCTTCATCCGCGTACCGGATCTGAAATTCCGGCTGATGCATCCGCAGCAGCTGCACCTTGGCCTCTGTCCGCGTGCCTTCCTCAAACTTCGCATCGTACTCGACAAACAGCGTTTCGCTGCGGTCCCGCCAGGTACGGATCAGCCACTGCCAGGCCGGATATTCCTTCAGAGTCAGCTCCACCTCTTCGGCCACGACGGACGCGTCCGCCTCCGTCTGCGCCTCCACGTTTTCCGCGGCAAGCCTGGCCTGGGAGATATAGGTAAACGTACCGGTCAGCAGGATACTGATCAGCAGCAGTATGCTTACCAGGAAGAACAGACTTCTGTAATGCTTCATGGTCGTCTTTCCCTTCATAAGGCTCCGGGTGTTTCTTTGGACGTATTATAGCATACTACTGTTCCGGATGAAAAGTACCGCGCTGTCTCTTATCCCTTGACAACCCGGTTCAGCAGCTTCCGGCTGCGCTCCAGGAAGGCGGTGATCTCCTCCGCCTCCAGCGGCTGGGCCGCCATCCGGGCCAGATCGTAGATCTGCTGGCAGATCATCTTCGTGGTCTCGTCCTCCGGATCCCTGTCCGCCATGGCCTGCACGGTTTCGTTCCGGCGGTTCAGCACCAGGGTGAAATGGTCCGGCATCGGGAAGCTCTGGCCGTAGAAGCGGCTCATCTCCTTGTACCGGCGCATCTGCTCGTCCTCGGTCACCATGGCGGTCATCTCCGCGTCGCCCAGGGACTCAAGCTTCACCTCGAGGTTCTCGTTGCCCAGCGCCTTGCGGAACAGGGTCTGCAGCTTTTCAGCGTCGAGCTCCTTCCCCTCCTCGGATTCCTCCTTCAGGCCGTCGATGTCCGCGTCCACCCGGGCGAAGGTGACCCGGTCCTCCTCCTTGCCCTGGTATTCCATGAAGGACATGAAGTTGCCGTCGATGATGGTGTTCATCACCGCCACCTCGATGCCCCGGTCGGTATACAGCTTCACGGAGGCTGCCTGGCGCTTCTCGTCGTTGGTGTAGTAAACCTTTTTGTCCGTCTTGTCGAAGTTGGCAGCCTTGTATTCCGCCAGCGTGGAATACTTGCCGTCGGTCTTCTTCATCAGGATGGCGTCCTTCACCATGTCGAAGAACTTGCTGTCCTTCACGCAGCCGTATTTCACGAAAGGCGCGATGTCGTCCCAGTAGCCCTCATAGGTCTCCCGCTCGGTGTTCATCAGGCTGTTCAGCTTATCTGCCACCTTCTTGGTGATGTGAGCGCTGATCTTCTTGACATAGCCGTCGTTCTGCAGGAAGGAGCGGCTCACGTTCAGCGGCAGGTCGGGGCAGTCGATGACGCCCTTGAGCAGCATCAGGAACTCCGGTATGACCTCCTTGATGTTGTCCGCCACGAACACCTGGCCGGCGAAGAGCTTGATCTGCCCCTCGTGGGTGCCGAAGTCGTTCTTCAGCTTCGGGAAGTACAGGATGCCCTTCAGGTTGAAGGGATAGTCCACGTTCAGGTGAATCCAGAACAGCGGATCCTCAAAGTCCATGAAGACCTTGTGATAGAAGGCCTTGTATTCCTCCTCGGTGCAGTCCGCCGGCTTCTTCAGCCACAGCGGCGCGGTGTCGTTGATCTGCTGGGGCTTGGGCAGCTCCATGATTTTTTCCGTCTTCGGGGAGCCGTCCTCATTCTTTTCGTCCCCGACCGGCACTTCCTTCTCCACGGGCTTGGCGTTGGCGTCCTCCAGCATCACCGGGTAGGCCATGTAGCCGCAGTAGCGGTTCAGCACCTCGCGCACCTTCCAGGTGTCGAGGAACTCCTTCTCCTCCTCGGATATGTGCAGGATGACGTCCGTGCCGTGCGCCTCCCGGAAGCCCTCGGACAGCTCGAAGCCCATGCCGTCCTCGGAAACCCAGTGCACCGGCTCCGCGCCTTCCTGGCAGCTCAGGGTCTCGATCTCAACCTTGTCGCTGACCATGAACACGGAGTAGAAGCCCAGGCCGAAGTGGCCGATGATGTCCCCCTGCTCCTCCGGCTTCTTGCCCTCAAACTGCTTCATGAATTCCGCGGCGCCGGAGAAGGCGACCTGGTTGATGTACTTCCTGACCTCGTCGGCCGTCATGCCGATGCCGGTATCGGAAATCCGGATGGTCTTCTTTTCCTTGTCAACGCTGACCATGACCTGCATGGCTTCCTCGGTGCCAGGATTCAGCATCCGGAACTTGGTGATCGCGTCGCAGGCGTTGGAAACCGCCTCCCGCAGGAAAATATCCTTGTCGGAATACAGCCACCGCTTGATCACGGGCATAATATTCTGCGCGTCAATGGATACTGCGCCCTTTTCCTTTTCAATTGCCATTTCGCTTCACTCCCTCATAAAAAAGCTCCGGCCCTCCGGCCGGCTGCCGAAATCGTTTTTACGGGAATATTGTAGCACCGGGCAGATTGAATTGCAAGAAAAATTTAGCACTCGCTGAGTGCGAGTGCTAACAATTTGTGTTTTTCTTTTATCCGCTCACTGCCTGGCGTCCAGAATGGACTGGACGAACGCCTTGGAGCGCTCCTCCTTCGGATGCGCGAAAAACTCTTTGGAGGGGCCGCTTTCCACCACCACGCCGTGCTCCATGAACAGCACCTTCCTGGACACGTTCCTGGCGAAGTCCATCTCGTGGGTCACGACCAGCATGGTCATGCCGTCCTCCGCCAGCTGGCGCATCACGGCGAGCACCTCGCCGATCAGCTCCGGGTCCAGCGCGCTGGTGGGCTCGTCAAAGTAAATGATTTCCGGATTGGAGGCCAGGCCGCGGGCGATGGCCACCCGCTGCTGCTGTCCGCCGGACAGCTGGGAGGGATACCGGTCCAGCCACTGGCGCATGCCGACCCGCTCCAGGGCCTGCACCGCGATGTCCTTCGCGTCCTGCTTCCGGATCTTCTTGGCCAGCGTCAGCCCCAGGGTCACGTTGTCCAGCACCGTCTTGTTCAGAAACAGGTTGTAGTTCTGAAACACGAAGGCGGTCTTCTGCCGCAGGGCGGCGATTTCCTTTTTTCCGGCGGTGTGCAGGTCCACGGTTTTCCCGTCAAAGGTCAGGGTGCCCGCGTCCGCCCGCTCCAGGAAGTTCAGGCACCGGAGAAAGGTGGTCTTGCCGGAGCCGCTGGGCCCCAGGATGGCCACCACGTCGCCCTTCTCGACCTGCATGTCAATTCCGCGGAGCACTTCCGTCTCCCCGAAATTCTTTTTTACGTCCTTGGCTTCGAGCATCATCTGGTTTTCCCTCCGTAGGCGCCGAGCTTCTTCTCGCCGAAGCGCTGTCCCCAGCTCAGCAGCGTGCAGAAGATCAGGTAGATCAGCGCCACCTCACCGTACAGCCCCAGCGACTCATAGACCCGGCCGTTGATGACCTGGGCCTGGCGGAACATCTCCATCACGGTGATCGTGGCCGCCATGCTGGTTTCCTTCAGCATGGAGATCATGGAGTTGGACAGCGCCGGGAAGGCGGTCCGGAAGGCCTGGGGCAGCACGATGTGGGTCATGATCTGCAGATAGTTCAGCCCCACGCAGTAGCCGGCCTCCAGCTGGCCCCGGGATACGCTTTCCAGGGCGCCGCGGATGGTTTCCGCCATGTAGGCGCCTTCGTTGAAGCCCAGCACCAGCACCGCCGCGGGGAAGGCCTCCAGCACCAGGCCCACGCTGGGCAGGCCGTAGAACACGAGGTACAGCTGCACCAGCAGCGGCGTGCCCCGCACGATCCAGATGTAGAACCGGCAGACCTGCCGGAGCCCCTTGATATCGGCATACTGGATCAGCGCGATGACCAGGGCCACCGCCAGCGCCAGGGAAAAGGACAGGACCGTCAGCGGGATGGTCACCCGGATGCCGTATCCCAGCAGTTTCGGAAAGGAATCCGTCAGGATCCCCCAAAGACGTTCAGTCATGTTGATTATTCGTCTCCCAGCTCCGCCTCCAGCAAGGCGAGATCATCCTCTTCCTCCTCCGCCTGGGCGTTCATGGCAGCCTGCTCGTCCGCCGTGGCTTCCTTGGCGGCGAAGAGTTCCGCCCGCAGCTGCCGGTCGATTTCGGCGGTCAGCTCCGGATGGTCCTTCAGATACAGGCGGGCATTGTCCCGTCCCTGGGCCAGGCGCTGGTCCTGATAGGAGAAGAAAGCGCCGCTCTTGTGAATGATATCCCGTTCCACAGCCATGTCCAGCAGGGTGCCTTCCGTGCTGATGCCCTCGCCGTAGATGATGTCAAACTCCGCGACCCGGAACGGCGGGGCCACCTTGTTCTTGACGACTTTGACCTTGGTCCGGTTGCCGATGACGTCGGAGCCGTTCTTCAGCGCCTCGCCCTTGCGGACGTCCAGCCGCACGGAGGAGTAGAACTTCAGGGCGCGGCCGCCGGGCGTCGTTTCGGGGTTGCCGTACATGACGCCGACCTTCTCGCGCAGCTGGTTGATGAAGATGCAGACGCACCCGGTCTTGTTGACGATACCGGTCAGCTTCCGCAGCGCCTGGCTCATCAGCCGGGCCTGCAGGCCGACGAAGGAATCGCCCATCTCGCCGTCGATTTCCGCCTTCGGCACCAGCGCCGCCACGGAGTCGATGACCAGCACGTCCAGCGCGCCGCTGCGGATCAGGGCCTCGGCAATCTCGAGGGCCTGCTCGCCGGTGTCCGGCTGGGAAACGTACAGCTCGTCGATGTTGACGCCCAGCTTCCGGGCGTACAGGGGATCCAGGGCGTGCTCCGCGTCGACGAAGGCGGCGATGCCGCCGGCCTTCTGGGCCTCCGCCACGACGTGCAGGGCCACGGTGGTCTTACCGGAGGATTCCGGTCCGTAGATCTCCACGATCCGGCCCCGGGGAACGCCGCCCACGCCCAGCGCGTAGTCCAGCGTCAGGCAGCCGGTGGAGATCACCGGGATGTCCCGGTTGATCGCGTCGTTGCCCAGCTTCATCACGGATCCCTTGCCGAACTGTTTATCCAGATCTGCCAGCGCGTGTTCCAGCGCTTTCAGCTTTTCTTCCTGCTCATTGCTCATGGGAGCCTTTTCGGTTTTCACTGTTTTCTTCGGTGCCATGATTGAAATACATCCTTTCCGCTTTGTCGTAATGGTGTTATATCATCCTGTTTCTGAATCCGCAAGGGGAAAAAGGGAAGGTCTTTTCCCCGCGGAGAGCAGTCTTTCAGTCCCCGGTCCGCCGGTACGCCCTGCGGCCTCCGGCGGCGTCCGTCACCAGCACCGCCCGGATTTCCCCGGGCTCCGCCTGCAGGGAGGTCACCAGCTCCGGATACCGGCTGCTGCGCTGGTAGTGCCGCTCAGCGATGAAGCATCCGTTCTCGATCCGCCCGGTGTCCCAGGACTCCACCGCGTCCGCGGGCGTTCCGTTCGCCGGGAAGGCGCTGTTCGCCGTCTCGATGCCCTCCATCAGGAACCGGCCGTCGGCCTCCCGGGTCAGCAGCCTGCCGGCCTCCGGCGCGCCGGGGCAGACGACGGTCAGGTTGTCAGCCTTCAGCCGGGCCAGGGCAACGGAGACCGCCTGCGCGCTCAGATCCATTCCGGCGAAGCGCAGGCCCAGCTGCTGAGCCGCCGCCAGGGTCGTGCCGCTGCCGCAGCACAGGTCGGCCACCAGGTCGCCCGGCGCCGTCACCGGCAGCAGCAGCCTTTCCAGCAGCTTCACCGGCTTCTGGGTCGTGAAGCCCGTGCGCTCCGGATCCCGCTGCTGCAGGTGGCTGATGTCTGTCCATACGTCGCCCGGGTAGACCGGCTCGTCGTCATAGTAGCGGTATTCCTTGCCCCGGGTCACGATGCTGGAGTACATCCGGCCGTCCTCGTCCATGCCGCGGGCCATATGGTTTTTCCGTGCCGCCCGCCGCTCCAGCGGCACCCGGGTGATGTCGAATTTGTAGTCCGGGGTCTTCGCGTACATCAGGATCGTGTCGTGCTTCCGGGAGAAGGTCTTTTTGGATCTGCCGCCGCTCTCGTAGCCCCAGATGATCTCGTTCAGGAACTGATCCCGCCCGAAGATCTGGTCGCAGATCACCCGCGCCCGGGCGCTCATCCGCCAGTCCAGGTGCAGGTAGAACACGCCGCGGCTGCACAGCAGCTTTTTCGAGGCCCGGATCATCTGGCGCAGCAGCCGCAGGTAGGCCCGCTCATCTTCGGCGGAATCCTCGTAGGCGGGCAGCCGGATCAGCGGCGTCCCCTTCTTCCAGCCCCGGTCGCCCCAGGGGCGGGTCCGCGTGAATTTCTCCCCGGTCATGAACGGCGGGTCCAGATAAACGCACTGCACCTTTCCCGCCAGCCGGCTGATCTCCTTCGGCAGGGACCGCACGTCCCCCTGGATCAGCAGATTCTCTCCGGCGCCGAAAACCTCCCGGTTCACATCCGTCCGTTCAAACATGCCGTTCACCGCCTCCATTCCCGCTGTATGCTTCTGAGCTCCTCCTGTTCCTTCCGTATCTTCTCCATCATGTCCGCCTGCCGGGCGGAGGTCATCAGCACCTCGCCCGCGGCGCGGACCGCTTCGGTAAATGCCGGATCCATGGCGCTGATCCCCTGCTTCGCGAGTGGGCACACCGCCCGGGCCCGCGCGTCCGTCCGCACGCGGATGCTCCCGTCCGCCGCCCGCTCCGGCAGCAGGGGAAACATCCGGCAGCTGAGCGGCCGCTCCGCTCTTTCGCATTTTCCCGGGCAGATCACCAGCGTCCCGGTTTCCGCCTGCTTCAGCTTCCAGCCGGGTTTCCCGGCGTAGCATGCCTCTTCCCCGGGAAACAGCAGCATGCCCGTTTCCTCTCCCTCCAGGGAGGCGCAGCACCGCGCGCCGCACAGCCGGCCGCAGTCCCGCTTCAGGGGCGTCAGGGTTTCCAGCAGCTCCCTGGCCTTCTCCAGCGCCTGATCCATAAGCCCTCCTTCGCAGGTCAGCAGACCGTCACACTCCGCCCGTCAGCACGATCCGGGTAATCTTCGGCGGGTTGAACAGCCGGCCGGGCTGCCAGGTGTAGTGGGGATCGGATCCCAGTCCCGGGCTGATGTACTGCGGGATGCCCCACAGATAGTCAAGGCCCTGCACCTGCGCGTCCTCCGGGAACCAGCCGAGCTCCGGCACGTAAATTGCGCCGCCCCAGGGCAGCCGCCACTGGCCGCCGTTGTAGTGCCCGGCCAGGATCAGGCTGGCGTACCGCAGGGAGAAGGGATCCTCCTTCTCGCTCCACCGCATGATGTCGCCGACGTAATCGTCCGCCAGCGGCGTATGGGTCAGCACCACCTGAATGTCCGTCTGCAGGAAGGTCTTTTTCATCTCCTGCAGGCTGTTCAGGCGTTCCGTTTCATATTCCAGATACCGCAGCTTCGCCGCGTCGTCCGCGTCCAGGGAGGTGGACCGCTCCCGCAGCTCCTCCAGCTGCCGGGAATAGACCGTCAGCATGCCCGCCGCGTCCAGGGCGTACAGGTTTTCCGGCACGAACCAGATTCTTCCCTTGCCCCGGGTTTCGAGCACCGGCCGGTCCAGCAGCGTCACGCCCGCCTCCTGCAGGGTGACGGCCCAGTCCCGGAATACGGACAGGCTGCCGTGGGCGCCGGTCTCCGTGAAGGATGCCTCCGTGTCGCCGGGAATCAGGTACTTGGGCGTCTCCTTCGGGATCAGGGCGATCAGGTCCAGCAGCGGCTGAATCTCCCCGTTCTTCCCCAGCATGTCCCCGGTCATAACCACGCAGCTGCAGCGGGTGTCCCCCAGGGCCGCGGCGATGGCCTTCTGCCGCCCGCCGTATTCCTCGCCGTGCAGGTCGCTGATGTGCAGGATGGAGTAGCCGTCGAGGTCCGCCGGCATGTTCAGCACCGTCAGCCGCAGATGCTCCAGCGTCACGTGCCGGCTCACCGTCAGGTTCAGCACCCATCCGGCGATCAGCAGCATCGGGATCAGTACGAGCACGGTCCGCCTGAAGCTCCGGCCCCGCCGGTGCCGCTTTTCCTCCGTCGCGAAGATATAGCGGTTCTTGTCCCGTCGTCTCAGCGCCGCTTCCCCCTTCCGCCCTTACCGGCCACCGGGGAAGCCGCCAGCGCTTTCTTCAGGTATTGTCCGGTGTAGCTTTCCTCCGCCGCGGCCACCTGCTCCGGCGTGCCCTCCGCGACGATGGTGCCGCCGCCTTCTCCGCCCTCCGGGCCCAGGTCGACAATCCAGTCCGCCACCTTGATGACGTCCAGGTTGTGCTCGATCACCAGCACGGTGTTTCCGGCGTCCGTCAGCCGCTGCAGCACGTGGATCAGCTTGTCCACGTCCGCCATGTGCAGGCCTGTCGTCGGCTCGTCCAGCAGGTAGATCGTCCGGCCCGTGGCCTTCCGGCTCAGCTCCGTCGCCAGCTTGACCCGCTGGGCCTCGCCGCCGCTGAGCGTGGTGCTGGGCTGGCCCAGCTTCATGTATCCGAGACCCACGTCATTAAGGGTCTCCAGCTTGCGCAGCAGGGTCGGGTGGTTTTCGAAGAAGGTCAGCCCCTCCTCCACCGTCATCTCCAGCACGTCGTAGATGTTCTTTCCGTGGTAGGTCACTTCCAGTGTTTCCCGGTTGTACCGCTTTCCCTGGCACACGTCGCAGGGCACGTACAGGTCCGGCAGGAAGTGCATCTCGATCTTCTGCACGCCGTCGCCCTGGCAGGCCTCGCAGCGTCCGCCCTTCACATTGAAGGAGAACCGGTTCTCCCTGTAGCCCCGGGCCTTGGCCTCCGGGCTCATGGCGAACAGCTTCCGGATCAGGTCGAACAGCCCGGTGTAGGTGGCCGGGTTGCTGCGGGGGCTGCGGCCGATGGGGCTCTGGTCGATCATGATGATCTTGTCCAGCTGCTCGAGGCCGTCCATCCCGTCAAAGGTGCCTGCCCGGGTCCGGGCCCGGTTCAGCTTCCGCGCCAGGTGCTTGTACAGGATCTCGTTGACGAGGCTGCTCTTGCCGCTGCCGCTGACGCCGGTCACGCAGGTGAACACGCCCAGGGGAATCCGGACGTCGATATTTTTCAGATTGTGCTCCCGGGCGTTCCGCACCGTCAGCCAGCCGGCGGGCTCCCGCCGCCGCGCGGGCACGGGCACGCGCTTCGCGCCGCTCAGGTACTGGCCCGTCAGGCTGTCCGGGCAGGCGATGATGTCCTGCGCCGTGCCCTCGGCCACAATTTTTCCGCCGTGCAGCCCCGCTCCGGGGCCCACGTCGACGATCCAGTCCGCGGCGTACATGGTTTCCTCGTCGTGCTCCACGACGATCACCGTGTTGCCCAGGTCCCGCATCCGCTTCAGCGTGGCGATCAGCTTCGCGTTGTCCCGCTGGTGCAGGCCGATGCTCGGCTCGTCCAGCACGTACAGCACACCCATCAGCGCGCTGCCGATCTGGGTCGCCAGGCGGATCCGCTGCGCCTCGCCGCCGCTGAGGGTGCCGGCCGCCCGGCTCAGGGTCAGGTAGCCCAGCCCCACGTCCTCGAGGAAGCCGAGCCGCGCGTCGATTTCCTTCAGAATCTGGTCGGCGATGACCCGGCGCTTGCCCTCGAGCTCCATGCTCCGGAAGAAGGTCCGCGCGTCCGCGATGCTCATGTCGCTGACCTCCGGCAGGCTTCTGCCGCCGACGGTCACCGCCCGGGCTTCCGCCTTCAGCCGCTTCCCGCCGCATTCCGGGCAGGTTTCTTCGGCCATGTATTCCTCGTAGGCCTGCTTCATAGCCTCGCTGGTGGTTTCCTGGTACCGGCGCTCCAGCGTCGGAATCACGCCCTCAAAGGTCGTGGAGTAGCTCACCGGTCCGCGGGCGCCCTGGTAGGAGATCGGAATCCGCTCCTCCCCGGTGCCGTACAGGATGGCCTGCATGCCCTCCTCCGGAATCGCGCTGATCGGCGTGTCCATCGTGAAGCCGTAGCGGTCGCCCATGGCCGTGAAGTACTGGCTGGCGATGCCGTTGTCGTCCCCGGTGTTGAAGCCCATCACGTTCAGGGCGCCCTCCCGCAGGCTCAGCCGCTCGTCCGGGAAGATCGCCTCCCGGCTGATCTTCATCAGGCTGCCCAGGCCGTCGCACCTCGGGCAGGCGCCGAAGGGGCTGTTGAAGCTGAACATCCGCGGCGCCAGCTCCTCAATGGAGATGCCGCAGTCCGGGCAGGCGTAGTTCATGCTGAACAGGGTTTCCCCCTCGCCCATCCGGTCCACGATGACCAGCCCGCCGCTCCGGTTCGCCGCGGTCTCGATGTCGTCCGTCAGCCGCTGCCGGAAGTCCGCGGTGTCCCGGCGGATCAGCCGGTCCACGATGATCTCGATCGTATGCTTCTTCTTTTTGTCAAGGAGCGGCGGGTCCTCCAGCTCAAAGGTGTCCCCGTCGATCCGCGCCCGGACGTAGCCGCTCTTCCGGGCGTTCTCGAGGATGTCCCGGTGCTCGCCCTTCCGGCCCCGCACCAGCGGGCTCAGGATCTGCATCCGGGTGCCCTCCGGGTATTTCAGCACCGCGTCGACCATCTCGTCCGCCGTCTGCTGGCGGATTTCCCGCCCGCAGTTCGGGCAGTGCGGCACGCCCGCCCGTGCCCACAGCACGCGCAGGTAATCGTGGATCTCCGTCACCGTGCCCACGGTGGACCGGGGGTTCCGGCCGGTGGTCTTCTGGTCGATGGAGATGGCCGGGCTCAGCCCGTCGATGGCGTCCACGTCCGGCTTGTCCATCTGGCCCAGGAACTGGCGGGCGTAGGAGCTCAGGCTCTCCACGTACCGGCGCTGGCCCTCGGCGTAGATGGTGTCAAAGGCCAGGGAGCTCTTGCCGCTGCCGCTCAGCCCGGTGATCACCGTCATTTTGTTCCGGGGGATCCGGACGTTCACGTTTTTCAGGTTGTGCTCCCGCGCGCCCTGAATCGTCAGATATTCGTTCATATATGCTGTCTTATGCTTCTTCCTTTGCTTTCCGGGCGCGCTCGTTGGTGTCGATCGTGCCTCTGTAAACCACAAACTTCTGGTACAGGAATTCCGTGATAAAGTTGATCAGCATCGTGCCGGCCTCGACGATGTAGTTGTTGACCAGCGGCTCGCTGCTCGCCTGGGCGTTGGTGAAGGGATTGGCGCCGGTCAGCGCCGCGGTCCACCAGGTGCTCAGCGGCGTGAACACTACGTAGAACAGCGCCACCAGCAGCATGCTCCGCTTGACGTCCGCGTCACTCCGGAAGGTGTATTTCCGGTTGAACGTGAAGTTCCACAGCACGCTCAGGATCAGGGAAACCAGGTACGCCAGCCACGGCGCCCAGTGAAACACCTCGTAGAACAGCGTGTAGCTGCCGATCTGGATGATGCCGGCGGAAATGCTGAACAGCGTGAATTTCACCGCCTGCCAAATCTCGCTCTTTTTCATCTTCTGTCCTCCACCAGCCGCAGGGCCGGCATCGCGTTCATGTCCAGCCCGGCGGTTTCCTCCCGCCGCAGCCGGTAATACGCCGCGGACCCGATCATCGCGCCGTTGTCCGTGCACAGGTCGATCCGGGGCATGTAAAGCGGAACGTTCATCCTTCCGCACAGGGCCTCAAACCGGCGCCGCAGCTCCCGGTTGGCGCTCACGCCGCCCGCCAGGGCCATGGCCGGCCGCCGTCCCGCGGCCGCCTCGTCCCGCAGCATCCGTTCCGCCTTCTCCGCCAGCTCCGTGCACACCGCGTTCCGGAAGCTGGCCGCCAGGTCCGCCTTCGGCAGCGGCTCGCCCTTCTGCTCAATCTGGTGGCACAGGTTCAGGAAGGCCGTCTTCAGCCCGCTGAAGCTGTAGTCGTACCGGCCCTCGGTTTTCGGCTTCGGCAGGGAAAACGCCTCGGGGTTTCCCTCCTCGGCCAGCCTGTCGATCCGCGGGCCTCCGGGATAGGGCAGGCCCAGCACCCGCGCCGCCTTGTCGAAGGCCTCACCCGCGGCGTCGTCCCGGGTCTGGCCGATCAGCCGGTATTCCCCGTAGTCCCGCACCTCGACGAGGTGGCTGTGGCCGCCGCTGACCACCAGGCACAGGAACGGCGGTTCCAGCTCCGGAGAGGTCAGGAAGTTCGCGCTGACGTGTCCCTCAATGTGGTTCACGCCGATCAGCGGCTTGTCCGCCGCGAAGGCCAGGCCCTTCATGTAGTTCACGCCCGTCAGCAGCGCGCCCACCAGCCCGGGGCCGCAGGTCACCGCCAGGGCGTCAATCTCCTCCAGCCGCATTCCCGCCTGCTCCAGTGCCTCCGCGGCCACCCGGGGGCAGGCTTCCATGTGCGCCCGGCTGGCAATTTCCGGCACCACGCCGCCGTACAGCTCGTGCAGGTCGATCTGGCTGAAAACGACGTTGCTCAGGATCGTCCGGCCGTTCTCAATCACCGCCGCCGCGGTCTCGTCGCAGCTGGTTTCCAGGGACAGGATCCGGACCTTTTCCTGATCTTTCAGCTTCCGGACCTGAGCCCGGGAGCGCTCTTCATAGTTCATCCGCAGTCTTCTCTTTTCTCTTCATTCCGTTTCCGGCCCGGATCAGCGCCGCGGCGGCTCCCGCCGCCAGCACGGGCGCGGGCAGAAACAGCAGCGCGCCCCGCACCCCCAGAGCGACAAAAAACGACGTCGGCATCAGCCGGATCAGCAAGTCCGTCCGGGGGTTCAGCAGCCAGCCGTCGTTCGTAAAGGCGATCCGGTGGAACGCCGTGAAAAATCCGTCAAAGTCCTCGATGGCCCAGGCGCCGAGCACGATCACCGCGCTCAGCACGATCCCGAGGCCCGTCAGCACGCCCTTTCCCAGGCGCCGTTTCTCCTCCGGCGTCCGGACCCTGCGGCCCGTCAGCAGGAAAACGATGATCAGCGCCAGCGCGGCGAGCCAGAGCAGGCACACCCGGCCCGCCAGCAGGATCAGCGCCCGGCAGTCCGCCATGTGCGCCGCCTCGTGCGGCTGGAAGCAGGCGTAGGTGACGCCGTCCTCCCCGGTCAGCAGGTACTGGAATTCCGCTGTCCGGCCGGTCAGGTACCCGGCAGTCATCTCCGCGGCGCCGCGGTATTCCGCCTCCGGCAGGCCCGAAGCCTCCGGCGGGGCGTGCTTCAGCATCTCCCGGGCCATCAGCCCGCCGTCCCCTGCCGACAGCCATACCAGGCCGGCGGCGGCAGCCAGCAGCCAGAGGACCGCGGCCAGCAGGCCGGCCGCGTACAATCCTTTTCTCATTACTGCATCTTCAGGTACGCCGTCACGAAGCCTTCCAGATGTCCGTTCATCACGTCGTCAATGTTCCCGCTTTCGTACCCGGTCCGGTGATCCTTGACCATGGTGTAGGGCTGGAACACGTAGGAGCGGATCTGGCTGCCCCATTCGATCTTCTTCATCTCGCCCTTGATGTCCGCCATCTGCTGTTCCTTTTCGCGTTCCTTCAGCTCCAGCAGCTTGGCCTTCAGCATCTTTAAGCACGTGGCGCGGTTCTGCACCTGGTCGCGCTCCGTCTGGCAGGCCACGACGATGCCGGTCGGATAGTGGGTCATCCGGACGGCGGAGCTGGTCTTGTTGACGTTCTGTCCGCCCGCGCCGCTGGAGTGGTAGGTGTCCACCCGCACGTCCTTCATGTCGATCTTGATCTCGTCCCCGTCATCCTCCAGCATCGGCGCCACGTCCAGGCTGGAGAAGGAGGTGTGCCGCCGCGCGTTGGCGTCGAAGGGGGAAATCCGCACCAGCCGGTGCACACCCTTCTCGCCCCGCAGGTAGCCGTAGGCATGGTCGCCGCTGACCTCAAAGGTCACGCTCTTGATGCCGGCCTCGTCCCCGTCCAGCAGGTCGAGCAGCTTCACCTCGAAGCCCATCTGCTCGCAGTACCGGGTGTACATCCGGTACAGCATCTGGGTCCAGTCCTGCGCCTCGGTGCCGCCGGCGCCGGCGTGCAGGCTCAGCACCGCGTCGTTGTCGTCGTAGTCGCCCCGCATCAGGGTTTCCAGCTCCAGGGCATCCGCCTGCTCCTTCAGGTGCGCCAGGGCTTCCCCGGTCTCCCGCACCATGTCCTCGTCGTCGCCCTCCCGGGCCAGCTCCATCATCACGTCGATGTCGTCCGCCTGGGAAAGCAGTCCCTGATAGTGCTCCAGTTTATTCTTCAGATGTCCAAGCTTCTGGTTCACCCGGGTGGAGCGGTCCGTGTCGTTCCAGAATTCCGGCTGATTCATTTCCTCGGTCAGCTCGTCAATCTGCTCCTTCATGTGGTCCACATGAAGCGCCTCTCCCGCCGCCAGAATGCTCTTGCGGATTCCCGCGATATCCTGGGCGTATTGTTCCAGTTCCAGCATATTTCTTTCCTTTCCGGCTTCCCGCGGAAGCCCCGTTCGTTCTGTTCAGTCTCTGTGCCTCTCTGGTTCAATACGCATGCTATGCGTTCGCCTGATCGTTCTGAATTTTTCCGTGGCAATTTTTGTACTTCAGCCCGCTGCCGCAGGGGCAGGGATCGTTGCGGCCGACCTTCTCGACCCGCAGGAGCCGCCGCGGCTGCCGAGGGCCGTCCCCCGCCGTCCGGGCCTCCACCGGCTTCGCGGTCTGCACCCGCTCCGGCGTCACCTGGATCTTTGTCTGGTAGACCCGGCGCACCGTATCCTCGCGGATCAGGTGGTTCAGCTCCTCAAACATGTGGGCGGCTTCGATCTGGTATTCCGTCACGGGGTTCTTCCCGCTGTAGGCCCGGTAGCCGATGCCGTCCCGCAGCTGGTCCATGGCGTCGATGTGGTCCATCCACCGGATATCGACGCTGCGCAGCAGCATAACCCGCTCAACCTCGCGCATGTCCACATGCATGTCGCTGAGCATCTGCTCCCGTTCGGCGTAGAAGGTCCTTGCGTCCTCCTTCAGGGCTGCCAGGAAGCCGTCGCGGTCCTCGTCGTCCGCCAGCTTCCGGTTCGCCTCCAGCGCGCCGTGATGGCAGCACAGGTTCTCCAGGTAGTTGGTGGCCTCGCGCCACTCCCACTCCTTCGGGTCCTCGCCGTTCATCCAGCGGCCCGCGGCGAAGTCGATCACGTGGTCCGCCATCTTCTGGATGCTGTCCCGGACGTTCTCGCCCATCAGCACCCGGCGGCGCTGGCCGTAAATGACCTCACGCTGCCGGTTCATGACGTTGTCGTATTCCAGCACGTGCTTCCGGGTCTCAAAGTTCCGGCCTTCAATCCGCTTCTGGGCGGACTCAATCTGCTTTGTCAGCATGCCGGCGGTCAGCGGCTCGTCGTCCTTCAGCCCCAGCCGGTCCACCATGGCGCCGATCCGTTCGGAGCCGAACAGGCGCATCAGGTCGTCCTCCAGGCTGATGAAGAACTGCGTGGAGCCCGGGTCGCCCTGGCGTCCGGAACGGCCGCGCAGCTGGTTGTCGATCCGGCGGCTCTCATGCCGCTCCGTGCCGATGATGTGCAGGCCGCCGGTCTGCAGCACCCGCTCGTGCTCCCTGTCCGTCTCCGCCTTGAACTGGGTATACAGGTCGTTGTAGCGCTTCCGGGCCTCGAGCACCTCGGGGTCCACTTCCTCGTTGTGGCCGGTAGCCGCCTCGATCAGGTCTTCCTCCAGGCCTTCCTGGCGCAGGGCCTTCCGGGCGAGGAATTCCGGGTTGCCGCCCAGCAGGATGTCGGTTCCGCGGCCGGCCATGTTGGTGGCGATGGTCACGGCGCCGTAGTGGCCCGCCTGGGCCACGATCTCAGCTTCCTTGGCATGGTGCTTCGCGTTCAGCACCTCATGGTCAATTCCGCGGCGGCGCAGCATCTCGCTCAGCATTTCGCTGACCTCGACGCTGATCGTGCCGACCAGCACCGGCTGGCCCGTTTTGTGATGCTCCTCGATGGAGGCGATCACGGCGTTGAACTTCGCCGCCTTGTTCTTGTATACGACGTCCTCCATATCCTTGCGGATGTTCGGCTTGTTGGTGGGAATCTCCACGACGTCCAGAGAGTAGATGCCCTGGAATTCGGCCTCTTCCGTCTTCGCCGTACCGGTCATGCCGCTCAGCTTATTGTACATGCGGAAGTAGTTCTGGAAGGTGATGGTGGCCAGGGTCTTGCTTTCCCGCTCCACCTTCACATGCTCCTTGGCCTCAATGGCCTGGTGCAGGCCCTCGGAGTACCGCCGGCCGATCATCAGGCGGCCGGTGAACTCGTCCACGATGACGACCTGGCCGTTCTGCACGACGTAGTCGACGTCCCGCTTCATGATGTTGTGGGCCCGCAGCGCGCAGTTCACATGGTGGTTCAGCTCGCTGTTCTCCGGATCGTTCAGGTTGTCGATCCCGAAGGCGTTCTCCACCTTCCGGGCGCCTTCGTCCGTCAGGGTGACGGCCTTTTTCTTCTCCTCCACCTCAAAGTGGATCTCCGGCTTCATCGTCCGGACCACGGCGTCGACCTTGTCGTACAGCTCGGTGCTCTTCTCGCCCTGTCCGGAGATGATCAGGGGCGTCCGGGCCTCGTCGATCAGGATGGAGTCCACCTCGTCGACGATGGCGAAGGCGTGACCCCGCTGCACCAGGTCGCCCTGGCGGATCACCATGTTGTCCCGCAGGTAGTCGAAGCCCAGCTCGTTGTTCGTGCCGTAGGTGATGTCGCAGGCGTAGGCCGCCTGGCGCTCTTTGCTGTCCAGGTCATGCACGATCAGGCCCACGCTCAGGCCCAGGAAGCGGTGCACCTTGCCCATCCATTCGCTGTCGCGCCTGGCCAGGTAGTCGTTGACCGTCACGATGTGCACACCGTCGCCCCGCAGCGCGTTCAGGTAGGCCGGCATGGTGGCCACCAGCGTTTTGCCTTCACCGGTTTTCATCTCGGCGATGCGCCCCTGGTGCAGCACGATGCCGCCCAGCACCTGCACCCGGTAGGGCCGCATGCCCAGCACCCGGTCCGCCGCCTCGCGCACGGTCGCGAAAGCTTCCGGCAGCAGGTCGTCCTCCGTCTCGCCGTTGGCCAGACGCTGTCTGAACTCCGCGGTCTTCGCCCGCAGCTGGTCGTCCGTCAGCTTCCTGTATTCATCCTCGAGCGCCATCACGGCGTCCACAGGCTTTTTCAGTTTCTTCAGCTGCGCGTCGTTTCCGACCCCCAGCGCTTTCTTCAAAAACTCCAGCATGTCCTCGCTCCTTCAATTCCGCCCGCCTCCGGGCGGACACAACAATACAGATTAGTATACCATTATATGCCCCCCTCACGCAAGTTTTTCCGGCGTCCGGAGCATCCTCCGCCGCAGGCGTGAAAAAGCCTGTCCCACTGTCCGGGACAGGCTTTATTCAGCGAAAATCTTATTCGGTAAACAGCGCGGTGGAATAGTACCGGTCGCCGCTGTCCGGCAGCAGCGCCACGATGACCTTCCCCTTGTTCTCCGGCCGCTTCGCCAGCTGGATCGCGCCGTACAGGGCCGCGCCGGAGGAAATGCCGACGGAAATGCCTTCCTTCTTCGCCAGCAGCTTCGCCGTCTCAAACGCGGCGCCGGCAGGAGCCTTAAACACCTCGTCGTAAACCTTCGTGTTCAGCACGGCCGGCACGAAGCCCGCGCCAATGCCCTGAATCTTATGCGCGCCCGCGCGGCCCTCGGACAGCACCGGGGAATCCTCCGGCTCCAGCGCCACTACCTTAATGTCCGGGTTTTGCTCCTTCAGGTATTCGCCGGTGCCCGTCACCGTGCCGCCGGTGCCGACGCCCGCGATAAAGATGTCCACCTTCCCGTCCGTGTCCCGCCAGATTTCCGGTCCGGTGGTCGCCTTATGGACCGCCGGGTTCGCGGGGTTCACGAACTGCCCCGGAATGAAGCTGCCGGGAATTTCCTGCGCCAGCTCCTCCGCCTTCGCGATGGCGCCCTTCATGCCCTTTGCGCCTTCGGTCAGCACCAGCTCCGCGCCGTAGGCCTTCAGGATGTTCCGCCGCTCGACGCTCATCGTTTCCGGCATGGTCAGGATGATCCGGTAGCCCTTCGCGGCGGCGATGGCCGACAGGCCGATGCCCGTGTTGCCGGAGGTCGGCTCGATGATCACGGAGCCCTCCTTCAGCAGGCCCTTCGCTTCCGCGTCCTCGATCATCGCCTTCGCGATCCGATCCTTGACGCTCCCGGCCGGATTGAAGTACTCCAGCTTCACCAGCACGGTCGCTTCCAGGCCCAACTCCTTCTCCAGATTCGCCACCTCCACCAGCGGCGTGTTTCCGATCAGTCCCAGGGTTCCTTTATAAATCTTAGCCATTGTTCCACAGCTCCTTCCGGATAAAATTGAGCGCAGTATACCTCCATTCACCTACTATGTCAATAGTTAATTATGTTTTTCCCTTGTATTTTGCCTCCCGGAGGCCGCCGCAGCCCTGTCAGAAAAACAAAGTCAGTACTTCTCAACCCCGTGCTCCCGTGATATGATGGGATATCCGTTTTCCTGCCGGAGGCGGACAACAGTCAGAAATGAGGGGTACGCATGAATCTGATCATACCCGAGAACTATAATCCCGTCCTGGACCTGCGGGATACGGAAATCGCCATCAAGCTGGTCAAGGACTTCTTTGAGCAGGAGCTGGCCAAGGCCCTGAACCTGACCCGTGTTTCCGCCCCGATCATGGTCACGCCGGAAAGCGGCCTGAACGACAACCTGAACGGCGTCGAGCGTCCCGTTTCCTTCGACGTGCTGGAGACCGGCCAGACGGTGGAGATCGTCCACTCCCTGGCCAAGTGGAAGCGCCAGGCCCTGAAGACCTACGGCTTCTCCGTCGGCGAAGGGCTTTACACGGATATGAACGCCATCCGCCGGGACGAGCAGACGGACAATATCCACTCCATCTTCGTGGACCAGTGGGACTGGGAGCGCATCATGGCGCCCGACGAGCGGAACGAGGACTTCCTGCGGGATATCGTGAACCGCATCTATCTGGTTCTCCGGAAAACGGAAGGCTATGTCTGCGCCCATTATCCGCATATCAGACCGGAGCTGCCGGATCATATTTCCTTCGTCACCACCCAGGAGCTGGAGGACCGCTATCCGGACCTGACCTCGAAGCAGCGGGAATATGAGGCCGCGAAGGAATACGGCGCCGTTTTCCTGATGCAGGTCGGCGGCGCGCTCCGCAGCGGAAAGATCCACGACGGCCGCGCCCCGGACTATGACGACTGGTCCCTGAACGGCGACATCCTCCTCTACGATCCCCTGCTGGATATTTCCCTGGAGGTTTCCTCCATGGGCATCCGCGTGGATCCGGAGGCCCTGCGCCGCCAGCTGAAGATCCGCGGCTGCGAGGAGCGGGCGGAGCTGCCCTTCCAGAAGGCCCTTCTGAACGGCGAGCTGCCGCAGACCATCGGCGGCGGCATCGGCCAGAGCCGCATGTGCGTCTACTTCCTGCGCAAGGCCCACGTGGGCGAAGTCCAGGCCAGCCTCTGGCCGGAGGACGTCCAGCAGGCCTGCCGCGAAGGGAACATCCCTCTGTTGTAATATTTTTTTTAAGGCAAAAAAGGAGAAGTGACTTTTGATTCTAGTTACAGCCACCGAGTTCAGAACGAATCTCGGTCACTACTTAAAACAAGTACTTACAGAGGATATCTGGATTACAAAAAACGGCAAGACAATTGCAAAGCTCACAAATCCAAACGTGTCAGGAGTGGATTCCATTGCCGGTATTCTGAAAAAACAGATTCCCGATGATACAGACCGTAATTCCTTGAAAGAAGAAAGATTGCTTTCAGAAATTAGCATTCCCCTCTATTTTCCCGAGGTAATCCTGGATTTAAAAAATCCCCGCGAATAAGCGGGGATTTCAGACTGTCGACAAAGTCCGAGGTTAAGGCCTCGGATTTTGTCATATAAAAGTGCCGAGAAGTCAATAAAATCAACACATAGAGGGCGATTTATGGTATAATAAAAGCATAAGGAGTGAGCCATATGCTGCATGAAGA
>JAFRLY010000058.1 GCA_017431005.1 Clostridia bacterium
ACTAGCCAGGATAATGGGAGGGAATCCCTCTCTTTCCGGCACTTTTAGACGGTTATTGCAGCTCCTATTTGATTTTCTGGAAAAGCAAAACAAAATGGCTCCAGCGTTTGTACGCTGAAACCACTTTGTCTACGATCTGACTGCCGCGATTCCGCGGCAGATTTTTTATGCCTCAAACCACTTTCTTTCAGAAGGAACCGTTTCCTCCCGGTCGTTCACCATCCAGGCGGTGTGCCTTTCATCCGGCTGCCATGCGCTGTCCCACGCAAAGCGCTCCTCCGGCACGGCCAGTCCGATGCTCTCCCGGTTCAGAATGATCCGTACATAATCGTCAATGCAGGTCAGCCGTTTTTCCAGCGTCACACCGTAGGCGGCTTTTGCCGGGGAATGATGGTTATCCGATCCGGCTGTCATCAGAAAGCCAAGCTCCCTGCCGTACCGGATCGCCCGGGCGTCGTCAATCGGATCGTTTCCGGCGTTCGCCGCCTCAATCCCGTCGCAGAAGGATGGCGCAAGCCGGATTTTGTCCATGTATCCCCGGATCCGGAACGGATGCGCCTGAATGACGCAGCCTCCGGCCCGGTGGACCTCCTCCAGCTGCTGCCGGCGGGTCCAGTGCTCCATTTCGGGATGCGCCTTCATATAAGCTTTGTCCAGTCCGTAAACCAGATATTCATCCCCGGCAAAGTTCTGCTCGTAGGCGAAGAACACGTCCAGCCCGATTTTGTCCCCTTCCTCCCGCGCATCCTCATATCCCCGGAAAAACAGGTCAATCCGCTCCTCCCACGGCAGCCGCCTGTCCACCGCGGTGTTGCCGTGAAAAAAGTGATCCGTCATGATGATGCCGGTATAGCCCATATCGCGGTACCAAAGGGCGTGCTCCTTCCCGGTGCTGACGCCGCAGGCGCTTCCCTGGCAGGTGTGCATATGGGTTTCATAAATATAGGCCATTGCTCTGCTCCCTTTTATCTGATGAGATCCCGGATCCGGTCCGTCAGTTCCCGCAGCTCCCCGTTGGCATGGTTCCTCAGGCCGGCTGCGTAGGCAGCAAGCTCCCTCACGGCTTCCATCAGCTGGCTGTACAGATCCTTTTCTTTCTTTGTTTCCGCTTTCCGGGCGGTTTGTTTCTTCCAGTAAACCGGCTCCGTCAGCCGGATCCATTCGCCCTTTGCCAGGTCGTAACAGGAGCCTGCGCAGGGAGCGTATGCCGGCAGCCCCAGTTCCTCCGTCACTGTGCGGGCAAAGGCAGTACTTGCGTCCTCATCCCCGTGGTTGACGAATACAAATGCGGGCTTTTTCTCAAATCCCCGCAGCCAGCTCAGCAGTCCGTCCCGGTCCGCATGGCCGGAGATGCCGCTGAGCATGGCAATTTCCGCTCTGGATTCAATGGGCTCTCCCAGAATCTTCACCGTCTTTGCGCCGTCGTAAATAATGCGTCCCAGCGTACCCGCAGCCTGGTAGCCCGCAAACAGGATCGTGTTTTTCTCGTTCCACAGGTTGTGCTTCAGATGGTGACGGATCCGTCCGCCCTCGCACATGCCGCCGGAGGCAATGATCACCTTCGGCTCGCTGTTTCCGTTCAGCGCCTTGGACTCCTCCGCGGAAACCACGGTGTGAAGCCCGTCGAACCAGATGGGGTTTTCACCGCTGCGCATCACTTCCCGCGTCTCATCGTCCAGGCAGTCCATCCCGCACTGCAGGAAAATCGCCGTGGCTTCATTGGCCAGCGGGCTGTCCACATACACCGGAAAATCCCGCAGCTGTTCCGGAATCAGATGCCGCTGTTTGATTTCCCGGATGAAGTAGAGCAGCTCCTGAGTTCTGCCGACCGCGAAGGAAGGAATGATCACGGTGCCGCCCCGCTGGAATGTCCGGGTCAGAATGCCTGTCAGCAGCGGAATCGGATCCGTGGTCCGCTCATGCAGCCGGTTGCCGTAGGTGGACTCGATCATCAGGTAATCCGCTTCCCGCATCGGCTGCGGATCCCGGATAATCGGCTGATCCGTATTGCCAACGTCTCCGCTGAACACCATGGTCTTCTGCGTCTCCCCTTCCCGCAGGAAAACCTCCAGGAAGGCTGATCCGAGCAGATGCCCCGCGTCCGTAAACCGCAGGCTCAGGCCCTCATCCACCAGGTTGATCTCTCCGTAGCGGCAGGGCTTGAACAGCTTCATAACCCCTGCCGCGTCCTCCGCGGTGTACAGCGGTTCCGCCGGCGGCAGCCCGGCCCGCTGGTTCTTTTTCGTCTGCCACTCGGCGTCGGATTCCTGAATAGCGGCGCTGTCAGCCAGCATGATGGTGCACAGGTTCGTGGTTTCAGCTGTCGCGTAAACCGTTCCCCTGAACCCGTTTTTATAAAGAAGCGGCAGCCTGCCGGAATGGTCGATGTGGGCATGCGTCAGGAAGACATATTCAATCCGGGCAGGTTCCACGGGCAGCTCGGCCTGCTGAACGTTGTTTTCCCCCTGCTCCATTCCGTAATCCACCAGGCAGTACCGTTCCGGCAGCCATTCTATCATGGTGCAGCTGCCAGTCACCTGCCGGTCCGCGCCCAGAAACGTAACCTTCATGTTTTTGCGCTTCCTTTCCCGATGCCGGATCCCCGGCATGCTTTCCCGATTCGGATAAAATCCTTTTCTTCCCCGGACAAAATATGCTATAATGTTCGTGGTTTCCAATACTATTTTATGGAGGTTTGCTTATGGCTGTCAATCGTTTTGTTCTCAACGGCGTATCCTACCACGGTCATGGCGCTATCAACGAAATTCCCGGCATCGTTGCTTCCAAAGGATTCAAAAAGGCCTTCGTTGCCTCTGATCCGGATCTGGTCAAATTCGGCGTTACCGCCAAGGTGACTGAGCTTCTGGAAAAGAACGGCATCGCTTATGAAGTATATTCCAATATCAAGCCCAACCCCACCATTGAGAATGTGCAGCAGGGCGTGGATGCTTACCGCGCTTCCGGCGCCGATTTCATGATCACCATCGGCGGCGGTTCCTCCATGGATACCGGCAAGGGCATCGGCATCATCGTCAACAATCCTGAATACTATGATGTACGCTCCCTGGAAGGCGTTGCCCCCACGAAGCACCGCACCGTCTTCACCATCGCTGTTCCCACCACCGGCGGCACCGGCGCCGAGTCCACCATCAACTATGTGATCACGGACGTCGAAAAGAAGCGGAAGTTTGTCTGCGTTGACCCGAACGACATTCCGGATGTGGCGGTTGTCGACCCGGATATGATGGCCTCCATGCCCAAGGGGCTCACCGCCTCCACCGGTATGGACGCGCTGACCCACGCGATTGAAGGCTACACCACCAAGGCTGCCTGGGCCCTGTCCGACTGCCTGGATCTGGAAGCCATCAAACTGATCGCGAAGAATCTCCGCGCCGCTGTGCAGAATGATCCTGACGGCCGCGAGGGCATGGCCCTGGCTCAGTATGTGACCGCCATGGCGTATTCCAACGTCGGCCTGGGCATCGCCCATTCCATGGCCCACACCCTGGGCGCTGTGTATGACACGCCGCACGGCGTTGCCTGCGCCATGATGCTGCCCATCGTCATGGAATTCAACCAGGAATGCACCGGTGAAAAGTTCAGGGCCATCGCTGAAGCCTTCGGTGTGGATACCGCCGGCATGGAGCCCGCTGCTTACCGCAAGGCTGCCATTGACGCCGTTCGTCAGCTGTCCGTTGATGTCGGCATCCCCACCAAACTGGATAAGCTGAAGGAAGAGGATCTGCCCTTCCTCTGCGAGTCCGCTGCCGCTGACGCCTGCGCACCCGGCAACCCGAGGCCCGCGACCCTGGCTGATTTCGAAGCCATGTTCCGCAAGCTCATGTAATGGAACGAAGGGACGGTCCTTTCCGTTCCGCTGATTTCCCGGCCCGGCAGAAATGCCGGGCTTTTCCTTTAGGAGACAGGGGACGGTTCTCTGTCTCCCCGCGTGTTATTTCCGAAACACAATCCAGTTGTGGGACCAGGGAACCGGAAGACCGAACAGTGTCACAACCCTGTTATACGCGTTCCTGTACCAGGAATAATTCCATCCGGCTCCCATATCCATATACAGCGCATTCGTAACTCCAAGCCGCTGAAGCTCTTCCATGAACGCTTCAAAATGCAGCATATTCACGGAATCAATGATGCACAGGTTGCCGTTCAGCTCTGCCAGTGTCCTGTAGCAGCGCGCCCTGGGCCGGTTGATATTCATGACGGGTTCCCCGTCCCTGATAAGTCCGAACTGCATAAACCCGCTTCCGCCGGCCTCTGCGGCTTCCCGGATGGCTGAGGAAGCATCGTCAAAGGCGAAGGCAAAACTGCCCTTTGAAAATACAAAAGCCGCAAAGCTGTCCTTGTTATACGGGCTTTCATGGAATTCCCCGTCCGCGGCATGATCCCCGTCTATGTTCTCATGGGTGAAGCCAAGGCTGATATCGTGCTGAAAAGCAGCTCCGCTGCACCAGGTGATGGTTTCATCTGCTTTTGACGGACGCTTCCCGCATGCCAGCGTGATATCCGAATATTCCGGAAAAATGACGTAAACCGTGCCCGTGTTGTAAACCACTGTCTGATCCGCAGGAAGGATCTGCGCTGCAGGCATGGACGCTGCGTCGATACTGTCCGGAATCGTCACGTGATACTGGGAGACCAGTCCCATAAAGATGAACGCAAAGGCAGGAATCACAGCAAACGAGGAAGCGTACAGCACGCGGTAAAGAATCCTGACGATCCTGGATTTCAGCTTTTCCGGGCCCCAGAGATACAGAATCAGCGCCGCAATCTGTAGTACAGCCAGCGTCAGATACAAGGCCTGCAGGAGGCTCAGCCACATCTGAGCCACAAAATAGACCGTAAAGGCAAACAGGGCCAGAAGGGTCATCGAGATCAGCCAGATTCCGGACAGTCTTTGCCTGAGACTCATTCCTTCCTGCCTCCTTCCCTTTTCAGCGTCAGCAGCTCCTGACGCAGGACCTTAAAGGAATCAAACTGCGACTCCACGCTGACCAGCAGAAGCAGCAGGGCGCTGTCTGTGACATACTGAAGCGCGTTCTTCCACAAAGCTGCGGAAGGAAAGCCGAGCCGGCTGTTGGCGGCAAAAAGCAGGATATATACGGCGAATTTAAAAAGGATGGCCATCCGGTTAAGGATCACGTTTTTCGGATTGCCGCGGAAGTTGTAGTTGATGAAAAAATGGTTGATTGTGATGATCACGGTCATCAGGAAAGCCATGCCGGCGGCAGCCAGATACAGGCTTCCCTGCACGCCGGCTACAAGATAGGTATCAAAATTCTGCTCACTCCACAGCACTGCAAGGACAAAATGAGCCTCCTGATACATCAGGCAGAACAGGACGCCGCCCATGAGTCCCTTGGCCACGTCCCATTTGAAAAACTTAAACGCCAGATACATGGCTGATGCTGTTGCCAGCTTGGCGGAAATCTCAAAAAACCGGAACGAATCCCTCTCCCTGAAACAGAGAAACAGGGAGATAAGGCTTGTGATGACGACAACCGCACAGGCTGCCGCCATAAAGTATTCACTCAGAAATAAGGATTGCCGCTGTTTCCTGTCTGCCATAGTTAAACTCCTGCTGCTCAGTCGGTTTGTTTTACCGGTCAGACCCGGATCGGTTATTCTTCTGGATTATATCATATAATGCCAGTCAAAACGAAAATCCCGGAAGCCTTGATCTGCAAGAACTTCCGGGACCGTACACCATTAGGGACTCGAACCCTAGACACCCTGATTAAGAGTCAGGTGCTCTACCAACTGAGCTAATGGTGCTCATGTCGCTCACGCAACAGTTGGTATTATACCTGTTTTTGCTCCGTTGTCAAGAATTATTTTAAAAATTTTTCCATATTGCCGGTCCCCGAAAGTAGGGTTCACTGGATGGCCTGAACGAAAAAAACAGGCGGGAGCTTGCCAGCTCCTGTCTGTTTTACTTTGTCTGAATGATTATTTATCTTTCTTTATCTCTTCCTTTTCCAGCGTCAGCTTGTAGCCCAGTTCCTTCAGGGCTTCCGTCAGCTTGTCCGCCAGGCCGGTCAGAGTTTCCTCGTTCAGGCCTTCCAGGCTCAGTTCCTCCAGATTAAGCTCCGCGGCCTTTTCCTCCGCAGCAGTCTTCAGATCAGTTAGCTCCTTCTGAGCGGCTTCAAACTTGGTCGTCAGATCTGAAACAGTGCCTTCAATATCAGTCTTTTCCTTCACTGCTGCCTCAAATTTTGTCTGAAGATCGGTAACTGTGCCTTCCAGATCAACCTTTGCCTTCAGCGCGGACTCCAGTTCGGTCGCCTTGGCTTCAGCGTCCTTGGTAATCTCTTCAATCTTTGCAATCAGGCCGTCTTTTTCCTTCGTTACAGTTTCAAGCTGTGTGCTCAGCTCCGTATTCGTGCTGCTGAGTCCCTCAATCTGCGTCGCCATGCTGCCCTTATCAGTCAGATGGCCTTCCGCTTCCGTTGTTTTTTCTGTCAGCTGAGCCGTCAGATCGGTCACCTGGGTTTCCAGTTCCGTCTTGGCAGTGGTCAGCTCCGTCACCTGAGTCTCCAGAGCCGTCTTGGCAGTGGTCAGTGTTTCAATTTCCGTAGCTTTTGCAGCCGCATCAGCCGTCAGCGTTTCAATTTCCGTAGCTTTTGCCGCTGCATCGGCCGTCAGGGTTTCAATCTCGGCGGCTTTTGCGGTCACATCACCCTGCAGCGCTTCTGCGGCCTTGGCTGCTTCTTCGATCTGTGTGTTGAGACCGGTGATCAGGGTATCCTTTTCAGTGGCTTCCTTCGTCAGCTTCTCCACCGCGGCAGCCTTTTCTTCCGCATCTGTCGTCAGAGCAGTTATCTGGCCTGCCGTCTCTTCGGCGGCCTTGGTCAGCTCCGCGATCACACCGTCTTTTTCCTCGCCGGCAGTGGTCAGCTCAGTCACTTTAGCTGTTTGTTCCTCAATCTGAGCCTTCAGAGTGCTCAGCTGGTCCGACAGGCTGCCGTTCTTGTTGTTTCCGGTGACAGTCGTCACAATGAAAATGATCGCCAGGATCGCCAGTGCACAGGTCAGAATGGGCAATGCTTTTTTCTTCATTGGTGAAACCTCCTCATTCAGTTTTCGTCCGGAAAACCCGCAGACAAACTTTTTTTAATTATATCATGTTACGGCCTGTTTGAAAAGGTTAAAATGTTGACATTTTGCTCATTTTCATCCTTCCGGAACCTGATAGATCCGTGCCTCTCCGTTTTCAAAAACCAGAGGATAATGCTCCGTCAGCTTTTCCTCATCCACCTGATAGTTTCCTCTTTCATAGGATGAAACCAGAATATAATCCACGTCATACTTGCTCAGCACCCAGGCGTTCTTTTCCGGGTCGTTCATGAAAGCGCTGATATCCGTCTGGCGTTCTGAAGTGTCAAACCCATGCCAGTAGAGCCACAGATCAGGCCCGCAGACAATTGTCCTTCCGCCGATGCTCAGCACCGGGTTCAGGTGCTGGGTCCCGGTTAAAAACACCGCATCCTCCGGGGTATGATCCCGTGCGAATTCCCCGGCTTCCACCGATTCAGCGGAGAATGCAATATAATCTGATACAGTTTCACGCCACAGGGTCAGACCAGCGCTGAGGAAAACAGTCACTGCTGTCAGCCCCGCGATCACCGGCCTGGCACGCAGACCCTTCAGCCGCCGCCAGATCACGCCGGTCCATTCGGCAACAATCATGCAGCACAGCAGCCATGCCAGATAGAACAGCTTGTTGTTGTCGTATTCATTCGGCTGAAACCGGATGAATTCCGCTGCCAGAATAATGGGAAGCGCCATCGCGAACAGCCTGCGCCACCTGGGATTTCGTTCCGGCAGTGCCAGCAGAAGCGCCAGAAAGGGCAGCCCGATGTTCTTCATATAGAACCAGCCGTAAAGATCCCGCATTCCCGCTCCCCTGGGATTGTTGACCCAGTTGAACTGGAATTTGAGAAAGCTGACGCCCTTTTCACCCTGAAAGGCCTGGGCAAAGGTGAATCCGAAAAGCTGCGGCAGCGAAAGCGCAGCGGCAATCACGCCGTAAATCAGATAAGGCAGAAAGATTTTCCAACGGCTTCTGCGGCCCGGCGCTTCCCGGGGATCGCCGTGAATCATGTCATAGGTCAGCGCGCCGAGGGATGCGAGCGCCAGTGCCAGGAAGCTGTGCGTATGAATCAGAGGCAGCGACCCGGCCCAGACTCCCAGCAGGCCGACAGCTCGGCCGCCTCCCAGCCGCGTCCTCTGCGCCGGGCGGAAGGCTGCGTCCAGCAGATACAGGCATGGAATGACCATACACCATCCGCCAAGCAGCGTACGCTGAGGGATCATCAGATCCGCGATTACATTGGACCAGCGCAGATTGTTCGGATCCGGCTGATTTGTCGGTGTCTGATACCAGCCTTCCAGTATGTGCTGTATCCGTGCCAGGACTGTCAGCTCTCCGCTTGCCGTCCGGCCTCCTGCCAGATCAAAATCATACAGGAATCCAAGCCCGCCGTTCAGGAAAAAAAGCAAAGCCGCCAGCAGCATTGTCCGTTTTCCCGCAGTCATCTCTCTCCCCAGAACCAGCACGCCCAGATAGCACAGCGACATCATCAGCGTTGCAGGGATGACGGTCGCCGCCTGGAGCGGCGCACCCAACAGATAAAAGGAGGTGCTTAGGGAGTCTGTCAGGAAGGGATAGGACAGCCGGGTCCCGGGATAAAAAGGATAGTCCGCGGGAAAGGCTTTTCCTGCCAGTCCCGTAATAAAGCTCAGATGCATGGGCAGATCCCCGTAGGTACTCTGTCCTACCCGCCAGTTCCCGGCAAGGTCAATCCGCATTACATGCGTGTACTGCAGCCATCCGCTCAGCACAGTCAGCGGTATCACCAGCAGAAGAGCCTGGCGCAGAAACCGGCTTTCCGCTTCATCCCACGCAGCGGCGCTGCGCCGGTCCCGCAGCAGCCCGGCGGCTGCGGTCAGCAGCGCTGCGGCTCCCGCCGCTGCCAGATGGGCAGTTCGTGTAAAGGCGCTCACAAAGGCGGCCAGAGCCGGCAGCCACATTTCCATCAGCAGCCCGAGACACAGTCCAAGCCAGATCCGGTTCACCGGCCGGTGGCGCGGCAGCAGGAAACGCACGATCAGCAGGCCGCACGCCAGGTGGAAAATCATATATGCCAGGGAAGCGATCATGGTTTCCGCTCCTTTCTGCGTCCGCCGCCGTATTCAGTCACTCTTCTTCCAGTCCGGCTGAGATGGCCATCAGCCGCCGCATCCGGTGGTTAATCCCGCTTTTGCCCACCGGAGGATCCATCTGCTCCCCCAGCTCCTGCAGACTCAGTTCCGGATGCTCCAGCCGCATCCTGGCTACCTGCTGCAGTGCCGGTGGCAGGGTGAACAGCCCGATCTTCAGTGAAATCCTTTTGATTGCTTCCATCTGTGCCAGGGATGCATCCAGAGCCTTCTCCCCGTTGTGCTCATCGCAGTTGGCAGCCCGGGCCACGCTGGCCCGCAGCTGTTTCCCGGCACGGATATTTTCCATGGTCAGAACACTCTGCGCCGCGCCCATTGCGGCAAGCATGTCGGAGATCTGCTGTGCCCCCTTCAGATAGACCACTGTCTGGCCTTTCCGGGTATAGGTATGCCAGGGCAGCTCCGCCTTCTCCAGCAGCTTCCGCAGCGTATCCGGCAGCTGTTCATCTTCAGCTTTCCATTCAAAATGATAGCTTTTTTCCGGATTGCTGATGGTCCCGGTGCCGAGAAATGCCCCGCGGAAAAAAGCCTTCCGGCAGCAAAGCCGCGTCATCGGATGCCGGGGTACAGTTCGTCTGAAATGCATCTGCCCCTCTTCGTCGGTTTCTGTCATGTGCAGGGCATTCAGCAGTATTCCGGCATCCTCTCCTGACAATGTCAGAACACAGGTGCGCCGTCCTCCCAGCTGAGGCGTCTGCACAAAGTGCAGCGTCGGACTTACGTTCAGGCGCCGTTTTAACAGCAAAAACAAACGCCGGGCTGCCCCGGCGTTATCCAGTCGATAGCTGACGGTGAATCCGCCGCGGCCGCGAAAGCCCAGATGTCCGGAGGTCTGGGTGAATGCCGCGATCTCACTGAGCATGCAGCAGGTTTTTCCCAGGGGCAGCCTGACCAGCTCCTCCTTCACCCTGGCGGAGAAGCTCTGCCCTTCCTCACGGCGCATCAGCCCTCATCCTCCACAGGCGCGTTCCACCGTGCCTGCTCCAGCATCAGATCCCGGTGGTTCACTTCTGTCGGAATCCCCAGTTCACGGAGATATCCGCCGATGGCCTCTGCAATGGCCACGCTGCGGTGCGCGCCGCCGGTACACCCCACAGCCACCACAAGCCGGTGTTTTCCTTCCTCCCGGTAATGCGGAATCAGGAAAGCCAGCATTTCCTTATATTTTTCCATGAAGGCAACAGTCGTCGGATGCTCCATCACAAAGGTGCGTACATCTTCATCCAGGCCGCTGTGGCGGCACAGACTGTCAATATAGAAAGGATTGGGAAGGAACCGAACGTCCACCACCAGATCCGCCTGCCGCGGCAGCCCTCTTTTGAAGCCGAAGCTCATCACCTCTGCGCGGAAAGGCGGATCAAAGTCCTCCAGGCTGCCCAGTGTCCTGCTTACCTGTTTCCGCAGGGTTTTAGCATTCATACCCGTGGTGTCGATCACATAATTGGCAATCTCCCGCAGAGGCTGCAGCCGGTTCCTTTCCTCCGCAATCGCTTCAGTCAGCGTCAGGCCTTCCTGGGCCAGCGGATGCTCCCGGCGCGTTTCCTTATAGCGGCTCAGCAGCGTGTCCTCTCCGGCTTCCATGAACACGACTTCAATCCGGTTTCCCATTTTCTGCAGTTCCCGGATCATCCTCGCCACAGCCTGCGCATCAAAGAATTCCCCGCTCCGGATGTCCACACCCAGCGTAACGGTTTTCTGGCGGATCGGCGTGGCGGAAAAGGCTTCCAGCAGTCTGGGAAGCATCATCGGCGGGATATTGTCCATGCAGAAGCTTCCCTGGTCTTCCAGGAAACGGACGCACGCGGTTTTTCCCGCCCCGCTTTGACCGGTCACAATCAGATACTTCATGCGTTTTCCTCTCCCACGATCCGGATCTCAGGCTCCAGAAGGATTCCGGCTCTTTCAGCCACAATCCGCTGAACCTGCCGCATCAGCGTCAGAAAGTCCTCACTGCTGTCTCCTGTATTGATCAGGAATCCGGCATGTTTTTCACTTACTCTGGCTCCGCCCACACTGTATCCTTTCAGCCCGCACTGATCGATCAGCGCGGCGGCAAACGCGCCTTCCGGGCGCTTGAAGGTACTGCCTGCGCTGGGCAGATCCAGCGGCTGCTTTTCCGCCCGTCTGGCGTTCAGCTCTGCCATGGTCAGGCGGATTTCTTCTTCCTTTCCGGGGATCAGGTCAAATGCGGCTTCGGTAACAATCAGTCCCTGATCCATCACGGCGGAATGCCGGTATCCCAGTCCCAGTGCTTCCCTGTCCAGGCGGATAACCGTTCCGTCCTGACGCAGGCACTCCGCCCAGGCGATGACCTGTGCGATCTCCCCGCCATAGGCGCCGGCGTTCATGGTTACTCCGCCCCCGACGGTTCCGGGAATTCCGCCGGCAAATTCCAGTCCGCTCAGCCCGGCTGCAGCGGCTGCCTGGGCCGCGCTGATCAGCATGGCTCCTGCCTCTGCTGTCAGCCGGTTTCCCTCAATCCGGATCTCCCGCATATTTTTTTCCACCCGGATCACCAGTCCCCGGATGCCTCCGTCCAGCACCAGGAGATTGCTCCCGTGGCCGATAACCGTTACCGGCATACCTGCGGATCCGGCTTCCCGTATCAGGGCGTCAATCTCTCCGCGGTTTCTGGGAAAGGCAAGCCAGTCCGCCGGCCCGCCCAGTCGAAGGGTGGTATACTCCCGCATCGGGGCATTCCGGAGGACCTCAAAGCCTTCAAACATGCAGCTGTTTCACGCTCCTTTTCACCTTTGGATATTTTACAAACCGCTGCTTTCCTTGTCAAGTTTCCGCCCTTCCGCGGTCTGCGCTCCCTGCTCTCTCAGCCCAGCTGACAGATGGACATATTGACATTATTGTATTTTTGCTGTATTTTCTAAAGGCCTACGGAATGACTGTATGGAGGTGCCTTTATGACTCTTTCTTTTGAGCCTATGAATGAGAGTCGTCCGATTCGGGAAATCGCCTATGATGTGCTGAAAAGAGCCATTATCACCGGAGAAATACCCGCCGGAGAACGTATTGTTGAAACGGAATATGCCGACCGGCTTCACATTTCCAGAACGCCTCTGCGTGAAGCGCTGCGCAAGCTGGAGCGTGACGGCCTGGTTGAATATGTAATCCGCAGGGGCGTTGTCGTCCGTGCCTTCACGCCTGAGGATGTTGAGCAGATCTATACCATCCGCAACTCTCTGGAGATGCTCACTCTGCCCTATATCATCGAAAATGCCACGCCGGAGGATATCGCCTCTCTGCGCGGAAAGCTGGCGGAGATGGATCGGCTGATGGCATCTGATGATGTGGAAGGATTATCACCCCTGGCCCGTGATTTTCATACCAGCCTCACCAGGATTTCCGGAAAAAACCGTATCCTGCGCGTCATTGAAGGTCAGGATGAATATATCCGGCGTTTCTCAGCTATGGCTATCCGGCAGGAAAACCGCCGCAGCACCGCGCATGAGGAGCATCACCGCCTTGTGGACTTCGTGGAGCAGAAGGATCTGGAAAACTTCCGCGCGCTGATGGAAAAGCACATCGAGCGCAGCAAGCAGAACTGCCTGACAGCCCTGGCCGCCCAGAAGCAGAACCGGGATCTGTAAAAAAGGCTTGCGTTTTTTATCCGGGTATGCTATCATATCCCGGCTGATAAAGAGGAGGTTTTTTCGCTATGGTTACCGTAGTTTCCGTTCTGCTGATTATCGCAGCTTTGTTTATGATCGTTACCGTGCTGCTTCAGTCCTCTGAGGACGGCGGCATCAGCGCTATTTCCGGTCAGTCTTCCAGCAACAGCTATTTCAGCAAGGCCAAGTCCAAGACAATGGAAGCCCGTCTTGCGCTGGGAACCAAGATTGCCGCCGGCATTTTTGTCGCGCTGAGTCTGCTGATGCTGATCATCACCAAGTAAAGCCTGTATGCAAAGGGCTTCGCCATCCGGCGAAGCCCTTTTTTTATTCCTCTATTCCGTTGATTTTAAACCGCAGCCGCTGCGGGGAGATACCCTTCTCCTTTCCCAGCTCGTACATCTGCTGCATCAGTACGGCCTTGGCCCTTCTCTCCGTCATGCCGTCCGAGCTTTCCGCGCTCACCTTCAGGTCCGGATAGTCGGGATGCTCGCAGATCAGCATAAACAGCGGTGTTTCGCCGCTGCGGTCAACATGCCACCGGATCCGGATCAGATCCTTTTCCTCCGTCATCAGCGAACACCCTCCGTCTTCAGGATTTTTACCGCCACCCCGATGCATTCCGGAATTCCCGCTCCGGAGGCCAGATCCGGTCTTCCGCCGCCCCGGCCGACCCTGCGGATCAGCGCTCCCATATCCAGCGGCACGTCCGCGGACCGGCCGAAGGTCAGCCTTTCACCCGTAATCAGCAGCAGTATTTTCTTTTTTTGCGCAATATAGCGGGACACGGCCTCCGCCACAGCCCTGGCGTTCATTTCCGGCAGGGTCACAGCGGCCAGAATGTATCCTGGCAGTGTGTCATGATCCTCGGCTTTTGCGATGGTCTCCAGCACTTCCCTTGTTTCGAACTGGTTCAGCTTCCGCTCCGCTTCACCCAGCCGGCTCTTCAGATCACTGGCTGCCCTGGACAGCTTGTCCACCGGGCAGGAAAGCGCCGCTCCTGCCTTGTCTGCGCACCGCATATACCGGCTGAACATCCGGCAGGCGCGTCCGCCGCAGACAAAGCTGATCCTCGCTTTTCCCCTGGCAGGAATTACGCTCAGTATTTTGATCAGGCCGATTCTGCCCGTGGAAGCCGGATGGGTGCCGCCGCAGGCAACCATTTCAAAATCACCCATGGCCACAATCCGCACATGCTCTGCAACTGTGGGCGGCTTGCGGAGCGGCAGCCTGCTCAGCTCCTCCGCCGGCGGGAACCAGCAGCGGATCGGCGCGTCCATCCGGATCCGGCTGTTCACCGTATCCTCCAGCATGGTGATTTCTTCTTCCGTCAGGTGCGTCCGTTCCTCCGGCAGAGCAACGTCAATCGTGCTTTCCTCCTGCCCCAGATGCAGTCCGATCGTCGTCCCGCCGAGCTTTTCCCATATAGCGCCTGCGAGCATATGTTCTCCGCCGTGCTGCTCCATATGGTCTGTCCTGCGCGCGCCGTCAATTCTGCCCCTCACGGCCGTTCCTGCCGGTATTTCCCGGTCCGTTGTATGCCAGACCTCTCCATCCCGGTCTGCCTCCACGTCCGTCACCGGCGTTTCCCCGTCTTCCCAGGAAAGAGTCCCTGTGTCATAGGGCTGTCCGCCGGACGTCGGGTAAAAAGCGCTGCGGTCCAGGGCGATCTCCCACCGGTCTTCCTGCCGTGCTTTGCGGCAGGCTGTCACCTGTCCTTCAAAGTCCCAGAGGTAAGCATCATCATAATACAGCCGTTCCGTCATACTGCCTCCCGATCTCAGCGTTTTCCGGTCTTATCTCCGTTCTCTTTTCTCTGCCCCGGATTCCCGCCACAGGCTGATGCCCAGGGAAATCACGAACATGGGAATACCGATAACCCCCGCTGGAATCCACCATTCCGCGCATAACCGCAGAATGGATTCCAGCGCATAATCATACCGGTGTTTGGGGAGCAGCGCTGCGGGATCCCGGGAGACTGTCAGTCCCACCGCGAATACAGCCGTCAGCAGCAGGCCGATAAAAATCAGGATCGCCGAAGATTTGCGGTCACTGTTTCGCATATGCGTTCCTCCTCATGGACAGATGTTCCCTGCCCTGTGATAAACACAGCAGGCGGATGCCTCCTGGCACCCGCCTGCCGCAGCCTGCTGAGGCGCTTACTTCGTCCGCAGGTATTTGGTCATGATATATCCGGTCTTGCCGTTTACCTCGATCTTGCTCCAGGTTTTATCCACCCAGGCGGTGACTGTCACTTCGGTGCCCACATTCAGCCTGCCGATATCGGAGTTGGCATAGCCAAGGCCGGCGCCGCGGTGCACGTTCACACCCTTGCCGTCCGGGCTGGTCACGATTGCCTGATAAGGCGGCGCAATCTGCGTTTTGGGAGTCGCGGAGGACTCAGCCGGAACTCCTTCGGGCTTATGTGTGGTCAGATACTTGCTCATCATATAGCCGGTTATACCGTCGGTTTCAATCTTGCTCCAGGTCTTGTCCACCCACGCCACAACCTTCACCTGGGAGCCCACGGGCCTGGAACCTATCACGCCGTACCCCATGCCGGCTCCGTTTCGGATGTTCACCTTCTTGCCGTTGGGGCTCGTCACATAGGCGGTAAAGGGCGGCGCAACGGTGTCCTTTTTCTCATCCGCTTCTCCTGCAGGCTTCGGCTTGTCAGCTTCAGGTACCGCCGGCTTTGTTGCTGACAGGTATTCGCTCATCATATAGCCTGTCACACCGTAAATGGAAACCTTGCTCCAGGTGTCGCCCTTCTCCAGCACGGTCACGCCGGTGCCAGGCATGTAGGCGTTGATGACCCCGTAATTCTTGCCGGCGCCTTTCCGCAGGTTCACTGTGCGGTTTTTCGGATTGACGACATAGGCATCGTAGCTCTCGCCGCTGCCGGCAACGGTTGCGGATGTACTCTTCTTGCCGGAAGCCTTCACCTTTTTCGTGCTCAGCGCACCGGTCCGCACATAGCCGCGTCCCACCGTGCTGCTGACGTAATCATAGCCGGAGCCATGGGTCAGCACGGTTACCTTGGCGCCTTTGGCCAGCGTTCCGACAGAGCTGAAGGAATAAGCCGGCCCGCTGCGCAGCGCTGTGTCGTCAGAGGTCACCCAGGCAGCGTAGCTCTTGCCCTTCTTCAGATATTTGGTCAGGACATAGCCGTCCTTCCCGTTGGTGAAGGTCACGTAGGACCAGTCGTCATATTTCTTCTCGATGGTCAGCGCCCAGTCTTTCCGGTAGCTGTCCAGAACCTTGGCGTTATCATCCGGCAGGCGGTGCACCTTCAGCCAGTTCGTATTCACCCGGTAATAGGCAGCGGAAGCCATGGCTGCGGGAACCAGCAGCACAAGCACCAGAAACAGAGCACACAAACGCTTTTTCATAGCGAATCCCCTCCAAAAACTGTTTCTTCCGATCTGTTATTATAGCCGGAAAACCCTTACTTTGCAAACCCCCATATCTTGTGGTTAATCACCGGATTTTCTCCACTTTAATGGTATTGGTGTTGCCGGGTTCGCCGCCGATCTGTCCGCCCGTAAGCACGACATTGTCTCCTCTGTCGAGTCCGAGCAGTTCCTTGGCCAGTTTCAGGTCCTGCCAGAACATAACATCCACGGAGCTGTAGCTTTCTGTCAGCACCGGCAGTACCCCCCAGCTCAGGTTCAGCTTTCTCCAGGCTTTGGGGTCCGTTGTTGTTCCGATAATGCTTACCGGGCAGCGGAACCGTGACACCATGCGTGCCGTCCGGCCGGAAAGGGAGTTGACCACAATTGCCTTGGCTTTCACGTCCACCGCCATGGAGCAGGTTGCGTGGGATACCGCGTCCAGATTGCTGTGAATGGTGAACTGCATGCTGTGGAACCGCTCCGTATAGTCAATCCTGGCCTCCGTGTATTCCGCTGTCTGCGCCATGGTCCGGACGGCCTGAACCGGATATTTTCCCGCCGCGGTTTCACCGCTGAGCATGGTGGCGGATGACCCGTCATATACGGCATTGGCCACGTCGGATATTTCCGCCCGTGTAGGCCGCGGGTTCGTAATCATGCTCTCCAGCATTTCCGTCGCGGTAATCACCCGTTTGCCGAGAATGCGGCATTTGTTGATCAGGTACTTCTGCAGGGCAGGCACCTCCATGAAGGGAATCTCCACACCCAGATCGCCCCGGGCCACCATGATGCCGTCAGCCACCTCACAGATTTCCTCGATTTTATCCACACCGCTGCGGTTTTCAATCTTGGCAATGACGTCAACGTTTTTTCCGCCGTTCTGATCCAGCAGGTCCCGGATCGCCTGCACATCCTCCCTGCACGATACAAAGGAGGCAGCAACAAAATCAATGTCATGCTCGAGCCCGAACAGAATATCCGCTCTGTCCTGATCGCTCAGGAACTTCTGCTTCAGCACCTTTCCGGGGAAGTTCATACTCTTCCGGTCAGACAGCACGCCCCCGGCTTTGACCTCACAGATCACGTTGCTGCCGGAAATCTCCTTGACAGACAGAATGACCAGTCCGTTGTTGATCAGTACGGTATCCCCGGGAAGCAGCTCCTCTGTCAGTCTGGAATATGTCACGGCCACCCGTGTCTCATCCCCGACGATATCTTCCGTCGTCAGCGTGAAGCAGGCGCCTTCCTGAAGCGTGATTTTCCCGTCCCGGAAGGTCTTGATCCTGTACTCCGGCCCCTTTGTATCCAGCATGATGGCAATGGGCATATTCAGCTTTTCCCTGACTTTTTTGACCAGCTGTATCCGGCGCAGATGTTCCTCATGAGAGCCGTGGGAAAAATTCAGGCGCGCAACATTCATTCCGGCCTTGCACATGGCTGTCAGAGTTTCTTCATTGTCGCACGCCGGGCCGATCGTGCAGATGATCTTGGTTTTTCTCATACGGCTCTTTCTCCTTTTATACATTTGTCCTGATGAATGTATGGACATTATAACATGAAAACAGCCCAAAATCCACACTTTTCATGGGATGTTCTCCGATTTTTACAACTGATGTTGTATCTTGGAATGATTATTTTTATATATTGTTTTATAGCATAAATAAGCCGCATCCGCTGTTTCTTGGCTTAATCCGCGCAATACTGGAACAGGAAGCTTGAATCTCTGGTTAAAGATCCTGCAAGGAGTCAGAGACAAATCTTTTTATCTTCTGACTTTCATCGGATGCTGCTTATGCATAATTATGAATTTTTTTCTGTGACTGGAGTATATTTATTCCTGTATCATCAGTTCACAAATCAATAATACTCAATGATTTCTCTTCGGAAGAGCAAACTGCTTGCCCAATTCATATTCAAAGGATTCGGGAACGTGCCGGTTCGGACCGGTATTCGAAAAGAAAGTCAATTCTCCGAAAATAATTTTCCCGTCCAAATTGTAAAGATCCACTCTCACATGAGGGAAAGGTTCGCTGAGCTTTTCGGCGATTTCCACCATTTTTTCATAATTTGGGGGCTTTTCCGGTTGCTCTGTGATCGCGTTAAAGTCTGCATGAGAAACAGGTAACAGGTGAAAATTCCTGTCAAGTATGCCAAGTTCTCCGTCATGCCGGTTGGTTTTTGTGGAAGAGTTACGTATGAGATAAGAACAATAAACACGTCCGTTAAAACAGAAAAACTTATAGTCCGGCAGATCATCGTTTTCATTATCAATCAGCAGCTCTTCTATAAGTATTTTTGCTTCTCGGTTTTCAAAAATCCATAAACCTGCGCGGGCTCTTCTTATAGGACAGGTATCAATCCAATAGTGCAATGTTTTTTTTGTTTTTTCGAGATTCAGAGAGTTTTTATCAAAAACCATGATAATTCCTTTGCCTTCCCCGGAAAGCGTATGTTTCATTACAAACCGCTGTGGAAGTGAATCCCAGTCAATGTCTTCAAAGCGATCATAAACGCCATAGCATTTGTTCAGCAGATACCCCATCCCTATGGATTCAATATAATCTCTGACTGAAGCTTTATCTGTGCAAATCCGCATTTTCTCGTCCCGGTAATAAAGAATGTACCAGGCCAGCTTGTCACTGAATGTTTGAGGATTTTTCAGATCAGGCTTCCTGCCCAGCTTATCTATGTAATTTCTATTGACGAGAATTCTCCGGGGTGTATATTGCATCGCTGTTTTCAGGAGATATCTTTTCAGGCGGGAATAAAAGGCTTTCATTTCTTTCCTCCATTTTATAAACCCGGTAAGAATAAATATATGACGATAGACACAATATAGTATATATGAAATACTATCATTTTTTTTACAGAACAACAATAGGCAAATGATTTCTGTATTTTTCGAATTTCAAGGGGATGCTCCCTGTTTTTTCATTGCTGCCCACTTCTTTTTTTGATATAATTTGAAGGAACAGTAAACGCGGAGTCCGGCGTTGCAGATCCGGCTCGCTGGGGAGGATATGAATATGGCAAAAAAACTTGAAGATTATGTAGTAACTATACCTGATTTTCCGAAGCCCGGTATTATGTTCCGCGATATCACGTCCGTCATTCAGGATGCGGAAGGCCTGCATCTGGCGATTGATGGTCTGGCGGATCTGCTGAAGGATGTGGAGTATGATGCCGTCGTCGGGCCGGAATCCAGAGGGTTCATCTTCGGTGTTCCCGTAGCTTATCTGAACCGCAAGGGGTTCATTCCCGTCCGCAAGAAGGGCAAGCTTCCGCGGGAAGCCATTTCCGTCTCCTATGCGCTTGAGTATGGCACAGCTGAGGTTGAGATTCATAAGGATGCAATCCGTCCGGGCCAGAAGGTCGTCATTGTGGACGATCTGATTGCCACCGGCGGCTCGGCGCTCGCGGCTGCGCAGCTGGTGGAAGCGCTTGGCGGCGAAGTGGTGAAGATGGTCTTTGTCATGGAGCTGGCCGGGCTGGAAGGCCGGAAAAAGCTGGAAAAGTATAATGTGGATTCCCTGATTGTCTATCCCGGAAAATAAGCATGAGTGAGCCGCGCATAAAGGCCGTTCTGTTTGATCTGGACGGCACTCTGACCAACACGCTGCCGGACATTGCCGGCGCCATGAACCGTTCTCTCCGCCATTTCGGTCTTCCGGAATGGAACGTCGATGATTACCGTCATCTGGTTGGCAACGGAGCGGTAAAGCTTGCGGAGCGGGCTGTCCGTGAGCGGCAGGAGCTGATGCCTGCCGTTCTGGATCTGTATATGCGGGATTACCGCGATCACAGCGTGGTTGAAACAGCGCCTTATCCTGGCATTCCGGAGCTGCTGCTTCAGCTGCGGGATCAGGGCGTTTCTCTCTGCGTTTATTCCAACAAACCGGATCCGGATACACAGTTCATCGTTCGTCATTATTTCCCGGATACGGTGTTTGCTGTCATCCAGGGTTCGAGGCCGGGTCTGCCGCTGAAGCCTGATCCGGCAGTTCCCCTGTCCATAGCAGCTGAGCTCGGGCTTTCTCCCGCTGAATTCGCCTATCTCGGCGATTCAGGGGTGGATATGCGCTGCGCTGCCGCCGCGGGGATGCGCCCGTTCGGTGTTCTCTGGGGATTCCGGGACGCAGCGGAACTGACTGCCGGCGGGGCGGAAGCCCTGCTGACCGGTCCGTCTGATCTGCTGGATTTTCTGAACTGAACCTGCTGCAAAACAAATAAAGAGGATGGCTTTCGAAAGTCATCCTCTTTTTCATATTTCCTACTGCACTGCCGTCAGATTCCGGATTTTCCACTGCCCGCTTTCCCGCACCAGCAGCACCCGGTACCGGCCGTCCGGCCAGGCCGGCGGGTAAATAGCGCTGTCCCCCTGCTGCGCAATCACCTCATCTGCCTTCAGTCCCTTAACCCGGCCGTCAATCCGCGGAATTTTCTCTTCAATCGTCACCCGCACGGTGTTATCCCACGGCCAGAGCCAGAAAAAGCTCATATTCAGTCTGTGGTCAATCCCCCGCACATTGTAATCGGCGTAAGGGGAGTTGCCCTTCAGTGCAGCGCCAAGAACAACATCGCTTTCCAGGCAGGTCTGCTGAAAATAGCGGTTCAGATCCTCCGCGTCGGAGGAGACCCCCATAATCACCTTTGCCCGGTTCGCCATCCCGTCCTTCAGGATAATCTGAATATTGCTCAGATTCATGGCATAATAGAAAGCGGTCATCAGCAGCCCCAGGATCAGGCATACCAGCAGCAGCCGGTTTGCCACAAACCAGATGATCCGTCGCAAATACTTCACTTCCGGATTCCTCCTGTATCAGAGAAGCTGTATCAGCATCGTTTTCTGCTCATCCATCTCCACAACCACCAGCCCGTCCTTCTCCAGCTGTTTCATGACGTCGGAGAACCTGCGGAAACCGATGGCCTTTTCTGTGAAATTCGGATAGGCGGTAATGATATCCGCCTTCAGAATAGAGGGGTTCACCCGGTCGAATCCGCCCTCTTTATAGGCTCTGATCTGCGCCGCGAAGGCTTCCCGCCAGTTGTCCCTGGTCAGCTGAGGAATCGCTTCCTCGCTGCTGTCCGCCGTGTTGGCCAGGCTGACCATCACATTGTAGTTGTCGTTCTGCACCTTCAGATCCCCGAACCGGTTGGCCAGCTTGGTAAGCAGCTTGTAGAAGGTGGCACAGCCGTAAGCCTTCTCATTAAAGTCCGGCCGCAGGCGCAGCAGTGTTCCCTTCAGCTCACTGGCGTACATTTCACCGCGGTCTGTTCTTTCCTCCAGCACCGTGGTCAGCAGCTTGTTCAGCTCGCTCTCATCCGCCAGCTCCTCGCTCCCGCCGGCATTCTTCTGTTTGCGGGGCTTGTCCACGACATTCTGCTTGTTGACGGTTTCCAGAAACTGGAATTCGTTGCAGGCATTGATGAAAATCGTACTGGCGGCCTCGCTGCGGCTGATGCCCAGCACAAATTTGCCCATGCTCTTCAGCCGTCCCACCAGCGGCACATAATCGCTGTCGCCGCTGACGATGCAGAAGCTGTCAATCAGTTCGTTTTTATAGGCCACCTCCAGCGCGTCAATCACCAGCTGGATATCCGCGTTGTTTTTCTGGCTGATGCCGTAACGCAGACTGGGCACCACTGTAAAGGTGTTGCTCAGCAGCACTTCCTTCAGATCGTCGAACTTATCCGTATAGCCGTATACCTTGCCCAGCAGTATATCTCCCCGGATCTTGACTTTTTCCAATATACTTTTCAGCGTCGCCACCTTGGCGCCGCAGTTTTCCAGATCAACGAATACCGCAAATTTGCTCATTTGCCGGATATTCCCCCCTTCAGCAATGAATGATTCAGTATATCACTCTCCTGTTATCCCCGTCAAATTTACCCGCACTGGACAAAGACTGCGGAAGCGGATACAATAGAGCCGGTTTACGGAACCTTCCTGTGAAAGGGGCAAGAATAAATGTCTGCTGTTGTGTCCGCCTGTCTCGTTCTTTATCATTGCGGAAAAGAGCTCGATCAGGCGCTTCGCTGTATTCAGGCATCCGATGTGCCGGTCAGTGTTTATCTTTCTGATAATACTCCCGAGGATCCGACGGCTGACCGGGTACAGTGGGCTTTCCCGGGCATTACAGTCCTGCCCCAGAAGGGGAACATCGGTTTCGGCCGCGCCAATAATGCGGTGCTTCCCTATCTTCAGAGCAAGTATCATCTCATGATGAATCCCGATGTTTCCTTTGATCCCACCCTGCTGCACCGTATGGTGGATTATATGGAAGCGCACCCGAATATCGCCGTGCTGACGCCCCGTGTCCTGAATACTGACGGCACGGAGCAGTTCCTTCCCAAGCGGCAGATTTCCGTTCACTATCTGCTGGGCGGTCTTCTGGAGGGGCTTGGCAATCCTTTCCGCCGCTGGCGTCAGGAATTCACCATGGCGGACATGGATGTCAGTCTGCCCATGCCTGTGGAGTTTGCCACCGGCTGCTTCCTTTTCATTCGCACCTCCGTGTTCAAAGAACTGAACGGCTTTGATCCCCGCTTCTTCCTCTATCAGGAGGACAGCGATCTCAGCCGCCGGGTTCTGACGCAGAACCTCGGCAGCATTGTCTATCATCCGGACATGGTCGTCGTCCATGAATGGGCCCGTGAAAACACCCGGACCTTCAAAGGGCGCTCCCGTCAGATTCGTTCCGCGGTCAAATACTTTGCAAAGTGGGGGATCACCTGGTGACAGTCCAGATTCTGCTGGCGGCCTACAACGGAGCCGCGTGGCTGCCCGCCCAGCTCCAGTCCCTGCGGGACCAGACAGACCGGGATTTTACTGTCCTCTGGCAGGATGACGGTTCTTCGGATGATACTCCGGCACAGCTCAGCCGCTGCTCCCTGCAGGATGACCGCTTTCTTCCCGGTGCGCAGCAGGGCTGTCATCTGGGTGCAAAGGGCAATTTCCTGTCTCTGATCCGTCAGGCCAAAGCAGATGCGGTGCTGCTCTGTGACCAGGATGACATCTGGTTTCCGGAGAAGGTGGCGCGCATGAAAAAAGCGCTGGCCAAAGCAGAGGTTCAGAACGGCGCCGGCACCCCGCTGCTGGTTCATTCAGACTGCCGGGGCATTGATGAAGCCGGGGCGCAGCTTTTCCCCAGCTTTTTCCGCCATCAGGGATGGGATCCCGCTGCTGTCACCCTGCCGCGGCTGCTGGTGCAGAACAATGTCACCGGCTGCACCCTGATCATGAACCGGGCGCTGCTCCGCCTGATCGCGGCCCACGGAGACGCGGAAAAAATTTTCATGCATGACTGGTTCATTGCCCTGACGGCCGCCTCCTTCGGCCGCGTCGTTTTTCTGAATGATGTGCTGACCGGTTACCGCCAGCATCTGGATAATGCCATCGGAGCCAGCGGCAAAGACCAGCTGGCCCGCGGCATGGAAGCCCTGAGCCGGCAGGAAAAGGCAAAGGCCCGCATCCGGCTGACCTACACGCACACCCGCTCCTTCCGGGACCTTTACGGCGATCTGCTGCCGGAGAATGCCCGGAAGCTTATCGACGCGTATCTGGCCACCGAAGCCCTGCCCAAGGTTCCCCGGCTCTGGCAGGTCCGCCGGCTGGGCTGTGTCATGCAAAGTCCCGTCACCCGGGCAGGTCAGCTGTTCTTCGGTTAATAAGCAGTTTCTTTTTGGAAACCAAAAAAATTGCTTGCAATTTATCACCGTTTGTGAGTATTGGGTTCCCCGCCGGAGGCGGGGAACCTTTCTCTTAACTTCTTTTCGGAAACCACAAAAAATTGCTTGCATTTTGCTTCCGCTGGTGATAATATAGACAGGCTTGATGTGTAACACTCCAATGAGGAGGAGGATTTCCATGGGTAAGTTTTGTGAAGTGTGCGAAAAGGGCACGTTGAACGGCAATAACGTCAGCCACTCCAACCGCAAGAGCCATCGTATCTGGGCGCCCAATGTGCAGAGCGTTCGTGTTATGGTGAATGGCGCTGCGAAGCGGATGAACGTTTGCACTCGCTGCCTGCGCAGCGGCAATGTGCAGCGCGCTCTGCCCAAGATTCGCGAAGAGGCCTGAGGCTTTCGGAAATACAAACCCGCCTGTTGTGCAACAGGCGGGTTTTTCCGTATTCGTTTTTCTCTTATAGCAAGTTGTTTTTCAGCCAGTCCATACCCTTCATCCGGATCTCCTCCAGGGAATATTGCTGCGTTTCCCTCAGGAAATGCTCCACCCGGCAGTTCTTGCTTTCCGGGTCTTCCTCCCGGTAGCGCTTCAGCGGCACCGTCCGGACACAAAAGATCGTCCCGAAAACAAGGCCGTGAAAGCTGTCTGTGCAGAGGCAAGCCGCATCCCGGATTGCCCGCAGAAAGCCCTCCGGTCCGATTCCGTCCAGCAGCGGATAACCGCTCTCATAGCTTTCCGCCGTCACAGGAATGACCCGCACCGGCAGGCCGGTTTCCTTTTCGAGTTCCCGCACCCGCGCCCAGTAGTCCGGGTTCTCCCCGATAAAATAACAGACAAGGCTTTTCTGAGGACAGAGGGACGGTTCTTTTGTCTTATCCGCCGCTTCGCTCCAGGCTTCCCGGCTCAGCAGGCAGACCGGATCCGGCAGCACGTCGGCTTCCCGTCCCGTGATTTCCCGCAGCAGCGCAGCGCCCTCTGCCTCCCGGGCGGAAAGCGCTTCAAAGCCTTCTGTCAGGCTTTTTATTTTTTTTCTTTTTCTTCTGTCCTTCAGCTCCCGTACCCCCAGGCTCGGGGCATAGGCCAGCTTTTTCTGTCCCTTCTCCGCAAAATCCAGAAAGTAAGCCGGGTTCAGCCATACAGGGTTCCAGATCTGATCGCTTCCGCAGACCAGCAGGTCATAGCTTCCGCTGATTTTTTTCAGTTCCTGATGATTCCGGCAGACCGGGCTCAGCTTCATCTCCCGCTCATAAAACGCGGGAATCGCCCGGTTCTTGGCTCTGGCGCCGGCCTGTCCGGCCTGCACGCTCCGCTTCCGGATGCCTTCCAGAATCAGCTTCGGGCTGTTGCCGCTGATGATCAGATTCCGGATCTTCTCCGCCCTGTCCGGGCGGTAATCGATATGCTCCGCGTCGTATCCCATTTCCCGGATCACCCGCTGCAGGGCATAGGCCTGGAGGGAGGAGCCGTAGTTGTCGTTATGCAGAAAAGTCAGAATCCCGACTTTTTTCATCGTCTGTCTTTCCTCTCTCTCAGCTTTCAGTTCCTCTTTTGGATTTCAATTCTTTTCCAGCAGGATATCCGCGATCCGTTCGCAGGCGTGCCCGTCCCCGTAGGGGTTCTCCGCGTGAGCCATGGCCTTATATGCTTCCGGGTCATCCAGCAGCCGGGTGAACTCTCCGTAAATGGTTTCCTCCCGGTTTCCGACAAGCTTCAGCGTTCCTGCCTCCACGCCCTCCGGCCTCTCCGTGGTGTTGCGCATCACCAGCACCGGTTTCCCCAGGCTGGGCGCTTCCTCCTGAATGCCGCCGCTGTCGGTCAGAATCAGCTCGCTCCGCGCCATGATGTTATGGCAGTCCAGCACTTCCAGCGGCTCGATCAGCCGGATCCGGTCACAGCCGCTCAGCTCCGCCTCCGCGGCTGCCCGGACGACCGGGTTCATATGGATGGGATAGACGGCTTTCACGTCCGGATGCTCCTCCATAACCCGCCGGATAGCCCGGAACATGGCGTGCATCGGTTCACCCAGGTTTTCCCGGCGGTGGGCGGTCAGCAGTATCAGCCGGCTTCCCGCCGCCCAGTCCAGCACCGGATGGGTATAGTCTTCCCGCACCGTCGTCTTCAGTGCGTCAATCACCGTGTTGCCGGTCACGTAGATGGACTCGGGCTTTTTCCCCTCCCGGATCAGGTTGTCCCGGCTCATGGCCGTTGGCGCGAAGTTCCAGGCAGCCACGATGGATACCGCCTGCCGGTTGAACTCCTCCGGGTACGGTGCCGTGATGTCGTAGGTCCGCAGACCGGCCTCCACATGCCCCACCGGAATACCCAGATAGAAGCAGGCCAGCGCGGCGGCGAAGGTGGTGCTGGTATCTCCGTGCACCAGCACCGCGTCCGGTCTTCTTTCCTCCAGCACGGTCTTCATCCCGGTCAGAACCCGGGTCGTGATATCAAACAGCGTCTGTCCGCTCTGCATGATATCCAGGTTTACATCGGGCTCCACGCTGAAGGCGTCCAGCACCTGCCGCAGCATATCCCGGTGCTGTCCGGTTACGCAGACGGTGATTTCAGCGTCCCCGCGCTTTTTCAGTTCATTCACCAGCGGGCACATTTTGATGGCTTCAGGCCGGGTGCCGAAAACCAGCATGATTTTTTTCATGTTGTTTCCCCTGTCTGTTCTGCTGTTTCAGCAGACTGCTTCCTTCATCTTCTGTACGGTCTCTTTGAACACTTCCATCGCTTTCCGGACCGGTTCCGGAGAGGACATGTCAATTCCCGCCAGCTTCAGCGCATCAATCGGCGGTACGCTGCAGCCGGCGCTCAGGAATTTCCGGTAGTTCCTGACGGCTTCCTCACCCTCGTTCAGGATCTTGTCGCTCAGCGTCACCGCGGCGCACAGGCCTGTAGCGTACACATATACATAGAATGCTCTGTAGAAATGCGGAATGCGCATCCACTCGGAGGCAATTTCCGGATCCATGAAGCAGGTCTCGCCGTAATAGGTTTCGTTCAGTTTGAAATAGGCTTCGGACAGGCTTTCCTTTGTCAGCGGAATACCCTGCTGCGCCATATCATGGCTGATCTTTTCAAATTCAGCAAACATCGTCTGGCGGAATACGGTGGTTCTGAACTGTTCCAGGAAGTGGTTCAGCAGGAAGGCCTGCGCCTTGGGCTCCCGGAAGGTTTCCATCAGATAGCGCTGCATCACGGCTTCGTTGCAGGTGGAAGCCACCTCCGCCACAAACAGGCTGTAGTCGCTCTTGGGAGCAGGCTGGTTTGTATTGCTGTAGAAGGAATGCATGCTGTGGCCCAGCTCATGCGCGATAGTAAAAGCGCTGTCCAGGTTGTCGTTATGGTTCAGCAGCACATAGGGATGCACCTTCCGCAGGCCGCCGGAAGAGAAAGCGCCGCTGGACTTCCCTGCGCTGGGATACACGTCGATCCATCCGCCGTCCCGTGCCTCCCGCAGCTTTGCCAGATAGTCCTCGCCCATGGGCTTCAGGCCCTGCAGCACCAGTTCAAACGCTTCATCATAGGGCAGCTTCATTTCGAAGTCGGATACGATCGGCGTATACAGGTCATACAGGTGCAGCTCCTCCAGGTTCAGCAGCTGTTTCCGCAAGCGCAGATAATCCTGCAGCACCGGCAGATACTCATGCACCACTTCGATCAGGTTGTCATACACGCTTTCCGGAATCTCCAGGGGCTTCATGGCCGCCTGCCTCGCGCTGTCGAAGTGATGGGCATCCGCCTGGAACTGGTCATTCTTCACGCTGGCGCCGTAGGTGGCGGCAATCGTGTTGCCGAACTTTTCATAGGTGGAAAGCAGATTATGGAACGCCTGGCGGCGTACATCCCGGTCCCTTCCGTGAATGAAGGTGGAATAATTGCCTTCCGTCAGTTCCTGTTCGGACCCGTCCGCAAGGATGATCGGCGGAAGCTTCATGTCCGCCTCGCTCAGGGCGGTAAAAATGTCGTCCGGCGCTCCGGATACCTCGCCCATCATGGCAATCAGCCGTTCCTGCTCCTTGGGCAGCGTATGCGGCTTGGACAGCAGAATCGTCCGCAGGAAGGCGTCGTAATCCTTCATGTCCGGATCCGCCTGCAGCGCTTCCAGTTGTTCTGTCGGCATCTCCAGCAGCTCCGGCTGCAGAAATGCGCCGGCAGTCTGCGCTTTGACGATCAGCTGAATGCTTTTGCCCTTGAGTCCCTGTGCCACAGGATCGGCGTTGTCCGTTTCCTTCCGCAGAAAAGCATATTCGAATACCGGCATAATCTCTTCCGAAATCTCAAAGAAGGTCCGGATTGCCCCTTTGGGGTCCTCCGCCACTTTTCCGTCAAAGGCGCTGATCCTGTCAATTTCGCCCATTGCCTTGTCAAAAGCCTTTTCCCAGGCTGCGTCATTCTGGAAAATGTGGCTCAGATTCCACTTGTACTTCGCGTCGATTTCATTCCGTTTTCTGAGCTGTTCAGCCATCGTCTGTTTCTCCTTTTGTTATTTTTTATTTTTTCTGGTAGATCAGCGATCTTTTTACTGACGGAACCTCACTCCCGTTCGGGAAGAACAGAATATTGCCTTCCTGAAGCATCAGCGTCCCCGTCGATCCCTTCAGCTGCCGTTTTTCAAGCAGCAGCTTCAGCAGCCTCGCGTCAACGGCCGGGCCTCCGCCCCGGGTCAGGCAGTCCTTCCACAGGGTGCAGCTGCACTTCTCCTCCGTGCAGTTGAATGCCCTCGGGCTTTCCCGCATCTGACCTTTTCCGCAGAGGGGACAGACTGTTCCCTCAATGATGCTTCCGCTCCCTGCGGTGTTCCGTCCGCCCCGCTTATAGCTTTTCCGCTTCGGATCCTCCGGAAACTGAATCGCCTTTGCCTCGTTTCTGGCATAGTCCACCAGGAACGCGCTCATTTTCCGTATTCCCGCCATAAAGCGGGCGGCATCCTGCTTTCCGTCCGTAATCTCGTGCAGCGCCAGTTCCCATTTCCCGGTCATTTCCGGGCTGGCAATCTCCTGCGGCATGATTTCAATCAGCCCGACGCCCTTGTCCGTTGCCTGCAGGGTCTTTCCCCTGCGCTGGGCGTATCCTACCTGCAGCAGCCGCTCGATGATGGCCGCACGCGTGGCCGGGGTTCCGATACCGCTGCCCTTCATCTGCCGGGCCAGCTCCTCGTCGTCCAGATCCCGGCCTGCGGTTTCCATGGAGGCCAGCAGGCTGGCATCCGTGTGCGGTGGCGGCGGTTTGGTCATATCCTCTCTGACCGCGGTGTCCCGGACAGTCCGGGTGTCCCCAACCTGCAGCGGCGGAAGCGCGCCTTCCTCCTCATCGTCCTTCCGGACGGATTTCCGCGTCCTCGGAGGGTTTTCCAGCACCGGTACGTCGTGCCAGCCGTTCACCAGCACCTGCCTTCCGGTAGTCCGGAACCTGTGATCACCCGCGCGGGTGATCACCTTTGTCGCGTCATATTCGCAGGCGGGATAGAACGCCGCCAGCATTCTCCGCGCCACCAGGTCATACAGCTGCCGCTCGTCCTCGCTGAATTCCGCCGGGTTGACCCTCTTGGCCGTCGGCAGGATTGCGTGATGATCCGTCACCTTACTTGCGTCAATCGTACGCTTCGTCACCGGGATTTTCCCTCCCGGCATGGCGCCGGGCACCAGCTTCTGATAGCTTTCCGGCAGCAGCTTCATCGTCTGCGCAACCCGGGGAATCATGTCCGGAGGCAGGTACCGGCTGTCCGTTCTCGGATAGGTCAGCGCCTTGTGTTTTTCATACAGGCTCTGGGCAAGCTTCAGCGTTTTGTCAGCCGTAAAGCCCAGCAGCTTATTGGCTTCCCGCTGCAGGCTCGTCAGATCGAACAGCTGGGGCGGCAGCTCCTTCCTGCGGTTCGTTTCCGCCTGTTCCACAACCGCGCTCTTCCCTTTTACCTCCGCCGCGATGCGGTCCGCCTCCTGCTTTTCCTTCAGGTGGGTATCGGGGTCCAGCTTCTCATCGAACCAGATGCCCTTATAGTCCCCAAAGTCCGCCGTCAGCGTGCAGAAGCCTTCCGGTTTGAAGTTTTCAATTTCCTTCCGCCGTTTCACCAGGATGGCCAGCGTCGGCGTCTGCACCCGTCCCACGCTCAGCAGCGTGTCGTATTTCAGGGTGAAGGCCCGGCTGGCGTTCATGCCGACCAGCCAGTCCGCCTGGCTGCGGCACTGGGCGCTGGCGTACAGTCCCTCGTAATCCGAGCCCGGACGGATGCTCCGGAATCCTTCCGTAATGGCTTCATCCGTCATGGAGGAAATCCACAGCCTGCTGAACGGCTTTTTACATCCGGCTTTCTCGTAAATATAACGAAAGATCAGCTCACCCTCGCGCCCGGCGTCCGTGGCACAGATCAGTGAGTCGGTCTCCTTGTCGTTGATCAGTTTTTTAACAATGCTGAATTGCTTTTTGGTGGCTGAAATGACCTTCAGCGGAATGCTTTCCGGCAGAATCGGCAGCGTTTCAAAACTCCATTTTTTCAGCTTTTCGTCCATTTCATCCGGCTCTGCCAGGGTCACCAGATGTCCCACAGCCCAGGTCACGGTATACGGATCCCCGATCAGGCATCCCTCGCCCCGGGTTTTGCAGTTAAGTACGCGGGCAATATCCCGGCCTACGCTGGGTTTTTCCGCCAGCACCACAATCCTGCCCATTCCCGCTCCTTATCTCAGATATGATATACCCGCATCGCGTTTGCGGTGGTATAGGCGGCGGTCTCCTCAGGATCCTCGCCCCGCAATTCCGCCATTTTCAGGCCCACAAACCGCGCGTTCGCGGGCTCGTTCCGCCGTCCCCGCACCGGTTCCGGCGCCATATACGGGCTGTCCGTCTCGATCAGCAGGCGGTCCTTCGGCACAAGCTTGACGGCCTCCTGCAGCTTCGGTGCCTTTTTGAAGGTCAGCGGCCCGGCAAAGGAAATATAATAGCCCAGCCGCAGGTATTCCTTCGCGGTTTCGGCGCTGCCGCTGAAGCAGTGGATGATGCCGCCTGTCAGCCGGGATTTCATCTCCCGCATGATGTCCAGCATATCCCCGTGCGCGTCCCGGATATGGAACGCCGCCGGCGCCCCGATTTCCCAGGCCAGCTCCATCTGCCTCCGGCAGACCTCCCGCTGCACCTCCCGCGGGCTCAGGTCATAGTAGTAGTCCAGCCCGATTTCTCCGATGGCCTTTGCTTTTCCGGAGAGGTACATCTCCTTCAGTTCATCCAGGTCTTCCTCCCGGAAGCCCTTGGCCTCATGGGGATGAATGCCCACGGCCGCCGCAGCCTCCGGGTGTTCAGCCGCAAAGGCGATCCCCCTCCTGGAGGTCGCCATGTCAGATCCGATCACCGCGAACCGGGTGACGCCGTTCTCCCGCATCCGGGCCAGCACGTCCTCCCGGTCCGCGTCAAATGCTTCCTCATCCACATGGCAGTGGGAGTCAAACCATTCCATCATCCGATGATCGCCCCGTCCGCCACGCCTTCCTCAATGCTGACAAGCCGGAGATTCCCTTCCTTGTCCATCGCGCTGAGAATCATGCCCTGGCTCTCAATGCCCGCCAGCTTCGCGGTCTTCAGGTTGGTGATCACCGCCACCTGGCGGCCTACCAGCGTAGCCGGATCATAGTACTTCTGAATGCCGCTGACCACGGTGCGCTCGCCGTCCTCGCCAAGGCTCAGGGTGAACTTCAGCAGCTTGCTGCTCTTTTCCACCTTTTCGCAGGCTGTCACGCGGGCTGCCTGAATCTTGCATTTGAAGAAGTCGTCAATGCTGATTTCCGCGGGATATTCATCCTCCTGCTTTTCCGCCTTCTTCGCCTGCTTCTCTTCCTTCTTCGCGGCCTTGGCCTGTTCCTTGTCCGCCTTCTTCTCTTCCTTGTCCGCGCCGCCGCTGAGAGCCTCCAGCTCCTTGTTCACGTCGATCCGGGGGAACAGAGCTTCGCCCTTCTTCACACGGATGCCGTCCGGCAGCATGCCGAAGCAGTTCAGGGAATCCCAGCTCTTCAGGTTTTCATCTGTCACGCCCAGCTGCTCAAAGATCCTCGCGGGCGTGGAGGGCATGAAGGGTCCGATCAGCACCGCCACAAAGCGGACGCACTCCGCCAGCGTCAGCAGCACATTGCCCAGCAGTCCCTTCTTCTCCGGATCCTTGCCCAGAACCCAGGGCTGTGTCAGATCAATGTATTTGTTGCATTCGCCGATAACCTTCCAGATCTCCGCCAGCGCCTGCGAGAACTGCAGCTTTTCCATCTGCTCATCCACCAGCTTCGGCAGCCCGGCACAGTGCTTCCGCAGGGCTTCGCCGACGGGCTCTGCCGTGTTCGCGTCCCAGGCAGGCACCACGCCGTCGAAATACTTTTCGATCATCGCCACGGTCCGGCTGACGAGGTTGCCCAGGTCGTTGGCCAGGTCGGCGTTCATCCGGGTCAGGAAGGATTCGTTGGTATAGTTGCCGTCCGCGCCGAAAGGCATCTCCCGCATCAGGTAATAGCGCAGCGGATCCACACCGTAGCGGGCGACGATGGGCTGCGGATAAACCACATTGCCCTTGGATTTGCTCATCCGGTCCGCGCCGAACAGCAGCCAGCCGTGGCCGAACACCTGCTTCGGCAGCGGCAGTCCCAGCGCATGCAGCATGATCGGCCAGTAGATCGTGTGGAACCGCACGATTTCCTTGCCCACCAGATGCACGTCCGCCGGCCAGTATTTCCGGAACAGGGCGTCGTTCTCCGTGCCATAGCCCAGCGCGGTGATATAATTGCTCAGCGCGTCAATCCAGACATACACCGTGTGCTTCTCGTCAAAATCCACGGGAATGCCCCATTTCACGCTGGTCCTGCTCACGCACAGATCCTGCAGGCCCGGCCGCAGGAAGTTGGTCAGCATCTCATTGGCCCGCTTCGCCGGCTGAATGAAATCCGGATGGGTTTCAATATAGTCGATCAGCCAGTCCTGATATTTGCTCATCCGGAAGAAATAGCTCTCCTCCCGCATGGGCTGGCAGGGCCGTCCGCAGTCCGGGCAGACCTTGACCCCGTCCTTCTCCACCAGCTGTGTGGGCGTCCAGAAGCTTTCGCAAGGCGTGCAGTACATGCCTTCGTATTCCGCCTTGTAGATGTCTCCCTGCTCATAGAACTTCCGGAAGATCTTCTGCACAACCTTAATATGACGGTCCTGTGTCGTGCGGATGAAATCGTCATATTCGATGTTCATCAGCTTCCACAGATCCTGCGTTTCCGCCACAATCTTATCGACGTATTCAATGGGTGTTACGCCGCTCTCCTGGGCCTTTTTCTCAATCTTCTGGCCATGCTCATCCGTGCCTGTCAGGAAATAGGTATCATAGCCCTGCATCTTCCGGAACCGGGTCATGGTGTCCGCCGCCACGGTGGTATAGGTATGTCCGATGGTCATATTCCCGGACGGATAATAGATCGGTGTGGTAATGTAAAAGGTTTTCTTTCCGTTGTTCTCACTCATGGCTGCGTTCTTCCTTTCCAGAATATGCTTGATTGGGCTGTGTTCGTTTCCGCCCGAAGGGGCGTTCAAATTGCTGCCGCCAGTGGCGGATTAAGGCAATTTGAACGTTGAATCTAACTGCCCATTTCTAATCAAAATGGGCTGCCGCGCCGCGACAGCCCATGGAATCACCCGTCGAATTACTGAGCCTCGGCTGCGGTTTCCACAGGATAAACAGAAACCTGCTTCCGATCCCTGCCCAGACGTTCGAACCGGACAATGCCGGTGGTCTTTGCGAACAGGGTATCATCCTTGCCGATGCCTACGTTCATGCCGGGATGGATCTTGGTTCCCCGCTGACGTACCAGGATGTTGCCGGCCAGAGCCAGCTGTCCGTCCGCCCGCTTCGGTCCAAGACGCTTGGATTCGCTGTCACGGCCGTTCCGGGTGGAGCCCATTCCCTTTTTATGAGCGAATTGCTGCAGATTAAGCTTCATCATCGTTATTTTCCTCCGTTCTGTATGGTCAGTTGTACATATTGCGGATAACTTTCCGCCAGATCGCTCAGCCCCTGTTTCAGTGCTCCCATCAGGATCTGTGCTTTCGCGTCCTCCTCCGCCGTCCGTTCCGGAAGACGGAAGGAGAGCATCCCTTCCCGGTTCTCCGTCACCCGTGGAACCAGGCCGCACACGCTTTCCAGCGCGTTCACGCAGGTGCACGTCAGGATGGAAACCGCGGCGCAGATGATATCGCTTCCCGCCTCAGCGTATCCGCTGTGGCCGGAAACACGGCACCGGCTGAACCCGTTTCCTTCCCTGATCAGGATGGCTGAAATCATTACGCGTTGATCGCGGTGATTTCCACCTTGGTGTAGGGCTGGCGATGGCCGGCCTTACGCGCGTAGTTCTTCTTGCTCTTGTACTTGTAGACGATGATCTTCTCGCCCTTCACCTGAGCCAGCACCTTGCCTTCAACCTTGGCGCCTTCCAGAACGGGGTTGCCGACCTTCACATCGCCTTCTCCGCCGATCATCAGAACATCGAATTCAACCTTGGAATCCGCTTCCTGATTCACCTTGTCAATGTAGATCACATCACCCTGGGAAACCCGGTATTGCCTGCCGCCCGCTGCAATAATCGCGTACATGGGACAGCACCTCCTAATTCATACTCGCCGGGAATACTGAGGTTGCGCAGAGCGCATTGAACAGACCTCTCCCGAGCGGCTTACCGCAATAAGATACCATTCTTTACCGGCCCTGTCAAGGCTTTTTATTGAGGTTTAACGCTTTCCGACGTTCCGAAGGCCAGTACCTCCGTTTCCTTCCGTCCCTTGGGATCGCTCTTGACGACCCGGTTCAGCTGTTTCCCCATGAAAGCCATCACGGCGGTCTGTCCGCCGTCCAGGTTGACCGCGATCTCGCAGCCGCGGTCGATCATCATCTGGGCCAGGTTTTCCATCATCACTCCGGTGGAGCGCATCATTGTTTTGGACTTTCCGACCCGGCCCTCGCAGATGACGTCAATGTAGTGTCCGGGCTCCACCATACCGAAGGCATGCCGCGGATTGTTGCTCCGGTTTGCCGTCGCGATGTACTCCGTCAGCGTTCCGTCCCGCACGATGCAGGGGCCGAAGGTATATACCTGTGAAGCGCCGCCGTCGATGTACTCCTGTGCGCTCCGTTCCTTGCTCTGCAGGCTTTCCACATGCCCGTCGTCATACAGGGCCAGCGTGTCGTAATTCGGCATCTTCTCCGGCTTTTCCCGGGGCTCGTCGTAAATGATGACGCCGTTCCGCACCTCAATGCCGGTGGGATACTTCTGCTTGATCCTGTAGGTGTAATAATCCGTACTCGTGGCAAAAACGACCTGATTGTTTGCCGCGATGTTCGCGATAAAATCGTGCTTGGTCTTGGGCTTTTCCGGATCCGTAAACACCGTGTGCGGGAGCTCTCCCGCCGCAGCGTCGCACCAGATTTCCGCCGTAAAGCAGTAGAAAGCCTGGTCCGGATCCTTTCTCTGAACCTTGTCGAAGGTTTCATAGGTCCGCTCGATCTGAATCCGCAGCGTCGGGCTCACATACATCCAGTGTCCCTCCTCCGCGTCCTCCAGAATATATTCTCCTTCATCCAGGTATCCCCGTTCGTTCAGCTCCACCGCGGCCCATGCAGGAGCCGCTGCCTTCGCGGCGTAGTCTGTTCCGCTTTCCGCCGCGGCGCAGCAGCCTGCCAGCATCCAGATCAGCGCGCATCCAAGGGCGATCCATCTTTTCATGCTTATCATCTTCCTTTGATCAGTGTGATTTACTCATCTGCGGGAATATGCTCCAGGAAGTCCGTATGCTTTTCATCCGGACCTACCTCGCTTCTGCACAGCCCGAACACCGTGTTCGGAAACAGGATTCCGCCGGTTTCCCGCACGGAAAAAACATAGCGTTTTCCCCGGATTTTGGTGCCTGCGTTCCGCTGGGTCACGTGCATGGCATAGGCTTCCTCCGCCAGCTCTGTGCCGGTTTTGCCGCCGAAAGCGCTCAGCGGCTGTTCCCAGTCCATTTCTGTCTGATCCGCCGCTTCTCCCCACAGATGCAGGTAAAGCTTTTTCACCTGCCAGGTGCCGTACATCGAAGCGCTCTCCGGAAAAGCCTCCGGATCGGCTGCCAGATCATAGCAGGCCTGCGCCGCGTCCGCGACCATTTTATGCTGGCCGTGGCCGTATTCCCCGTTTTCGTCCTGGGTGACCACGACCTCAGGCTTCACCTGCCGCAGAACACCGGTCAGCCAGCCCTGAACCGCTTCCTTCCCGTTCCGGCCCGCTTTTTTATAGGCTTCCTCCGCCTTGCCGGAATACACATCCCGGAATCCGCCGAATAACGGGTAATGGCGCACACCCAGATGCCACAGGCCGTTCAGCAGTTCGCTTCTCCGTGTCGTATTGCTCCAGGTCAGGTAGGCTACCTCCACCCGTTTCTGCAGCTGCCCGGCATAGGTTGGGATCGCGCCGCCGAAGAAAAGCAGCTCATCGTCCGGATGCGTGGAGAGGAACAGAATATCCGCCTTTTCGGCCGGGGGTTCCCACCGCTGCACCCAGGCCGGCGTCTCCCCCTGTCCGAACACATAGATCTCATTGAAGCCCAGCACGCATTTTTTCTCTTCCGTGCCGATAATCCTCAGATTTTTCTCTCCGTTCAGCGGTACGTACACATGATAGAACCGTGTGTCGCCCTGCGCGGCTGTCTGCCAGTCGCTGTCCTGCACCTTGCTCCGGGCAGCGTTGTTTTTTCCGCCGGTCTGTATTTCCCAGCTGTCCGGCATCTCCCGGAAGCACAGATAAAGGCCGTAAACCGGCGTTTCCGAGCTGATGATGACGTAGGGCCTTTTAGACTCCTGGCTGTGCCAGGAAGTGGTATATTTCCCGTCTGTCATCCGGCCGGCATCGGTGCCGCCGTAGCTCATTTTGAAGAGGCAGCTCTGCGTCAGGTCCGGCGCCTCTTCAGCTCCCGCAGCCGGAATCAGCACCAGCATGGCAAGGATCAGCGCCGCAGCCGTCAGCCACCGGATCACGTGTTCCCTCATCTCCGCTCTCCCCGGAAGCCCAGCTCCGTCGCAAAGGATTTTGCGCCGAACCGTTCCTCAAGCCCCAGCCATTCCGCGCAGGTGGCGGCGATATCCGCGTAGGTATCCCGGTCGCCCAGGTCTGCCGCCGCTGTCATGCCCGGTGTCCAGGCCAGAATCGGGATATATTCCCGTGTATGGTCCGTGGAGACATCGCAGGGATCGCACCCGTGATCCGCTGTGATGATCATCAGGTCACCCTCCCGCATCAGTGCCAGCATCTCCGGCAGCCGCCGGTCAAAAGCTTCCAGTGAGCCTGCGAAGCCTGCCGGATCGTTCCGGTGTCCGTAAACCGAATCCGTATCCACCAGATTCGTGAAGCACAATCCGTTGAAATCCTCCCGCATGAAACGGATCAGGCTGTCCATGCAGGCGGGATTTCCCGCCGCGTGATCGCTCACCGTCAGCCCTCTGTGTGCGAAAATATCCTCGATCTTCCCGACGCCGATACTGGCCATGCCGGCTTCCTTCACCGCGTCCGGCAGTGTCCTTCCGCAGGGCGGCAGCGAGAAGTCCCGGCGGTTGCCGGTTCGGACAAAGCTGCCCGGTTTTCCCACAAACGGACGCGCGATCACGCGGCCGACGCCCAGCTCTCCCTGCAGCATTTCCCGGGCCGTCCGGCAGAAGTCATACAGCTGGTCCACAGGAAAGATTTCCTCGTGGCAGGCAATCTGGAACACGCTGTCCGCGCTGGTATATACGATCGGGGTCCGGTCCCGCAGATGCGCTTCCCCCAGCTCCTCCAGAATCACGGTTCCGGATGCCGGTTTGTTTCCGATGCACTTGTGCCCGATGGCTTGTTCAAACCGGCGGATAAACTCCTCCGGGAATCCGTCCGGGAAGGTCGGAAACGGCTCCTTCACCTGCACTCCGGCGATTTCCCAGTGTCCGGAGGTGGTGTCCTTCCCTTTACTCTTTTCAACAGCCCGCCCGTAAGCGCCGGCGACGGGAACCTCGTCCGGATATCCTGTAGTCGGAATTCTGGCCAGTCCCAGCCGGGCCATGTTCGGCAGCTTCGGATGCTGCGAAGCAATCACGTGCCCCAGGGTATTGGCTCCGGTGTCTCCGTAATCCGCGGCATCCGGCGCTTCACCCGCGCCGACTGCGTCCAGCACTGTCAGGAAAATACGGCTCATGCTTCTTCCTCCGTCCTTTGTCCCGCCGGCCATTCTGTAAAATCAGCCTCTGCTTCGGGCAGATGCTCACAGACCATCAGCCAGGCGTCTTCTCCGTTATCCTCGTAATATTTTTTCCGTTTTCCCGCTTTGATGAATCCCAGCTTTGTATACATTGCCTGAGCCCGGCTGTTGCTCACCCGCACCTCCAGCGTCGCATAGGCGGCGCCGAGGTTCGACAGGTACCACAGCAGTTTTTCCATCAGGGCAATGCCGATGCCCTTGCCGCGCTCCGTTTCGGCAACCGCCACATTGGTGATATGACTCTCGTCCAGCACGATCCAGGCTCCGGCGTAGCCGATCACCTGCCCGTTCCGCTCCGCCACCAGATACCGGGCCACAGGGTTTCGCTCCATTTCCTGCCGGAAAGCTTCCTCGCTCCAGGGCCGTGCGAAGGTCGCCGCCTCGATGGCCGCTACAGCCGCCGCGTCCCCGATGCCCATCCGGCGGATGGTCACGCCTTCAACCATGACTCATAGCCTCCATATCCAAATATTATCATCCCATGGATGATAAATCCCCTCAACCATGGCTCATAGCCTCCAGCAGCTTCTTGTTTTTCTGCGCGTTCGGCGGCCGCAGGTAGAATTCCCGCAGATGCAGTGCGTCCGTTCTTTCTCCCTTTTCCAGCGCGATCCTGCCCGCGGCGGCCGGCCGCAGGAAGCAGAATGGCTCCTCAGCGAAAAGCGCTTTGTCTCCCAGCAGCACGGTGATTTTTTCCCTGTGCACAGGCGCTCCGTCCCCTGTGAAGAGGAACCGGTCGCCAAGCCCCCGGATCTGTGCGATATAGTCCTCCAGAATCATCGGAGCATCCTCTGTCAGCCGTTTTCCGTCCCGAAAAGCCGCGCCGTAAACCTGTCCGGCTCTCGCGTCCTGAATCGGGCAGACAATCCCGTCAAACCGGCCGGCGCTTACGCTCAGCGCTTCCAGGGCGTCCACCGGAATGCATACCAGACCGGCTCCCTGGGCCAGGCCTTTGGCTGTGGCCACTCCGATCCTGACGCCTGTGAAGCTTCCCGGACCGGTCACCACCGCGATGGCATCCAGATCAGTCATCCTTTTTCCCGCTGCCTGCAATGCGGCTTCCGTCATGGGCATCAGGCTGGCGGAATGGGTGTTCCGGTTCTGAGCGGTAAATTCACTGTATACACGGGTTTCGTCCATGACCGCCGTTCCGCAGACGGGTCCCGAGGTGTCCAGCACCAGCAGTGTCATGCCTTCTGATCTCCCTTATCGTCCTGTTCATCCGCTGTCAGCCAGTCAGCGTCCGGCTCCCGGAACGCGCCGAGGCTCCGCAGGGTAATCCGGCGTTCCTCGTCGCCTTCAGGCTCCAGTACAGCCTCCAGGCAGTTATCCGGCACAGCTTCCGGGCATTGCTCCGGCCATTCCACCGCGGCAATCCCGTCTCCGCCGAGATATTCGTCCATGCCCAGCTCGTACAGCTCCTCTTCGCTTTCCAGCCGGTACCAGTCGAAGTGGTAGAGCGGTATCCTGCCGCTTTCATACACGTTGAGGATCGAAAAGCTGGGGCTGGTCACGGTTTCAGTGACGCCCAGCCCCTCCGCGATCCCGCGTGTCAGTTCGCTTTTTCCGGCTCCCAGCGGTCCCCGCAGCAGCAGCACGTCCCCGGCCCGCAGTCTGGCCGCAAGCCTCCGTCCCGCCGCCCGGGTTTCCCCGGGGCCGTGTGTCGTCAGCTGTATCGTCATGCCAGCTCCAGCATCGCGGCGCCTTCAGGCCGGATGTTCAGCACCTGGCAGGAGCCCTCTCCGAAGGTTCTGTTCATGACCTTCACGAATTGCTCCACGTCAGCCAGCGGCACAAAGTTCAGCGTCGTTCCCGCAAAGCCGCCGCCGTGAATGCGCCAGGCGCCCTTGCCCTTCAGCATCGTCTCGGCCAGGCACAGCGCCAGGCTCAGACTCTGGTCATGGTTATCCACAAACACATTCTGCAGGTACATGAAGGAACTGCGTCCGCTGTCAATGATCAGCTGCAGGAAATCATCGATCCGGTCCTCCTTCAGCGCGGCCACCTGCTCCGGAACGCGGTCGTTCTCCTGCACAAAATGGAAGGCCCGCATCACAGCCCGGTCGCTGATCTTCGTTCTCAGCTCGCCGGCCCTTTCTTCCAGCTGCCCTGTGGTGATGCCCCGCAGGGTTTTCTGGCCGAAGCATTCCGCCACTTCCTTCATTTCCTTCGGAATCGCGGCATAATGATCTGTCAGCCCGGCATGGGATCCGCCCGTACCGACAACCACCAGGGCATATCCCTTCTTCGCGAAGTCATACTGCAGCGCCTCCACCTCCGGATGCTGCGTATCTCTGAAATCAACCGTCACCAGTCCGCCGGCGGCGCTTGCCATCTGATCCAGCAGGCCCGAGGGCTTTCCGAACCACTGGTTCTCCGCCTTCTGGCTGATCTGTGCCCGCAGGGTATAGGGCATATCGAACCGGTTGTACAGTCCGTCCAGCACGCCGGTCAGCATAACCTCCAGCGCTGCGCTGCTGCTCAGTCCGCTGCCGCCCGCCACCGTGGAGGTCACCGCCGCGTCAAAGCCGCCGATCCGGTATCCGGCTTCCTTCATGCCTGCAGCCACGCCGCGGATCAGGGAGTCCGTGGTTCCGTAGTCTTCCTCGTGAACGCCCAGATCCTCCAGGTTCACTTCCATAGGAGCATAGCCCTCACTGTGCATCCGGACGATCATGTCATCCCTGGGTGATACCGCGCACAGGGCATCCAGGTTCACAGAGGCAGCCAGCACGCGGCCATTGTTGTGATCCGTATGGTTGCCGCCGATCTCCGTCCGTCCGGGAGCGCTGAAAAGCACAACGCGCTCCTTCTCTCCGAAGATCTCCTCATGCTTTTTCAGCAGCGCCGCATACCGTTCCGTCTGGGCCTTCACAGCCTCCTGTCCGTACAGCCGCGCCAGCTTTTCCTGCGCTTCTTTTCCCTGCAGCTTTTCTGTTCTTTCGTCGCAGCGGCTCATATTTGTATTCCTCCTATACCTTTCAATCAATTAAGCATACAGTAAAAATGCATACCGAATCATGCTGCTTCCGGAGCGCAGAAGTGTTCCGGGAAGGGAGCCTTGGAAGACGTCGGTTCTTAGCGACAAACGAGCGTCAGTGAAGTTTGAGCTTAGAACCGTTACGTCTGGAACGGAGCCGAGAGGCGCCTCCCGACCGGAATACTTCTGAGAGCGGAGGTCTGCTTGTTGGTTATTTAATATACCCTTGCAGAATGCTGATCATCTCATTCAGTCCCAGCTCCTGCACCTTCTCCGCAAACGCATTCCAGTTCTGATCGTTCATTTCCAGATCTCCGGTCACAAACTGTGCCATCGTTTCCTCAGCATACTGCATCAGCGGCTTCTGAATCTGCGCCAGTTTCGCCTCGTCCTCTGCGTTCAGGCAGACCATCGGATAAGGCATCACCAGATACTGCCGGTATGCAGCCAGCTGTTCAATATTCTCCCGGGTCAGCCGGTCCGCGTACTTCATCTGGACTTCCGTATCCGTCCACCCCGGTGCGGAACCGCCTTCCGCGATGGTGCTTTCGGGCAGGATGTAATTGGCCACGGTTTCCATATCCGCATTCCACTCCCAGAACCCTTCTTCGTTCCAGATGTAGTCTTCCCCTTCCAGACCGAGCTGGGCCAGCCGGGACCCCTCTTCCGTGTACAGGACGTCCACCCAGGCCACCAGCTTTTCCGGTTCCTTGCAGGCGCTGGTAATGGCAAAGGTTCCCCGGATGATATCCCCGGTCAGATCACGGTAGATCTGTTTACCGTTATAATTCAGCGGTTCCAGTATCCGGTACTGCTCCAGCGCAGCGCTGGGGATCACCGTCAGCGGGCTGGGCGACAGGAACATACCGTAGGGAATCGCCGTCTTCTCGTCTGTAATCTGCCGCAGGCTGTCAGCGGTGCTGAAGCCCCTGTGGTCAATCAGGTTTTCAGCCCACAGCTGATGCAGCCAGGTCAGGAACGCCCGGTTCTCCTCCGAGGTCAGGGACGTCGTCACCTGCCCGTCCTTCACGGTCACGTAATAATCGTTGTCAATGATGCCAAAGGCATGCGCCAGGAAGCGCAGCTCCCACATACTGATGAAGCTCAGCGGAATCTCGTCGTCCTTGCCGTTCCGATTCGGATCCCCGGCTTTGAACTGGCGCAGCACTTCCGTCAGTTCATCCGCTGTCGTGGGCTTCTCCATCTTCACCCTGCTCAGCCAGTCGGTATTGATCCACATGACGTCGTTGTTCTGCAGCCCGTTGAAGTTGGGCAGCGCCGGAATCGCGCCGTCCTCCATCTGTACAGCCGTCATCCAGTCTTCCCGGCTCTGCAGCTTGCTCCATAAGTTCGGGGCGTATTCCTCCAGATAAGGGCGCAGATCAATCAGAATGCCGCCGGCATACATATCGCGGGTTTCGGCTGTCGTCAGCGCGGCTTTGAACAGCACGTCAGGCAGATCCTCGCCGGCGGCGATCCCCTTCTTCCGTTCTGTCCAGCCCTCAAAATCCGTGCTCTGGCTGAACTGGAAGCTGATCCCGGTCTTCTCCTGCATCCGGACGAAAAACAGGCTGCTGTCCCATTTATGGTTTGCGGAATCCCCGTCGTATCCTTCCATGATAAAATCCGGTGCCTTCTGTACCGTCTCAGCCAGTCCGCAGCCGCATCCCAGCAGTGCCAGGCAAAGGGCCAGCGCGATCCATCTGCGCATCTCTGTCAACCTCCTCATTTCCTGTTTCCATCCCGGAAACACTAACTTTTATTATACCTCACCCCATCCGCTTTTACAAGGACAACCAAAACGCACAGGGGTGCATACCCTGTGCGCGCAATGTGTTTTGTTTATCTCGCGAAGCGGCTCGGCCTGTCCATCGTTTCCGGATGCACGGCCAGCAGCTGCGCCTGTTCCTTCGTAATCCGGTCCTCCCGGACCAGCCTGTTCAGCTCGCTGTCCATGGACAGCATATCCTCCCCGCCGCCGAAGATCGCGTTGTCTATCTGGTGCGTCTTTCCTTCGCGGATCAGATTCTGAATTGCCGGCGTCACCTTCATGACCTCAAACACCGGATAAAGCTCTCCGCTCTTTGTCAGCACGAGCCGCTGGCTCACCACAGCCTTCAGCACCATGCTCAGCTGTGCGCGGATCTGATTCTGCTGGTTCGCCGGAAAGGCGTCCACCACACGGTCAATGGTTTTCGCGGCTCCCAGGGTGTGCAGGGAGCTCAGCAGCAGATGCCCCGTTTCCGCCGCGGTGATCGCGGTGGAAATAGTTTCGGTGTCCCGCATTTCACCCAGCATGATCACGTCCGGCGCCTGCCGCAGCGCGGCGCGCAGCGCGCGGGCAAAGGTTCTGGTATCAAGCGGCACCTCCCGCTGGCTCACCAGGCACTGTTTATGGCTGTGCAGGTATTCAATCGGGTCTTCAATCGTGATGATATGGCCGCTCCGGCTCTGGTTGATCCGGTCAATCAGGCATGCCAGCGTTGTGCTCTTGCCGTTTCCTGCGGGGCCGGTCACCAGGATCATGCCGCTTCGCAGATCCGCCAGCTTCAGCACAACCTCGGGAATATGTCTTTCCTTCGGATCCGGCAGCCCAAAGGCTACCACCCGGCAGGTAAGCGCCAGCGATCCCCGCTGATGGTAGGTGTTGCAGCGGAATCGGCTCAGATGCGCAACCGCAAAGGAGAAATCGTCGTCTCCCTCCTCCTCCAGGGTTTCCCGGTCCCGCCCGGCCAACTCGTAGGCCCGGCTCACCAGGATCTCCACATCCGGCGGCAGCATCTTCTCCTCACTGATCTGAATCAGTTTGCCGTTGCTTTTGGTCATAATCGGGGAGCCGGGCACGATGAACACGTCAGATCCGTGGTTATCCAATGCCCTGCGAAGCACCTCGTCCAGCATCAATCCCATTCGGTATATCCCTCCGGTTCATCAACGATCAGCCGGTGACTGACCCACTCCACGCGCTTTGCCTCTCCCTGTGGATAAACCCGCACCTGACAGTCCAGCCGGCGATTTTCACCCGGCTCCGTCCAGCTCACAATGTCCCCGTCCAGCGTCATATCTCCGGGAAGCCTGTCAGAAAGCTCCTCCAGCCAGTCTTCGGTTCCGTCCGCTTCCGCCCGGATATCAGCCAGCACTGCGTCCAGCTCCGCCAGCCGGCGCTCCGCCCGGTCGTTCAGGGCGTATACGCTTTCGATCATTTCCCTGGTTCGGTTCCCCAGGTTTACGTCATTCCGGGCTGTCACCAGCGTCAGCATGCTCAGCATGCACAGCGCCAGCACCACCACAATCAGGATCAGTGAGGCCGCGCCGGGGCCCAGGGCAATTTTCCGGTTATTCATGGTGCCGCCTCCTTTTCCAGGTATCTGGTAGCCGGCAGCGAAATCACGGTTTTTTCACCGTATACGGCGTCGACCCGGGTACTGCGCAGCACGCCGGCCTTTGTCTCCTCCAGCATCTCTGTCACCACCAGGGTATATTCGCCGTTTTCCAGCGTCCAGGCTTCCCCGTTCCGCGTGAAGCCCATTTCTGTCAGAACGCTCTCGGTATCTTCCGCGTCGTAGAGCGTTTCCGCCATGTTCTGAGCTTCAAGCATCGCGTCGTTGGCCGCCATGGCCTGCCGGCTTCTGCTCTGGCTCATGCCGAAGATCTGTACCAGCGTCATTGCCGCGAACATGAAGAACAGAATCACGATCAGCAGCTCCATCAGCAGCGCGTTTGCCCGGCTTCCGTTTTTCATTCGTCAGCACCTCCCGCGCGCAGCCCGACCCGGATATCGCTTTTCGTCCCGTCCGTTCCTGTCACATGCACTGTCAGCATCCGTCCGTTCTGCTCCGGTTCAAAAGCGCTCAGCTCACAAAGCGCTTCTCCGTCCTCCGGATCAAATTCCCAGTCATCGGAGGTATAGCTTTCCCGCAGCCAGCCGTCCGCGCAGAACAACCGTTTCACATAGACTTCGTCATCGTACACGTCCTCGATAGCCAGGGCCGGAATCCCGTCGTGGTCCTCGATCCGGATCGTGCCGCCGTCCTCCGCCCAGACCGCGCTGCGCACCAGGGCCGCGGTAATCCGGTTCCCGTTGTTGACTTCTGCCCGCTCCACCGTGTTCCGGTAGACCTGCGCTCCCATCATAACCAGAAAGGTGCTCAGGCATGCGAACAGCGCCAGCAGCAGCAGGACGAATACATTCTGCATCAGCCGTGGGGTTTGCTGCGTTCTTTTTCTCACAGCTCCGTCCGCCCCCTCTCAGCCACCTGAATGCTCGGCATCAGGTTGGAGGCGAAAGCCTCGTAATATACGATGTATTTTTCCTCGTTGTAGCTCAGCTGATAGTTGTCCCGCAGATACTGCAGATCGGGAGCATATACCCCCTCCACAGCATAGCAGGTCAGCGCCGCGTTTTTCACCGCGTCGCGGACCATATCCAGCTCCTGGCTGCCGCCCTTGCCGGTAATCCCGTTCACAATCAGCACAAATGCGGCGATCAGCGCCAGGAAAAAAGCGATCGCCCCGATATCTTTTTTACTGAAACTCATGAATCGCCGCCTCCTCCCTTACATGGCGCTCAGCACACCCGCCATCGGCAGCATCACGCTCAGCAGAATGGCGCCGATGACGACGCACAGCAGCGCCACCAGCGTGGGTTCGATGATGGAGATCAGCCGTCCCAGGTCATCCTCCACCTGCTCCTCATAGATCTCCGCGATCTTGGTCATCACCTGGGGTTCGTGGCCGGACACAGCGCCGACCTTCAGCATCCGGTTGTGGAAGTCCGCGAACAGGCCGCTCTGAGCCAGCGCTTCGGAGAAGGTCTCGTCCTGCATCATATGATCCCGGATGGTATTTACCTTGGCAATGGCTTCCTCATCCGTCAGGGCCGCCGGCGCCATTTCCAGCGCGTTCTCCATCGGGAAGCCGCTGCTCAGCATCAGCCCCAGAATCCCGGCCACCCTGGCTGAGCTCAGCTTCTCCGCCACGCGGCGCACCGGCGGGCACGCTTTCTTCAGGAAAGCAATGACCTTCGCCCGCTGTTTTGTCTTCATCAGCACAAGGATCACCACAACCGCGATAACCAACATGCCAATCAGGGCCAGCACGATCCAGCCGGCAGCCGTGCCGATCCGCATCAGCGCGGATCCGCTTCCGCTGCTTCCGACGCCCAAGGACTCCAGCACCCGCTGGAACACGGGCAGCACCCGCCACAGCAGTATGCCGATGATCACAACCAGCATCACGCCCAGCACAATCGGATAGGTCACGGCGCTGACCGCTGCGCTCCGGATCCGGCCTTCCCGCTGATAGTAGCTGCTCAGGTTGACCATGATATCCTCAAGGCGGCCGGTTTCCTCGCCGATGCCCACCATCTCAATCATGTACTGCGGCCACTTCTCCTCGTTTTCCTTCAGCGCGGTATAGAGGGATCCTGTTTCTTCCACCGCCGGCAGCAGATCGTTGTAGGGATGATTCTTCGCTTTTTCCTTGGTTTCATCCTCTGCCAGCATTTCCACGCCGTCCCGCAGCGTCATGCCGGATGAGAGCATCAGCGCGATCTGGTCGCAAAAACTGCTCAGCTCTTCCGATGTCATGGTATTTTTCTTCTGTTCAGCGCCGCTTGCCATCGTCGTTCTCCTCCGTCTTCTCCTCTTTCGGATCCGCTCAGTAGAACCGTTCCGTTGTATAGGTTTCATTTCGCGACCCGGCGTTTACTTCCACCGTTGGATCGTAGAACTGCTCTTCTCCGTTTACGTAGGCTGTCACCCAGGCATGATAGGTGCCGGAGCCCAGGGTGCCGATTGTCAGTCTGGCAGGTATACCCTGGCTCCGCAGCATGGCGATCATCATGGCTGAAAGATCCTGGCAGATCCCCATGTTTTTCTCCCAGCAGCCGTCAATATCCGGCAGTGTGCCCGGCTGAACGGTCACGCTTTTGATGAAGTCATATACGAAATGGCCCTTCACGTAGTCGCAGATGGTCTGATAGATGCGCGTCTGCTCTGTCATTCCCTCGCACATCTTCATCGCTTCCCGTACGCAGGCGGTATTGGCATCGTAGTTCACATACTGGTTCGGATACAGGAAGCACCGCCGTTCGTCCGCCATGTTCGGCTTGACGCCTACCTGCCCTTCCTGCGAGTATTTTTTGCCCCCGATGTTCTGATACAGGGTCACCGCATATTTCCGGTTTCCGAACTGCAGCGGGAACACCTCAAAGTCCCCGTTTCCGTTCAGGTTGTAGTTCAGTACGATCTTTTCCTTGTTCACATCGCAGGATATCCGGACCTTCAGCTTTTTCTTGCTCTTGTTGGCTCGGACCATGATGTAGCCTTCATCCATATGGCTGCAGTCCACAACCATCTTGCCGCTTTTTTTGACGGTTTTCCCGGTCTCCGGCATCAGCAGCTCCGCCAGGGACAGGTACGTCAAAACCAGGGCAAAGATCAGCAGCAGGCAAGCCAGACCCTTAAAAACCCAGCCGGCACGATCCTTCATCTTTGCCCCACCTTCCGGAATGTTCAAATTGAATCATATGCATATACCCGAATTTTGGGTATATTTTACCATAAGACATGCAGACTGCGCAACTTGTTTCTCTTTATCCCTGCGCTTTTCCATTACTCGTAGATGCCGATTTCCGCTGCCTGAGCCCCGCCCGTGCGGGAGGAGGAATTCATAGTAAAGATGACCCGCACGTAGGCTGCCTCCGCCGGTGCGAAGTCAATACGGATCCGGTTTCCTGTGGCTGAATCAAACTGGTATTTCTCCGCCGGTGCGGCTTCAGTGAAGTTTTCCCCGTCCGTGCTGACTGCCACGGCAATTTCCTGAATCCGCGGTTCCCAGATGGAGGAGGGATTCAGGCATACCGCTACTGTGGAAACCGTGTAGGTCCCCTGCAGGTCAAAGGTCACCTCCGCCGGAAAGCCCTTGCTCTCCCAGTAGGTGTCCGTCTTTCCGTCATTGATGTTCTTCCCGACATAGACGTCAGTATGCGCGCCGGTCTCTGCCGGCTTCCCCTCCGCGAGATTCTCCGTCTCCGGCAGCGGGATATAGTCATCCGCGGGATCCGGAAAGCACGGGGGTCTTTCCGCCCGGGTCTGTTCCGGCGCCGGAACAACGGTCACGATGGTTTTGATATTCTCTTCTCCCCGTGAGCATCCCGGGAGCGCAAGTCCGGCCAACAGTGTCAGAACAGCCAGCAAACATGTCATTTTTTTCATATCTCTTGCCCCCTTCACTCCACTGTAATTCCCTCGCAGTAGTCATCGGTGGAAAGCTTCATTTCCTTCAGCGTTGTCATTTTCTGCCCCAGAATGTTCACATTCCGCAGCGTCACGTTGGATATCATGTTGTCTTCGCTTACGCCGCTCATCCTGGACGCCGGGATTTTTCCGGTTTCCGTGTTGATCACCGTCAGTCCGTCAATCAGCACATCGCTGGTCTTTCCGAACTCATCCCGTACGGTGCTCCAGGAGGAGTTCTGCAGCGTCATCTCAATCAGTTCCTTGTTGAACCCGTTGTCCCCCTGCATGAAGGCGTTCTCCACCGTAATGTTCCGGTAGGTGATATCATGCACCCAGGCGTCGTCGCTGTTGTGGATGCTGATCACCGGCTTGTGGAAGTTGTACAGTACGGTGACGTTTTCAAACAGCACATCGCTGATCTCCGGATCCAGCGTCAGTCCCTTGTCTGTCTCATATCCGATCTCCATGCTCTGGGCCAGATCCGTCCATACCTGCATGTCTCGGAAAGTGATGCCTTTTGTGCTGCCGGAATAGTTCTTGATCACCAGGCTGTCGTCCCAGGTCCGGGCGAAACAGTTGGTCACCAGATGGTCTGTGCAACTCTGGAAGGTAAATCCGTCTCCGTTCTGCCGTCCGGAGATTACCTTCACATTGTCTATCGTCACGTTCTTCGAGGAATAGGAGTTCACGTTCCAGCAGTTGCTGTTGACAATGCTGATGCCTTCAACACGTACGTTTTTCGAGTGGTTCAGGTCAATGGGCACCCGGGCATAGGATCCGGCCTGGTTCCAGGCCGGGTAATCACTTCCGTCAATCATCCCCCGGCCGCAGATCCGGACGCCGTCCGCATTGGCCACGGATATGATGGAATGCAGCACCGCTCCTCCGGAAAGGTACAGCGTCTGGTGGTCCTGCAGGGCGATCGCGTCCATCACCCATTCTCCGGGCCCGATCCAGAACACGTCCGGATCCTCCGGATCAGGCACGTCCGTCTCCAGAGGATTGGCAAAGATATGCAGCGCCTTGTTCACGTTTCCGTTGAATACGACCGTATACTGCCCCGGGTCTGAAATCAGGAAGCTGACTGTCCCGTCCTTCACTTCCGGTTCAATGCCCAGGCTATAAGGCTGAACCGCAGCGCTCTCAACCTTCTCCGTCAGTCCCGGCATCCGGATTTCAATCCGCGCCTTCCCCTCAAAGTCGAAGTAAGTCATCGGTGTGCTCGTCGGCTGCACGTTTGCGTCCCAGATATGCTTGTGATTCACCATCACATCATAGACAAACAGCTCGTATCCGTTCACGCTTACCTCTGCCGTTTCAGAGGATGTCATGGTTTTCGGTCCTTCATAAATGACCAGCTGTGTCGGTGCTGCTTCCGCCGTCCCCCGTCCGGGCAGGATCAGGACCGTCAGAAGCATCAGCGCTGTCAGAATCAGGGTGCCTTTCTTCATTCTTCTTCCCCCTGTCGTATGTTTAACGTTAAACTTTTCCGGCCATATTATACGTTCAAATCAGGCGTCATTCAATAAGCTTTTTAAAAAACTTTTCAATCCGGTAAAATTATGCCCATATTTTTTATTTTTCTTGTTGACATCCAAAAATCACCATGCTATAATCATGGCAACGAATAGGTTTAACGTTAAACCTATATTGAAAAAGGAGGATAACATGAAAAAGTTTGTAGCGCTGATTCTGGCCGCCATGATGCTGCTGGCCGTGGCCGTCTCTGCCCTGGCCGAGGGCGAAGTCTTCCCCTGGGACAACTTTGATGACAGGGATCCCAATGCGAAGCCGGAGCTGGCTCCCAACGGCGCCAACATCTGGTGGGACAACTGGGCAAATCTCCGCGCCAAGAATGAGGACGGCGCCATCAAGATCGACTTCCGTCCCAAGGAATACGACGCTGAAGACTTTGACAGCGAAGAAGATTACTTCGCCCATGCTGCCGACTGGATGGCCAACTGGGGCGAAGCCATCAATATGTGGGCGTTGGACGGCATTTCCTGGTGCAAGTATGTGACCATCCGCATCAAGGGCCAGGAGGGCGGCGAAGAGAAGAAAATGATCATGGACTGGCATCCGGAAGATTCCAAGTTCTATGCAGCTCGCTTCTCTGACCTGGTGCTGGCCGACGGTTCTCATCCTGTCATCACCACTGACTGGCAGGATCTGGTCATCGATCTGGAAGCCTCCGGTTTCCCGGGCATGACCAATGCCTTCCATCTCCGCGCCTTTGCCAAGTGCGTTGTCTGGCTGGATGACATCTCCTTCTGCGAAGCGGTTGCTCCCATCGATGCCACTACCCAGGAAACCATTCTGGCCGGCATGACTGCGGAAGAAACCGGCAAGCCCGGCGATCTGCCGATTAAGGATTATCTGGCTGAACTGGAATAATCACTCTCCTTCTTTCCTGCAGCGGGCGGCTTTGCCGCCCCTGCTTTTTTCTTGCCTCCTTACTTGCGATCGTCGTGAATTCCGGTTATACTGAGTTCGACACATATAACTGACTGGTCTTTAGCCGGTCTGCTGTTCTCTGGAGTATTGTGCTATGGCAACTTTGAAGGATATTGCCCGGGAAGCCGGCGTCAGCATCACGACCGTTTCCAACGTGGTGCATGACCGCCAGAGCCGTGTTTCTCCCGAGCTCATTGAAAAAATCCGGACGATCCTGGATCGTGAACACTATGTGCCCAGCATGTCTGCCCGTTCCCTGACCAATGAGCATTCCTCAATCATCGGGGTCATCACCCACCTCACGCCTCAGAATACCGGCAGCACCATGAGCGATCCGTTCCTCTCCTCCTTTGTGGACTCCATTGAGCGCCACACCCGGAAGGAAGGGTATTACATTATGATCCGCTCCGTTGAAACCGCAGCGGAGCTGGATGCTCTGACCCGCAGCTGGAGTCTCGCCGGTCTGGTACTTACCGGTATGTTCCAGGACGATTTCTTCGAAGCGACCCGGAACCTCGGCATTCCCTTCGTGCTCATCGACAGCTATGTAGATCAGCCGGACGTCTGCAGCGTCGGTCTGGAGGATGAAGAGGGCGGTTATCTTGCTGCCCGCCATCTGCTGGAAAACGGACACCGCGTTGTCGCCTTCGCCTCCCCCTCCATCCGTCCCGGCGGAGTCATTGATCAGCGCCTGCGGGGCTACCGGCGGGCACTGGCTGAGTATGGTGTTCCCTTTGATCCCTCTCTGGTCTTTACCCAGGAAATCACGCCGGAGGAGGGCATAGCCCTGGGCCGCCGCCTGGCTGCCCGTCCGGAAATCACCGGTATTTTCGCCTCTGCGGATCTGCTGGCCGCCGGCATCATGGCCGGCCTGAGCGCATGCGGCGTCCGTGTTCCGCAGGATAAATCCGTCATCGGCTTTGATGACAATTATCTTGCCCGCCTCACGGTTCCGCCGCTGACCACAATTCACCAGGATGCGGATCAGAAAGGCCGGCTGGCCACGGAAATGATCCTGGCCCAGCTGCGTCATGAGCAGATGGAGCATCCGCGCATCGTGCTCCCGGTTCAGCTGGTTGCCCGCGGCACCGTACGCAATCTTGCCGAATAACCTGTATAGGGATAGCAAAGGCCCGCCTTGTTTCAGGCGGGCCTTTGCCGTCCCTTTCCTTATTCCCTTTCGACCGTTGTCTCCCTGCCGCTCAGCAGGTAATCCTTTCCGTAAATCTGCACCTTCAGCTGCTCCCCGTCTGTCAGCCGGAAAGCGGTCCGGTCCTTCTCCATCCGGATCCGGATCACCTTCCCGCGGTAGAGCACGGAAAACCGCAGCTCCCGCCATCTTTCCGGCAGCCGCGGGGCAAACCGCAGCCCCTCCCCGTCGCTGCGCAGCCCGGCAAAGCCGTAAACGATGTTGCACCAGGCCATGGCGATGCTCGTAATGTGCAGTCCCTCCCGGGTGTTACGGTTGTAATTGTCCAGGTCCAGACGCGTGGCGTATCCGAAAAACTGCACCGCCTGCTCCATCTTACCCAGCTCCGCCGCCAGCACTGAATGGATGGCAGGGCTCAGGGAGGATTCATGGATCGTCCGCGGCTCATAAAAATCATAGTTCAGCCGCTTGACCTCTTCCGTAAAGGAGGAATTGTAAAGATACATCATCATCAGCACGTCCGGCTGCTTGATCATGTCGCTCCGGTAAATCCGGTCATAGCTCCAGTGGTCGTACAGCGGAAACTCGCTGATAGGAATCGTGTGAATGTCCGTGTGCGGCAGGTTGAAGTATCCGTCATGCTGTTCAATCAGGCCCTCTGCTGTCTGCGGTATTGCCATTTCTGCCGCGATCTTTTCCCAGTCTGCGGTTTCCTCCGGTTTCAGGCCGGTTTTTTCGACCAGTTTTGCGTAAATCCCGGGTTTTTCCTGCCGCAGTTTGTCAAGTACCAGTGCGGCGTAATCCAGCGTCCGCTTCCCCATATAATTGGTATAGGCATTGTTGTTGACCATCATATGGAACTCATCCGGACCCATGACGCCGAAGAAGCCGTATTTTCCCGTTCCCTGCCCCTTTTCCGCCCGGCTGGCCAGGAACCGTGCAATCTCCAGCAGCATTTCCGCGCCGTAGTCTTCCAGGAACGCTTCATCCCCTGTCACCCGTACATAGTGCCAGATACCGTACGCCACCGCCGTGCCTGGCTGCAGCTGCAGGCTGGCATGCTGCCACAGGGAGCAGGCCTCGTCTCCGTTCAGCGTGGCAATCGGATAGCAGGCGCCCCTGCAGTCCAGCATACCCGCCCGCAGCTTTGCCCGTTCCAGAGTGTTGTACCGGAACAGCAGCAGATCCCGCGCCGCTTCCGGATTCGTGAACAGATAGAAAGGCAGGCAGCAGGCCTCCGTGTCCCAGAAGGCGTGCCCGTTGTAAGCCTCACCGGTCAGTCCCTTGGCGCCGATATTGTGGCGCATGCTGCCGCCGTTATAGGTCTGGGCCAGCTGAAAGCTGCAGAAGCGGATTCCCTGCTGTTCCGCTGCAGCCGCTGCCGCGTCCGCGCCTTCCGCCGCTGTAATCTGAATATCGGAGGTACGCCACCAGGCATCCCAGTAGTCCGCCTGCGCGGCTGCAGCCTCTGCGGCGGTAAGCTTTTCTGTCTCCTCCAGCGCGCTGATTCCCGCCTGCCGGAGGGCATCTCCTTCTTCTCCGTCAAAGAGGATAACCACCCGTTTTTCAATACAGATTGTTTCCCCCTGCAGCACAGGAATTTCCATCCGGATTTTTGCAGCTCTGTCCTGCATCTCATATGCTGCTTCTCCCAGTGCCTGCACCCGGGCTCCGGCAAACACTTCCTGTCCGGAGGCTTTCGTGCGTCCCTGCAGCATCAGCCGTTGCGCGTCCGCTTCTCCGCGCACGTTTTCCCAATAGCAGGTCTGTGTGCCCTCGTGCACCGTATCAAAGCTGATGCCGCAGCTGACCCGGATACTCCCGGAAAAATTCAGCGCTTCCATGGAGATGCACTGATAAGCCCGTTCCCGGTGCACCATATCCATAAATCTCCGGAAGCAAAGCTTCAGCTCCTTTCCCGCTGCTGTTCTCCAGACAAAACTGCGTGTCAGCACGCCGGTCCGCAGGTCCAGCTCCCGCCGGAAATCCCTGAAGGACACCTTCCCCAGGTCCAGCTTTTCACCCTCCAGCACAATCTCGGTCTGCAGCCAGTCTGCCGCCGGCACCATGAAGTGAGTCCGGTCAATGATGCCCTTATAGGATTTCGCCAGGGGTACCTCGTCGTATACGCCGTTCACATAGGCGCCCCGCAGGGAATCCACGCTCCCGCCTTCATCAAAGCTGCCCCGCACGCCCATGCTCTCATTAGCCAGGCTGAAAACCGATTCGCTCACCCGGGAGTAGGAAGGGTCAAACCCCTCCTCTGTCACTTTCCAGGGGTCCACGGAAAAATATACGTCCGCCGCCTTTGCCATACAGGGGCTCCCCCTTCATCCTTTAATACCGACAGATACCGCATTCTCGGTTAATTGCTCATTCCATCTTCTGGTTTTGCCGCGCAGCGGCAAAAACATTATTCCTTGATTACAACAGAAACAGCATTCTCAGTCAGCTGCTCATTTCTTCTTCTGTTTTTGCCGCGCAGCGGCAAAAACATTATCCCTTTATTCCTACGGAAACAGCATTCTCAGTCAGCTGCTTCTGGAAGATAAAGAACAGCACGATCGGCGGAATCATGGAAAACACCACCGACCGCATCATCGTATCCGCATTGACTGTCTGTTCCGTGCTGAACACGAACAGTCTGACCATAACGGTCTGCAGCTGCCCGCCCCGCAGCACCAGGTACGGCAGCAGAAAGTCGGACCATGCCGCGTTGACCGCGAAAATCGCGATAACCGCACAGATCGGTTTGCTCAGCGGCAGCACAATCCGGAAGAAGATCTGCAGCTGGCTGCACCCGTCAATCCGGCTGGCCTCAATAATGGATCCCGGCAGCGATTCAAAAAACTGCACAAACAGGATCACGTACATCGCGTTCGCCCCGTAGCTCAGCCACAGCGGCAAAAAGGAATTCCCCAGATGCAGGTTCTGAATATTCATGAACAGCGGCACAATGCTGATCGTCGTCGGCATCAGCAGGGAGATCATCACCAGCCGCTTTACCGCCAGATGCCCCTTCGGCTTCAGAATCCCGATCCCGTATCCCAGCAGGCCGTTGAAAATCAGCGCGCAGATCACGCTGCCCACCACAAAAATCAGGGAATTCAGGTAGTTCTGGGAGATACCCAGCTGGTTCCAGGTAGTGATGAACGGTTCCGCGCTGAAGGATTCGGGCAGCAGCGAGGTGCTGGACATGAATTCCTTCAGATCCTTGAAACCTGCCAGCACCACCCAGATCAGCGGGAACACCGCCAGCACCACCATCAGTGCGCAGCACAGCAGAATAAACCCGTATCCGGCCTTTACCGAAGCGGAGTGCATATCGTATTCCCGGATGACACCGGTGCGCTGAACGCTTTTCATCTGCCTCTCCTCCTCTCAGTCCCAGTCGGATTCCCTGCGGTTGAAGTAGGAATAGATTGCCGTCATCACCAGCAGGATCAGCGTCACGATGACGGCTACCGCGGAAGCCTTGCCGTAATTCATGGATCCGCCGAAGGCGTATTGCCACATCAGCTGCATCAGGGACAGGCTGGCATTGTCCGGTCCGCCCTTGGTCAGTACCATCGGCTCATACATGATCTGGAACACGCTGATAATCTGCAGAATCAACAGCGTTCCCGCCAACTTCCGGATCGCAGGCAGCAGAATATGGATAATCCGCTTCCAGACTGTTGCGCCGTCGATAGCCGCAGCTTCATACAGCTCGGGGCTCACCCCGGCCATGCCTGCCATGTAAATCAGGGCGGTGGCGCCTGCTCCCTTCCAGGTGGCGATCAGAATGATAATGGGAATCACCCATTCCGTCCGGGTCAGGTAGGTTTGCTGCGGCATGCCCAGCCGTCCCAGCAGGATATTCAGCACACCGCTCTTTTCTCCGCTGAAGAAGGCAGACCACAGGATGATAACCGCAAGTCCCGGCAGCATGTTCGGCAGGTACACCGCCGTCCGGAAGAAACCCTTTCCGCGTCGTGTCTCGCCGATCAGCAGGGCCAGAATCATCGGCAGCAGAAATCCCAGCACCAGGGACCAGAAGGTATAGGAGAAGGTGTTCATCAGCGCCTGCATGAAGTCATCCTTGCCAACAACGCTGATGAAGTTGTCCAGTCCGATGAACCGCACCAGCTCCACGTTCCGGGTTTTGTACAGGCTCATGCGCACGCTTTCAATCAGCGGTTCCCATACAAAGAAGGTCATCAGAATCAGTCCCGGCAGCATGATCAACCAGGATTTGATCTGTTCCCCTGTTCTGCCCCGGATCCGCTTTTTCCTTGCCTGTCCGCTCATAGGGTTCTCTCTCCTTTAAAAGAAAACATGCCGGCATGGCAATATCCTTGCCGGCATGTCCGTCCTCACTGCTCAGTCTCAGTAGTCGTTGATCTCGTCATCCAGGTATTCCTGGAAGCTTTCCTCCGCCTTGCGCAGCGCTTTCTCAACGTCGGCGCCTTCCTTGGTGATCATCCGCTGGATCACGGCGGTCAGCTCCCGGTACAGCTGCTGCGCAAACACCGGCTCCTCGGATTTCAGGCTGATGGTTCCCTGGCTGATCGAATCAAAGAAGTCGCTGTACAGCCGCATATCCACGTTGCAGAACTCGTCGACGATTTCCTGCTTCGCGTTGTTGTACGCCTCGTCCGTCCATGCGCTGATCGCGGGCAGCACCGGAGCGCCCCGGTCCCGCTTGGCGGCGTAGTCCGCCCGCATGCCCGCAATGATGTCATCATCCAGGAAGGGCAGCTTGCCGATCACCTTCAGGTAAGCCATCAGAGCGATGCCCTGGTCCGCGGTAATATCCGGCGCGAACATGTAGCAGGTGCCTCCCGCCAGGGCGTACCGTCCGGCATCTCCCGCCGGGAAGGGAATCAGCGCGAAGTCCTCCACCGGCAACCCCTTGTTGGAGGTCGGCTGGTCCACAGAGTCGTCCGCCGCGAAATTCATGGCAGCTTCTCCCGTGCCCAGCAGCGAATGGGCGCTGGCCCAGTCGGTGGTTGTGGCGTCCGCGTTCAGAATGTCGTACTTCCATTTCAGATCCCGCATGTATTCCATTGCGGCGATGCATTCCGGCGAGGTGAAGTTGCAGATCCACCGGCCGTCCTCATCCTGGTATTCCAGTGCGTTTTCGCCCACGCAGCCGAAGTTCCATGCGATGTTCGTGAACAGCCATCCGCCGTAGGTCTCGCTGGCCGGGAAAACCAGACCGGCCTTGCCGGTCTTCTCCCGGATTATCTGACCGTATTCCGCCAGCTCCTGCAGCGTCTTCGGATACATCGGCAGCCCGTCTTCATTCATCAGTCCGGCTTCCCGGAACAGCGCAAGATTGATGTGCATGCCCAGCACGTATCCGTCCCGGGGCAGCCCGTAGATCCGGCCGTTCTCATCTGCCAGCATCTCCACATAGGAGGGGCTGAACTTATCCAGCACACCGAAGGCTTCCAGAGCGTCCGTCACATCCCCGACCAGGTGCTGGCTGATCAGCAGCTGCGGATCGGTGAACGGTGGCTGGAAAATGCTCGGAGCAGTGCCGCCCTTGGCCATGGGTACATAATTGCTCAGGGAATAGGAATAGTAATCCGGCACCAGTGTCACGTTGGGATACTGCTTCGCCATAGTGTCCCTGTATCCCTCAAACAGTGCCTTCTCCGCCTCTGCCGCGGTGTCCGGCGGCCAGTTTCCCAGGGTAATAGTGCAGGTCAGATCTCCGTCGATCACACCGCTCTCCTCTGCAAATCCCGCCATGGTCGTCATGATCAGGCACAGCGCCAGCAGTATGGAAATCACGCTCGTCCGCTTTTTCATAAGTAAACCTCCTTATGTAAGGTTTAACGTTCAACTTTGTTATGATTATATGCTGTTTATCCCATTTTGTCAATGATTTGATTTACTCTTTTTTATATCATATGGAAAAGCGCCGCGGCATTTGCCGCGGCGCAGGTTTGTTTATTTTTCGGGAAATCATTCTCCGATTTCTTCCGCTTCCCCTTCAAGTTCCGGTTCCACGTCACTCATGTAAGCGGCCACGATGGCCTGACCCCAGGTCGTATTCGAAGCAATATTGTAGTTTCTCAGTACGCTGGTATAGAAATCGAAGTAGATATTGGAGTAAACCGGGATCATCGGCAGCACTTCATTGAACCGTTCCTGGAAAGCGATCCAGTTCTGCATGTAGGTCAGTGCATCTCCGGGCTCTGTCATCCGCATGTCCACAGCTGCCTGATACAGCTGTTTGTCAAACAGATTCGTGTATGCCCAGTTGTGCAGTCCTTCCTCATTTTCCTTAAAGTTTACAGAAGGATCAAACACGATATCAAAGTTGGTAGCCAGATAGATCATATCTTCTTCCCGGTCGCCCTGTTTATACCACCGGCTCAGCAGTTCGCCCATGGGAACGGCTTCCATCTCCAGATTGATACCAATTTCGTTCAGGTTCGGGATCAGGTTCTTTTCAAAGCTTTCATTGATGTTGTTGCCTTCCGGATAGATCATCTTCAGGTCCAGAACTACGCCGTCCTTTTCCCGGACACCATCGTCATTCAGTACCCAACCGTCTTTGTCCAGCAGTTTCGCAGCCCGTTCCGTATCTACGGTATAGGCTGTCAGATTATCCAGGTTCAGCTCCTCAAAAGCCTTGAGCATGGCTTCGTATTCTGCCTGTGCTTTTTTGTCCTTGGCATCCTCCGGTTCCTGAACAGGCGGCGGGAATGTCCCCGCTACGATGCCGTACATCCACTGACCGATGCCGTACCAGCCGTCAACCCGAAGGCCGAAGTTTCCGGTATAATCCAGGGTCAGCTGATCCCGGTCCACGCACCATGCGATCGCCTGACGTACAGCCTGGCTCTTCACAGTATCCTTTTCACAGGCAAAACTGATGTAGCTCAGTCCGATACGCGGATAGTTGCTGAAAGCAAACTCACCGTCCGTGATCATCTCGATACCGGCCATGATCTGATCCTGCCTCATCACCTTGTTCAGCAGACCGAACTCGCCATTCGCAAGTTTTTCAAGCATGGTATCGTTTTCCGCCAGCGTATAGGTCAGGGTCGGAATAGTGGGCTTATCACCGTAAGCATCACCCTTGAAATAGGGATTGATCGCCATTTCAGCTGTTGTCCCGTCCCAGGAGGTCAGGGTATACGGGCCGCTGACTACTGTCGGATGGCTCATATATCCGGTTTCCGGATTCAGCACAGTTTCCTTCAGCAGCTCTGCGGTAAATACGGGTTCAGTCACATCTGCGTCTTCATTTGCCAGGTACACGCCCTCCCCGTCATCCTTCACAACGACGCCGGGGGCGATCACGCTGATCGGATAGGGATTTGCAAGCATCATACCCATCTCATAGAAGAACGGCAGAAAATGATGGTCAATAATCACCTGCAGGGTGTTGTCCGCTGTCACGCGAACACCCGCGAGGTAATCCCGGCTTCCGTCAATATATTCCTGGTATCCCAGGATGTGTTCCTTCCGGATGGAGGTTCCGCCGGCCCCGTCCACTTCCGGAGCGATGCTCAGAAGCAGGGAGAAGGCGTAATCCCATGCTGTGATTTTGGACCCGTCCGAATAGAACAGGTCATCCGCAAGGGTGAGGGTATAGGTCCGGTTCCCGGCTGCGTCATCCTCGGTAGCCACTTCCGTCACCACGGAAGGATCCGCAATAAACATGCCCTGTTCCCCGTTCCAGAAAATCAGGTTATAGCCGTGCAGCAGCGCCCGTACGTCAATGTCGCTGGTAGCGTTGCCCCACATTTCAGTGAAGAATTCACCCCGCATCGGGGTAGGATTGCCTACTGTCAGATTCTCGTATACTGTGCCTTCGGCTTCCTCAGCCAAGGCAAGGCATTGGGTCGCCAGCAGGACGATTGTCAGCAGCAGTGCGCAGATTTTTTTCATGTTCACTCTCTTCCTTTCCGGTATCCTGTCCGCGGGAGGTCCCGCCGGCGCCGATCGCCGGCGGGTTTGTCTCTCCGGTAGGTTTACTCAAGGCAATCGCCCACGTTGATGTACACGATGCCGAGGCCCAGAGGCGTCTCCTCCTCTTCAATGATGGGGTTCCGCGGCGGTACATTGTTACGGGTGTTTGTAATGGTGGTCGTGTTTCCGTTGGTCACAATGCTGGTCTGTGTATATCCGGCGATGGCCGGCTCACTCCAGGTGTAGGTGATCACGCGTCCGTTGGGATCAGTCTTCGGCAGGTTCGGAACAGATGCTGTCCAGTTGTTGGCTGCTGTCAGAGTGATGAACCGGGCCTGTCCGCCGCCTGTCAGGGTGACAATCAGGCTTGCGGGACGTCCGCCGACTCTGTTGCCATCCGCCCACACCTTCACGACTGTCAGCGTGATACCGGCTTCAGTGGGATCTTCCACCTCATCGTCATCTTCCACAGGATCTTCATTCGGATCCTTGGCTGTGACCGTAGCCTTGTTGGTAACCTTTCCTGCCAGTGTGTCAGCTTCCTTCACGATGTAGCTTGTGGTGAACACTTCCAGGGTGACACCGGCATCCAGTTTGCTGATTGTCCAGTGTCCTCCGGTCAGCGGGTCATCCACAACGATATCATGCAGCGTCACGTTACCGGTATTGGTTACCGTCAGGTCATAGGTGATTTCCTCACCCAGCACATAGGCTGTTCCATTGGCAGGTGTGCTGGTTGTGGTCTTGATAATTTCGATAGCAGGCTCGCCTACATACTCGTTGGTGAAGTTGACATCCGTTACATCCGCTACCAGTTTACCTTCACGATTGTCAGTAATGACAACTGTTACAATCTTACCGGTCAAAGCTTCAGCATCCATCTGCCAGCCGTCGCCAAACTCAGCGGTCGTTGTCTCAATTACCTTGTAGTAGTGTGTTCCGGGCTCCTTGTAGGTGATCTTGCCGAAGTCGATGTTCTTGACACCCGCTTCAGTGAAGTTCAGCGTCCCGTAGACGAGTACTGCGTCTTCCAGTGCCGTGCCCTTCTCATCCGCCACTTCAGTCATGGTGAAATCGAAGGTCTTTGCCGGGAAGGCGGTCTTGCTGACAACGGTCTTTGTGGAGAACTTCACTGAAGTATCCAGTTTCAGTTCTTCCACGGAGTAGGTGTTCGTGAAGGTCAGCGGATTCTCGTTTGTGCTTGTTACAGTGTAGGTCAGCGTGCCATCCTTGGCATCCTTAACCTCTACGGTAACGGTCTTGCCGCTGGTTGCTTCTCCATCGTTGGTCACGCCGGCGATGGTACCGGTCTCTGTCACCGTATAGGTGTAGGTTCCGGGTACTGTGTAGCTGAACGGTCCGAAGGTTGCAGTATCTGCGGTATTATCCACAGACCCGGTCATGGTTTCAGCTGCAGGAGCACCATCCATTGCCTCAACGGTAATGTCATAGGTCCAGGTGGCCGGCCCTTCCAGGTTCTCAGGTACACTCAGGATCTTCTTCACCGGGAAGTTTGCTTCCGTAGGCTCAACACTGTAGGTGTTGGTGAAGGTTACAGGATTCTCTTCACTGTATTCTGTTACCGTCGCTTCCAGTTTGCCTTCTTTGTTGTCGATGACTGTGACATACACTACCTTGCCGTCCTCTGCGGCCGGATCATTCTCGACACCGCTGATATCGCCGGTCTCTTTTACCGTGTATGTGTACTGTCCGGGCATCGTGAAGGTGAACGGTCCGAAGCTCGTCGCCGGAGTATCATTATTGATTTCCTTCGCCATCTCATCGGCTGCCGGTGATCCATTCTCCGCGGTAACGCCGATTGTGTAGCTCCAGCTCTCCGGTCCTGTCAGACCCTGCGGTACTACCATCGTCTTCTCTACCGGGAAGCTGGCTCCTGCAGGTTCTGCGCTGTAAGTGTTTGTGAAGGTTACAGGATTCTCTTCACTGTATTCTGTCACCGTCGCTTCCAGTTTGCCTTCTTTGTTGTCGATGACTGTGACATACACTACCTTGCCGTCCTTTGCGGCCGGATCATTCTCGACACCGCTGATATCACCGGTCTCTTTTACCGTGTATGTGTACTGTCCGGGCATCGTGAAGGTGAACGGTCCGAAGCTCGTCGCCGGAGTATCATTATTGATTTCCTTCGCCATCTCATCGGCTGCCGGTGATCCATCCTCCGCGGTAACGCCGATTGTGTAGCTCCAGCTCTCCGGTCCTGTCAGACCCTGCGG
>JAFRLY010000059.1 GCA_017431005.1 Clostridia bacterium
CAGCTTAAGCCTTTTTTTCGAATCCAGTTTCGCATCATATTCCCGAACAGCGGCTTCCATTTCAATCCCTCCACAACGTCATTAGTGGGATATCCCACTTCGAGAATACCATCTCAAATGCCAGTTGTCAAGCGCATTGATGCAGAGATAACTTTAAAGTTGGGAGTGATGACCTTCCGACCATCACACGAAAATAATACCATATTCCCAAAAACAAAAAAAGCCCGCAGAACTCGAAAAAATAAGCTCTGCGGGCTTTTTAGTCTATCAGGCGCTGGCTTCCGTCTTTCTCCCAAGGAACTGCTCCGCTGTCATGCGCCAGTGAATGGTAATATCGTAACCGTCATTCTTCCGGATCTCGATCCGGTCAACCAGCTGGGCGATTACCAGATACTTGGCTTCGTAGCTGGTATCGTCAAAGCGGCTGGCCCAGCTCAGGATCTCGTCCACCTGGACTTCGTTGGCCTTCTTGTTGTTCTTCTCCATTTCCAGCAGGACTTTAGCCTCTTCCTTCTTCTTCGCGGCTGCGTCCAGCCGGGCCTTCTGCTTCAGGAGCATGGAGTTGACAACGCCGAGATCAAGCTGGTTCTCGCCGGTGAGGGCTTTCAGGGCTTCAGCCTCCAAGGCATCAACCTGCCGCTGCGCGTCGTTGAATTCCGAAACAGCTTGTTTGTAGTTCACCTCCGCTACTTTCACCTCCCGGATTCCTGCCAATGCGATCAGATCCTCCCGGGGGATAACGCTGATCCTGTTCAGGTAATTCCCCTTATCTCATCAGCCGCTCTTCCATTTTTCTATATAGTCCGGCTGCAATGAAACCAGTTATCATGGTCCAGAATGCAGCCCAAGCCTCGACCGCCCATAATGGTACCGCACCGCGCTGATATAGGGCAGGGAATGTGTCCATCAACATATGCAGAAGAATAGCCAGCGGCAGGAAGACCTTCTTTGCGTTCACTGCGCCATAAAACACAATGACCGTAAGCCCGATATGGAGGGATATTGCAAGCAGCCGCTCCAGGACATTTGCAGCCATCATCCCGTAATCAAACGCGGCGGCTGCCTGAACAGACGGAAGAGCGGATGCTGAGGTTTCTTCCGTGATTTTCAGTTGATTCATCGCTTCTTCCACATTGCCTTTGGAAAACAGAATCGCAATGACAAGATACAGAATCATAGCAGGCAGAATGACAGCCAATATCTCGATCCCGCCGTGGCCGATACCGTACAGAACCGCGTTCTCCCGAGTACGATTCTTTTTCATGATGTATTTGAAAACGATATGCCGTCCGCACTCCTCGAAAACCCCCGCCATCATGGTTCCGTAAAGGACAAAGGCCCAAGTGTTCCCGTTGATGAATCGGGAAACGGGGTTATCCGCCAGGATGCAGAAATAATGCACACCAAACTCCAGCACCCGGGCGGAAAGGATGAACCCAATCGCGCCTGCGATCAGATAGCTGATATTCGTCTGTTGTTTATGTTTTCTGCGCCAACAGAGGAAGCAACCTGCAGGGATCACAATCATCAGAATGACCGTAATAATCAATGCGGGAATACTTGTCTTGCCAATGACGATCTTTTCAAACTCCGTCATTTTCCGTCACCTCCCCAGACCTCCACGCAGAAGCCTTTATGGCCGCAGGCAGTACAGGTCAGCTTGCGGGCGGTGGGCGTGTGATTCGCCCAAAAGGCTTCCTTCATTGCAGGCTTGAATACTTCGTGGCATTCCGGGCAGATGTATTTTACGTGATGAAAGTAGTACCGGCTTACCAGTGTACCCCAAACGGCAGCGGCCAGTACCCAGACAACGAACGGCCACCAAATCCCTTTGACGATCCAGAAAATAACGGAAAACCATTGCAGCGCCGTGACTGGGATTCCCGTCAGGATCATCATCCAGCGCATGTTTTTCAGTTTCTTCTTGCCTTCCATAATGATGGCTATGTCGCTGATTGTTTCGAGAGAGAAGTCTGTTTTCCCTTTCAGTCCGTTTTTCAGCTCACGCAGTTTTTCCAGTTTGTCCTGTTTTTTCGCAATCTCTTCCGAAAGCGTATCCTCCTGCTGTTCAATCAGCAGTGATATCACCTTCTCAGGATGCTCTTCCTTCAGAATCTGAGAAATAGCGTCGATGGGAAGATCCAGTTCCCGCAAGAAGCATATGATCTTCATGCGCTTCAGATCATCTTCCGAGTAGAGCCTTCTCCCGCCTTCGGAGAGCTCGCTGGGAACCAGGATGCCTCTGGTGTCATAATACTGAACCGTTCGGACGGTCACGTCGCAGAGCTTTGCAAGCTCTCCTGTTGTGTACTTTGACATAGCCTTCACCTCCTTTCGCCATGTATCCTACAACATGACGCTGCGTAACAAGCAATACCTGACGCAGGGGGATTTTTTAGAAGGAACCAAAAATCGATTATTCGTTAGTGAATCAAATCCCGATTTGTTGTCAGTATATTGAAAGCTAAGTTTTTTGGAAAAGTCCGGTCTGCCTTCCCAGCTCCAATGATAGCATATCCCCGGAGAAATTCCAGGTAATATTTCACCGCTGGCATTCATCAAAAGCAAGCTTTGGTTTTGATTTCCAAAAACAAAAAAAACGCAGAGTTCAATCTGTAAGCTCTGCGGGGATTGTGCCCTGCTCAGGCGCGGGCCTGTTCCTTGTTCATGAACTGCTCGAAGGAAACCCGGTACTTGATCGTGATCTTATTACCTTCCTCTGCATCAATCCGTTCAACCAGTCTGCCGATGATCATATGCCTGATCTCGTCCTTGGCTCCGTCGTAAAGCTCGCCCCAGGTGCGCAGCCCATCGACATGCGCCTTGGTAGTCTTTTTTTAGTTCTCCTGCTCTACCCGGTTTCTGGTCTCTTCCATTTCACGCTGAGCGGATTCCAGCTTCTCCCGGTGTTTCATGAGCATAGCGTTGACCACCTTCAGATCCAGTTGACTCTCGCCGGTGAGAGCTTTCACTGCTTCTTTACCATCGTGCCCAAAGCGTCTGTCACCGTCATCTGTTCTACAGAGACAGCTTTTCCTTCCACGGCTTTCTGAAACAGGTGGACCAGTATACCATAGGTCTTTGCGGCAGGTTCCATTTTCCGCAGCGCCATGCCTGAAACAGAATCCGTGGTGTATTTCTTTTCACCGAGCATAGTGCTGTACCTCCCCGAAGATCATTTGACTTTCAAGAAGAATAAATACCTGTCGGGAAAGCCAATAGTTTTCCCAAAGTCTTTCTTTATTCATAGAAAGGTGCGGAAAGCCCTCCCAGAACCAACGGTTCCGCTTCGTTCTTGCGTGCCCGGGATGCCTTGTGTATAATGAGCCTGCAGCATTTGTCCATATTCAGCGGGAATCCGCCGCGGGAGCGGGAGGAGGGAGAGCAATGAGCATGCGTCCTTTGAATCGGAAACGCGCATGTCTTCTTCTGGCCCTTTTCGCCGCGGTATTCTTGTCTTTTGCAGCTTCTGCGGAGGAAGCCTTTTCTGTTTCACTGCCGAAGACGGTCAAGGGCTATACCCCCTGCGAAATCCGGATCAACGCCCCCGTGGCCGGGGAGGCCGTGCTTCGCCTGTACGACGCGAAGAAAAATCCCTGGCGGGTGATGCGCACCTCCGTTGTCCCCGGAGAAAATGTGCTCCCCTGGGACGGGCTGGGAGAACACCTGGAACGTCTGTTCGCCGGTCCCTATCATTTTGAAGTATCCCTGACCGGAGCGGACGGGGAGGTCCGGAATGCCACCGCCCGCTTCAAAATCAGCGGGACCACGTCGACTCTGGTCTATGCCCTTCCCTCGTCCGAAACCCTGTATCTGGACGGAAGCGAGGATTGGTTCGCGGAGTGCTATGTTTCCTTTGAATGCACGGTCCGGATGGAGGTCCGGGATGAAGGCGGTATTCTGTACACCCGGGAAGAGTATTTCGGCGATGTGGACGGCGGCGGCGCCCAGATCCGCTGGAAAGGTTCCCTCGGGCGGAATGAAACCATTCCGCCGGGCGAGTATACCGTCTCGTTTTACAGCCTGCCGAACCCGGATTATTCCTTCTCCTGGCCGCTTCGCATCCTGGAAGCCGGTTCCGGACCGGAGGAAATCCTGGAGACCGGTCCCATCCTCCCGGAGCGCGGGATGTCGGACGCGGAAATCTGGGACATCATGATGCAGCCCTCCGTGGTCCTCAGGAACGCAGGCGCGGACGCGGATATGAACCTGTATGCTTCACCCTCGGCCCGCAGCCGCTCCGTCGCCACCATCGGCAGCAACACTCAGGCTATGGAGGTACTGGGCTTTGAAAGCAGTTGGGTGAAAGTGCGGGTCTGGTCCCACCGGGATGGGCAGGAAGCGATCGGCTATGTCCGGAAATCCGATCTGACCATCCAGCGGCCGGGATCCCACTATGGCGTGCTGATTGACAAGCGGGACCAGACCCTGACGGTGTATCGGGATGGACTGCGGATGGCCGTGATGCCCGTTACCACCGGAAAGCCCACAAAAAAAGCGCCTTCACGGGAAACCCCGGCCGGCGCCTTCCTGACAAGCTTCCGCCTGGGCGCGTCCTTCGCCCAGGCTGGATACAGATATGAATACCCTATCCGGTATGACGGGGTGAACATGATTCACGGTCTCGGATACGTCCGCGTCGGCCGGGTCCGGGACTACAGCAATAATCTGCCCCTTCTCGGGCAGAAAGCCTCTCACGGATGCGTGCGGGTCAATCTCTTTGTCACCGACAGCTGCCCCATTAACATCTACTGGTTATGGACGCATCTTCCCTATCACACCCGGGTGATTGTTCTGGATAACTAATGGCTTCGGCCGTATCCGGGATCCCGCAGCCCAGCTGTTGTTTTCGCCCGGAGAAGCCTTGCTTTTCCAGGTGTTATGATTTACTCCGCCCTGGCCGTTTCGAAAATCCGTCCCTCTGCGTGGGAAAAGGTCATCCTGAAAGCTGTGCACAGGCTGTTACACGTCCGGCCATCCTCCCAAGTCTCCCAAACCCGCAGGCACCCGCGGCGGCACAGCCGGAAACATGGCAGTTACAGCATTCCTCAGGTTTTGCCCGGCTGCGTCCCACGAAATCCATCATTTTGCAGAGGCAATCTTTTTTAGATCCTCCTCCACCGTACCGAGCCGGTATTCATGAAATCCGATCCCGGAATGCCAGGAAACCGGATATGAGGAATAACGGAATTTTGTTTTATCCCATTTGTCCGGACTGCAACTGATGAGAAATCAGGAAAGAAAATGCAGGAAAAACTGTTTTGTCTGACATTGTTTTCTGCCGCAATCACAATACGAACGCCTCAAAGCAAAAAAGCGGTCCTGCGGATTACTCCGCAGGACCTGACGATCAACTGACCGCACCATCTTATGCTTCCTGCATTGCAACTCGCTTCTTTAGCCGGTTGCTCCTCTCCTGATGGGCCAAATCTTCTATTTGCAAGGCTCTGTCTGGTCACCTCTGTATTCCACACAGAGCATAGTCAGGTCGTCGAACTGCTCAGCATCCTGGACAAAATCGTCGACAGCGCGGCGCACCTGCTGCAGAATCTCCTGCGGGCTGCTGTCCGGTTTGGCGTTCAGGGCATCCAGCATCCGGTCCGTGCCGAACAGCGTTGCCTTGCTGTCGTTGGCTTCCGGCACACCATCCGTGTACAGGAACAGCTTATCGCCTTTCTCCAGCTGCAGCTCATATTCCCTGTATCTGAGGCCGTCCATCCCCCCAAGCACAAAGCCGTGTTTATCCCTGAACAGACCAAATGAACCGCCTTTTCGGCAGATTGTCGGGTATTCATGCCCGGCGTTGGAGCAGACCACCTTTCCGGTGCTGATTTCCAGAATCCCGAGCCACACCGTCACGAACATATCCATATGGTTGTCGGCACAGATCTCTTTATTTGCCTTGGTCAGAATATCCCCGGCGCTCTTTCCCGGGCTGGCGCTGCTCCGGATGATCGCCCTGGATTTCATCATGAAGAGCGCGGCGGGCACGCCCTTCCCGCTCACGTCCGCCATGACCAGGCACAGGTGGTCCTCGTCGATCAGGAAGAAATCATAGAAATCTCCCCCGACCTCCTTCGCCGTATCCATGGATGCGTACAGGTCAAACTCATGGCGGTCCGGAAACGGCGGAAACACGTTCGGCAGCGTGCTCGCCTGAATCTGCTTCGCCATGTTCAGTTCCGTGCTGATCCGTTCCTTCTCTTTTTCTTCCTGATGCTTTTTCTCCATTTCCGCGATTCTCCGGCGGATATACAGCCAGATGCACAGCGTCAGAATACCAGTAACGGCGATACCGGCAAGAATATAGAACCACGTCTGCTCATAATAGGCCTTTTCCTTAGTGATCCGGAAGGCAACCATGTTCATAATCCGGCCTTGCGAATCCTTCACTTCCATGACAAATCGGTAGGTTCCCCCGGAAAGGTTCATGTACTCGACCGGCTTCAGCTCGCTGCGGCTGACCGTCACCGGCTCAGTGTCAAAGCCATCCAGACAATAGGAAACCTGCGGATTGGACAGCGAATAATTGAATACATAGCCGCAGACTGTCAGTCTGCGCGTCCCGGATGGAACGGTATAATTGCCTTCTTCGTCCGGATACATCCGTTTGCCGTCCACATAAAGATAGGGAACGTCCGCTTTCAGGTTGATGAGGGAATCATCCGTTTCCTCGATATTGACCTTTGCCACACCCGTGTTGCCCGAAAGGTACAGATCGCCGTTTTCCGTCAGTTCACTGTACGAATTCGCCGTCACGGTGCAGGGCAGCCCGTTGCCGACGTTATAGCGCATGGGTTTCATCCCATCCCCGTTCCGGAGCAGCTCCTCCGCGGGAAGGATATAAACGCCGTCGCTGTTGATCACCCACGCTTCGCCTTTGCGGTTCCAGTAAATATCGAAATTATTGGAATAAGGGAAATTGTCCAGCGTGATCACCCGGCCGTCCGGAATCATGTATGCCAGGGAATTGCTGGTCACGATCCACAGAACCCGGCGTTCATCGTCCCGTTTGATCCGCATGACGACCTCCGAAGTGAGGCCCTCCTCCAGCCCGATATGCCGTGTTTCTTCTCCGCTGATGATATAGATGCCCCCGCCGTCCGTGCCGAGGATTATTTCGCCCGCGAATCCTTCTGTCACCGTCAGGATTTCCGTATTGGCAATGCCGTTATCCTCGCCGTACCCGGCGATGACCTTGCCGTCCCGGATCACGTTCACGCCTCCGGTGTTGGCCGCCATTACAGACCCGTCGCTCCGTTCGTACACCGCGCGGAGGCGGTCCGAAAACATCCCGTCCTCCGGAGTATAAACCAGCAGTTCTCCGTGATTGTAGCAAAGCAGGCCGTATTTCCGCCACGCGGAAATCCAGAGCTGATCCTTGCTGTCCCGGATAATGGATCGGATCCGCACGTCCCGCAGCATGTCCAGCAGATCGTCCGCTTTCAGTTCCTTCCCGGAGGCTGTTGCCGCCCGCGTGATCGGGACATTACTGACCGGTCCGTGATTGTCCAGGACCGTCAGCCCGGAATCCGTCGCGATAAAAAGCTGGCTGTCGTATAAACAAGTGGAGTTGACCACCGCTTCAGGCAGGTTCCACTGTTCATATAGATTGGAAAAATGGTTGGCCACGATCTTCATGACACCCTGCCGCGAGGACGCGAACCACAGGTTTCCCTCATAATCCGTCATCATGCGGACGACGGAGTTGTTCATGGGAACATTGTCCAGCAGGCGGAAGCCCTGGCTGTCCGACCGGCCGATCCCGTTTCCCGCGCAGATCCAGATCTGGCCGTCGATATATTCGAAACGTTCGATATAGGTCAGCGGCGCGACATCCCGGACGCCCATGGAACCGAAATTCCGCTGCAGGCTGCCGTAATAGATCTCGCTTCCTTCCGTACCCAGATACAGATATCCGGGCTTCCGCGGGTCCGGCAGAATGCCGACAACACCCTTCACCCGGCAGTCCTCGCTGCGCAGGTAGCCGGCCACTTTGCCGTTCTGCAGCGTAAAGAGGTCGCCAAGCTGGGTCAGGCCGTAGATCAGGCCGTCGTTCCCGATCCTGAGATCGCGGATATAAGTATCTTCCAGGCGGCTGTCATCCATCAGGGTCAGATTCAGATTCGTATCAATCAGCGCGATACCGGAAGTCGTCGCGATGTATATCACGCCCTGCCCGTCCTCCGTAATCGCGCGGATGTTGACCGCGATGCCCCCGTTCAGCTTGTCCCACTTCTGCAGCCGGTCCTGATCCATCATGATCACGCCGGAATCGTTGGTGCCGATCCACAGCCGGTCTTTACTGTCCACGAATAAAGTAGTCACACTCGGGATGGCCGGACTGGTATCCATGCGCTCAAAAGTGTTTCCGTCATAGCGGATCAGGCCGCTGTAGCTGCCGATCCAGATAAAGCCGTCCCTGGTCTGTGCAATGGCATTCGCCTCGGATGTCGGCAGGCCATTCCGGTTGTTGTACAGGATTGCCATATAGCCCTTCACCGGATTGGACGGATCGACGGAAAGGCTTCGGTTCAGACTGCCGCTGGCATTCATCGCCGTAACTTTTTCCGCGCCTGAAGCCTGCCTCACCGGCAGGACCGTCAGCGCAAGCAGCGCCAGCAGGACGCAGAGAAGTGCCTTGTGATTCATTCGCCGCAGAGATCTCATCATGGTCAGCGTTTCCTTCCCGAATCGTCAGTCTCCCGGCGCAGACGCCGGCAGCCGGGCATAAAAATATTATATCATGCCGCAGGAAGAAACAGAAGAGCGGACGGAGTCTTTTTACATACTCTTCGTAATCCTTTGCACGGTCAGCGCACATCTGAGATAAACGGAAAAAGGATAACGGCGGGATGCATTTTCAGCCGCTGTAAGCTTCACTCTCGGTAAGCAGGAATCCGTGCGGTCCGCCTGCAATCTTGACGATTGCAGACAGCACGCATATAATCGTTGACGGAATATTATCGTTAATTGAATGACAGCATTGAAGAATGATCATTGAAGGATAATCGCTGAACCAATATAACCGTTAACGGAATACCTCCGGAGTTCATATTGACCGGCGGGAAGGAAGTTGCGCATGAAAAGAATTTTTGCTGTAATCCTGGCGGCTGCTGTCGCGTTTTTTTGCGTGCCGTCCGTTTCAGCCGACGAAATCGATCCGGAGCTGATTGCCGCAGCGCAGGCGGACGGGGAACTGATCGTATACGGTTCCTGCGAGGAGGATTACCTGCAGGCTGCCTGCGACAGGTTTGAACTGCTCTATAACGTCAGAGTAACCTATCGCCGCCTGAGCAGCGCCGAGGTGCAGAAGCGCATCGAGGCAGAAAACGGCAGCCCCTCCGCGGACGTATGGTTCGGCGGTACGACAGATCCGTATAATATCTGTGCCGGGGAAGGCCTGCTTGAGCCTTACGAGGCCGTGAATGCTTCCCATCTGCTCAGCCCGGTTTTCCGCGACAGCGAAGGCGCCTGGTACGGCATCTATATGGGGATCCTCGGCTTTACCGTGAACGCCGCAAAGCTGAAAGCCCTGAACCTGGAGATTCCCCGGGACTGGCCGGATCTGCTGAAAAAAGAATATAGGAATCTGATCTGGCTGAGCAACTACAGCACTTCCGGCACAGCCCAGCTGATTCTCAACACAATGGTCCAGAAATACGGCCGTGAGGAAGGTATCCGATATCTGGTGGACCTGGACAGAAACGTACAGGTTTACACCCGTTCCGGATCCGCCCCGGCCAAGAATGTCGGCACGGGCAGCGGCGCGATCGCCGTTGGCTTTCTGCATGACGGCATTTCCCAGATTGTGGACAGCGGCAGCGAAAACCTCACCCTGATCATTCCCTCCGGCGGCACCTCCTATGAGGTAGGCGCAACCGCCATTTTCAAAGGCGCCAGACACGGAAGCGCCGCCAGGCTGTGGATCGAATACGCGCTCAGCCCCGAATGCGTGGAGCAGGCAAACGAATGCGGCTCTTATCAGTTCCTGGTAATCGACAACGCCGAACAGCCGCCCGAAATCGCCCGTTTCGGGCTCAGTCCTGATCACATGATGGATTATGATTTTGAGGATGCCCGAAGCAACACTTCCGCATACCTCGCCGATCTCCTGGAAGCTCTCGGTCCCGCCGTTGACAGCCGCTTCCAATAAAACGAAAAACGTGGGACACATCAGCAGTGTGTCCCGCGCCGGATTTACTGTAAAACCCGAAGCATGTTTCAGCCTGATTTGAGCAGCTTCGGTTTTTTTCCTCAGCCTTTCTCTTTTTTTGAGCCGGCAAGTAGGCCGAGCAGCATGCCTGCCATCATGCCAAGTCCGACATTGAAATGCATTGATACAGCCAGGGCCGTACCGAGGCACATGCCCAGAGCCATTCCCTCAGTGCCGTAATCCTCATGCTTTTCCCTGTTCTTTCCGCGACCAGCGCTTCGCGCAGAAAATATCGCCAGCAGCAGCGCTATGGCAATCCACGGTAAAGCCGCTCCCATAAATTCAATGAAACCCTTCATAACAATCAGTTCCTTTCTGAATCCGCTTTTCCTTACAGGATCCATATTTTATCTTCAGATCGCTCATTCGTGCAGCAGGCGTTCCTTTTCCAGAGCTTCCTTTTTTCCGTGGATTCTGCCCAGCGAGTACATCAGCAGTGTGGCGCAGAGCAGGTTGATCCATCCCATACGGGCGGGACTGAACGTATTTGCTAGCCCGATCGCCAGATTGGCCCCGCCGATCACGGTCAGCATTTTGCCGATCTTGTCCAGATGGCTGATCCTGGAATCAATATCAGAAAAGAGATCAAAAGCCCCGTCCGCGGTTTTCCTCCGGAAATAAATCCACACCATCATCCGGCCGATGTATTCAGCGCCGGTTTCCTCCATAAAGGAAAGATAGGCTTCGTCATAAGGATGCATTTCCAGGCGCACGCTGTATTCTCCGGGCTCGCAGCGTATAAAGTGGTAGGTGCAGAAGCCGACGTTTTCCAGCACCCAGCCGTTCATCGCCATTTCATTCAGCCAGTCCTCTTCCTTCTCAAAGCTCCAGACCCAGAACCATTTCCGAATTGTTTTTCTGCTCTCCATCTTTCATTCCCCCCGCAGTATTCTTTCCCCGTTGTCCGCCAGCTCCCTCAGTCTGGCTGTCTCATTTTTCAGGACCTGAAGTCCTTTCTCTGTCAGCCTGTATTCCTTGCGACGGCTTTCATCCTCCGATGGAAGCTGAATAATCCAGCCCTTCGTGCATAACGCGTTCAGCGCTCCGTACAGGGTTCCGGCCGCCAGATGAACCCGTCCTCCGGACAGTTCTTCTGTCAGCTGCATGATGCCGTATCCGTGCCGTGGGCTGACCAGAGACAGAAGAATATAGTATGTCGCTTCTGTCAAAGCCAAGCTTTCTGCCATGTGCTCACCTCAATCGTCGTTCGATATATCGTGTTACGATATATCGTATCTGGATTATATCGTCTCTCGATACATTTGTCAAGCGTTGGTTCAAAAAAACTTCCGCTGGGTTCATCACCCGGCGGAAGCCCGTGTTTTCCGTTCAGAATGTCATGATCCGCTTGCTCAGCGCTGATATGGGATCTGATTTTCAGCCCGTTGCAGGGGTTTGCTGTTCATTCCGGTTTCCGGACATCAGGATACTGTAAGGAGCACCCGATTTCCGCATCCTGCTCCCTGCCGGAATCAGTTGAGATTATACAGGAAGCTTCCGGTTTCCCTGATTCCTTTCAGTCTGAGCAGGTCACACCTGTTCAGTAACCCAGATTCCGGTCCACCACATGGATCGGAGGTTTTCCCTGCAAAACCAGGGTAAGGTTCTGCACCGCTGTGCTGATCACCCGTTCATAGTTCACACCGGCGCGGTAACCGCCCGAAATATGCGGTGTGATCCATACACGCGGGGCGGTCCAGAGCGGATGATCCACAGGCAATGGTTCCGGATCCATCACATCCAGGCACGCGGCCCGCAGATGACCCTCAGCCATTACCCGGATCAGGTCTTCTGTCACTACGGCGTTTCCGCGCCCGACATTCAGCAGAATCGCGGACCGTTTCATCAGCCTGAGGCGCCGTTCATTGAACATTCCGGCCGCACTGACCGTTCCCGGCAGACTGAGGGCAACCACGTCCATTTCAGGGAGCAGCGCATCCATTTCTTCTGATGTCACCAGCTCCCGGATGAACTCCGGCTGATCGTGAACCGTCCTGCGGACACCGTAGCAAACCGCACCCAGCGCTGCCGCCTTCCTTGTGTATGCTGTTCCGATGGATCCCATACCTACGGATAGTATTTTCGAGCCTTCGAAACGGACGATGTCCGTCAGCAGATCCCATTCCTTCCGATCCTGCATATGCAGGTATTCCGGAATCCGCTTCATCGCCATCAGCGTCGTCGTCAGCATGTGCTCCGCAATGGAATCTCCATAGGCTCCGTAGGCGTTCGCCAATGTAATTCTCTGCGGAAGCCAGCCGAAGCTGTCGGCTCCCGCGCTGAGCAGCTGCACAAAGCGGAGCCTGGGCATTTTCTGCACAAGCGCCTGGCTGACCCATCCCACATAGCATTCCGCGTCGGCCAGATCCTCGGGCTGAAGATCTTCAGACCGTTCCGCCGTCACGACACGGCAGTCCGGAAGGCTTCTGAAACGCCGGAGGCTTTCCTCACTGTGATGTCCGGTAACGATCACCAAAGGCTTCATGCTGTTTGATCTCCTTTCATCCGGCTGACATTCTCATGACTCCATAATATACAACGCTCATCCGTCCAGCTATCCCACTGACACACGGATCGGACAGGATTGCGTAAGTCTCCGGATGCCGGTATGTATCCCCCATGACATCACCGCTCCTGTGGGTTCTGAGCGGATCAGAACCCGGTCACAGAACCAGGTACTGCTCCGGTTCGATCTCCCGGATGACGTCCTCTGTCTTCTTCCCGGTGTTGTTATAAATATGTCCCTGATTTTCGGGCATTGCCTCCAGTTTCTTATTCAGAAACAGGGCTCTGCTGATCAGATCGGTATCGCCGCGGTTCCGGATGCGTTTTTCCAGTTCATCTGCGTCGGCTGTCAGAACAATATAATACAGGGATGCCCGGTTCTTCTCCGCCAGTTCCCGTACTCGGGGAAGTTCATCTTCGATCACGTAATCGATCACGACATCCAGATTGTCCTGAAGGGCTCTCTGCGCCGTGAACAGAATGCAGTCCCAGTTGAACCGCAGGATATCCTCCCACAGAACCTGATCTGAGGCCTGCCCGTCCACAAAGAAGTTATCCTTCTCTTCTGTTTCCACAAAGCCTCCGTGAAAATCATCCCCGTGGATAACATAAACTGTTTTATGATCCCGCCGGACAAGGTATCTGGCATATACATCCGCGAATGTGGATTTTCCGCTGCCGCACGCACCGGATATAAAAATAATTTTCGGCATACAAAGCAACCTCGCAATTCTCATTTATCTATCTGATCTGAAGCTTTCCCTTATGCCAGGGGAAACAGGAGCTTCATCGCAGTTTTTTGGAAAGGAACAGGATCAGATCGTCATCAACCGTGCACACTGTTTCATACTGAACGCATTGTCTGCCCTGATACCAGACGCCGGAACCGTCCGGAATATATCCGCGTCTGACATACATCCGCTGCGCTTCGCCATAGCTGTCACACAGTCCGACCCCGAGGCATACAGTATCCGCGTACCGGCCGGCAATCCGCTCTGCCGCATCCATCAGTCTGCTTCCTATGCCCCTTCTCTGAAATTTCTTCAGCACGTTGAAATCAACGATGACAGGCCAGTTCTTCCCTTTAAAGGGGCCGTCGCTCGCCTGCCGGTACACATAAACATACCCTGCTGGACAGCCTTCATATACAGCGGTCAGGGCAACGCATTTCCCCTCTGACTGTTCGTTCAGTCTTGCCATAAAGCCGGCAATCTCCGGATGCCATCCCTGAGCTGTTAATTCATCTGTAAAGGTCTGAGCATCCGTTTTTTCCATCGTACGGATCATCAGCTTCCCGTCTTCGTAGTAAACCATGGTGTTGTTTTCCTCCTCAGGAAAGGATTCTGTTCTTTTGGCCGCTCTTTCACCATGACGGAATTGTTTATATTTTTATATTATACGCTGACTGCTTATTCATGCAACAGACGTTCCTTTTTTCAGTGTCTCCTCTTTTTCCTGTATCCTGCCGGCGTACATCAGCAAAAGAAAAAACACCTCCTGAGGAGGTGTTTCTGACAGGTTTGCGCGGAGGCGGCTCCGGTTACAGTTTTTCCCGGATCATGCAGACCAGCTGGTCATACTCTTCCTGCCGGAGCGTAACAGCTTTGGGGTTCATGGCAAACACACCGCCCCACTCAAAGCCGTCCTTATACTTCGGAACCAGATGGAAGTGAAGATGATGCATGGTGTCGCCGTAGGCGCCGAAGTTGATCTTGTCCGGATGGAACAGCTCATGGAGGATTTCCGCCACATGGCTGACATCATCCATATACTGTTTCCGTTCTTCCTCCGTCAGCATGGTGATGTCGTCCACATGCTTTTTGCAGGCAACAATCACGCGGCCGTGATGGCTCTGTTCCCTGAACAGGATCACCTTGGACATCGGAAGCTCTCCGATTTTGATTCCGAACGCGTCCAGCAGTGCCCCCTCCGAGCAGTAAGAGCAGTTCTTCATTTCTTCCGTCATCATACAAAACTTCCTTTCCGCGTAATCATTCCGTTTTTTCCATTCCGGCTGTCCGCAGAGCTGTAAGGCCTGCGCGTAAACGGAGCATTATTCTGCCATTCGGCTTCCTGCTTTTATCATAGCACATCCTGCTTTGTTTTGTAAGCATAATTTCCCGCTGCTGCGGATTATGGCATTGATCTTCTCTTCAGCGCTTGTCTTTGGCGGAAAATCGTGTATAACGGTATGGGGCTGAAAAGTCATGAAATGTTTTTCAGCATTTTTGTAAGGTTTTCGCCTGACATGCGTCCAATTCTATGAAAGGAGGAGAGCACAGTGGAGCCAAAGTCATTTGATGAAATATATCAGAGCTGTTTTGACCTGGTCTATCGGTATGTGCTCTCCCTTTCCGGAAGTCCGCATATCGCGGAAGAAATCACCCAGGAAACCTTCTTTAAGGCGCTACGGTCACTGGATCAGTTCCGGGGAGAAAGCAGCGTGAAAAGCTGGCTCTGCGCCATTGCGAAAAACATCTGGTTCTCAGAGCAGCGAAAAAAGAAGGCAAAGCCGATTGACGAAGCTTCGGCTCTTCCCGATCCCGGTCCGGGTCCGGAAGAGTCCGTTGTACGTCAGGATGAAAGCATGCGCATCCATCGGCTGCTTCATCGTCTGGATGAACCGTACCGGGAGGTTTTCACCCTGCGGACACTTGGTCAGCTCAGCTTCCGTGATATCGGGGAGCTCTTCGGTAAATCTGAGAACTGGGCCTGTGTGGTCTATCACCGTGCCCGCACCAGGCTCAAGGAAGGAATGAAAGCATGAATATGAAACTGCCCTGCGCCGTTGTCAGGGATCTTCTTCCCCTGTATGCGGAGAAGCTTACGGAAGCTGAAACAAGGAAGCTGGTTGATGAGCATCTGGAGAATTGTGCGGAATGCCGTCAGCGCCTGGCGGATATGGATGCGGAATCCCCTGCCCCGGTCGAATCGGCAAAACCGCTGATAGCCCTGAAGAAGGAAATCCGGAAGCGCCGCTGGTTTTCCGCTGTCGCTGCCGCGCTGGTTGTGTTCGTTGTCTTCTTTGCTTTCTTCTGCCATGAAACCCGCATGGAACCGGTTCCGTGGCAGTCCGGTCTGATTGAAGTCGAAGGCATTGAGGCACGGACATACGGGGAAGTATACGAAGGCGCTGAAGCATCTGATACATCTGAATCCGCGGTTGACGTTCTTGTCCTCAGGGTTGACGGTCGCATCAATGGTACAAGCGAATCCGTGTTCATCGATGACGACGGGTCAAGAACGCTCATCCTGCAGGGCTGGAGCTCAAATCACAATGTCAGTACCCTTGCCATGGATTCTCACGAGATGATCTTTTGCCCAGTGCCGGACCGGCTGATCTACACCGCCGGCAGCCAGCAGATGCTTTTGTGGGGGAAGCCGATGAACGGTGGTGTGGAGATCCTGCCCCGGCTCGCGCTTGGATTCTACGTCATCATTGCGGCCGGATCCGCTCTGGTTTTCGGGATCATCTGGTTTCTCCTGCGCAGACAGCATCACAGCTGGATTCCCCGGCAGCTCTTCTTTGCGCCTGCTTCCTATGCAACTGCGCATCTTCTGATCATGGGCATCCGGACGGAAAGTTTCTTTATGGAAAGGGACTTCCTCAGCATTCTGCTGTCGGCCGCTGCTCTTTATGCCCTGGTTTCCTTGGTCTGGCAGCTTTGGCTGCAGCACAGAGAAGCAGCATAAAAAACATCCCGCAAGGTTACAGGAAACCTTGCGGGAAGTCGGTGTTTTCATCTGATCAGCCGTGATCCTCTGTCAGCTGCACCTCTTCTTCCGAAGCGGGGACATATCCTCCGCCGCCTTCGGCATCCGTCAGGCTGAACCCATCGTCGTCAAAATCCAATCCCCGGATCGTTACCAGGCCGTTATTGTATATCAGAGTCAGCTGATAAGGCGGCCTGTTCCAGTACAGGTTCATGAACGGATTGTATCCTGTCACATACCATGTGCCGGAGGATCCGGCGGCATTTTCAGCCCGTTCAGGCGTATCCGGCTCCCAGTTCCACGTGCCGGCGGTAAAGGTCCCGTCACTGTTGAAAACAAGATAATCATCCGCCATGGAGCCGCCTGCGTAAATCTTCCAGCTGCCCGCCAGCCTGCTCATGGCTTCCGGCTGTTTCTCCTGCTCCATGGGTTTCAGGTCCCGGATCGGCACAAAGCCCCAGACAATGGCTCCGCCGTCCGAGAATCTGTCATTCTTCACTTCCGCGCCGACATAGGCATAAAAAAGATTGTACAGGCCCATACAGGTAAACTGTGTTCCCTTCGGTACCCTGAACTGCTGATACTGGCTGAGATCCGGATCATCTGTCAGCCAGGTTTCCGCTGTCGCCTCCACATCCACATGGGCAAAGCCTTCCAGCGGTTCCTCCGGATGCCATTCCGTGATCTCCGGCAGTCCCAGGTCGCTGCACAGCGTGTAACCGATCCTTTGCGTCCGTTCGCTCACATTGTAGCGTATGCAGGCATAGGACCGGCCGTCCTCATTCAGATACCCGGACAGCTGCCAGATCTCACCGTTCAGTCCCGCGGCAGCCTTGCCTTTCCCGGCCCGCCAGGCGGATTTCCCGTAAGGTGCGCTGTAAACCGGCACTGTCCCTTTTTCCCCGGGCTGCAGAAGTTTTCCGGGCCGGTCCGGACTGTAATATGCCCCGGTGTAATCAGCGCATCCCAGGCACTGCAGGCTGCTCTGAAACTGCGCCTGCATCAGGTTCATATTCCGGACCTCCCGGACTGAGTGCGGCAGCAGTCTGATATTGAAATCGGACAGACGGATCTGCCCCCACCACAGGGCAGTGCTGTCCGCCTCGCTTGCCCGGTAGAAGTACAGGCCGCCCTCCTCATTGTCCCGGTTTGCGGTAAGCCGGAAATCTCCGATTTCTGCACTGCTGAGCAGATATTCCCCGTCTTCGGTCCTCGGGCGGAAAACATAAGTCTCGCTGCTGCCATAGCTGAGATACAGATCCTGATCCTTCACTTTCAGTGAGGGCGTTTCTCTTTTATCATCCGGTTGATAAACCGCGGTTGTATAAACATGCAACTTATCCTGATCATCCACAAAAAACAGTGCGTTGTGATATCGGGCCTGCATGACCGCGAAAGATCCGTCCTGATTGCTGAGTGTGGAGTAATTATCCCAGGCCTTCGATCTTTCCACCGCCCGGTACAGCTTTCCCGTCAGTCCCCAGCTGTTGGCTGAGGCCGTGCCGCAGAGCAGCAGGCTGAGCAGGATCATCATCACAGTGATCAGAAAACAATATCTCATGACTCCGGTTCTTTTATGCATTATTTCACACCTCCGTCACTAATATGACGATCCTGCCGGCCGGTTTGTTTCATGCGCGGAAATAAAAAAGTCATTCCTTTTCTCCGCCGTCTGACTCCAGATACGCCTGAAGCGCTCTGTATTCCCGAAGATAGGATCCGCGCTTTTCCTCACTGATTGCCGCCCAGGCTTCATGCTCTGAAAACAGTTCAACGGCTTCCCTCACCGGAAGCCATTGCGGCTCGAGGCCCCGCTGTCTCTCCGCCTCGGTCAGACGCATCCGCCCGGTGCCGGTCACCTCACAGGAAAAATAATGGCTGATATAGCGGTATTCCTCATAGTATTCATACAGGGTCAGAAACTGCCGGAGCGGGCGGACAATCAGTCCGGTCTCCTCTTCTGTTTCCCGGATGCAGCACGCCTCCGGGGTCTCATCCCCTTCCAGGCCTCCTCCGGGAATCAGCCACCAGCCGGACTTTGTTTCGTGTGACAGAAGGAGCATTCCCTCCCGTACGATCACCGCGCGGCAGCCGATCCGGGTCTTGGAAAAAGTTTCAAAACGGTTTGCGCCAAGGATACTGATCTCTTTCATATTCACTGAACCTCTTTCCTGAACAGCTGATCTGTTGTCCCGTATCTGGTTTCAAAATCACCAAGTTTTCTGAAACCGTATTTTTCATACAGCCCGTGCTCACCGCTCAGAATGTACACTGCCGTGCAGCCCAGCTCCTTCGCGTAGGAAAGCACATAATCAATCATCCGGCCGGACAGACGTTTCCCGCGATGCTTCCCGTCCACAAACACAAACCCGATGAACGGCGAATAATCATAGCTTTCAGGTAATTCATCCTTTTCCAGAAAAGCGCAGAACCCTGCAACAGACTCCTGGTCAACAGCGACCGCAATGCGTTCCCAGTCCAGAAAGTCGTTTTTCAGCATGCGCTCTGCAAGAACCGGTCCGGCTTTCCATGAACAGGTTTCAGCGTATGTAATCGTCTTTTCCCAGAGCGGATGACCGTACTGAATCAATTGTATTTCCATCGGAGCCTCCGTCAGAGCGCCAGGCTGTTCATTGCCTCCAGTATCATCTGTTCAAAGCTTTGCGCAAAGCGTGCGTCATCTTCGGCTGTACGCTTTGCGGGGCCCTTCAGGTGATGTTTTCCGCTGCGTCTGGCTTTTCGGGCCAGATGCCGTTCCATCAGCAGGCTGTCAATGTTCTCATTCGTATACCGCCTGCCGCTCTGGTGAATTGCCTTCGCGCCTTTCCCCAGCGCCAGCGCTGCCACACCGTAATCCTGTGTGATGACAATGTCACCGCCCCGACAAAGGTTGATCAGGGCAAGGTCCACGGCATCCGCGCCCGCGCCGATCACGCTGACCGTGCTGTAGTCCGAAGTCAGCCAGTGATTCGTATCGCACAGCAGCGTTACGGGGATGCCGTGCCTGCGGGCAATGTCCTCCGCGATGCGGATCACGGGGCAGGCGTCAGCGTCAATATATACCGTCATTTTCTCTGCTCCTGGATCATTTTTTCTTTTTGGGAGCCGGCAGCTCGTCATACATGGCTGTCAGCAGTTCAGTCAGAAACTCCCTGCTGTCCACATTGTCCACAAGCAGCATTTCCTTTGCGCCTTCATAGGGAAGCTCCCTGTCTGCATCCGGCATCATGGCCATAGCGGATCTGGTCGGTCTGACCAGAAAGCGGTTGTCATAAATACCGCCGGCGATCCTTCCGCGATAGTAAATAATGTACTCTCCCATCATGGCCCGGTAAGTGACATTCTCCAGTCCGGAAAGCTGTTCCAGAATGAAATCCAGGTATGCCTTGTCTGATGCCATTTTCAATCCTCCTGATCAGCCGTTTCCATTCCGGAACCAGTCCGGCGGATATCAATCTTTGAAAAAGGAAAAGTCCCCGGCGTGCTTCTCTTCATTTCTGAGTATCATACCATAGAATTCGGACTCCTGAAAGCGGTTATCTGTCTGAGGCGGACTTTTGCGGCCGGCTCAGGCATGCTATAATGGCTGTAACGGAAGTCATGGCATACCGGTATACCTGACAGATTCAGGAGCAGGTGTGCCCGGAGATCAGGGTGGCATACTGCTGTCCCCGCAAAAGTCAAATCATAAAGCACGGGGAGTCAGAGATGAAAAAACATTCTGCAGGCAGCGGAAAAACCGGCATCATCACTGCGGTACTGTTTCTGCTGATCAGCCTGTTCACCTCCGCCTCGGCCGAAACAAGGCTGATGGTCGTTTCAGACCTGCACTATCTGGCCCCGGAACTGTACCGGGACAGCAGTCTGTTTCTGCAGATTTTGCGAAATGGCGACGGCAAGGTCACCCAGCACGGTGACACGCTGCTGGAAGCGCTGTACCGTCAGATTCAGTCCGAGCAGCCCGATGCGCTGATTGTTACCGGAGATCTGACCTTTAACGGGGAGAAGCTGAGCCATGCCGCTCTTGCGGAGTGGTTCGGAACCGTGGAGGACGCCGGTGTTCCGGTCTGGGTTATTCCGGGCAACCATGATATCAACACCGTCCGGCCGGTTGGTTTCGGAAACGGCCTGTATTATACCGTGGAGTCCGTGACGCCGGAGGAATTCGCAGCGATATACGCCGGTTTTCTGGAACCCGGAGAGGCCGGTTTCTCCTACACGGCGAAAATCAGCGATGATCTGCGTGTTGCTATGACGGATGTGTCCTGGTACAGTAATCAGGCGGAAACCTTCGGTCTGTTCACCCCGGCCCATGCCGCCTGGCTGGAGGCAGTACTGCGGGATGCCGATGCCGCCGGGGCAAAGGTCGTCACCGCCACACATCACAGTCTTCTGCCCCACACAGATTTTGCGAGGGACAGCTTTCTGATGTTCGGCAGTGAAAGCATGCTGAAGCTTGCGGCGGAATACGGTGTGAAGCTGAATCTGTCCGGTCATCTGCATATCCAGCATATTGCCCGGAGCGAAGACATGGCGGATGCCGCACTCGGAGCCTTCTGCATCTGGCCGCACCGCTACGCTCTGGTCACCTGCAGGGGGGACGGAAAGCTTCAGTATGAAGCAAAGGCGCTGGATGAAGCCTTCCTGCCAGAAGAGTTTCTGCAGGACAGCAGAGACTGGTTTGCCGGAATCACACGGGACAAGCTGACGGATGCGCTTTCCGGAACCCCGGAGGAAATCAGCCTGATGGCGGATTATGCGGCCCGTTTCAATCTGGCCTACTTTTCCGGCACCTACCGGCAGGATGACACCTCCTGGATGGCAGATCCCGCCTGCGTCCTCTGGCAGAAGCAGCAGGATTCCGGCTTCTGGCAGCACATGCAGCTCGTGAAGAACGAATCCGCCGGGGACAATCTGCACTGGGAGGAATAGAGCGGAGACGGTTGTTTCCGCCCCCTGTCCCATATAAATAAAAGCCGTGGGGACCTGTCTCCCCGCGGCTTTGCATGTCCGTTCCTTATTCCATAAACAAAGGCGTTGAATAATACCTGTCCCCGCTGTCCGGCAGCAGTGCGACAATCATCCTGCCCCGGTTTTCGGGCCGCCTGGCCAGTTCGATGGCGCCCCACAGCGCAGCGCCGGAGGAGATACCGACAGAAATGCCTTCCTTCCGGGCCAGCAGCTTTGCCGTCTCATATGCGTCCCGCGTCGAGGCACGGATAACCTCATCATAGATACCGGTATTCAGCACCTCAGGAACGAACCCAGCTCCGATGCCCTGAATGCCGTGCGCGCCTGCCTTTCCTTCCGAAAGCACCGGAGAATCCTCCGGTTCCAGAGCAACGATCCGGATTTCCGGGTTCTGCTGCTTCAGATACTCGCCTGTCCCGGTCAGCGTACCGCCGGTTCCGACACCCGCAATGAAGATGTCCACTCTACCGTCGGTATCCCGCCAGATCTCAGGGCCGGTTGACGTTCTGTGCGCGGCCGGATTGGCCGGGTTCACAAACTGCCCTGCAATCATTGCCCCCGGGATCTCCTTTACCAGCTCCTCCGCCCGGTCAATTGCCCCTTGCATGCCCTTCGCGCCTTCTGTCAATACGATTTCAGCACCGTACGCCTTCAGGATGTTCCGCCGCTCCACACTCATGGTGTCCGGCATGGTCAGAATGGTCCGGTATCCCCTGGACGCCGCGATCGCAGCCAGGCCGATCCCCGTATTCCCGGAGGTCGGTTCGATGATGACGGAGTCCTTATTCAGCCGGCCCTTCGCCTCCGCCTCCTCAATCATTGCCTTCGCAACCCGGTCCTTCACACTGCCGGCAGGATTAAGATACTCCAGCTTTACCAGAACTGTGGCCTGCAGCCTGAGTTCCTTTTCTAAGTTGACAACTTCCACCAGCGGTGTATTTCCCACCAGTTCCGCTATTCCCCTGTAAATATTCGCCATGTTCTTTTCCTCCGGCTGCTGTCGTTTCGTTTTTTCCGCCGGGGATGCTTTCGGTTGGGAAGCGGAATTCGGGAGTGCTCAGCTCTCCCTCCCGGCAGATGATGATAATTTACCACGATCTGCCTTTGCTGTCCACGTTTACACCTTATTCTCCGCTCTGTTTTCTTCTTTCATAATCTTCCAGCGCTGACTGTATGGCTTCCTCCGCCAGCACAGAACAGTGCATTTTATATGCCGGCAGGCCGTCCAGCGCCTCAGCCACGGCTTTGTTGGTCAGCTTTCGCACTTCGCTCAGCGGCTGACCCTTGATCAGCTCTGTGGCCATGGAGCTGGAAGCAATCGCGCTTCCGCAGCCGAATGTCTCAAATTTCACATCCTGAACAATATCATTCTCTATTTTCAGATACATTTTCATGATATCTCCGCATTTCGCGTTGCCAACCTCGCCGATTCCGTTGGCGTCTTCAATCACACCCACATTCCGGGGATTGCGGAAGTGATCCATTACCTTTTCACTGTACAGTGCCATACCGGTTTCCTCCTCAAAGAATGAATCTGGTTTTTCCCGCGCACAGGTCCCGCCATACCGGAGAGAAGCCCCGCAGATAAGCCACAACCTCCTGCACGAACTGAATCATATAGTCTGCTTCTTCTTCTGTCAGTTCCTCCCCGATGCTCAGCCGCAGGGATCCGTGCGCCACGTCGTGCACACGCCCGATAGCCAGCAGCACATGGCTCGGATCAAGGGAACCGGAGGTACAGGCGCTGCCGGAGGATGCCTCGATTCCTTTATCATCCAGCAGCAGAAGCAGCGACTCTCCTTCAATGCCTTCAAAGCAGAAATTCACATTTCCCGGAAGCCTTCTGACCGCATCTCCGTTCAGGGCGCAGTGCGGAATCTGCCCGAGGCCCCGGATCAGCCTGTCCCGCAGGGCTGAAACCTTTGCGGCTCTTTCCTCCAGATGATCCGCTGCTTCCTTCAGCGCTGCTGCCATTGCCGCAATACCCGGCACGTTTTCCGTCCCGGCGCGCTTTCCTTTTTCCTGGGCGCCTCCCTCAATCAGGCTGGACAGGCGGATCCCCTTCCGGGCGTACAGGAAGCCGACTCCCTTCGGGCCGTGGAATTTGTGCGCGGAGGCGGAAAGCATATCGACCTGATCCGTTCTGACGTTCAGCGGAATATGTCCGACAGCCTGCACCGCGTCTGTATGGAAAAGAACATTCCTTTCCCTGCAGATCATCCCGATCTCGCTGATGGGCTGAATCGTTCCGATCTCATTGTTGGCGTACATGATCGTAACCAGGCAGGTATCCTCCCGGATTGCGTTCCTGACTTCCTCCGGAGAAACAATCCCGTTTTCATGCACGTCAAGCAGTGTAATGTCAAATCCGCTTTTTTTCAGCTTTTCCAGCGTATGCAGCACCGCGTGATGCTCAAAAGCGGAAGAGATAATATGTGTTTTCCCGTTTCTTCTTCCCAGCTCAGCGGCGGAAAGAATCGCCTGGTTATCTGATTCGCTGCCTCCGGATGTGAACAGAATCTCTTCAGGAGAAGCCCCGATCACCTCCGCGATATCCTCCCTGGCCTTTTCGAGTATTTCCTTTGCCCGCTGCCCGAAGCTGTACAGGCTTGAAGGATTCCCGTAATTCTCTTTCATCACGGATACCATGGTATTGATCGCCGCTTCGCTCATCCGGGTTGTTGCGGCCTGATCCGCGTAAATCATTGCAATCCATCTCCTTCCGGTTGAACCAGCTCATATTAATGCCATTTACCTACTATGTCAATAGTTTAAATGTCAGAAAAGCACTTGCATTGCCTATTCACCTTGCGGTATAATAGGTAAATAGAGAAAGAGTGAAGCGAGGGGTTCTGTCATGATATCCACCAGAGGCAGATACGCGATCCGGGTCATGATTGACCTGGCGCAGAATAATGCGGGAAGCTGCATTCCGCTGAAGGACATCGCGGAGCGGCAGCAGATTTCAAAAAAATACCTCGAAATCATTGTCAAGGATATGGTGGCCGGCGGTCTTCTGAAAGGCGTCAGCGGAAAAGGCGGAGGTTACAGGCTCAGCCGGAGGCCGGAAGAATACTCCATCGGCGAAATCCTTGAGCTCATGGAGGGGCCCTTGTCCTCCGTGGCCTGCCTTGCGGAACATCAGAATACCTGCCCCCGGAAAGCTGTCTGTCAGACGCTCCCGATGTGGACAGAGTTCGATCAGATGGTACATGATTTCTTCTTCGGCAAAAAACTGAGCGATCTGCTCTGATCCTCCTGTTTTTCTGCAGAAAAAAGGCGCTCATGCAGCATGAGCGCCTTTTTACGTTCAGTTCATGTTCAGTCTTTCCTTCCGCCGTCTTTCCGCTGCGGCATATTCGAGTTTTTCTGCAACCGTTTCCGGCTCAAAGAGGGGAACAGGAGCGGGGCGGTCCTGATCATCCAGCGCCACAAAAACCAGATAGGCCCGGTTAATCAGTTCTCTGGAACCGTCCAGATGCTCCACCATGCTGTCCACGCGAACCTCCAGGGATGTGCGCCCGGTCCAGGTGACGCCCGCCTCCTGCACGATGGTGTCATTCAGATACGCAGGCTTCAGGAATGTCAGGTTATCGATGCACACAGTGGTAACGGCCTTCTGGGTATACCGCCTGGCAGCCACCGCGCCGACAACGTCGATCCAGGCCATCATCTGGCCGCCGAACAGTCTCGGTTTTGCATATCCGTTGCAATGCTGCGGCATGACAATCTGGACAGCGGTTGTTTTCTCTGTCATATTCTTTTCCTTTCAGGCTCTTCAGTCAGCCCTGAACAGTCGGGGCAGGAAGGAGCGGATGCATCTGCGCCATACAGTCCAGTCATGCCCGCCGGGGAAGGTCTCCCGGATAATCCGGAGATCCTTGCCCTCCAGGAACTGATCATCCGACGCGAAGCTTTCAAAAAACTGATCCTCAGTCCCCATTGCCCGGTAGAACACCCTGAATTCCTGATTGAACCGTTCCGGATCATTCAGCAGCTCCAGATGCTTCTCGGGTCCGTCCGCAGCCCATGGTGCCCGCATAAATCCGCTGAAAACCCCGGCATACGCAAACAGTTCGGGATGGGAAAGGGTTGTTACGCTGGTCTGATAGCTGCCCATGCTGAGTCCGGCCATCGCCCGGGAGGCTCTGTCTGTCCTGACAGGATAACGGGCTTCTATATAAGGAATCAGGTCGTGCAGCAGGATCTCTGTAAACAGCTGTCTGCCGCCCTCCTCCCCCTTTCTGGCCATGCCGTTTCCCATTACAATCAGCATTTCCTCCATCTGACCCGCTGCCAGCAGCTGATCCGCGATGCGTCCGACATGTCCCTGATAGACCCAGCCGGTTTCATTCTCACCGTATCCGTGCTGCAGATAAAGCACCGGATATTTCCTGGCCGGGTCAAATGCAGGCGGTGTATACACCAGGCAGATTTCATGCTTGCCGGTAACCCCGGAATAATAGTAATGACGTGTTACCGCGCCGTGTGCGATCTCACCGAGATCATCCCAGCCAAGCATATCCGGCACAGGTACATCCACAAAGTTCATCGGCCTGCAGCACCCGTATCCGATCGGCAGATACGGACATAATACGTCTGCTCCGTCAATCTTCAGAAAGAAATACAGGAATCCGGTCCCCATATCGAAGGTGCCCTCCCAGACTCCGTCTTCCCTTTTTGTCAGCGGAAAAACCGTCCCGAAGCGGTCGATCAGCACCTCCTGCGCTTTCGGTGCAGGTATGGAGAAACGGACTTTGCCGTCCGGCAGAACCTCACAGCCTGTTTCCCCGTCCCTCCCGGGTTCTCCGTAATACGGATCGAATGATAGGCTTACATCCAGCGGCCATTGGGTCTTCATGGTCATAACGCTCCTTCCGTTCTGTCCGGAGCCCTCCCGGTGCCGGGAGAGCAGTTTTATATTGTCCGTACTGTTTATCTTTATTGTAGCTTATCCCGAGAGAAAAAACAATATCAGGCATTCTTCATCCTGCTGAAGCAGCAGAAAGCCGGCCGCGGATTACCCGCGGCCGGCTTTGCCGGTCAGTCAGACAGATTATTTGTCGTAGTTGACAACCAGGGAGAAGTCCGGAGCCTTCAGGCTGGCGCCGCCGATCAGACCGCCGTCAATCTCGGGCTGGGCCATCAGACCCTTGACGTTCTTGGGGTTCATGCTTCCGCCGTACTGAATGCGGATGGCTTCACCGGTTTCGCAGCCGTATTTGTGCGCAACCGCCTTGCGGATCACGCCGATCGTTTCATTCGCCTGCTCATCCGTGGCCGTCAGTCCGGTGCCGATCGCCCATACGGGTTCATAAGCAATCACCACCTGGGAAACCTGTTCCGCTGTCAGTCCGTTCAGCGCGATCAGCGTCTGATACTCCACGAGCGCATCGGTATATCCTGCTTCCCGTTCTTCCTTGTTCTCACCGACGCACAGGATCACCTTCAGGCCGGTTTCGACAGCCGCCAGCACCCGCTGGTTCACTGTCTTGTCGGTTTCCCCGAAGTACTGACGGCGTTCGCTGTGACCGATAATGACGTATTCCACGCCGCAGGCCTTCAGCATGTCCGCGCTCAGTTCACCGGTGAAAGCGCCGCTCTTTGCCCAGTGCACGTTTTCAGCGCCCAGGTGGATGTTGCTGCCTTCGGCAGCTTCCTTCACCGCGCAGAAATCAACGGCGGGAACGCAAACCACGACGTCGCAGGAAGCGTCCGCCACCAGAGGCCGCAGCTCCGTTACCAGGGCTTTTGCTTCCTCAGGCGTTTTGTTCATTTTCCAGTTGCCGGCAATAATCGCTCTACGCATGATTTTCACCTCTGTTATTTCTCGTCCAGGCAGGCAACGCCGGGCAGGGTCTTGCCTTCAAGGAATTCCAGGGAAGCGCCGCCGCCGGTGGAGATGTGCGTCATCTTCGCCGCCAGGCCCATCTGCTCCACAGCCGCCGCGCTGTCGCCGCCGCCGATGATTGTAACGGCTTCGCTGTCCGCCATCGCCTGCGCGACTGCCAGCGTGCCCTGAGCCAGTGTGGGGTTCTCAAACACGCCCATCGGTCCGTTCCAGACAACAGTCTTCGCGGCCTTGACAGCCTCCGCGAACAGTTCGCGGCTCTTGGGTCCGATATCCACGCCTTCCATGTCCGCCGGGATCTGATCCACGTCGACCACCAGGGTGTCAACCGGTCCGTCAATCGGATCCGGGAAGCTCTTCACGCACACTGTGTCAACGGGCAGCAGCAGATTGACGCCCTTTTCCTTTGCCTTGGCCATCATATCCTTGCAGTAATCGATCTTGCTTTCATCCAGCAGGCTGTTGCCGATTTCGAGTCCCTTGGCCTTCAGGAAGGTGAACGCCATGCCGCCGCCGATGATCAGGGTGTCAACCTTTTCCAGCAGGTTGTTGATCACGTTCAGCTTGTCCTCGATCTTCGCGCCGCCCAGCACCGCCACAAAGGGACGGTCAGCGTTTTCCAGCGCCTTGCCCATGATGGACAGTTCCTTGCCGATCAGATAGCCGGCTACGTTGGGGCTGGTAAAGGCAGTCACACCGGCGGTGGAGCAATGGGCACGGTGGCAGGATCCGAAAGCGTCATCCACATACGCATCCGCCAGAGAAGCCAGTTCCTTGCTGAACTCTTCAATATTCTTGGTCTCTTCCTTGCGGAACCTGGTGTTCTGCAGCAGCACCACGTCGCCGTCCTTCATCGCGGCCACGGCAGCCTTCGCGTTTTCACCGACAACATTATCGTCATCCGCAAAAACCACAGGCTGGCCCAGCAGCTCAGAAAGACGTTCCGCCACGGGAGCCAGGGAGAACTTGGCTTCCGGTCCGTTCTTCGGCTTGCCCAGATGGCTGCACAGAATAACCTTTCCGCCGTCCTTGATCAGCTTCTGAATCGTGGGCAGAGCCGCAACAATCCGCTTATCATTTGTGATCTTTCCATCCTTCATGGGGACATTGAAGTCGCAGCGAACCAGAACCCGTTTACCCTGTACCTGAATGTCGTCAACCGTCTTCTTAGCCATAAACGTACCTCTCCTTTTTATTTGGTCTCTTTGTATCACGAAATCCCCTGCGGGGATACGTAATCATTTTACACCAGATTCCGTTCCTCTTCCAGTATTTCCGCCATCCGCCTGGCAGCTCCCTCGTCCGTGACCAGCAGTGCGTGACGGCCGTGGCGCATCACGGCCAGAATGGCTTTGGCCTTGGAGGATCCCGCTGCCACCGCAATCATGCTGCAGGTCGGCTTCAGTCTCGCCAGGTCAACGCCGATCCCCGTAGCCTCCAGCAGAACGCGCCCCTGCGGGTCAAAGAACGCCCCGAAACACTCGCCGCTGACCTCCTGCTCAGTCAGCCGCTTTTTCGTTGCCCGGTCAAGCTGCTGAAAGCGTGTTGTTTCATTCGCTTTTCCGATTCCGTGCAGAATGATGTCAGCCCGCTGAAGCAGTTCCATCACTTCACTGATTTCAGGCAGCTTCAGCATCTGCTGCATAGCGGAGGCATCCAGCCGGTCCGGCAGATGAATCAGCCGGTAGTGTCCGCCCAGCTTCCCCGCCATTTCCTCTGCCAGGGTGTTGGCTTCCCATTCCACTGAACGTCCAAGTCCGCCCCGGGCGGGAACCACCATCACATTCAGCGGCGTACTGCCCTGATAGCTTCGGACAACCGCGGCTACGGAACGTCCGCCTGTGATCGCAACCGTATTTCCGTTCTGCAGCATGCTCCGAAGCCGGACAGCGCAGAGGCGTCCCGCGTCTGACAGAACGGTCGGCTCCTCATCCGCGTCACCGGGTGCAACGATCACCCGGTCCACAGGGAGCGCTGCGCTGAGTCTGTTTTCCAGCTCTGTCAGACCGCTCATGGCCTTCGAGAACGCCCGCGCCGGCTCCAGAACACTCTCCGCTTTGCCGGTTACTGTCATTCCGGACGCGTTCAGCTCCACATAGCCCAGATCTCTCAGCAGGGCTGCCGTATTCCGGATTTCACGTTCAGGCAGATGAAGATGCTGAGCCAGCTGCCGGCGTCCGACAGGCTGCATCACGGAAATCCGTTCCAGTATCAGCGCCCTTCGTGCCATCTCATCCGTCAGGTCGGGCGCCAGCTTGCGCATCATCGTAAGCAGATCTGCATCCATGCCGCGGCCCTCCCTCGTTTGCTTTTTGGGGCGGGACAATTTTTGCCCGGTCGGTTCGGCTTCGTCCCGACTCATCTTACCACAGGGCGCCCGGCATGACAAGTTTTTTCCGCTTTATTATACGCTGATTGTCTCCACTCCGGCCAGTGCCGCTTCAATCAGCTTTTCCTCCTCCAGCCTGCTTTCGCCCTCCAGTATTTTTTCCAGCTTCGGTTTGGTGGCGGGATGCCGCGGTGTAAAGACCGTACAGCAGTCCTCGTAAGGCAGTGAGGAAATCTCCAGGGTGTCAATCCTGCGGGCAACCTCGATAATTTCACTCTTATCGAACCCGATCAGCGGTCTGAAGACCGGCATGCCGGTTACAGCGTCTGTGGTTCCCAGAGCCTGCATGGTCTGGCTGGCAACCTGGCCGATGCTCTCGCCGGTAATGAGTGCTTCACAGCCCTCCTGCCGGGCGATCCGCTCCGCGATCCGCATCATATATCTGCGCATGATCAGCGTCGAATACTCCTCCGGACATTTTTCGTGAATGGCCAGCTGAATTTCTGTAAACGGAACGACAAACACCTTCAGACCGCAGCAGCTGTAGCTCAGCTTTCTGGCAAGATCCAGGACCTTTTCCTTGGCCCGGTCTGAGGTGTAAGGATAGCTGTGAAAATGCACCGCGTTGATCTGAACGCCTCTCTTTGCAATCATCCATCCGGCTACCGGGCTGTCTATTCCGCCGGACAGAAGCAGAGTCGCCCGTCCGTTGGTGCCCACGGGCATTCCGCCGACTGCGGGAATTTCCCGTACGTACAGATAAGCCAGATCACGGATTTCAATGTTCATCAGGTGTTCCGGATGATGCACGTCCACCTTCAGGTCCGGATTTGCCTGCAGGATCCGGTATCCCACCTCTTCATTGATGGCCGGCGAGTCCAGCGGATACCGTTTGTCACTGCGCCGCGCCACAACCTTAAAGGTTCCCCGCATGTCCCGGGTCATTGAAACCGCCTGCGCGCAGATCGCCTCAAAATCCTCCTTGGGCATTTCCACCGCCGGGCTCACACTGTGCACGCCGAATACATGCGTCACCCTGTCAATGCAGGTTTCCAGGTCTGAAAAACCGCTGACAAAAATCCGGCTGTCATGCATCCAGACTTCTCCCTGCAGATCCTTCACGGCGTAACGGATTTTGCGTACCAGCGCGCGCATAAAATACGGGCGGTTCAGGCCCTTAAGAAAGATTTCCCCGAAGCGAACCAGCAGCAGGTCTCTCATGAATTATTCCTCCAGATTATCGGCGTGTAAATCTTCTGAGCGCGGCATGGTGGGCGGCGGCTCTTTCGATTGTGTAATCAATCTCTTCCTGTGTCGTGTCCGGGCACAGGCTGAACCGCAGGGAACAGTCCGCGATCTCCTGCCGTACGTTCATAGCCTTCAGCACCGGCGAAATCTTCTGCTTTCTGCTGGCGCACGCGCTTCCTGCGGAAACATAGATTTCGTCTCCCTCCAGGGCAAAAAGCATCGTCTGACTCCTTACCGGCGGAAGCGCGGCGTTCAGGATGTGCGGAGCGGCCCATTCGCTGTCCGCTTCCGGCCCGTTCAGAACCGCGTCGGGAATTCTGTCCTTCAGGCCTTCCCACAGGCGGATCTTCAGAGACTTCATCCGTTCATTGTTTTCTTCCCGGTATGCCCGGGCGGCGGCTCCCAGTGTGAGAATGCCAAGGGTGTTCTCGGTTCCGGACCGGATGCCGCCCTCCTGCCCTCCTCCGAAAATCAGAGGCTTCAGAGAGCTGTCATTCCGGACAATCAGCGCGCCGCTTCCCTTCAGTCCGTGTATTTTATGAGCGGAGAGCGCATAGGACTGGATTCCCCATCCGCGAAAATCCAGCGGTACCCGCAGAAAGCCCTGAACACCGTCCACATGAATCGCGGCTTCAGGGCACAGCCGGTTACGCAGCTCCGCGATTTCACGGATCGGCTGAACCGCTCCGGTTTCATTGTTAACCTGCATCACAGCAATCAGAAAAACGGTTTCATCCATCAGCGCTTCCAGCGCCTGCAGATCCAGCCGGCCGTCCGCCAGAACGGGGATTTTCACCACAGTATGCCCCAGGCGGCGGATCTCATCCTCACAGGCCAGGACCGCCGGATGCTCCACCTGAGACACCAGCACCTTTCCGGGTGTCCGTCTTCCCTTCGCCCGTCCCAGCAGCGCCAGGTTGTCCGCTTCCGTTCCGCCGGAAGTGAAAAAGATCCGGCTTCCCTCCGCGCGGACCGCTTTCAGGCAGATCTGCCTGGTTTCCTCCAGCAGCTTCTGAACCTCCATGGCAGGCTTATAGAGGGCGGATGGATTATACCATCCGCCCTTCATTGCGTTCTCGGCGACCTGCACGACCTCAGGAGCAGGACGTGTCGTCGCACTGTTGTCCAGATAAGCGGTCATCCTTAATTCTCCTGCTCCACGCCTCTGGGCAGGTACTGCCGGACGTTGGACACCATTTCGTCACTGGGTTCAAAAATAATCATTTTCTTCACGTTATCCTTGCTGAAATAGAAATAGTACAGCTCGGCGTCCCTGTTCAGGAACCAGTTCATCCGCTTGATGTCCTTCATGTTCAGGTAACGGTGGAAGGATCCGGAGGATACCTTTCCGAACGCTTCAACATTCCGCACGTTCAGGCTTCCGAGGCTCTTTCTCTTTTTATTGTTGTACACCTCGGCAAAGTCAAGCGCCCCGTTGGTGAAGGTATATTCATATTCTGTCAGCAGGCGGTCATGGAACAGGAAGGTATAAATGGCTATTCCGGCCATCACCAGCATTGTCACCAGACTCACGATATTGAAATTCATGGTAATCGTGCCCAGGATCATGGCAGCCAGAAGCGCTGAAAAGACCATGATAACCCAGCTGAAATAATACACGATACGATTGATGGTGTTGTTCCGTTTCACCACAACTTCTTCCAGAAAATGATCCATTGCCATTGTCTTTTTCCTCCGTCTCTCTGTTTTATTGCACCCGGTCCAGCACGTTCCTGGCCAGCCGGACAAAAAGCTCCGTGTCCCAGGGGGCCATCCGTTCTGCCGCAGCAATCGCCGCTTCCGCTTCGCGGCGGGCATCTTCCCGTGTGCCGTCTGTTCCCCGCAGGGAAACCCAGGTCATTTTCCCCCGTTCAGCGTCCATGCCGGTTTTTTTGCCCAGCAGGCTCACGTCGCCGATAACATCCAGCAGATCATCCGTCATCTGGAACGCCAGCCCGAAATGGTAACCGTACGCCAGACCGTTGGCAATCATCTCTTCAGGCGCTCCCGCCAGTATCAGCCCCGCCTCCAGAGGCGCCTGGAGCAGATCCGCCGTCTTATGCACGTGAATCCGTTTCAGCTCCTCCAGCGAGGGTTCCCCGCCCTCAGCGCTCAGATCGTATATCTGTCCGGCAATCATACCGGTTACTCCCGCGTGGCGCAGAATGGATTCCATGGCCCGGAGGCCGTTGCGGTCTTCCCTGGCCAGTGCGGCCCTGGCCATGATTTCACCGGCCGCGTTCAGCAGGCCGTCTCCGGCCAGGATGGCGATGTCCTCCCCGAAAACCTTATGATTCGTCGGTTTTCCCCTGCGGAGATCATCGTTGTCCATTGCGGGAAGATCGTCATGGATCAGGCTGTATGTGTGGATCATTTCCAGTGCGCAGGCAAAGGGAAGCGCCTCTTCCGGACTGCCTCCCGCCATCTCGCAGGCCGCCAGCAGCAGTACCGGGCGTATCCGCTTTCCGCCGGCGCTCAGGCTGTAATCCATTGCTTCAGCCAGACGGTCCGGAATGGCTCCTATGCCCGGCAGAACCTGTGTCAGCGCCGTTTCAGTCATGGACCGGTATTCATCAAACGTTCTCATTCAGTCTCCTCCAGCGCCGTCTCCTGCTCCGTTCCGTCCGGCCCGGTCTGCAGTACTGTAAGCCTGCGGCTGTAATCCTGCAGCTCCTGGTCCAGCGCCTTCAGCAGTCCCATTCCTTCCTCATAACATCGGACAGATTCCTCCAGCGGCAGCGTACCGCTCTCGATCCTGCTGATCATGCGCTGCACAGCTTCCAGTTTCTCCTCAAATGTTGCTCCGCTGTTGTCCGGTCTCTCACTCATCTCTGTATGCATCCTCCCTGATCACAGCAACTTCCCCGTCTGCGAACCGCAGCGTCATTTTCTGCTGTTTTTCCGCTTCCAGTGCCGCGGATATGACCCGTCTGTCCCGGGAATAAACCATCGCGTACCCGCGGTTCAGAACAGCCAGCGGCGACAGCGCTTCCAGCTTCATCCGCTGCCGGTTCACGCTGTATAACAGCTGCTCCGTCCTGCGGATGCCGGCTGTCCGGAGCTCACTTTCCAGCAGTTTCCGGATGTTTCCGGCCCGTTCAAGCTTCGCATTCATTGCATGTGTCAGCTGCTCCGCCAGTATCCGGCTCCGGGCTGTAAGCTGCTGAACCCGCCGCTCGGGATTCAGCTGGTTCAGCCGTTCCCTGAGTCTTCCGGTCTGCAGCTCTCTGCCTCTGATCTCACGGCCCAGCGACTGTCCCAGCTCGGCCCGCAGCGCTCTGATGCGCCCGGCCAGTTCCCTGCGGTCAGGGAAAACCAGCTCTGCGGCATTGCTGGGAGTGGAGGCCCGTACATCCGCGGCATAATCACAGATTGTGATGTCAATTTCATGCCCTACGCCGGATACGACCGGAACCGGGCTGTCAGCAACGGCTCTTGCGACTGCTTCCTCATTGAAACACCAGAGATCCTCCTGGGAGCCGCCTCCGCGTCCGACAATAATCACGTCGACGCCCGGCAGGGTGCCCGCTCTCCGGATCCCTCGGGCTATTTCTTCCCCGGCTCCGGTTCCCTGCACCGTCACCGGAATCAGCACAATCGGAACAGAAGGGTTTCTCTGTCCGGATACGTTCAGAATATCATGAATTGCCGCGCCGCTCTGGGAGGTAACGACGGCCACCTTCCGCGGAAGCATGGGCAGCGGTTTCTTCCGGGAGGGATCAAACAGCCCCTCCGCATTCAGCCTGCGCTTCAGGTTCTCGAACTGTATGTACATGGCGCCTGGTCCGTCCGCCTGAAGAGATGTTACATACAGCTGATAGCTTCCGTTTCGGGGATATACGTCGATATATCCCGTCACGATCACGGACGTACCGTCCGTCGGGCGGAACGGGGCCCTGAAGGTGTGGGTTCTGAACATCACGCAGCTTATGCTGGACTGTTCATCTTTCAGGGAAAAGTACCAGTGCCCTGAAGCGATGTGGTGCCTGAAACCGGCAACTTCACCGCGGACAGCCAGGCTGCGTGTCCGCGGATCCTTCCGGATCGCTTCCGCAATCATCAGGTTCAGTTCCGAAACGGATAAACCGGTTTTTTCAGGAGCCATATGCTGTTCTTTCCGCCGCTTCCACTGTGTTTTCCAGCAGCATGGTAATTGTCATCTTCCCCACGCCGCCCGGTACCGGAGTAATCCAGGCCGCTTTTTCGGAGACCGGCTCAAAATCCACGTCTCCGCAGATTTTTCCGTCAGCCCGGTTGATGCCGACGTCAATCACGACCGCGCCGTCCCTGACCATGTCAGCGGTGATAAAGCGCGGCTTCCCGACTGCGGCAACCAGAATATCCGCGTTCCGGGTAATCTCCGCCAGGTTCCTTGTCCTGCTGTGGCAGATTGTAACCGTGCAGTTTTCCCGCAGCAGCAACATGGCCATCGGTTTCCCGACAATATTGCTTCTGCCGACAACCACAGCCTGTTTCCCTGTCAGATCAATCCCTGTGCTCTTGATCATATACAGAGCACCCTTGGGTGTGCAGGCAATCACACCCGGGACCCCGGTCATCAGGCTGCCGGCATTGATCAGATGAAAGCCGTCGACGTCCTTTTCCGGCAGCACATGCCGGAGTGCCCGGTTCTCATCCAGATGGCCGGGCAGCGGCAGCTGCACCAGAATGCCGTGAATGGCGGGATCCGCGTTCAGCTTCTCAATTTCAGCTTCAAGCGTTTCCTGTGAAACAGATTCCTCCAGCCGGATGGTCCTGCTGTATATGCCGATTTCCTGACAGCCTTTTTCCTTGTTCCTTACATAGATTTCGCTGGCCGGATCGTGCCCGACCAGAATCACGGCAAGGCCTGGTACGATTCCCTGCTCCTTCAGCTTTTCAGCCCTCCGGGCCAGCTTTTCCCGAAGCTCCAGGGACATGGCTTTTCCGTCCAGAATCTTCGCATGCATCTGTTTTTCCTCCTGAACATCCGGTCAGGGTTCCGGCTTTAGTACTCCGGCAGCCTGTAACCCGATCAGAGCTACTCCGACAGCATTGTCCCCGCTGTATTCCGGAGCACCGAACGTCACCTGCAGGGATGTCCTGTTTTTCTTCATCCGCTCTGTCAGCAGCTGCCTGAAAAGCGGGGATGACGCCACGCCGCCCGTGACCAGTGCGCGTGATTCACCGCTGGCCCGTTCTCCGGCAGCCAGCATCCGGCTGACGGTTCTGGCCAGCAGATCATAGACTTCCCGGGCCAGCTGGCTCCCGGGTATGCTGCCGCCGGCGATCAGCCGTTGTATCTGTGTTTCCGCCCCGCTGAAATGGCACCAGAGATCTCCGCGCTCCATACTGCATCCGAGGATGCCTTCTGCCTTCCCCTCCATTGCCATCTGCTCAAGTTCCGGTCCTGAAGGAAAAGACAGGCCCATTGCCACTCCGGCGCGGTCCACCAGCTGTCCGGCATGCAGGTCCAGGCTGCCGCCGATCTGGCAAAGCCTGTTTTCATGCCAGTGCAGCAGATCCGTCGTTCCTCCGGAGAGATGCGCAGCCAGAAAGCTGTCCGCTTTTTCAAGCTCTGTATGCCATGCCGCCGCGGCCAGATGGCCGCGCTGATGAGTCGTCTGAATAAAAGGAACCCCCAGCACAGCCGCGGCTGTGCCGGCCGCTTCTGCGCCGGCGGTAAAGACCGGCATATAGGACTCTTCCGGGTCACGCGGACGAACGCTGGCTGCCACAGCAATAATCTCAGCCTGCTGCACAGCCTGCCGCAGCTGCCCCTGCATCCGCTGAATCCCGCGTAGATGCGCAAAAACGGCCTCGCTCTGCCGTATCCCCCGCTCTCCCTTCGGAACGGGAAGAAGCTCCCTGATGTTCAGCAGCACTTCCCCCGTCTCAGTCAGGACCGCCGCAGATGTTCTGTAGTTGCTGGTATCAAAGCCGATGACGGCTCTTTTCATTGCTGAGCCTCTTTTTCACGCTGTATCGTACCCAGAATGCCGTTCACAAAGGGTTTGTCCTCTTCCCCGGAATAGCGTTCCGTCAGAGCAACCGCTTCCGCGATGGCCACCCGGTCCGGCACCTGAGGTTCATAATATATTTCCCAGATTGCCAGTCTCAGGATGGAAAGAATGACCAGTGACATCTGATCCAGCTTCCATCCCTTGGAGGTTTTTTCAATCAGGCTGTCCAGCTCATCCCTGTGCTGCATGACGCCTTCAAACGCCTGTGCAATATAGGCGCGGTCCTCTTCATCCGGCTCCTGGAGTCCGATCCGGCCGGCATCGGCGGCACCGTATTCCCGCAGCTCGTCATAAACCATCTGCAGGGTTTCTTCTCCGCCCTGTCCGCCTGAAACCCGCTCAAAAATCATCTGCATTGCGGCAGTACGCGCAGTCGTTCTGGACATATTTACTCCTCAGCCGTTTCTTCTTCCGTTTCGGAAGCTTCCTGATCATCCTGATCCAGCTGCTCGCTCCGGGCCTTCTGCTCCTTCACCAGTTCGCTTCTCAGGTCAATTGCCTCGGGCTCTTTTTTGGGAATCACCCGGTTCGCAGCTTCCCGGATCAGCTCTCCCTTGTTTTCGGCTGCACCGAGAAAATATCCCACCGCGAAAAGTGCCGCCAGCAGCAGCGTCCGCCAGAATCCAAGTGTCATCCAGAGCACGCCGAGCAGTACAAAAAGTGAACCGAGCAGTAAACCCAGAGCTGTAGTGCCTTTCTTAAACTGATTCATTTTCATTGACCTCCGTTATACATTTCCCGTTTTCAACCTTTTCAGGGGCGGCCGGCGGTTCCTCTTCCGCCAGTGCAGCCTCAGATGTATCATTCCCGCAGGCGCCGTCCTTTTCTTCCGCTGCCGCGTCGTTCTCCAGCAGGGTTCCGGTATCCTCCTGCGTTTCCGGAGCCGCTTCATCCGCGTCGTTCGTTTCCGTTTCCGGTTCGCTGAATTCCGGATATGCAGGCTCCTCCGTCTCCACAGGCGGTTCGGGAATGATGCAGGGTTCCGGCTGCGCGCTGAACAGCCGCTGATGCATCGGCCGGTCGTCCTCTTCCTCTTCCGGAATGATATCATCCGGCGACAGCAGCGCTGCTGAAAGAATTTCAGCCTCCACCGGCGTTTCAGCCGGACCGGCGGAGGAAGCTTCCAGTGCAGTCTCCTGCGGTGCCGGCATCTCCTCCGTTACAGTTTCCGTTTTTTCCTCCGGGCTTTCCTGCGCTGTTTCCCGTACAGGCTGCTCTGTCTCACGCGGAAGGCGCGGTACGCTTGGCGCCGGGATCGCAAACGGCGCGTTTGCCGCTTCTCCTCCGGACATCTCTATTTCCATCCGTACGCCCGAAATCTCCACGCCGCTGCAGGCTGTTACGTACTGTTTGATCTCCTTCTGCAGCGCATCCACGGTCAGCGGAATGCTGATCCCGCCCGAAGCATTGCTTCTGATGCGGATCAGCAGGCCGTCCCTGCGGTTTTCGAGATCCAGTCCCTGGATCTCCATTTCCGGATGCTGTTCCAGGCACTTCCGAACCATCTGATCCAGCACCTTCATGGATATCGCCAGCTCACCGTTCTCGGTCTTCTGCCTGATAAAGCGGTCTTTTTTCTTCCTGTGGCGGAAAAGAACCATCAGGCTGTACAATCCCAGCAGCAGCAGTCCCGCGGCGGCCAGGCCCAGAATCACGCGTCTGCCGACGGACGCATCGGAAAGAACTCTTCCGGCAAACCCAAGCACATCTGTTCCGAAGAACACCTGCGCGGCAAGCGCTCCGCCGGCGCACAGCAGAATAAGTCCTGCCAGCGCTGCCAGGATCCGGTCCATAATACGTAATTTCATCGCTGACACCTCGTCTGTGCCGTTCCGCGCGGCTGTTCTTCTCAGCCGCTGAACCGGCAGGAAATAGAAAGATCAAAAACAGCATGGACAGAGGAATTGCCCTCTGTCCCTTTGCTTATCCTTCAGTTGTTTCCTCAGGTTCCTTCTGATCGGATGCCGGAGCCGCTTCCTGCTCCGCTGCGGCCGGCACCGGCTCAGTTTCGGCAGCCGGCTTCTCTTCGCTCTGAACCGGATCCTCTCCCGCTTCAAGCACCGCGCTCTTGGCGCCGGCCTGCAGTGCATTGTTCTCCGCCTCAAAGCTGACATTCTGCACATGCACGTCCACCCGGACGACATGCAGCCCTGTCATGGATTCAATGGCTTTACGGACGTTCTCCTGAGCGTCCTGCGCAGCGCGCTGAATCGGCGTGCCGTATTCAACGATGACATACAGATCAACAGCGGCTTCCTCCGCCCCGATTTCCACCTTCACGCCTCTCGTGATGTTCCGGTTCTTGTTCAGCAGATTGCTGTTGACGGAACACATGCCAGCGATACCGTCCACCTCATTGGCTGCCAGTCCGGCAATGATCGCCACGACCTCGTTGGCGTAATTGATGGAAGAAGACGGCGTCATGTCATTGTCCGTCGCGGTCGGCAGATCCGGTGCCGTTTCCTTTTTGATCTTTTTGTTCGCCATGTTCACAGCCTCCTTAATTGCTGAAAATGGTTCAGTTTGAGATTATACCAGAAATCCGTCTGTTTTACAACTTGTCGCTCTCCGTGTCCTCCGCGATCCGGATATGCAGCTCTTCCAGCTGTCTGTCCTCCACACGTCCGGGCGCGCCCATCATGATATCCTGGGCATTCTTGTTCATCGGGAAAGCGATCACTTCGCGGATGGACTCCTCTCCGGCCAGCAGCATCACCATCCGGTCCACGCCGGGAGCAATGCCCGCGTGAGGCGGCGCGCCATAGCAGAAAGCATTGTACATGGCCGGGAATTTCGCCTTGACGTCTTCCTCTCCCAGCCGCACCATTTCAAAGGCTTTGATCATGATTTCCGGATCATGATTCCGGACCGCGCCGGAGGACAGCTCCACCCCGTTGCATACCAGGTCGTACTGGAAAGCAGTGATATCCAGCGGATCCACCTCGCCGCGCTCAGCTTTTTCCAGAATTTCAAGGCCGCCGTTGGGCATGGAGAAGGGATTGTGGCAGAACTCCAGCTGACCGCTTTCCTCTCCGATCTCGTACATCGGGAAATCGACGATCCAGCAGAATTCATACTTTTCCCGGTCCATATGATCCGGGCAAAGCTCGCCCAGCTTCTTGATCAGCACGCCGGCCGTCTTCTGTGCCGCTCCCAGGCTGCCGCAGGACAGCGCGACAAAGGTGCCGGGCTTCAGATCCAGAGTCTGCGCGATCCGTTCCTTCCGTTCCTGCAGGAATTTGGCGATACCGCCGGTCAGTTCTCCCTGCTCGTCCAGTCTGAACCAGTACGCCTTGTTCCCGCTGACCACTTCCGTGTCGGCGCACAGCTTGTCAATCTGTTTGCGGGTAGCGGTGAAGTTCGTCACTCTGACAGCTTTCACCCGCTGATTCAGGAAGGGGCCGAAACCGCAGTCACCCAGCAGGTCCGTGACATCCTCGGCTGTCAGGTCAATCCTCAGATCCGGTTTGTCGCTTCCGTAGGTTTCCATGGCTTCCAGATACGGAATCCGGCGGAAAGGCGCTTCGGACGCCCGGTTATACAGGCCGTATTCAGCGAAGATGGGAGGCAGAACATCCTCCAGAACGGCAAATACGTCCTCCTGCGAGGCAAAGGCCATCTCCATATCCAGCTGATAGAATTCTCCCGGGCTCCTGTCTCCCCGGGCGTCCTCGTCCCGGAAGCAGGGAGCAATCTGGAAATACCGGTCGAATCCGCTCGTCATCAGCAGCTGCTTGAACTGCTGCGGTGCCTGGGGCAGCGCGTAAAACATGCCCGGATGCTTTCTCGCGGGAACCAGATAGTCTCTGGCGCCCTCAGGAGAGGAGGCGGTCAGGATCGGTGTGGTGATCTCCAGGAAATGATGTGCGTTCATGGCCTGACGCAGGGCTGACACAACGTTGCAGCGCAGCACAATGTTCTGCTTCACGGCCGGATTGCGCAGATCCAGGTAGCGGTATTTCAGCCGGAGGCTTTCATCCGCCTCCCGGCTCCGCTGAATCTGGAAGGGCAGCGCGTTGTAGCGGCATTTGCCGAGTATTTCCACGCTGTCCGGCACCACTTCAATGTCTCCGGTATCCATCTTCGGGTTTTTGCTGGACCGTTCCCGGACCGTCCCTGTTACGGAAATAACGGTTTCCTTGTTCATGTCCAGGAAGGTCTTCAGAATTTTTTCATCCTCGGCCACCAGCTGCGTGGACCCGTAAAAGTCGCGCAGCACGACAAAGGCCAGATTTCCGCCGACCTCGCGGATGTTTTCGGCCCAGCCGCTCAGCCGCACTTTTTTTCCTGCGTCAGCGAGCCTCAGTTCGTTGCAATGATGTGTTCTGTACTGCATATTGTTTCTCTCCTGCCTGTATCGTCAGATTGTTGTTCTGCTTCCGCTCACGCCAGCATCGTCCGGATGGTTTCCGCTGCCCGGCCGGCCGGTACTGTCTGTTCCTCCCCGGTGGACATGCGTTTCAGCCGCACAGTGCCCGCCGCTGCTTCCTCATCCCCGATGGTTGCTGTGACAGGCGCGCCTGTTTTGTTGGCATATTTGAACTGTGCCTTCAGGCTTCTGCCGCAGTGATCCATATCGCAGCGGATTCCTTCTTTGCGGAGCGCTTCCGTCAGCCGGAAAGCCTGGATCCTGTTATCCCCCATATAGGTTACGAAAGCATCGTACCAGCCCGGTGAAGGGATCTCAATTCCTTCGGCGTCCAGCAGCATCAGCACGCGCTCCAGCCCCATGCCGAATCCGACGGCCGGCATGTCCGGACCTCCGAGCTGCTCAACCAGGTGATCGTACCGTCCGCCTCCGCAGACAGTCAGATCGCCGTCCTTCGTCCTGGTGATCAGTTCAAAAACCGTCTTGGTATAATAATCCAGTCCGCGGACAATCCGGGCATCCACAGCAAACGGAATATCAGCCGAGCGCAGGCATTCCTGCAGCTGCTCGAAATGCTCCGCGCAATCTCCGCAAAGCATGTTCAGCATGCTTGGCGCGTCCTTGGTCAGCTCACGGCACTGCTTTTCCTTGCAGTCAAGCACCCGGAGCGGATTCCGTTCAAACCTTTCCCGGCAGGTCGGGCACAGGCCGTCGAACCTGTCTGCCAGAAATTCCTTCAGCGCCTGATGGTACAGCGGCCTGCATTTCGGGCAGCCGATACTGTTGATATTGACGCTGAGGTTGGAAATCCCCAGATCCTTCAGCAGATGGAAGGCCAGCAGGATCAGCTCTGCGTCTGTCGTGGCCTCCTTCGCACCGAAGCATTCGCAGCCGAACTGGTGATGCTCACGCAGCCGTCCGCTCTGCGGCGCTTCATATCTGAAGATCGGCGCATCCAGATAATACATTTTGCTCGGCAGGGCGTCCGCGTACAGATTGTGCTCCAGGAAGCAGCGCGCGGCGCCGGCCGTTCCTTCCGGCTTCAGTGTGATGGAACGGTCTCCTTTATCCTTAAAGGTATACATTTCCTTCTGAACGATATCGGTGGTATCCCCCACGCCCCTGGCAAAAAGCTCCGTATGCTCAAATACCGGCGTACGGACCTCCCGGTATCCCGCCAGCGCCGCCGAGCGGCGCATTTTCGTTTCCAGATACTGCCAGCGATAGCTTTCGGCGGGAAGAACGTCCTTCGTTCCCCGCGGTGCCTGTGTCAGCATACCTTTCCTCCTTTGAAAGTCTTCATACAAACGTTTATTATATCATGGAATTTTATATTAATGAAGTCCAAATTTTTTTGTTCCTTTTCCGTCGACCCGGCAAATCATTCTTGCATTTCCCCGCCAAAAGTGCTAAGGTATGCGCCGGTGGGTCTTTAAGACGGTACGGGATGCCGACAAGATGCGACCGGGATTTTTTGTGGAATCGCCGCTTGCCGTCCTTATGCCGGCAGGCGTTTTTCTTTGTCCGAAGGCCCTCCAGAATAAAAGAAGGAGGTTCTGAAGAATGAACCTGGTTTACAATGTGAAGGATCGGCCGAAGTTCGGTCAGATGATGGTCTTTGCCCTGCAGCAGCTGCTGGCGATTCTGGCGGCCACAATCGCGGTGCCCAGCATCGTCGGGAACGGCATGAGTCAGAGTGCGGCCCTGTTCGGCGCCGGCGTCGGCACCATCATCTATCTGCTGTTCACCAAATTCAGAAGCCCCGTGTTCCTGGGCTCCAGCTTCGCGTTCCTGGGCTCCATGTTCGCGGCCTTCGGCGGCGCTGCTTCCGTCAGCGTCGGCTATGCCGGCCTCATCATCGGCGCAGCGCTGGCCGGTCTGGTCTATGTCGTCATCGCCGTCATCGTCAAGGTTGCCGGCGTCAGCTGGATCAACAAACTGATGCCCCCCGTCGTCATCGGCCCCACGGTTGCCATCATCGGTCTGAGCCTGGCCGGCAATGCGATCAGCGACGCGCTGCACGGTGCGGAGAATGCCGGCGGCTCCTATGTGATGGGAACAGCCGGCTGGGTCAGCCTGATCTGCGCGCTTGTAACGCTGCTGACCGTCATCTACTGTTCCGTCAAAGGAAAGAAGATGATGAAGCTGATTCCGTTCATCATCGGTATCCTGGCGGGCTATGTCGTCGCTCTGATCTTCACCCTGATCGGCAACGCCACCGGCAATGCCGCTCTGAAGGTCATTGATTTCAGCGCCTTCTCCGCTATGAAGTGGGTGCCGCAGTTCACCTTTGTGGAAGCGTTCAAGGGTCTGAAGGATATCAGCGCCCAGTATATCGCCACGGTTGCCGTCGCATATGTGCCGGTTGCCTTCGTGGTTTTCGCCGAGCATATTGCTGACCACAAGAACCTCTCCACCATTATCGGTCAGGAGCTGCTGGAGGAGCCGGGTCTCCACCGCACGCTGCTGGGTGACGGTGTCGGTTCCATGGTCGGCGCTTTCTTCGGCGGCTGCCCCAACACCACCTACGGCGAGAGCGTCGGCTGCGTCGCCATCACCGGTAACGCTTCCGTCATCACGATTCTGGCAACTGCCGTCCTGGCGATCGTCGCCAGCTTCTTCGGCCCCTTCGTCACCTTCCTGAGCACAATTCCCAGCTGCGTAATGGGCGGTGTCTGCATCACGCTGTACGGCTTCATTGCCGTCTCCGGTCTCAAGATGCTGCAGCCCGTTGACCTGAATGATAACCGCAACCTCTTCACTGCTTCTGTCATCCTGATCGCCGGTATCGGCGGCCTGACACTGCAGATCGGCTCGGTAACCCTCACCGAGATTGCCTGCGCCCTGATTCTGGGCATTGTGGTCAATCTGCTTTTCAACAAGTCCGAACGGAAGTAAAACCCAGATGAAGCTCAAGTCAGTCGTGATGGATAAGCCCGCGGTTCAGCGAAGTATCGCCCGTATCACCCATGAAATTATTGAAAAGAACAGCGGGCTGGAGGATCTGGTTCTGCTCGGCATCCGCCGCCGGGGCCTGACCCTGGCCGCGATGCTGCAGGCAAACATGCTGAAATTTGAGGGGATTTCTGTTCCGCTGGGCAGCATTGACATCTCCCTGTACCGGGATGACCTTACGGAGCTTACGCCTCTTCCGTCTGCCGGAGAGAGCGACATCCCCTGTGATCTGACAGGCCGGAAAATCGTTCTGGTGGACGATGTCATTTTTACCGGCCGTACAGCCAGGGCTGCCATCGAAGCGGTCTTTCATCACGGACGGCCGAAATCCATTCAGCTGGCTGTCCTGATTGATCGGGGGCACCGTGAGCTTCCCATCCGCCCGGATTATGTGGGCAAAAATATTCCCACAAGTCATTCGGAGATTGTCTCCGTCATGGTGGAGGAATATGACAGGCAGGAGGGGGTCTTCCTTTTCCAGATGGACTGAGGACCGTTCCTGAATGCTTTGCAGCCGGGGATACGCTGTTTGTATCCCCGGTTTTTTCTTCCGTATTTTATGGTTTACAAACCGGCATTTCTCTGGTAGAATACGCAACGGGTTATGGTTATTGAACCATCTGCTCAGGCTGCCGACTCTCCGACGGCTTCCCGGGTTGATGGCGATTCAGGCCCGAAATACCCGGATTCGGGAAATATTAAGGAGGTTGTCCCATGAACAAGTCTGAAATCATCGCCGCCTATGCGCAGCATGAAGGCGACACCGGTTCCCCCGAGGTGCAGATCGCGCTGCTGACCGCCCGCATCAATCACCTCAATGAGCACCTGAAGCAGAACAAGAATGACCACCATTCCAACCGCGGTCTTCTGCTGATGGTCGGCCGCCGCCGGAACATGCTGGAGTACCTGAAGAAGACGGATATCGAGCGGTATCGTACCCTGATCGCCCGTCTGAACCTGCGTAAGTAAGGTTTCTCCCGGTACAGGAAGTGGTTTCACAAGCCGCCGGAGGTTCTCTTCCGGCGGCTTTGAAGATTTTTCCGGAGTCCTGTTCGTATGTTATCCCATGAAAATCCCCCGGCTGACGGGTTTGCGGGTTTTCATATGATAGCATACGGAGCTCCGGATCAGAAAAGGAGTGAAATGTATGGAATCTCAGAAGTTTACCATGGACTTTGCCGGCCGTCCGCTGACGCTGGAGTTCGGCAAATACTGCGAGCAGGCCAACGGCTCTGTCTGGGTTCACCTCGGCGATACCGTCGTGATGGTGAATGCGACCATGGCGCCTTCACCGCGTGAGGGCGTGGACTTCTTCCCTCTCGCTGTGGATGTGGAAGAAAAACAGTATTCCGTCGGCAAGATCCCCGGTGGATTTATCAAGCGTGAAGGCCGCCCCACGGAGAAGGCGACCCTGACCTGCCGGCTGATCGACCGTCCCCTTCGTCCTCTTTTTGACAAGGGAATGCGGAATGATGTTCAGGTCGTTGTGACCATCCTGAGTGTTGAACAGGATGTGCCGCCGGAAATCCCTGCGATGATCGGTTCCTCTGTCGCCCTGGCGGTGAGCGATATCCCCTGGAACGGACCCACCGGCGCTGTGCTCGTCGGCCGTGTGGACGGCAAATTCGTCATCAACCCCGATGAAGCACAGCGGGAAGTCAGCGACCTGAGCCTCTATGTCGCCGGCACCGAAGAAGCAATCATGATGGTGGAAGCCGGCGCCAAAGAGCTTTCTGAGGACACGATGCTGGACGCGATTCTCTTCGGGCATGAGGAAATCAAGAAGCTGGTTGCCTTCCAGAAGCAGATCGTTGCCGAAATCGGCAAGGAAAAGAAAGTTGTGCCGCTGAATGTGACCGGCGACGATATCAAGGCCGCGGTCCGTGAGTTTGCATACGACAAGTGCGTATGGACATTTGAGACATTTGAGCGGAAAGAGCGTCAGGAACGTGAAGCTCAGACAAAGGAAGAGACCCTTGCCGCGCTGGCGGAGCGTTTCCCGGAGCGGGAAGCGGAGATTGAGGACGCACTGTATTATCTGAATAAGGAAGTCATGCGTGCCAAGATCCTGAACGAAGGCATTCGTCCCGACGGCCGCAAGGTCACGGAAATCCGCCCCATCTGGTGTGAAGTCGGCGTTCTTCCCCGGACCCACGGCAGCGCTATCTTTACCCGCGGTCAGACACAGGCTCTGACTGTGACCACTCTGGGCACCGTTTCCGAAGGCCAGACGCTGGACGGCCTGTCCACCGAGGATTTCAAACGGTATATTCATCACTACAATATGCCTCCGTACGCGACCGGTGAGGCCGGCCGGCTGAAGAGCCCCGGGCGCCGTGAGATCGGTCACGGAGCGCTGGCGGAGCGGGCTCTGCTGCCCGTCATCCCGAACGAGGATGAATTCCCCTACGCTCTGCGGCTGGTCAGTGAGATCCTCTCCTCCAACGGTTCTTCCTCCATGGCTTCCGTATGCGGCTCCACGCTGAGCCTGATGGATGCCGGCGTTCCGATTCACGCTCCCGTTGCCGGTGTGGCGATGGGCCTGATTACGGACAAGGAAACCGGTAAGCTTGCCGTGCTGACGGACATTCAGGGTCTTGAAGACTTCCTGGGTGATATGGACTTTAAGGTTGCCGGTTCCATGAACGGCATCACCGCCCTGCAGATGGATATCAAGATTGCCGGCATCAACCGTGCAATCCTGCAGCAGGCCCTGCATCAGGCGCTTGAAGGCCGCCTGTATATCCTGAAGATCATGCTCGACACCCTGGGCCAGCCCAGAGAAGAGCTGAGTCCCTATGCGCCGAAGATTATCCGCTTCACCATTAATCCCGAGAAGATCCGCGAAGTCATCGGACCCGGCGGAAAGATGATCAACAAGATTATCGCGGAAACCGGTGTCAAGATTGATATCGAGGATGACGGACGGGTCTTCATCTCCACCCCTGATCAGGCTGCTGCCGATAAGGCGCGCAGGATTATCGAAGGCATCGCCAAGGATATCGAAGTCGGTGATGTGTACACCGGAAAAGTGGTGCGTATCATGAACTTCGGCGCCTTCGTTGAGCTGGCTCCCGGCAAGGACGGCATGATCCACATCTCCAAGCTGGACACCAAGCGCGTGGAAAAGGTCGAGGATGTAGTGAACATCGGCGACGAGCTGGAAGTCAAAGTCAGCGAAATTGACGCGCAGGGACGGATCAATCTGATCCGGAACGATATCGTCTATACCGGCGGGAACGATGCTCCCCGCAGGGCTGACGGCAACCGCCGTCCTCCCCGCCGCAACAGTCACGAGTAAATTACAGGCAGGAGGGCTGATCCCGGGCGGATCAGCCCTTTTTCTTCAGGGAGTATGCAATGAGCAAAAGAATGCTTGCCTTGGACATCGGAGACGTAAGAATCGGAATCGCCGTGTCGGATCCCAGCCGTACGATCGCCACCCCGCTGGAGGTTCTGAAGCGTGTCGGCTGGGGGCCGGATACACGGTATATTAAAGCGCTCTGTGAAAGGTATGAAACGGATCAGGTGCTTTCCGGCCTGCCGCTGAATATGGACGGCAGTGAAGGATTCCAGGCGCAGAAGGTGCGGGCCTTCTGTGAGCAGCTGGAAAAAACCGGCCTTTCTGTCACCTTTCAGGATGAACGTTTGACGACCGTTGTGGCTGAAGACGCGCTGCTGGAAGATAACATGTCCCGGGCGGACCGGAAAAAGAATGTGGATAAAATAGCCGCGGCTGTTATTCTGCAGCAGTGGCTGGATGAACAGAAAGCATAAAAGAATAAGGAGGCTTTTCCCTATGGCGGACATGAAAGACATGCGGCCTGATTCCGGCGATCAGGAGGATCTGATTGAGCTGATCGACGAGGAAGGCGAATCCGTTTTATTTGAGCATCTGGCGACGCTGGAGCACCAGGGAGGCACCTTCCTGGCTCTGACGCCGGCAGGAGAAGAAGCGGATCCCGAATCCGATGAGGATGACATGGAGATACTCATCATGCAGATCCAGCAGGATGAGCAGGGACAGGATATTTATGTCCGTCCCGATGAGCAGCTGGAGGAAGCTGTTTTCGAAAAGTTTCTGAAGCTGATTGATGAAATGGAAGAGGAAGACTGAGCTCATGACCAGCGATCCGCTTCTCAGGCATCTGGAGGATCTCTGCCGGCAGGCGGAAAACCGGAACACATGGCGCTATTCCGGTTTTCTGTCCCCGGCCGAGCAGGAGGATTTCTGCCGGTCCCCGTCCTGGGCGCCGGACTTTTGCCGTTTCTGGGGAGGCTTTGAAACGGCGGAGCGCTGCATTCTCGGCGCGGGCAGCGAAGCTTTTTTTGATGAAGCTCCTTCCTGGCCCATTTCCGTCGTCCATATTGCTCCCCTCTCGGAAAAATATGCCGAGGACCTGACGCACCGTGATTTTCTCGGCGCTATTCTGGGCCTCGGCATAGAAAGGAGTCTGATCGGGGATATTCTGGTACGGGATCATCATGCCTATGTTTTCTGCCTGGAAAGTGCAAGGGACCTGCTGCTTTCTTCCCTGTCTCAGGTTCGCCGGACATCGGTCCGGGCGGAGCAGGCTGCTGCGGATACCCCCGCCCTTTCTCCCAGGCTTCAGCCGCTTTCCCTGAACGTGGCGTCTGAGCGTCTGGATGCGGTGGTTGCCGCTTTCTGCGGTCTGTCCCGCGGGCAGAGCGCTGGTCTGTTCCCTGCCGGAAAGGTTCTGGTAAACAGCCGCCCGGCCGCGGACGGGAGCGTCCGTCTGAAGTCGGGCGACATCCTGTCGGTACGCGGTTTCGGAAAAGCCCGGTATGAAGGCATTGACCGTTCATCGCGCAAGGGACGGCTGTTTGTTGCCCTGCAGAAATATGTTTAAACAGCGGTTACCAGACGCCCCATCTCATGGCGAAGCATACGGCATAACCCGCGGACGCGCATCCCAGCAGCAATGCCGTCACCCATTTCGGAACCGGCTGCTGATCCGCGGCAACCGCCAGCGGAAAAAAGACCGTCATGTAGCGCGGACCGCTGAGCAGCCAGCTGGAACCGTAGCACACAAAGAAATACACAGCGTACCAGGCCGTATAGGCCGGGCGCATTTTTTTTGCCGCAACCGTCATCCAGATCAGGGAGAGATATCCTGTCAGAAGGTTCGGCATCCACAGTCCCCAGAATTTAACCGGCTCCTCCGTCCACGTCCGGACCGCGTACTCCGTCTGGACAGCGGCGGTCCGGAAAAACCATCCCAGCTGCTGGTGCCAGTTCGATTGCTGATACTGCAGAAAAATCAGCGGATCCCCCTTGACCGTGAAATTGATATACAGGTATAGGACTGTCCCGCCCGGAACCAGCAGCAGGAACGCGCCTTTCTGAAGGATTTCCCTCCATGCTTCCCGGGTTCTCAGCTTCCCGGCCTGCCGGCTGAGCAGCTCCATCGCCAGCGGAACAGCGGTCAGCACGCCTACCGAGCGTGTAAAAGCCGCAAGAAAGCCTAATGCGCCTGCCAGTCCCCACCTTTCCTTCCGGGCCGCATACAGACTTCCTGCCGCAGCCATCAGGAACAGGGATTCGGACATGGGATAAGCGAAAAAGACCGCCGCGGGAAACAGACAGAACAAAGACAGCTGCCGCAGCGCCTGCCTCTCATCCGCGTCCAGGCGGAACAGGCTGTACAGCAGCGCTCCGCCGCCGAGAAAAGGCAGCCACGCAGCCAGATAGCCGCAGAGCGGCTCACTGGGAATCACCATCATAAGCAGGCCTGTCAGCAGCGGATAGCCCGGGAAGAAGACCAGATTCAGGATCTCGCCTGCCTCATTGGCCTGCGTGTACCCTGCCCTGGCGATATCAAAATAATGCCTGGAATCAAGCCCGGAATACAGCAGAAAGGTTCCCTGCAGATTCTGATTTTTGCCTGCCAGAATCCGGACAGCACTGACCAGGGCTATACGCAGAACCAGTGCGCAGCCCAGCACAACCATGACCCGGATAAATTCCTTTTTGCTGACAGGGGCAGGCGTCATCTCAATGCGGAACGGCTGCGAAAAGCACCGGAACCAGCCGGGAACAGCCCGGATCAGGAAAATCAGGAACAGAAGCCCGCTGATCCATGCAGCCGCCATGCTCATCATTCATCCCGCTCCTTTCGTTCCCTGTTCGTTTATTTCAGCCGGTCACGGATTGCTTTCGCCTTCCCGCTGAGCTCCGCTTCCTTCAGGAAGTATCCGTAGTGCGCAAACACCGGCGCGCATTTTTCCAGCACAAACGCGTAATACGCGTTTTCAGGAATATCAGGTTCCTCCAGCAGGGCGGCGGCATGTTCAAGGCAGGATTCCACGGTTTTCTCCGCTTCCTCCGTTCCCATCCGCGCCTCCGCGTTATCCGCAAGGTTCAGCCAGGTGATGGCCTGCTCCAGCTTTCCTCCCGGCTGAGCCTTCATCACGCGCATAGCCTTGTGAAACAGGGTTTCGGCTTCCGCATGGCGGCCGGTCGCCATGAGTGCCAGTCCCATGTTGTTGTACAGGCCGCCAAGTCTGGCATCCTGCTCCGGAAGGTTTTTCTCGTAGTTTTCCCTGGCACGGTCAAAATAGCGCAGTCCGCTTTCCGGGTCACCAAAGGCTTCCTGGACGGTGCCGGCATTGATATATGTGGTTCCGGCCGTGATGGTATCCTCCAGGCCCAGCCGGTCCACAAGCGCCACCGCCTGACCGGCGTGCTTTCTGGCCAGAACACCGTCCCCGCGCATGCGGTAATAGCCCATCAGCTCATTGTTGAGCGTCAGCTGTCCCCGTTCATCCCGGTTCAGCTCAGCCTCCGCCAGCCAGTATCTCAGATGCCGCCCGGCGCCTTCGGTATCGTTCCTGCGCTCATATTCACTGAGCTTGTCCAGAATACGCCCGATCGGGACAGGATGAGCCGTCTCTGTCTCCCCCGGCTTTCCGCACAGCACGCAGGCGGGATCCATATAATCCTCCGGCGATAAACCGGTCCCGGGCTCATCCGGAACCTTTTCGGAGTTCCATGCTCTGATAGCCTCTGTCACATCCTGCGCCAGGCGTTCCTGCGTCCGGACACTGGGATGAAAGTCCGCCCCGGCGCCGTCCTGCTCCAGGTCCTGTTCCCGGAAAAGCATCACCCGCAGATTCCCGTCCCCGGCGGCTTCCCTGTATGCATCCGCAGCCTGCTGCACGGATTCATTCAGTCCCTCCCCCATGATTCCGAGCATGCACAGGATTCCTGCCCGGGGGTTCCTTGCACGGACAGTTTTCAGGAACTGAATATACCCCCGCCGGAAAGCTTCCGCCCGTTCCGGCACGGAACCGCACCAGGACAGATCGTTGGTGCCGAGATGAATGATGATGTACTGCGGCTGCCATGCCGTAAAGTCCCACGGTATATCCTGCAGTCTTTTTCCGGAAGGCAGTCTGTAGTCATTGCACCCCGCTTTTTCATAATAAGGCGGAATCAGCTCCGTCTCATTGCGGATATCCGGACTGTCTGTATAACCCGAAACAATTCCGAAACCGCTGCAGGCAGTCAGCACAGCATCGGCGGATAATGCTTTCGCTGTAAGTCCGGCATAGCTTTTTTCAGCGTTTTCCGTGGCTGTGGTGAAGGATTCCTCCGCCCCGGCCGCTTCCACGCCGTATCCGCAGGTAATGGAATCCCCGATGAACTCAATCCGCAGCGGGTTCTCCGGAAGCGGCTCCAGCAGGCCGTCGGTTTCTATATCCTCCAGCGCCATCAGGCTCTGGGTGCACTCGCTGAGCTTGACAAGCCGGACCTCCGCCTGCTCCCACGCTTTTCCTTCAAAAACAATAACGCTGCTCCTCCTGGATTTCATCCGCATGTCTGCGGTTTTCTTTCCGTTCATATAAACAGCGAACCGCGCAAGAACTCCTTCCTTTGCAGGGTCGGATACCGTATCATCTCCCCGCAGCCGAAGCCGCAGAAAAGAAGCATGGCTTACCCGGAAACTCACCTCAGTCAGCGGAAAGGTCATCCAGAGGCAGCCGCCGTCCTCAACGCATCTTCCCAGTACACGGACACGGGACAAATCCAGCATAAGGCTTTCCCATCCTTCCTGATTGGACAAACGGCCCGGCGCAATGCCGGGCCGTTCTGCAGTCCTTCGAATATATTATTCTTCTTCGTCGTCCTCGATCTTCGCGTTGGCAATGATCTTCTGGGCTTCTGTCTGAGGCACTTCCTCATACCGTTCAAACCGCATGGAGAAGGAGCCTCTCGCCTGGGTCATGCTGCGCAGATCCGTGGCGTATTTGAACATTTCCGCCAGAGGCGCTTCCGCTTCCAGCTGCTGCATGCCGTTCACCTGGTTCATGCCCATAATCCGGCCGCGGCGCTTGTTCATATCGCCCATAATATCGCCCATGTACTCGTTGGGCACCAGCACGTCCACGTGCATGATGGGCTCCAGCAGAACCGGGCTGGCGTCCATGCAGCCCTTCTTGTAGGCGATGCGTGCCGCGGTCTTGAAAGCCATTTCGGAAGAGTCCACCGGATGGTAGGAACCGTCGTACAGCTTGGCGTGCAGATGAACCATCGGATACCCGGCCAGCACACCCTTCACGATATTCTCCCGAAGTCCCTTCTCAACGCTGGGAATGAAGTTTCTCGGAACAACGCCGCCGACAACGGCATCTTCGAATTCGAAGTCGTTCTCATTGCCTGTGGGGCTGAACTCAATCCAGACATCACCGAACTGACCGTGTCCGCCTGTCTGCTTCTTGTGGCGTCCCTGGACCTTGACGGTCTTCCGGATCGTTTCACGGTAAGGAATTTTGGGATCCTGCAGTACGGCATTGGCGCCGAACTTGGAAGCCAGCTTGTTCTTGATCACGTCCAGATGCATTTCGCCCTGGCCGCTGAGTTCGGTTTCCAGCGTGTCGGCATTCTTGGCAATCTTAATGGACGGATCTTCCTCCGCCAGACGGTTCAGGCCGCTGAACACCTTGTCTTCCTCACCCTGCTTGGCAGCAAATACAGCCTTGGAGATGCAGGGCGCCGGGAACTCGATCACGGGATAGAGAATCGGGTTGGCGGCATCGCAGAGCGTGTCGCCTGTGGAAGTCAGCTGCAGCTTTGCCAGCGCGCCGATATCACCGGCATGCAGTTTTTCAACGTTCGTCTGCTTGTTGCCCTTCAGGGTGAAGAGGCCGCCGGCTTTTTCCGTCTTTTCCTTGTTGGCGTTATAGAGGGGCGTGGCGCTCGTCAGCACACCGGAGAAAATCCGGAACAGGCTCAGTTTGCCGACAAACGGGTCAGCAATGGTTTTGAAAACCAGAGCGGAGAAGGGCTCATCATCCTTGCAGCTCCGGGAAACCTCTTCACCGGTCTTGGGATTGACGCCCTTCTGCTCCAGACCTTCGTGCGCGGGGCTGGGCAGATACTTGGCCATCAGATCCATGGTCCGGGCAATACCGACGCCTGTCAGGGCGGAGCAGGCAACCACAGGCACAATGCTGCCGTCCTTCATACCCTTGCGGAAGCCTGCCATGATCTCATCATAGGTCAGCTCCTCGCCTTCCAGATACTTCATCATCAGGTCGTCGTCAGCAGCGGCGGCCTGCTCAGTCAGATATTCAAAGGCTTCATTCACTTCCGCTTCCAGCTCGGCCGGCATCGGAACTTCCTTGCTCTTCTTGTAGGCGCCTTCATAGGCTTTCTTTTCCAGGACGTTGACAACGCCGCGGAAGGACGCGCCTGCGCCGAGAGGAATCAGGATCGGAACGACGCTGGAGCCGTATTTTTCCCGCAGCGCCGCGGTCACCTTCTCGAAATTGGCATGCTCACGGTCCATCTGATTCACGACAAACATCCGGCCCAGCTTGTGCTGTCCGGCATAGTCCCATGCCTTCTCCGCGCCTACGCTCAGGCCGTTTACGCCGCCCACAACGATCACGGCGGTTTCAATCACCCGCAGCGGCCCCATCAGCTCGCCGACAAAGTCGAAATAGCCGGGAACATCAATGCAGTTGATCACCTTTCCGTCCCAGGGGATCGGAGCGTAGCTGGCGCTGATGGAAAAGCCGCGCTTTTTCTCTTCGGGATCAAAGTCGGAAACAGTCGTGCCGTCTTCCACCTTGCCCTGACGGTCAATCATGCCGGCAGCAAAGAGCATTGCCTCTGTTAAAGTGGTTTTGCCCTCGCTGCCATGCCCCATGAGGGCGATGTTCCGGATGTTACTGGACGTGAATTCAGCCATGGTTTCTTCCTCCTCTATGGTTTTCAGCAGCATTTACATGTTCTGAATGCTGCCGAAACAGCAATCAGTCTCAAAAGCCTTATAAATATATCATACTCTGTCAAAAATGAAAAGGTTTTTTTGTTATTCCCGGGGAGTAACATCCCAGATTGTTTAAGTATCAGCGTTCTGTAGAAGCCTGTTCATTTTTTGCAGATCCGTATCCGTGCCGCTGGTCAGAATCCTTACGGAGCCCTCCCCGGCGTCGTTCAGCAGCTCTCTCTCTGCCAACACGCGGCGGAGCTGGCGCGCGGTGCCGGCATTTCCGTCCGTAATTGCGACATGGTCCGGAATCATGTTTTTTATCATGTCGCGCAGGAAAACATAATGCGTGCATCCAAGCACGACAGCATCCACTTCATCGAGCCTGAATCCGGCAAGAAGCGTCTCCAGATAGCGTTTCGCTCCGTCTCTGTCTTCCGCCTCCACCAGCTCCACCAGGCCCTCGCACGGCACCTTTTCCGCACCCTCCCCGAACCGGCTCATCAGCCGAGAGAACTTTTCCTCCCGGAGTGTCAGCGGTGTGGCCAGAACAAGGATTTTCCCGGATTTCCGGATCTCATGGGCGGGCTTCAGCGCCGGTTCCATTCCGATGACCGGGATCTGCAGATCCTTTCTCAGCTGTGCGGCTGCGACGCTGGTTGCCGTATTGCAGGCAATCACCAGCGCCTTGATCTGCTCCTTCAGCAGTCTGTCCACAACCCTGCTGACGCACTGCAGCACTTCCTCCCGCGTCTTTGTTCCGTAAGGAGCGTTCCCGGTGTCTCCGTAGTAGATAAAATGCTCCCCGGGGAGAAGCTTTCTCATTTCACGCAGCGTGCTGATCCCGCCCAGTCCGCTGTCAAAAATGCCGATCGGATCCGTTCTTGCATTCATGTCTGTCCTTCTTGTCCGCCTGTTCTTCTTTTTGGTTTTTTCATTTTAGCAAATTCAGCCCGGTATGTAAACAAGTTGAATTTTCCGCCGCTTTGGCTTATACTTTCCATGGATTTCAGAAGAAATTGATTCGTATATATCTGCCTGGAAAGGAGGCGGGGAAAGTGCCCGTGGAACCGATTCATGTCGGAGACGTTATCCGGACTCGTAAGCCTCATCCCTGCGGCGGCGATCAGTGGACGGTTACGCGTACCGGCGCAGATATCAAAATGCGCTGCAATACCTGCAGCCGGGTTGTGATGCTGGACCGGGAGGCATTTCTGAAGCGCAGAAAGGCCACGATCTCCGGCGGCGCTCCTGATGCTTGCCAATAAATCTTCCGCTATGGTATACTGACCAGTAAGCTTATTTCAAATGTAAGGAATGGTGAATCCTGTGCGTAAAGCTGTTCTGTTGCTTCTGGCCGCGCTGCTGGCTATGTGTTTTACCGGTGCGCTGGCCGATACCGAATACCAGTTTGACGGCGTATCCGCCACACTTTCCCTTGCCGACAGCTATATTGTGCTGACGCCGGATAATCTGGCCGCCCATCAGGAGCTGCTCAGCAAGCTGAACAGAAGCAAGGAAGTTGTTGAGGCTGATTTTGCCGAGCGTGGGGTTCTGCTGCAGGCCTGGGTGCAGGGGCTGGACGCCTGTCTGGAAATCACAGCTGTCCAGGATGACAATGCCCGCACCTATTATGATCTGGATCAGCAGACTGCTCAGGTCCGCCGTGCCTATCGCACCTCCATCCTGAAAAGCCAGTCCTTGAAGGATGCAGGCTACTCCGTAAAATCAGCGGAGTGGAAGCGTCAGACCCACGGCGGTCTGTTCCTGATGATCAAGTATAAGCGCACAACAGCGGAAAAAATATACTGGGGATATGCCCGGACCGCTGTCCGCAACGGCTATACCTTCACGCTGGATTACCAGGTATATGACCGCGGCCTGAAAGCAAAGGATCTTAATGCGGTAAACAAAGTCGCCAACACGGTTTCCTTTGCCCCGGTGGACGGTGTTCCGGCAACCGTGGCCGGCATTCTGTCCTTCTCCGCCGCCCCGCCCGCGGAGACAAACACCGGTGTTTTTGATGTGGAGGGAAAATGCACACCCGGAGCACATCTGACCGGCGTTCTGATGCGTCCCGTCTCCACCACTCCGCTCCTGGTTGAAGCCACAGCCAGAAAGAACGGAACCTTCAAGCTTCCTGTCGCCCTTCCGGAGGAAGGTGTCTGGGTCATGACGGTCACGGTGGAAGTGGATGGGCAGGAGATCGCCTGGGAATACTTCGAACCGACGACCTTCAGCAAAACGATGCTCCCGGTGCAGCTGGATGCACCTGTTCCCGAGCAGCTTTCCGGCGATGAACTGGTTCTCACGGGAAAAACCGCCAAGAACGTCTCCGTACAGTGTATCGTCATGCGCGGAACCGATACGGTTTTCAACAAGCAGATCCGGACTAACGGAACCGGTAAATTCACTTTTAAGATCCCGACCTCCGCGGAAGCTGATTATGACATCACACTGGTGTTTTCCAAAAAGAACTACATCACCCGCCGTCTGACCTATATCGCCAAGCGTGATCTGACTGAAGAGGATCTGCGGAATCAGGCCCGCAATGAAGCTGTCAAACCGGCCTACGCAACGCTGGTAAAGAAGCTGGACAGCTATATCGGCCGGAAAATGGTATACAACGTTTATATCGCGGATATACAGCAGTCGGGAGATGAGTGGATTATCACCGGCGCCCTGAAACAGACGAAGAAAGGCTATGATAACCTGGTTATCATCACGGCGGATGAAAAGCCGTCCTTTGAAACCGGTGTTCAGAAAAAGATGTACGGCACCTGCGTCGGAACGCATCAGGTTCTGTCCGAGGAGGACATCGTGAATTATCCGTGCTTTGATCTGCTGTTCTGGGAATAATCCGGGCTATAAAAAGGAGATCCGGCCTTGCCTGCCGGATCTCCTTTTTCGTCCTTTTATTCTTTCTCTTTCTCATGCCAGGGGCACAGATCACGCAGCCCGCATTCACTGCACAGCGGGTGCTGCGCCCTGCAGACTCGTCTGCCGTGCCAGATCAGCCAGTGGTGGGCCATCCCCCATTTTTCCTCCGGGATCAGCTTCGTCATCTGGCGCTCCGTTTCCTCCACGGTATCCGCCCTGCACAGTTCCAGCCGGTTACTCACCCGGAATACATGGGTGTCCACGGCAAAAGCCGGAATTCCGAACGCGTTGGACAGAACCACATTGGCCGTTTTGCGTCCCACGCCCGGCAGTGCTGTCAGTTCTTCCCGGGTATGGGGTACCTCTCCGCCGTGCTCGTCCCGGATGATTTTGCAGGCAGCTATAATATTCCCGGCTTTGGACCTGAATCCGCAGCTTTTGACCATGGGATACAGATCCTCCACCGCCGCGCCGGCCATCGCGGTTGCGTCCGGATACTTTGCAAAGACCGCCGGCGTGACTTTATTAACCTGCTTGTCCGTGCACTGAGCGGACAGAATCGTAGCCACCAGCATTTCATAGGGATTGGAGAATACCAGCTCTGCTTTTGCTTCCGGATACATCGATTCAAGCCTGTCCAGTATCTGTGTCTTCTTCGCCCGGGTCACTTCTGGTCCCTTCCTTTTTCCGGTTCCTTTGCGTTTTCCGTCAGCACAATTTCTTCGTTGAACAGTTTCTCCAGCTCTTCCCTGGCTGCTGCTTTGGATTTGCTGAGACCTTCAAGCTCAGCCATCAGCTCCCCGGCGTTTTCCGCTCCGGAAATGTTCGCCTTATATACAGCCACCTGGTAGGTAACCTCCGGGCGGAAGGCTTTGGGATAAGCCGATTCAATGATGCAGACTGTCTCATCCGCCTCCAGCTCCGGATGCTTCTCAATCACGTAAGTCTCAATGGCTCTGTTTCGGGCCAGCCTCTGTTCCGGGCTGTAGGACGCGCTGAGGGAGGTGGTGTTGTAGCTGTGAACGCCATACCAGAACACGCATCCGGCTCCGGCTGCAAACAGCGCGGCCAGCAGCAGAACATGCCTCCTGTTCATTTCCAGCCTGTCGGTTCCTGAATAAAGATATCCAAGCTTTTGGAACGGAGGCAGCAGGCTGCGGAAAATCACGGCAAGCAGCACGGCTTCCACCGGAAACAGTACAATATTCTTCACGATCCGGACCCAGGTCAGGGAGTAATCCTTTCCGAGCATGATACTGTAATACGCGACATGGATCGGATAGGACAGCAGTACATTCACAAAAAAGCAGATGCAGAAGCGGCAGAGGATCAGTCTCGGGATGGAAATTTCCGCTCTGTACAGGAACAGCGCGAATACAAAGCTTCCGGCCATTTCCGTAATCATATAAGCCGGAAAATACACGCCGCTCGGATGTACCAGAAACCCCAGCGTATCGGAGAGCGCACCGCTGAGCAGCGCCACCACCGGGCCGTAGATCATGGAGCCGAAAGCATTGACAATAAACCCGATTCCCTCTGTCAGGTCTCCGGTAATTGTAATTGACAGCGGCTTCACCGCAATCCGCAGCGCCAGAATCAGAGCCGCGAACACAAGCGTCCGGGGATTCTTCATCTCGCCGAAGGCAAGCTGCCAGTATTCCCTGCTGAAGGGGGTTCTGAAGAGTTTTTTGTTTTCTGATGTACGCATGAAAAAAGCCTCCTTCGTAATCACTGTATCGGTAAGAAAAGTGATTCGTAGAGGCTGTTTGCTGAAAAAGCAGCGGGATGCGCATCCTCCACCGCGCGAGGGCTCGCTTCGTTTCATGACAACTCCCCGTTCATGAACACTTAACGCGAAGGACGCTACTCTGCCTTTACGAATCAGAAGAAAAGTGCTCCGCGCCGCAAGGAGATGCGGCGGGGCACGGTCCTGATCTGTTTATTTCGCCTGAATATAGCCTTTTCTGCAAAGCAGCTCAGCGGTCAGAATGCCGCCGCCCGCCGCTCCGCGGATGGTATTATGGCTCAGGCACACAAATCTCCAGTCAAAAATCCTGTCTTCCCGGAGGCGGCCGATGCTGACACCGAAACCGTTCTGGAAATCCCGGTCCAGTCTGGTCTGAGGCCTGGCAGGATCATCAAAATACTGCAGGAAGGGCTTCGGTGCGCTGGGCAGCTCCAGCCGCTGCGCTTCCGTTTCATAATGATTCCAGCGATCCAGAATTTCTTCCTTTGTGACTTTCTTCCCGAAGGCGACGGATACGGCAGCCATATGTCCGTCGCTGGCCGCCACACGCAGGCACTGGGCGCTGATGACCGGCAGCTCCGCGTTGACAATGACCGGGCCGTTTCCCCGGTCTTCCAGGTGTCCCCACAGCTTCAGCGGCTCCTGTTCACTCTTTTCATCCTCGCCGCCGATGTAGGGGATGACATTGTCCACCATCTCCGGCCAGGTACGGAAATTCTTTCCGGCTCCGCTGATGGCCTGATAGGTGCAGACGCTGACTTTTTCCGGCCGGAAATCCAGCAGCGGCGTCAGAGCAGGCACATAGCTCTGAATCGAGCAGTTCGGTTTCACGGTGATAAAGCCCCGCGCAGTTCCAAGCCGCTTCCTCTGGGTCGCGATCACGTCCAGATGCTGGCTGTTGATTTCCGGAACCACCATGGGAACATCCTCGATGCCCCTGCATGCGCTGTTGTTGCTGACAACAGGAACCTCGTACTTTGCGTAGTTCTCCTCCAGAGCGCGGATTTCATCCTTCTTCATATCCACGGCGCAGAACACGAAATCCACCTGTTCCGCGACCGTATCCACATCCGATGCGTCAACAACCGTCAGATCCGCCACATCTTCCGGAATCTGCCAGTCAAAAAACCACCGGTCGCCTACAGCCTCCCGGTACGTTTTTCCTGCGCTGCGGGCGGATGCCGCCACACAGGTTACCTGAAACCACGGATGGCCCCGCAGCAGCGAGATAAACCGCTGTCCGACCATGCCTGTTGCGCCGATGATACCAACTCTCAACCGTTCCATCCTGATTCCTCCGCATGCAGCCGCTTCTGCAGATGCTGAAGCCGGCCGGGTATGTTGGGAATCATATCATGAAGCCATGCGGGTGTCAATCGCCCGCGGAAGTTCAGACAATTGAAATACAGGGAATTCTCCGGCGCAGGAACCTTTCCCCCGGATGTCGAAAAAAAGAAACACAGCTGTAAAAAGGAGGGCATCCAAATGTCTTACGATATACTGCAGAAAATGGTTTCCGAAAGCAGCAGGTTTGTTTTCTTCGGCGGAGCCGGCGTGTCCACGGAAAGCGGCATTCCCGACTTCCGGAGTCAGGACGGGCTGTACCATCAGAAATATGATTATCCGCCGGAAACCATTCTCTCCCATACCTTCTTTGTCCGCCACCCGGAGGAATTTTTCCGTTTTTACCGGGATAAGATGCTTCCCCTGGACGCGAAACCGAACGCGGCGCACCTGAAGCTGGCCGAGTGGGAGCGCCAGGGCAGGCTTCTGGCTGTCGTCACTCAGAATATCGACGGCCTGCATCAGGCAGCCGGCAGCCAGCGGGTATATGAGCTTCACGGCAGCATACACCGGAACACCTGTCTGTCCTGCGGCCGGCGTTACGGGCCGGAGTACATCAGGGACTCGAAGGAGCCGGTTCCCCTCTGCTCCTGCGGCGGAAGAATCAAGCCGGACGTTGTGCTGTATGAGGAAGGTCTGGATAACGATGTTCTGTCCGGCGCGATTCACGCGATCCGCCAGGCGGACCTGATGATCGTTGCGGGAACCAGTCTGACCGTTTATCCCGCCGCCGGTCTGATCAGCTATTTCCGCGGAAACAGACTCGTGCTGATCAACCGGGATGCGACGCCGATGGACAGCCAGTGTGATCTGGTCATTCACGACAGTGTCGGAAAGGTGCTTGGGTCTCTGACATAATTGTTACTTTTCTGTTTCGTTTACATTTCTTTTCTTTTATGATAAAATAATATCTATCCTGTTAATAGGAGGTTTGCTGTATGCCTGATCTGTCCAAAGTGACCGGCATGCTTCCGGATCTTGCTGATTATCTGGTCTACGGTGCCATTGCTGTTGTCACCCTGATCGGTGTTTTTAAATGTCTCCTTCCGCTCTGGAACACCACCGGCGCCCTGCGCAGGGCAATTTCCAGGCTTCAGGCCGATGCGGGAAACACCTCCGGCAGCAAGCCCGTCTGGCAGGAAGCGCGCTTCGTCGGCAAGCGCCTTCGCGGATCCTGGCTGCGTTTTCTGCAGAATGCGGAGCAGCTGGACCGCCGCGGTCTGCCGACCAACGTGGAGGATTATATCAATGATGACACCGTGACCCATGGTCCCGGCAATGCCACGCTGGCTGAGCTGATCCCGAATCTGCTGACTTCCCTGGGTATCCTTGGTACCTTTATGGGATTGTCCCGCGGCCTCTCTTCCCTGAATTTTGCCGATTCCACCCAGCTGGTTGAAGGCATTCCCGTTCTGCTGGAGGGGATGCGTTTCGCCTTCGGCACCTCAGTGGCAGGCATCAGCTGCAGCATTGTTTTTAACATGCTGAATCGCATTTCCCAGGGCTCCAGCTACCGGGCCATTGATGACTTTGTTTCGTCCTTTACACAGCTGGCCATGTCCCGCCCTCTGGACAATGACGTTCAGCTCATCTGTCAGAATCAGGACCGGAACTTCATGCTCCAGGGGATTAATGACACCCTGGTGGACCGGCTGGCTGAAAATGTGAAGCTTTCCATGACCCAGGCTCTGAACCCGGTTGCCGACAGCATGGATCGCTTCATTCTCGGAACCACACGGAATCAGATTGACGGCGTAAACCGGATCGTCGGCCGCTTTCTGGATGAAATGGACCGGAGCCTTGGCAACCAGTTTTCAGCCCTGTCCGGCGCCATGGATTCCGTCACGCAGAATCAGATTGCCGCTGCCCGTCAGACCGGAGCCGCTCTTTCCGCCGCTGAAGGCATTGTCCGGAACGCCCAGTCCCTGCAGGATATGACGGGAGGGATACTGAATCAGTTTGACCAGTATCTGGATAAAATCAACGCTCATACAGTCCGGGATGAAGGCTTCGAAAAGCGGACGGCGGAGCTCATGAACCGTATTCAGCAGGAAAACAGGGAGATGGCTTCCCTGATCGCCTCCCTGAAAGAGGCAATGCAGCTTCTTCAGCAGGACGACGCCGCTCTTCCGAAGATTCAGGGATTGACAGCCTCCCTTAACGACAACGTCAAAATCATTGCCGATGCTCTTTCGGCCCTAAAGGAGTCCTGACGATGGCGCGGCAGCGTATTCATAACCGAAGGGCGTCCCGCGGCTCCGCGGGAGGAGGCGCCAGCTGGATCAGCTACTCTGATATGATGGCTGCGCTTCTGCTGATCTTTGTGCTGATTCTGAGCTACAGCCTGTATCAGTATTTTTCCATGCTCGAAACCAAAACCCGGGAGCTGGATCAGCAGACGGTTCAGCTGAATCTGGCTCAGGATGAGCTGGCGGAAAAGGAAAAAACACTGATTGTCATTCAGGCGGATCTGGATACGCTTCAGGATACCCTGACCGCCAAGGAAGAAGAGCTGAATGCAGCCAATCTGATTCTGATCAGCAAGGAGGACGAGCTGGCGCAGCTGCAGGCTGCCCTGACGGTAAAGCAGGCTGATCTTGACGCCGCGACCCTCAAGCTCGAGGAGCAGCGTCTCGCCCTTACAAATCAGGCCCGGCGCATTGATGATCTGATCGGTATCCGGACCGTTATGATTCAGGATCTTTCCTCCTCCCTGGCCGCGGCGAACCTGAAAGCGGCTGTCGATCCCAACAACGGCGATATCATTCTGGACAGCACAGTCTTCTTCGATACTGCGAAATCTGCCATCAAGGAGGAAGGCAAGGCATTGCTGGACAGCTTTATTCCGGTTTACCTGGATGTTCTGCTGCGGGATGAATATAAGGATTATCTGGGTGAAATCATTATTGAAGGGCATACGGATTCCAGCGGCTCCTACAATACCAACCTGAAGCTGAGCCAGGACCGGGCGCTGCAGGTCGCCCTCTATTGTCTGGATATGCCTTCCCTGTCCGCCGCTCAGAAAGCCCGTCTGCAGCAGATCCTGACTGCCAAGGGCCGGAGCTACGCGGATCTTGTTTATGATGAAAACGGCAGGGAGAACGCGGAAGCCTCCCGCCGTGTGGAGTTCAAATTCAGCCTGAAGGATACGGAAATGATCGAGGAGATGGACCGGATCCTGAACGCCGAATAAAGGAAGTGTCTGATTGTCATGAAAGCAGCGGCAATTCTTATGCTGGTCGTATGCCTGGCGGCTTTGTGCGGGGTCGGTTATCTCTACATGTCAGCCAGCATCACCGTATCTCCTGTGGAAACCATTGCCTCCGACGCGGTTTCGCAGTCTGAGTATTATCAGACGCTTCGGGAGCAGCTGGAAAGCGGCTCCTTTACCGGTACGCTGTTCTCGCAGGCCCGTCCTGACAATCCGGAAAAGGACGTGTTCTACACATACACGGTTCAGATATCCAACCGTTCCTTCCTTCCTGCTGAAGTTGTCGAACTGCAGATCATGCCGATCACCGGCGATATTCTTCAGATCGGCGATCCTTCGGAGCACACACTGGTCTCCGGCCATACGATCAGTCTTTCCGCCACCCTGCTGACTGAAAAGCAGCTTCATAACATCCGGGAGCTGACTGTGACCTATTATGTCTGGGGGATTCCCTTCTCAGCGAAACTGACCTCCCAGGCGCAGCCTTAACAGAAACGAGCGGGCCGCTGCCCGCAATGTCATTCAGATAAGGATGACGGAAAGAGAACTGGAACTGAAACAGGTTCCGGTCTCTTTTTTTGTTAAGAAAATTGCAGAAAAGGGTTGACAAATCGGTCAAAATGTGCGGCCGCTTTCGCTACTGAATCAA
>JAFRLY010000010.1 GCA_017431005.1 Clostridia bacterium
AAGACCTGGCAAATAACCTCAAGAAAGAGAATGAATGGCTGAAAGAAGCAGACAGCAGTGCTCTGCAGCAGAGCCTGAGACATCTGGACAACGCGTATCAGAATTTCTTTTCAAAAGGATCCGTCTATCCGAAGTTCAAAAGGCACGTCGTTGTCGAAGGCGATCGTACCGATCACCACGAGTCCGATCGGGATGAGGGCGTTCCAGGCGCTGGATGGTTTCTGGTTCGGATCGACCTGGAAGTCGACGAGAGATTCCATGTTCCCATCGAAGAGATCAGGGCAATCCAGGCCGGGGCCGATGTCAGGCAGCTCCTGATCGAAAAGGCCAAAGCGCTGACTGAAGAAAAGCGCGTGATCGACAGCCGTCTCTCCATCATACATCATATACTGGAGGACAGAGAGATGAGGTATCAGGTTACAGAAAAAATGATTCCGGAGATGATCGTGTACTCTTCCGAAACCGTGCTGGCTCAGCACATGGACATCATGCGGTGGATCCCCTCAGTCGGGGAGGAATGCCTGAGACTGAACCCGGGAATGAAGTGCGCCGACCCGCCCTATGAATTCTGCGAATTCCTGGACGGGGAGTACCGGGAGACGGACGTGAAGATTCGCCACAGCGAGGCGGTTGCCGCCGTGGGAAAAGGAAACGACCAAATCAACTTCCGCCGACTGCCTGCTGCGAAGGTGCTGAGCGTCTTTCACAAAGGCTCCTATGACAGTATCGGTGAAGCCTATGCCTTCCTCATGAGGTATGCGGAGCAGAACGGCTTTCACACAGCGGGACCGGCTCGGGAATGCTACATCGATGGTATCTGGAACAAGGAATCGGAAGAAGACTGGCTGACCGAGATCCAGCTGCCGGTTGAGTGACAGATTCCGGTTTTACGGGATGATCATCCGTCACATGAGCGCCTCTACGGAGGCGCTTTTCCTATGCCCGAGTATACCTTGTTAACGATGAAATCCCCTGAGGCCATTTTGAACCTTAAGTCCCGCAGATTAAGAATGTTGATCAAGTCACTCAAAAAGTAATTGACAACTATCAGAAACCGGGTTTATATGAATAACGGAAAGATAAAGAAAAGCATTTTTGAAAAAACATAATTACAGGAGGCTGAACATGAAAAATAAATGGATGCGCCTTTGCTGTCTGCTGCTGATGATCTGCATGGCGGCTGCCTGGATTCCGGCATCTGCCGAAGAAGCATATACGATCGACAGCATCCGTCAGTATGTGGCGGGTCTGGATGAACCGGTTGAGCTGGCGGACGGTACAACCCGGCCGCTGATCAATTTTGACAACGCAGCCACGACGCCGGCGCTGATACCGGTGATGGATGAAGTCAGCCGGAAGATGATGATGTACGGCTCCATCGGCAGGGGATTCTCACAGAAATCCAATTACTCCACCGAGCTTTATGAGGAGACGCGCGGGACCGTACTTTCCTTTGTGGGGCTGGATCCGATGAATGATTATGATTATACGTGTTTCTATGTGAACAATACCACGGACGGGCTGAATAAGCTGGCTTCCGCCCTGATCACAGATCAGGAGGACCTGGTGCTTTCCACCCGCATGGAACATCATGCGAACGACCTGTCCTGGCGGGAACGGTGCAGGGTCATCTATGCTGAAGTGGATGAGCTGGGCCGGGTCCGGTATGACGAAATCGAGAGGCTGCTGCAGGAAAACACCGTTAAACTGGTGGCTGTCACGGCAGCTTCCAACGTGACGGGCTATGTGACGGACGTTCACCGGATCGCAAAACTGGCTCACCAGTACGGGGCGATGATCGTGGTGGACGGGGCGCAGATCGTCGCGCACCGGGAATTCTCCATGAAGGGCGAAACACCGGAGGAAAACATTGATTTCTTCGTTTTTTCCGCGCATAAGATGTACTCTCCCTACGGCGGAGGCGCGGTGGTTGGCCTCCGGTCGGTGCTGAATAAGCATATGCCGGATTTTTTCGGCGGCGGCATCGTGCAGATTGTCGGAGATTACAGCGTTTCGTACAAGGAGGCGCCGGCGTCGTATGAAGCCGGTTCACCTAACTACCCCGGAGTCATCGGCATGGGGAAAGCGATGGAGATCCTGAAAAAAGTCGGTTTTGATGCGATTCAGGAGCATGAACAGAAGCTGATCCGCCGGCTGATCGACGGATTGGAGCAATTTGACAATGCAGTGATCTACGGCGATACAGAAAACATCAGCGACCGTGTGGGCGTCGTTACCTTCAATTTCACGGACATCAATTCTTTCTTCCTGGCAGAGAAGCTGACAGAGCTTGGCGGCGTTGCCACGCGGCGGGGTGCTTTCTGCGCGCATCCGTATGTATGGCGGCTGCTGGGAATCCCTGATGATGAACTTGAAAAATATGAAGACTGCGGTGCGAGCGGCACCCCCGGCATGATCCGGGTGAGCTTCGGCATCTACAATACCGAAGAGGAAGTGGACGAATTCCTGAAAGTTCTTTCAGAGGCCATCCCCGCCGCGAAAGCTTTTGTGGCAGAACAGATTGAGGAACTGGGTGAGGAAAGTCAGGCTTTTGATCCCTCATTCTGATTGGAATACTCAGTATCCGGCTGCTGTACTGAAACAGTGCTTTGCCAGCATTCTCAATCAGCCGGATGAACACATAAGCCTTCTGCCCTGCAGCGGCAGTCAAAGCTGACAGGAAGCAGAGCCTGACAATTACAGAAGGGAGCATTGGGTATGAAACCGGTCAAAACAGGCGTTATCGGATGCGGAGCTATCAGTGATATTTATCTTCAGAACATGATTAACCGGTTCGGCACACTGGATGTTGTCGCCTGCAGTGCCAAACACCGGGAAAACGCGGAAAAGAAAGCGGCCCGGTATGGTATCCGTGCGGCTGACACGGCAGAGATGCTTGCGGATCCGGAAGTGGAAATGATTGTTGTCCTGACGCCCGCACCGAGCCATTATGAGCTGGTCCGGCAGTCCCTGCTGGCAGGGAAGCATGTATACCTGGAAAAGCCGTTGGGTATTGAGCTTTCCCAGGCCAAGGACATGATTGCCCTTGCGAAAAGCAAGGGGCTTCTTCTGGCATCTGCGCCGGAAACCTTTATGGGATGCGCGGTACAGACTGCGCGGAAGGCCCTGGATGCCGGAAAAATCGGGGAAATCACATCATTCCATATTGTTGCAAACCGCGATCTGACCATGCTTGCCAGCATCTTCAATTTCCTGAGACTGCCGGGCGGAGGGATCTGCTACGATTACGGTGTTTACTACCTGACCGCGCTGTGCTCACTCCTGGGACCGATGGGGAAGGTTTATGCCCAGGTGGGCAATCACAGCCGGATCCGGAAAAATGTGTTCCCCGGCAGCCCCGAATTCGGCAGTGAATACGTTTATGACAACGAAAGCCAGGTCAACTCTGTTTTGACGGCAAAAAGCGGCATTGCGGGAACCTTTTCCCTGAACGGGGACAGTGCCGCCGTGGATCAGGCGGCCTTCACCATCCATGGCACAAAAGGAATTCTGCGGCTGGGTGACACGAATCAGTTCGGCGGCGATATTGCCTTTTTACCCGACGATTTCAGACATCCTGAATGGGAAATTCTCGATCCGGTTTCTCCGCTGTCAGAGAACTGCCGCGGCATAGGCGCCGCAGATCTGGCCAGATGCATCCGGCAGGGCGGACAACCGGTTGCGTCCGCGGAGATGGCCTGCCACGTACTGGATATAGTGGAAAAAATCATCGAAAGCGGAGCCGGCGGAACGGTCCGCATGACTGAGACCTCATTCGAACGCCCTGCTCCCTTTGATAACTGGCAGCAGCTGATGAAAGAATAGGATAAGAGCACAGTGCCAGGCACGCCGGAACGGGTGCAGAAACCGTCCCGGCTGCATTTGTCTGTGCCCGGGCGGCTTTGACCCCGGACAGCACTTTACGGGTGAAAAGCAGAAACACCAATTGCAAAAAGGGAGAACGACAGAACATGATGGAGATGCCGGATGAACCTGAACTGAAAGGGACGGGATGAAAGCATGAGATACAGGCATACAGACCGCCCCGGTTTCCTGTTGGGCTTTATCGACTTTTTTACCGCGGGGCTGTTCTTCCTGATTTATATGCCCCTGGGCGGTTTGCAGAGCGAGATTGAATCAGTCCTTGGACATCCGGTTCTGCCGTATTGGAAGGCCTGTCTGCTTGGCATTCCAACCTTGTTTATCTATCCGCTGATCTGGATGGCACGGATATCGGAAGAACTGAAGAGCAAGGCAGAGGAACTGGGAATCCCGGGGCCGCATACCTCCTGGCGGCATATGTTTGGCTGGAATGTATTCGGGCTGTTGCTGCTGGGGCCGGCTGTTGCCACCCACAGATTCTTCGGAACGCTGAACAGGGTGGAAAAAAGACTCAATGAAGAAAACGACAAACGCAATCCGGGGCCGCCATCCCTGCAGAACCCCGGGACAGGGTGATCAGATCCCGGAGCGAGGACAAACCCTCAGGGAAAGATCTGCAAAGTAATAATACGAGGAGATAATAAAAATGGCATCCAGCAATATCCGGAAGCCTTTTCTGAAGCTTTTGCCCATCCAGATCGCCGCCGTGACGGCAGGATCTGTCAATACGCTGATCGATACGCTGATGACAAGCAGGTACATCGGCCCGGAGGCGGTGGCCGGGATCGGCTTTTTCAACCCGATGCTGACGGTGACCTTTCTGCTCTATGTCTTCCTGCGCGGGACCACGATTCTCTGCGGCCGGGCCATCGGCAGCGGCAGGCGGAATGATGTGATTTCCCTGTTCTCGACTGCGCTGGTTACGGTGACGGGTTACGGGCTGCTACTGAGCATCGGCTGCTTATGCTTCAGGAGTCCGCTGGTCAGGCTGCTGGGCGCCAGCGGAAACACGGCGGATTATCTGCGGAGCTATATCGCCGGCTATGCGCCGGGTATTCCGTTCCTCTGCGCGACGTCTGCTCTGCTGACGTATCTGCCCTGCAATAATGAACTGAAGAAAAGCTACTATATTATGGGATTCATGGTGGCTTCCAACACAGTGCTTGATTTTCTTCTTGTCAGCATCCTGAAGATGGGAACGCTGGGGATGGGGCTGGCCACCACTGTCAGCTATGCCTTATCTGCACTGATCATGATTCCGGTTTTCCTGAAAAAATCATACGCGTATCATTTTGAGTGGGGGCTGATCAGCTTCCGGAATATGCCGGAGACCATCCGGCTGGGTCTTCCGGAGGTACTGTTCAATCTCGGAGTAACGCTCAGAAGCTATCTCCTCAATCTGACGGTCATGGGCTCGATCGGGGCGGCGGGTATCGCAGCGCTGAATGTTGAAAATACCCTGCTGAGCTTTCTCGGCGCCGTTCCTCATGGGGTGGGCGGCGCGTTTACGCTGATGGCCAGCATTTATTTCGGAGAAAGAGACCGGGACAGCCTGAAGGCGCTTACAGGTCTTGCCCTGAAAGCGGGACTGCTGATGAGCGGCACGATAACGGCGATCCTGATAGCCGGCAGCGGCCTGATCAGCGGCCTTTTCTTCCCGGAGGGCGGAGAGACGTTCCGTCTGACACGGGAAATGCTGCTGTGCTTCTCCTCCGTCTTTATTTTCAGCACGATGTTCTCCTTATGGGACCGGCTTCTGCAGATTGAGGACCATATGAAAATCGTGAACGTCATGAACTTCATGGAGCAGGTCTTTATCGCTGCAACGGCGATCGGGGGAATGAAACTGATCGGAGTTACAGCGGTCTGGCTGGCTCAGCCTGTGTCCTGCATACTCAGCCTGCTGTCAATCGGCATCTGGATCACGGCCGGCCTGGGGCGGCTTCCCCGGTCGGCAGAGGAGTGGATGAAGCTGCCGGAGGGCTTCGGCGCAAAGGCGGAAGACGTCCTGGAGGCCGCGGTGGACAGCCTGGAGGACGTGGCCCTGCTGTCGAAAGGCATCATGGATTTTCTTGAGAATCGGGGCGTTGACCGGAGAACCAGCTCCATCGTCGGCTTATGCGTGGAAGAAATGGCCGGAAACGTGATCAGCTACGGCCGGAAGGATGGAAAAGCGCACACGGTGGAGATCCGCGTGGTGGCGGAGGAACAGCTGGTGGTGCGGGTGCGGGATGACTGTCCCGCCTTCGATCCGAAGCAGCGTATTGATCAGTTTGAACCGGAGGATCCGGCGAAGAATGTCGGGATCCGAATGATCGGAAAGCTGACGAAGGAAATGGAGTACCATACAGACGCCGGCGTCAACACGCTGCTGATGTTTATCTGATGCCTGAGCGGCTGTCAATAACAGAGAAGGGGCTTTTTCAGCCCAGCGTCACATCCAGGATCATCATGACAACAAAACCCAGGGAAAAAGTGATGGTGCCGATGTTGGAGTGCATTCCCCCTGACATCTCCGGGATCAGCTCCTCCACCACCACATACAGCATGGCTCCGGCGGCGAAGGCCAGGAAATAGGGCATTACCGGCGTGACCAGGCCGGCGGCCAGGAGGGTGACGACTGCGGCCACAGGCTCCACCGCACCGGAAAGCACGCCCATCCAGAAGGTCTTCTGTCTCGGCATCCCCTCCGCCAGCAGCGGCATGGAGACGATTGCGCCTTCCGGCAGGTTCTGGATGGCGATGCCCAGGGCCAGAACCAGCGCACCGGCAGCGGTGATGCCGGTCTCTCCGGCGAGAAAACCGGCATAGACCACGCCCACGGCCATACCTTCCGGGATATTGTGCAGCGTGACCGCCAGGATCAGCTTGGTGGTGCGCCTGAATCCGCTCCGGGGACCTTCCTGCTGCCTGTCCAGATGCATGTGCGGGGTAATCATGTCCAGGGCCAGCAGGAAGCCCATGCCGGCCAGAAAGCCGACCGCTGCGGGCAGAAAGGCCAGCGAGCCCATGGCTGCGCTGCTCTCGAGAGCCGGCTGCAGCAGACTCCAGAAGGATGCCGCCACCATAACGCCTGCCGCGAAACCGGTCAGCGCTTTCTGCACGCCGGCGGAGATCTGTTTTTTCAGGAAGAAGACCATGGCCGCTCCCAGGCTTGTGCCCAGGAAAGGGATCATGACGCCTTCTGCAATCCGGATGTTCATGCGTCCTCCTTTTTATTTACGGAAAAGTCCGGAGAACAGGCCTTTGCTCTCTGCGGCTTCTTCGGAAACAGAGAGGAAGGTGTACCCGGTGGCATCAACGGTTTGGCGCAGTTTATCCTTATCCAGCGGTGTCTCCGACAGGATCACTGTCTCGCCTTTCGCGCGCGAGGAGGTGACCTTCTTCACCGGAAAGGCCGAGCGGATGGCATCATTGATATGCGTCTCACACATCCCGCACATCATGCCTTCAATTTTGACGATTGTTCTGATCATGGTATACCTCTTTCAAACCCGACGCTTCAGGGTCGGACGGATCGCTCAGCCCCGGCTTGCTTCCTGCCCGGCCTGGAGTTAGACATAACAAACACATGGCCTATTATAGACAATTTTATCAGGAAGGCAAGAGAAAGATGCTTTTTTTCACATGATTGATCAGTGCTGGACAGAAACCTCATCTCATGTTACTTTTTATGAAGACAATCCGCATGATCGTTTTTACATTCCGGGAAAGCCTGTTTTTCAGGGAGCCGGAATGAATCACCCGTCAGTCAGAAGGCATAATGAAATAACAAGGAAGTGCTGAGTATGAAGTATATGAGCGCTGAGTGGAAAGACCGGCTGAAGCACTGGATGCATACCCTGCAGCAGGACCTGTATCAACCGCTGGGAGAAATCTCCGTGGAAGGCTTCCTCACCATGGAGGAGCTTTCCCTGCAGGAGGCGTCCGCTCAGGCGTTTGCACCCATGAATCCGGGCACCCGGTGGGGGAAAAGCTATGAATACTGCTGGCTTCGCGGGGCGTTAACGCTTTCGGAAGCCGCCAGGGGAAAACCGGTTGTGCTGGATCTGAAAACCGGCGGGGAAACCACAGTGTTTGTGGACGGCGTGTCTTTCGGCACTTACCGGGCCGGATGGCTGCAGATACCGCATCATTATATTGTGGACAACTGGCTGACGGAAAGCGGGGAACCCGGAAGAACCTATGAGATCATGCTGGAAGCTTACGCGGGGCATTTTTTTCCGGAAAGCGCTCTGGGCGGATGCGCAACTGGACCTGTTCTGCCGGGGCTGTACGAAGACCGCACTGTGGAAGGCGAAAGGGCAACACTCGGGCATATTACCTACGGTATCTGGAATGAGGAAGCGTATCAGCTCTGGCTGGATATGGAAACTCTGAGCCTGCTGGGCGACCAGGTGCCGGAGGAAAGCCTGCGGGCTGCCCGGATTGCGGAAGCGCTGGAAAAAGCCACCCTGATTGCGGATTTCGAGCAGGACACGGAAGCACGGACTGCCAGCTACAGAGCTGCCCGGGAAGCGCTGCGGCCGGCTCTGGCGGCGAAGAACGGCACCGATATTCCGGATTTCTATGCCATCGGCAACGCGCATCTGGATCTGGCCTGGCTCTGGCCCACGGAAGAAACCGGCAGGAAAACCTCCAGAACATTCGCGGCCCAGCTGCGCCTGATTGAAAGATATCCGGAGTATAAATACCTGCAGAGTCAGCCGGCAGCCTATGTAATGTGCCGGAAGCATTATCCCGGGCTGTATGAACGGATCAAAAAAGCGATCCGGGGCGGGCAGTGGATCGCTGAGGGAGCCATGTGGGTGGAGCCGGATACCAATATGACCTCCGGTGAATCCCTGGCCAGGCAGCTGATTCACGGAAAAAGATTCTACCGGGAGGAGCTGGGAGTGGATTCCCGGGTGCTCTGGCTGCCGGACAGCTTCGGCTACTCCGCTGCGCTGCCTCAGCTGCTGAAGGCCAGCGGCGTCAAATACCTGGTAACACAGAAAATCTTCTGGTCCTACAATGACAGCGACCGCTTCCCCTATCATTATTTTAGCTGGAAAGGCGCGGACGGCACCGGCATTGACACCTTCCTGCCCACCAGCTATACCTACCGCACGGATCCGCAGGAGATCTGCACCACCTGGAAAAACAGAGTGCAGAAGAACCGTCTGGATGCGTTCCTGGTTCCCTTCGGTTACGGGGACGGCGGCGGCGGTCCGACCCGGGACCATATTGAGTTTGCGCTGCGGGAAAAGAATCTGCAGGGCATGCCCGGAATGCGCCTGGAAGGGCCGGTACAGTTCTTTGAGGATATGGAAAGGAAAGGCGGGCCCGCTTATACCTACAACGGAGAGCTGTATTTTTCCGCCCACCGGGGAGTGTTTACTTCCCAGGCGGCCATCAAGCGGGGCAACCGCAAAGCCGAGCTTGCGCTGCGGGAGGCAGAGATGTGGGGAGCACTGGCTTCCAGGATGCTGAAGGATTACACCTATCCCCTGGAAACGATGGACGCGGCCTGGAAGCTGCTGCTGTTCAACCAGTTCCATGACATCCTGCCGGGGTCCTCCATCGGAAAGGTTTATGAAAGGGCAAGGGCTGAGCATCAGCAGATTATCCGGGAAGCAGAAGCGGTAAGGACCGGAGCGGCGGAGGCGTTCACCGCGGGAGAAGGCTTTACTGTTTTCAATTCCCTGAGCTTCGGCCGGGACTGCCTGGTGAACCTGCCGGATGCCTTCCGGGATGGCGCGGCGCTGCGGGACGGAACGCCTGTTCCCTGCGAGATCACAGAGACCGGCGTCAGGGCACTGCTCCGGGTACCCGCCTGCGGCACGGAAACGGTGTATCCGGCAAAGCAGACAGTGCCGGGAAAGACCGCGGAAGCCCGGCTTACAGCAGACGGCGCGGTTCTGGAAAACGACAGGATATGCGTCCGGTTCAATAACCGGGGCGAAGTGGTTTCCTTTGTACGGAAGGAAACGGGCCGGGAGTTCGCCGCAGGGCCGATGAACCGCCTGCTGGCTTATAAGGATGTTCCCCGCATATTCGACGCGTGGGATATCGATTCCAACTATATTGACCAGCCCGTTGCGCTGGACGAACCGGTCACCCTGACTGTGAAGCGGAGCGGCGGCCTGGAGGCTGTGCTGCATGCCGAGCGCAGGGTCATGAACTCCGATTTCAGCCAGGATATCGTGCTGCGCGCTGATAAGGAACGGCTGGATTTTGTCACAGAGATGGACTGGCGGGAGCTGCACCGGCTGTTGAAGGTTTCCTTTGCCGGGAATGTACAGGCGACTGAGGGAATCAATGAGATTCAGTTCGGCTTCATGAAGCGGCCTGCGCACCGCTCCAGACAGTATGATCAGGACCGGTACGAGGTCTGCAACCAGCGATACAGCGCGCTTGCGGATGAGTCCCACGGCTTTGCTGTACTGAACGACTGCAAATACGGCATCAGCATGCTGGACAATGAGCTGCAGCTGACGCTGCTGCGCGCGCCGGCTTCTCCGGAAATGCGGGCGGACAACGGCAAGCATAGCTTCACCTATTCTCTGCTGGCCTGGGACGGCGGGTTCCTGCAGAGCCCGGTGGTGGATGAGGCATACGATCTGAACGTGCCGCCCGTTACCGCCGCGGGAGCGTGTGGACCCTTCAGCGCTTTCTCCGTGAGTGCTCCCAATGTATATATTGATACGGTAAAGCCTGCGGAGGACGGCAGCGGAGATCTGATCCTGCGCCTGTATGAAGCCAAAAACGCGGACACGTCCTGCAGCCTGTCCCTGCAGCTTCCCTGCAGAAGAGCATGGGAAACCGATCTGCTGGAAAACCGGAAGGAGGAGCTGGCGATCCGCGACGGCGCGGTGGCTCTCCACTTCCACAATTTTGAGGTCAGGACAATCCGCCTTGCGCGGTAATGGAGATGACTGCGTCTCTGGCACGTGACGAAAAAAACAGCACTTTTCCAAAGCACTGTCTGATCACAGACAAAGTGGTTTCAGCAAGCAAATGCTGGAGCCACTTTGTTTTGAGGTTCGAGAATATCGATCAGAAGCCGAAACTATCGACTGAAATGACCGGAAAGGGAGGTATTTCCTCCCGATAACTCAGCCGGTTTCTTGAGATTTTTACATGTGAATGTTAACGCGGCCTTCATTGTCATCCGTGCTTTCCCGGTCATATTCGTGTATCCAGGTATGATGCATTGTCCGTTTGGCACTCACAAGGGCAGGAAAGCGACGGGGATAAAACAGATTAACGGGTTTATTCCGACATACCCCCGGTGAAATGTCGGTATAAAAAAGACTTTGAGATTTTTCAAAATACAGTGCAATCCGGGCAAAAGTGTTCTATAATCAGGATAAAGTAGAAAAACAAAACCGGCAGATCTGTCCTCTGAAGCAGGAACAGATCCGGTGGAGGTTACCATACGTGAGAGAAAAAATGCGTGCCGCGCTGCGGTATTACAAATCGCATATCTGGATTGAAATCGCGGTATCCGTCGTTCTGGTTTCCGCCGCGCTGCTGATGAGTTTTTATTTCTATCTCCGGAACCAGTATTATAATTATCTGATTTCAGAAACGGAGAAATCAGACGAGGTGGTTCTGTCCGCGGCCGCAAACAGCCTGAACAACCTGTTTTCCGGACAGCTGCATATCGGCGGGGAAATCGCTGTCAACGACGAACTGTACAGCGCGGTGCACAGCATCCGGGACGATCAGTTCCGCCTGACGCCCACTGTTCAGCGCAGGTTGAAAAACGAACTGAGCCGGATCACGCACTATTCGGAGGATATCGCCGCTCTTGCCGTGGTCACCGGGGAAGGCCTCCTGTATGAGTACGGGCGCTACTGGAATGCCAACGGCCTGCCCGCACTCTGGTCCGGAGAAAACCTTCCGGTCCTGGATGAGATATATGAAGGAGTCATGCAGAATGTGAAGACCCGCAAGGCAGGATACTATCTGGTCATGACCAGACCGGCCTGGCGGAATGCGCTGCCGACCATGAATGTTTTCCATATCGGGTTTCCCCTGATTGGAGCATACTCATCCCTGGCCAAGGTGGAAGCCGTCATCGTGGTCACCTATAAGATGGAAAACATCGCCAGAACCAGCGCCCTGATCAGTGACGCCGCTCTGGATTATACCTACCGGTACCTGACAGATGCCCAGGGAAACATCGTCTTTCATGAGGACCCCCAATATATCGGAAGCAGCGGGGCGGATTACCTGGAAAAGACAAAGGCCGAGGTTGTCACAAAACCGCTGGATTATTTTGACTGGCATGTCCATATTGCAATTGACCGCCAGGCAATTCTTCAGCGGGTCAGGCATATCTACTCAAAAGCCTCCGCTGTGTTTATCCTTGCGGTGATCCTTGCCTTCGCGGTCTGGGCCGGACTGCTTCGTTCCATCCTCCGGCCAATAGAGACTGTAAAGCACGCCATGGAAGGAATTGAGCAGGGAAAGCAGAAAAAGGTGGATATCCGCGGGGAGCATGAGGTATGGCTGCTTGCGGCGGAATACAACCGGATGCTGGATGCGCTGCAGGAACAGCATGAGATGGTCCAGAAGGAATATCAGGAAAAGGTTGAAATGAGTGAGCGGAGAATCCAGGCAGAACGGAACGCCTTGGAATCCCAGATCAACGCGCATTTTATTTTCAATACGCTCAATGCCATCAATTACAATGTCCTGGAATCCGGGGATACGGAGACAGCTGGCCTGATCAAACGGCTTTCGAACATCCTGCAGTATACCCTGTCGCAGAAAACAGAGGTGACCCTGGGTTCTGAATTTGAGATGGCCCTTCAGTATCTTTATCTGCAGAAGTACCGGCTGATGGATAAATTTGAATATGAAACCGCCTTTCCGGAGGAATACGGGGAGTGGCCCTGCTGCAAGCTGTTCCTTCAGCCGTTTATTGAAAACTCCATTGTTCACGGCTTTGAGAACATGGACAGCGGCGGCCTGATCCGCGTGAGCGGAACGGAGCATCAGGGGCGTTTCCGCGTTGTGATCGAAGACAACGGGCGGGGAATGTCTGACGAGGAACGGGAATATGTGATGGACAGCCTGCGCGGAGAGGTCAACCTCGATCTGACCTCCGCGCACCGCGGCATTGCCATCCGCAACGTTCTGATGCGGGCGCGGATGTTCTTCGGACCGGAATTTGAGGCATCACTGGAAAGCAGGCCGGGAAAAGGAACCACTTTTGTCTTCCTGCTTCCGATTCCGGAAGAGCCTGAAGAAGAAGGAGAAAAAGAGGTGAACTGAGCATGCGGATGATTGTGGTTGAGGATGAACAGCGTTCCAGGGAAGGACTTTGCCGTCTGCTTTCAGGGCTGCCGGGCAGCCATGAGCTGGTCGGCCAGGCTTCCAACGGTTCCGCTGCGCTGGATCTGATTCTGCATCTGAAACCGGATGTCGTTTTTACGGATGTCAAAATGCCGGTCATGGACGGAATCAGCCTGATTGCCAGCGTCCGTTCCTATAATCTGAAGACGGAATTTGTGATTACCAGCGGATATGCGGATTTTGAGTTCGCCCGGCAGGGAATTGCCCTGGATGTGGCGGACTACCTGATCAAACCCGTTACGCAGGAGGATGTACTCCGGGTTCTGGACCATGTGGAGCGGCGGCTCAGCGGTTCAAAAGCAAAAGCGCCGGAAAGCCGCCTGAGAAGCCGGTACCCGGAAGCGCATCCGACCATCCTGAAATCCCTTGATATTCTGGAAGGCGCCTATGCCGGAAAGCTGAATCAGCGGGATCTCGCCGCCGAGCTGGGCGTTTCGCCGGAATATTTCAGCTATCTGTTTTCCCGGAATATCGGGATGACTTTTTCGGAATTCCTGCGCCGCCTGCGGGTGGAAAAGGCCAGGGAGCTGTACGCGTCCGGGGCTTGCCCGAAACAGGAGGTTCCCTACGCGGTCGGATTCTCGGATGCCAAGTATTTTGCCCAGGTGTTCCGGTCGGTCACCGGGGAAAGTCCGGCGGAATATCTGAAGAGCCATAACCTGTAGTCCGGACAGAACGCCATCTTAAAATTCTCATCCGTATCTTAAAATCTTTATCCAAAAGAATCATCCGTTTCTTAATTCTGTGAGTGGAATAGGTATATGAAAAATGATACAATCCGAATCAGAACAGGGCAGTATGCTGACTGCTGCCATACAAAAGAATAGGAGGAAACAGAAATGAAAAAGATCCTGGCACTCATTCTGATGCTGGCTATGTGCATTTCCGTATTTGCGGCTGCACATGCAGAACCCGTGGAAGTGGAACTGTGGCACTACTTTGATTCGTCCAATGATAAGGACATGATCAACAAGTGGGTGGAAGACTACAACGCACTTCAGGACAAGATTCATATCACGGCGACTTATGTATCCCGTCAGGAACTGATGAACCAGTATGCCATCGGCGCCATCTCCGGTGAGCTGCCGGACATCGGCATGGTGGATTCCCCCGATATGGCTTCCTTCATCTCCCTCGGCGTATTTGCGGACATCACGGATCAGCTGAATGCCTGGGGTGAACTGGATAACTTCTATCCCGGCCCGCTGAGCTCCTGCATGGACTCCGAAGGCAAGCTGTACGGTCTGCCCCAGAATACCAACTGCCTGGCGCTGGGCTGCAACATGGACATGCTGAAGGCTGCCGGCTATGATCATATGCCGAAGGATCTGACCGAGCTGAAGGAAATGGTCGCCGCGACCAGCGATCCGGACAACGGCGTCTACGGAATGGCAATGTGCTGCATCGGCACTGAGGAAGGTACCTTCCAGCTGCTGCCGTGGCTGCGTTCCAGCGTCGGCGGACAGGGCGTGAACGTGGATAATCTGACCGCCCAGTCTGCGGTGGACGGTCTGACCGTTCTGGGTGATTTTATCCATAACAACTATATGAGCAAGGAAGCTGTGAACTGGACGCAGGCAGACGCCTGGTACGCTTTCTGCGCAGGCAAGGCCGCGATGGTGGAATGCGGTACCTGGCACCTGGCCATGACCGGCGACATCAACGGCTCTTTCAACTATGACTTCTGCCTGCTGCCCACCGGCGAGGAAGGAACCTCCACCTCCACCATCGGCGGCGAGAACTTCGGGATCTGCACCGGCTGCGTGGATACGGATGCCTGTGTGGAATTCCTCAAGTGGATGTGCTCCAAGGAAAAGGAAGCTGAGTGGGCCGTCGGCGCCGGCAAGATTCCGGTCCGCGGAGACTCCGAGGCTGTCTATTCCTACGAAACCAAGGGCTTCCAGGTGTTCGTCGATGAGATGAACTACGCTCAGGCCCGCGGCCCGCACGCCGAATGGCCGACCATCTCCGAAGCGATTTACACCGCATGCCAGTCCGTGTTTGTGGACAATGCGGATCCTGCCGCGGCGCTGGCCAAGGCCATGGAGACCATCGCTCCCATTGTGGCGGAAAACCCGCTGCCCTGACAGGCGGAATCAAATGATTGACTGACATAAAGCTCTGACGGGAGCGGTCGGCAGTGCTGACCGCTCCCTTTTTCAGGAAAGGATTGGACATTATGCAGAAAAGGATGATCTCCGTTTCGGCACAAAGGCGAAAGGAGGCTTATTTCTTTATCCTTCCGGCATTTGTCTACATACTGCTGGTCATGGGGTATCCCATGGTATACAATGCCGTTCTGAGCCTCAAAAACATGAACGTGAAAAACCTGAAATCCGGCGCGTCCGTATTTATCGGCTTTCAGAATTATGCGGAGCTGTTCGGGAATGAGACTTTCCTGCTGGTTCTGAAAAATACGTTTGTGTTTACGATCGCCTGCCTGATCTTCCAGTTTACCATCGGGTTCGCGTTCGCACTTTTCTTTAAACAGAACTTTCCTCTGTCCGGGATCATCCGCGGTATGATCCTGATAAGCTATATGATGCCGATGGCGGTAACCGGCCTGCTGGGCAAGAATATCTTTATGAATGACGGCCTGGTGAACAACCTGCTGAAGAGGATCGGAATTATCGGGCCTGAGTGGCTGACCAATACAACCTCCTCCCTCCCGGCTGTTATCATCATGAACTGCTGGGTCGGTATTCCCTTCAATATGCTGCTGCTGATTTCCGGGCTGACAAGCATATCAAACGACGTTTACGAAAGCGCCATGATTGACGGCGCCAACTGGGGGCAGCGGTTTTTCCTGATTACGCTCCCGCTGATGAAAAGCGCGATTTTTGCCGTGCTGATGCTCGGATTCATCTATACATTCCGTGCCTTTGACCTGATGTATATTATGACCAAGGGCGGGCCGCTCAATTCAACGGATGTGCTCGGAACCTATTCGTATATGTTTTCGTTTACCCAGTTCCAGTTCTCCAAAGGCGCCGCAACGGCCATGGTGCTGTTTGCCTGCCTGTTCGTTGTCGGAATGTTTTATCTGCACCTGCTCGGAAAGGAGGAAGAGTGAAGATGGACACCCTGATGTCACGGAAGAAGAGGATTCTGTGTTCCGTAATCGCGGTGCTGATTGCTTTTCTGTTCCTGTTTCCGATTTACTGGCTGGTACAGCTGTCGTTCAAGCCGGATATGGAGGCGTTCGGCAGGGTTCTGACATACTATCCGCACACCTTTACCTTTGCCCCCTGGATGGAAAATCTGGATGATCCGGTTTTCATGACCTCCCTGAGGAACAGCTTTATCAACGCTTTCCTGACCATGTCAATTACCCTGGTCCTGGGTGTTCCTGCGGCATATGGGATGGGACGCTATAAAGTCCGCGGCAGCAGGCTGTTTCTGTTGACCTTCCTGATTTCCCAGATGCTGCCGGCTTCCCTGACACTGACGCCGCTGTACCTGATCTTCAACGGAGTCGGCCTGCTCGGAAAGCATGTCACTTCCCCGATTGCTATTGCGGCCAGCGCTATTCCTTTTGCAATCGTCACCCTGCGCCCGTTCTTCCGCTCTGTACCGGTCACGCTGGACGAAGCGGCCCGGCTGGACGGATGCGGACCGCTGAGAGCCTTCTTCAGCGTCATGGTTCCTGCTGTCAAAACAGGAATTATTACGATCGTTGTGATTTCCTTCCTGAACGGATGGAACGACCTGGTCTATTCCATGACTTTCAACGTCGGTGCGGACATGCGCCCGCTGACAGCCAATATCTACAAATTCCAGAGCGCCTATGGAACGAAATGGAACTGCATCATGGCGTACGGAACCATTCTGGTTCTCCCGGTCGTCATTCTGTTCATCTTTATGCAGAAATACATTGTGGGCGGTCTGACCGCAGGCGCTGTGAAAGAATAATCATCTGCGGCATATCTCATTTACAACGGAATAAACATGGCTTTTCATTCGTTATCTGATAGGAACGAAATAAGCGTATTCAGAAGGAAGGGTGGAAAGTAATGATAAGACGATTGGTGCTGCTGACGGCAGCGCTCATGCTGATGGTCACATTCGCGGCTGCGGAAAGCGCATCCATGGAGCTGTTTGCACAGATCGAGGGACAGGTATTTGAGTTTTACAGCGGGGCCGGCGGATGGAGTACGGAACTGACCGTCGGAGAGAACGGAACTTTTACCGGAAACTTCCATGACAGCGAGATGGGAGAAACAGACGAAAACTATCCGGACGGTACGCTGTACGGCTGCTCGTTTCACGGGCAATTCTCTGATCCGGAACCCGTTGATGAAAATGCCTGGACTGTAAAGCTGACTGTGGAACAGGATGAAGGTCAGGTTCCTGAGGCTATTGAGGACGGTATCCGCTATGTAACGGCAGCGCCATATGGATTGGAAAAGGCGCAGACTGTTACTGTTTTTCTCCCCGGAACACCTGTGGACTGTTTGCCGGAAGACTTTATGATCTGGTCCCATCTTCAGGAGACTACCCCGGACGCGAAGGTCATTCCTTACTATGCCATCTGGAACGAGGCGGATGAGGCCGGCTTTATCGCCGGCGGTTGGGATGTTGTGGGTTCAGCATCGGCTGAGCCTGCCGTTGTGACCGCATTGGCAAGCGAGATTAATCCGGACAGGCTTGCGTCCGTCGCTTTTGACGCGAAGATCAACTCTTGTGCTGACGGTGTGTTCAGCATCACCGTACTTGTGCCGGAACGTTATGACCCGGAGGAGATTAAAGCGCTGAAGGCCGGGGACAGCATATTTACTGAAGGCCGTGAGGTGAAGATCAGGTCCATTACCAATCAGGATGGCTATATCATTCTGAACGCTGATACAGAGGATGAGGTCTGCCTGTACGAATCCATCGACACGAGCTATTGGATCGCCGATGACAATGACAATACATGGGCGGAATTTCCTTCCGTCACAGTTCAGGCTTCTGAACATTTCATCTTCCTTGACGGGATCAATCCGTCAACCGGAGAGGCGCTTCTTCACCCGACGGTGCACAACATGGCGGGATTCCTGGAAAGAATGAATTCCACGGATGATTCCGGCTTCGACATCCGCAATACCGAGGCTGTGATCGATGAGGACGGAAAACTGGCGGTGATTCAACGGTTCTACGTTCCATGGCAGTAAAAAGAAAGAAATCACGATGTGAGTATGGTATACTTCCGATATCCTGACAGGTAAAAGGAGACATATGATCCGCAGACACATTACTTTCCATGGCTGGGTTCAGGGCGTGGGCTTCCGCTACCGCGCGGAACATGCCGCCAAACTGTACGGCTGCACCGGCTGGGTCCGGAATGAGTGGGACGGCAGCGTCACCATGGAAATACAGGGGACGGAGGAAGCGATCGACAGGGTGATCCTGGCGATAGAAGCCGGGCGCTTCATCCGGATTGAAAACATGGACAGCAGAAATATTCACCTCGTTGAGGGAGAATATGGATTTGGAACAGAATGAGGCAAATGGTGAGGAGACAGAAAAGATGATAAAATGAAAAAAACCCGGCACGTGGCCGGGATGAGAGGATTCAGTCCTTACTTGTTTTGCCCAGGTATGCCTCCTGGATGGCTTCGCTTGCGAGGAGCTCCCCGCCGGTGCCGCTGGTCGTGATACGGCCGGTCTCCATAACGTAGGCATAATCGCAGGCGTGCAGGGCGGCGTTGGCGTTCTGCTCAATCAGCAGCACGGTCATACCCGTTTCCTTCAGGGTCCGGATAATTTTGAAAATATCCCTGACCACCAGCGGGGCCAGGCCCAGGCTGGGCTCGTCCATCATAATCAGCTTCGGCCGGGTCATCACGGCGCGGCCGACGGCCAGCATCTGCTGCTCACCGCCGGACAGGGTGCCTGCCAGCTGCCAGGAGCGTTCCTTCAGCCGGGGGAAGAGGTCATAGACATAATTGATATCCTCTTCGATGACATCCTTGTCCTTTCGCAGATAGGCGCCGATACGCAGGTTCTCCAGTACGGTCAGGTTCGCGAACACCCGGCGGCCTTCCGGCACCATGGCGATGCCGGTTTCCACGATTTTCTGGGTATTGAAGTCTGTAATATCACGGCCTTCAAAATAGATGCGGCCGGCCTTGGTTGGCACCAGACCGGATATCGACCGGAGCGTGGTGCTCTTACCCGCGCCGTTGGCGCCGATCAGGGTTACAATCTGGCCTTGATCCACCTCAAAGGAGATGCCCTTCAGCGCTTCGATGCCGCCGTAGGAGACCACCAGGTCCGTAACTTTCAGCAGGCTCATTCTTCATCCACCCCCAGATAGGCCGCGATGACGACCGGGTTTTTCTGGATTTCTTCCGGGGTTCCTTCAGCGATCTGCTTTCCGAAGTCCAGCACATAGATCCGGTCTGAGATGTCCATGACCAGGTTCATATGATGTTCGATCATGAATACCGTCAGGTTGAACCTGTTCTTGATATCCACGATGAACTCACCCAGATCGTCCGTTTCCTGCGGGTTCATGCCGGCAGCCGGCTCGTCCAGGAGCAGCAGGGTCGGATCCGTCGCAAGCGCGCGGGCGATCTCCAGCCGGCGCTGTTTGCCGTAGGGCAGGGAGGTCGCCAGCTCATTCGCCACATCCGACAGTCCCACGATCTCCAGCAGGTTCATGGCCTTCTCCCGCATCGCCTTTTCTTCCCTCAGGTTCAGGCGGAAGGTCGCTGTCAGGAAATTGCTGGTCCTGCGCAGGTGCGTGCCGATCAGCACGTTCTCAAAAGCAGTCTGGCTTTTGAACAGCCGGATATTCTGGAAGGTGCGGGCAATGCCCATATGCGTGATTTTGTCCGGGGTATAGACCACGGGCTTCCGGTCCTTGTACAGGTCGCCGTTGATCCCGCCGTACTGCTTGGCCATCCTGCCCTGGGGATGATTGACCGCGATCGGTTTTCCGTGAAAATAAACCGCGCCGTTGGTGGGCTCATACACGCCGGTGATACAGTTGAAGGCTGTGGTCTTTCCGGCACCGTTCGGGCCGATAAGAGCCACGATCTCTCCCTGATTCACCTCCAGAGACAGGTTGTTGATGGCCACCACGCCGCCGAACTGCATCGTGATATCCGTCAGGCGCAGGACACTGTTTTCGTTCGCTTTCATCTCACTCATTTGATGCGCCTGCCCCCTTTCGCCTGTCTGCGGCCGCCCAGCTCCCAGAGCTCACGGGTTCCCATGATGCCCTTGCGGAAGAACAGCACCACCACCATGATGACGACGGAAAACACCACCATCCGGAAACCCGGTGCGAGCAGCGGCACCTTGAAATCTCCCACCATGGTTTCAGCGTCCAGGAACCGCAGCCACCACTCCGAGCACGCGATAAACAGGAAGGACGCCAGGACGCTTCCGCTCACGGAGCCCATGCCGCCGATCACGACGATCAGCAGGATCTCATAGGTCATGGAGCTCTTGAAGCTGTTGGCCTGCAGGGAACCCTGGTACATCGCCAGCAGCGCCCCGCCGATCCCGGCGAAGAAGCTGCTGATCACAAAGGCCATCTGTTTATGATGGAACAGGTTGATGCCCATGGCTTCCGCCGCTACCTCGTCGTCCCGGATCGCCTTGAAGGCCCGGCCGTAGGTGGAGTTGATCAGCAGCAGAATCAGCCCGATGCAGATGCCCACCACGATAAAGGTGAACAGGACGGTGTTTCCCGGCATGATGTTCTTCAGCGTCGGATACGTCTTGAGCAGGTTGGAGCCGTTGGTCAGCGGACCGATGGTATCCCACTGGACGATTGCGCGGATGATCTCGGCGAAGCCCAGTGTCGCAATGGCCAGATAGTCGCCCTTCAGCCGCAATACCGGCATGCCGATCAGCGCCGCGAAGAGCGCCGCCACCACACCGGCCACCAGCAGGGCCGGGATCACACCGACCGTGAACTGCACCCAGCCGCCGTCATAATACTGGTAGACCGCCGCGCGCTTGGCCATGGGGATGGTCAGAATCGCGTAGCTGTAGGCGCCGACCAGCATAAAGCCGGCCTGGCCCAGCGAGAACAGCCCTGTAAACCCGTTCAGCAGGTTCATGGACACGGCGATCAGGGCATAAACCGCGCCTTTCTGCAGCACGGTGACCACCATGGATTTCGTTCCCTCAAGGTGTTCAACCAGGCAGCCGCCCGCATACAGCAGCGCAACCACGGCCAGCGAAATGATGAGTCTTAGCTTTCCGTTCTTCATGTTCATCACCTCACACCTTGTCCGTGACCTTCTCGCCGAACAGGCCGGTGGGCCGGAACAGCAGGACCACAATCAGCAGAGCGAATGTAAAGGCATCGGAGAATGCCGTCCATCCGGCTGCCTTGATCAGGTTTTCGCAGATACCGATGATCAGCGCGCCGATCATGGCGCCCGGAATGGAGCCGATGCCGCCGAATACCGCCGCGACAAACGCCTTCAGGCCCGGCATTGCGCCGACTGTCGGCGTCACCGCCGTATAGTTTGTGAAATACAGCAGAGAGCCGACTGCCGCCATTGCAGAGCCGATGATGAACGTAACGGAGATCACGTTGTTGATCTTGATCCCCATCAGCTGGCTGGTTTCAAAATCCTTGGACACCGCCCGCATGGCCATGCCGATCTTGGTTTTGTTGATCAGCGTCACCAGGGCGAAGACCAGCAGGATGGTCAGAATGGGTGTCACAATGGTGACCACCTTCGTGGTGGCGGAGCCGATCCGGATCGTCTGGGACAGGCCGGGCAGCACCGGGTACTGCTTCGCCAGGCCGCCGGTCAGGTACCACATCAGGTTCTGCAGCAGATAGCTTACGCCGATGGCGGAAATCATGATGGACATTCTCGGCGCGGAACGAAGAGGCTTATAGGCCACCCGCTCCACCGTAAAGCCCAGGATCACCGTCAGGATGATTACCAGCGGGATGGAAATCCCGATCGGCAGGCTGGCTGTCAGATAGATCATGAAAAACCCGGCCGCGGTAAAGATGTCACCGTGCGCGAAGTTGATCAGGCGCAGGATGCCGTATACCAGGGTATATCCCACCGCGATCAGCGCATACTGGCCGCCCACGGAGATGCCGGCCAGCAGATAGGGGAGCAGTGTATTAAACATAAGGAACCTCTTTTCATCGGAGAGATGATATATTCCGGCGGGAACGGAAACGGGGACTGCTGCTCATCGCAGCAGCCCCCGCTTTTTTTCAGCCCGGCCGGTTACTGTCCGACGCTCTGGGTCTTTACAAAGTCAAACGCTCCGGTCTCGGGATTGGCGAACTTGATATAAGCCATATCCTTTTTCGCGTCGCCGACATCGTCAAAGGCGATGGCGCCGGTCACGCCTTCATAGGTCACGCCGGGAAGCGCTTCGGCGATCGCGGCGGAATCAGCGCTGCCCGCTGCTTCGATCGCGGCCAGGGCCACATTGTAAGCATCAAAGCCCAGGGCGGAAACCGCGGCCACGATGTCGTTGCCGCCGTTGTTGGTCATCTTGCTGCTGTCGGCATTCAGCCAGGCTTTGAAGCCGGAAACGAACTCAGCTGCCGCGGCAGCGTCGTCATTCTCATCAAAGAAGGTGGAGCAGTAGACCTTGATGTCCTTGCCCTTGGCAGCGTTCAGGATCGCGGAGTTCTCCCAGGTGTCGCCGGCCAGCAGCGGGAAGGGAACACCCTGCGCCGCAGCCTGGTCAATGATCAGGGCCGCGTAGGTGGTTGCGCAGGGGGCAAACACCACGTCACAGCCGTTGGAAACCGCATTGTTGATATAAGCCGCGAAATCGCTTGTGCCTTCGGTGAAGTTCTCCTCAACCACTTCGCCGCCCAGGCCTTTGAAAGCGTCCACGAAATATTTGCCCAGGCCCACGCCGTAATCCTCACCCAGCATGGTCAGCACGTATGCCTTGGTGGCGCCGAGCTCCTTGGCGAAGTTCGCCATGACGGTGCCCTGGAAGGGATCCAGGAAGCAGATGCGCCAGTAATAGTCGCACAGCAGGGTTACGTTGGGGTTGGTGCAGCTGACGCCGATGGCAGGCACGCCCGCCTCAGCGAACACGTCGCCGCCGGCCATGGAGACACCGGAGCCGTAGGAGCCCAGCACGACAGCCACATCCTTGCTGACCAGGGACTGGGCAGCGGAGATGGCCTTGTCCGTCAGGGACTGGTTGTCTTCAATCACCAGCTCCACGCTGTACTCTTCGCCGCCGACAGTGACGGTGGGCTTCAGGCTGTTCGCATACTCGATGCCCAGGATTTCCTGCTTTCCGCCGGCACCGTTATCACCGGTGGAGGGCTCAAACACGCCGATCTTAATGACATTCTCAGCCATTGCGAAGGCGGGTACCAACAGCATTACGGCCAGAAGCAGAGCAAGCAGTTTCTTCATAATTGTTTTTTCCTCCTTTTGCTTGATAAAGCGGCAAAACGCTTTGAATCAGATTGTCTAAGTATACCTATAAGGAAGTGAAAAAACAATATATTCTACCCTCGGACCGGTCAATGCGACATAAAAAAAACAATGTACAAACATTGCAGAAGCCGGTAGCCGTCGGGAGAACAGGATGCGAAGGCTTTCATCAGCAGAACAGGCGGAACGAAAATGACGGTCCCTCTGTCCCGCCTGCGGGAATCATAAAGGATTCCGGCGGGACTATGGCGAAATATACTTTTTACAGACGGTGCACCTGTGCTGCCTGTGCTATGACAGGAAATACAAAGAGTTGGGGGAACAGATATGCCCTTTGCCGTGTTTGCGGACGGTACTGCCAATTTACCCGGTAAAATGCTGGAGGGGATTACCCTTCTGCCCTGTAATTACGTTGTGGACGGAAAACCTGAGATTTATCAGGGAGATCTTGATCTGTTTGACGGCCACGCATACTATGAAAGGCTGCGCAGCGGACAGGCCGTAAAGACAACCCTGCTGAATACGGAGCTGTTCCTTTCTCATTTTACACCCCTGCTGGAGCAGGGCACGGATATCATCTATGTTTCCATGAGCTCGGGCATCAGCGGGACTTACAGCGCGGCTGCGGCGGCCGCAGAGGAGCTGATGGAGAGGTTCAGCAACCGGTTTGTTCATATTGTGGATTCACTGGGGTGCGGCTTCGGCAACGGGATCCTTGCGATGGAAGCGGCAAAGCTGAGCCGTCAGGGAACGGATGCCAGGGAAGCAGCAGCCATCTTGGACGCGGAGGTTCCCCACGTCTGCCAGTATTTTACGGTGGACGATCTTAACTTCCTGAAGCAGACAGGACGTGTCAGCGGGGTCACGGCAAAAATCGCGACAATCCTGAATATAAAGCCCATCCTTTACGGTGACAGCACAGGCCATATCGTCTCCTGCAGCAAGGTCAGAGGCCGCAGAAACGCCATCGCTGCCCTTGCGGAAAAATACAGGGAGAAGAGAATCGCTGAGAAACAGCCGGCTGTTTATATTTCCCACGGCGACTGTTTGGCGGACGCTGAAAAGCTGTCCGACATGATCCGCACTGTTACACCTGACGCCGTCGTGAACATCTGTCAGCATGAGCCCTTTTCCGGCGCGCACGTCGGACCGGGCATGCTGGGGCTGTTTTTCCGGGGAACGGAAAGATAACGGGGAAAAGCAAATGAAACGGAGGGACGAAAAAGATCGTCCCTCCGTTTTTCAGCCCATGATCACGCTGCTGTCAGCCTTTTTCCGGTCCTGCAGGAGCCAGTCCAGCACACGTTGTATCTCACTGTCCCAGAACGTCCAGTCATGGCCGCCGGGGGCATCATGCCAGGTCAGATCGGCACCCATCTGCAGGAAGCGCTCCTTCGCATCCAGATTCATGGCGTACAGGAAGTCTTCCGTACCGCAGGCAACATACAGTTTCGGCACGCAGCCCCTGTCCCTGCATGCCTGATACTGGGCAAAGATATCGCTGCCGCTGCCCTGAAGCGCTTCAGCATCCTTAAACATGGCATTCCAGTTGAAGGGGGAAGGAGCGGGGTTCTTTTTTGCGTTCTCATACAGCGCCACGATATCCGCCGCGCCTGACATGCTGGCGGCTTTGGCGAACACCTCCGGCGCCTTCAGGGCCAGGTGCAGCGCACCGTAGCCGCCCATAGAGAAACCGCCGATAAAGGTATCCTCCCGGCGGGAGGAGACGGGGAACAGCGCACGCGTATAGGCGGGCAGCTCTTCCGTGAAGAAGGTTTCCAGGGACAGACCGCCCGGAATGTTCTGGTAAAAATTGTTTCCGGCGGAGCACATCACGACCGCGATACGCCTGTCCTGCGCGTACCGGTCCACATTGGAGAACCGGATCCAGGAATTGGCGTCGCCGAACATACCATGGAGCAGATAGACCACCGGCAGACCCTGCTCATAGCCGTAATCCCGTTTCAGCGTGGCATAATCCACCCGGTCCCCGCTGGTGGGCGTGGGCAGGCATACGTTCAGGGAAATGTTGCTGTACAGGGCGTGACTGTAAATATGACACTGTAATAAAGCCATAGCTATGTTCCGCCTTTCTGCGAAAGGCACCGATGCGGTCATGAAACCGGGGAGCCGTTTCGCGTCAGATAGTAGTTTGCTATACTCTTTCTGTAGGCCTCAGCATACTACAGAGCCCGAGGAGGTGATTGGCGGGG
>JAFRLY010000060.1 GCA_017431005.1 Clostridia bacterium
GGCTCTTCATGCAGCATATGGCTCACTCCTTATGCTTTTATTATACCATAAATCGCCCTCTATGTGTTGATTTTATTGACTTCTCGGCACTTTTATATGACAAAATCCGAGGCCTTAACCTCGGACTTTGTCGACAGTCTGTCTGCCGCGGAATCGCGGCAGTTTTTTTATTTCAGCTCGCTGGCCCTGCGGAGCATCCTTCGCCCCAGGCTGGTTGGCTCGCGGCGGTCCGGTGTGTCCGGCAGCTCAAAAACATAGCTCATATAAGCATTGATGACCGGAATCCCGTTGTATTCCCGCTCGTGCTTGAAAAACGCGGTATAGGACTGATGCACATGTCCGTGGATCATGACCGCCGGACGGTGCTTCTCCACCAGGGAACGGAAGCATATAAAGCCCATATGGCACAGATCCTCCTGATCACCGCAGCCCCGGATCGGCGCATGCGCCAGCAGGATATCAAAACCGCCGGTCATCCGCAGGCGGAAGCGCAGCTTCCGGATCCGGGAGGACATCTCCTGCTCCGAATACATATTGCTGCCGTCCCGGCGGTACCGCATGGACCCTCCCAGACCGAGAATCCGGACACCGTTCACTTCAACAACCGTGTCCTCGGCGCAGATGCAGCCTTCCGGAGGATTCTGCTCATAGATGTCATCATGATTGCCCCGGACATAGACAATGGGAGCGCTGGTGAAGCAGGTGAGGTAGGAGAGGTAACGTGCAGGCAGATCACCCGCGGAGAGAATCAGATCGATTCCCTCCAGCTCCTGCCGGACCCGTTCGCCCCAGAGCCTGGGGGAGGGTTCATCCGCGATGGCCAGGATGCGCATAGTTCTTAACTCACTTTCTGATCCAGCTGAAGGAACTGATTTCGGGTTTTAATTCGCCGTGCATTCCCTGGAGGCGGACCAGCGGACGGGCCGTGGGGATCATCTCATCCTCAGAGGGGAAGGAACCGACAATATTGTCCGCCAGATAATCCATACAGAGAATCTCCGCCGGGGTCAGACGCTGCTCCGCCTGGCAGCGGAGAACGCCGGCCTGGTCGCGGAATTCCCCTTCAAACGGGGAGAAGGAACCGTCCTGCAGGCCTTCCCGGTAATGATTGATGAGCCGCATGGCATAGGGATCGAAACGCTTGGAGAACGCCACGTCCAGAATGCGGGACCCGATGCCCCACCAGTAGTTGGTGGCGATGCTTTTGTTGTCCGCCGGGGAGAAGGTGCCGTTCAGCAGACTTTCCACAATCGTCTGATAGAAGGGCCCCCACTGCGGGATCAGCGTGGCGATGTTTGTAATCTCATCACCGCTGCGCAGATACAGTCCGTAATCCCGTGCCGTGTGATTCGGCGCTGTGATATCCCGGTTGCAGATGACCTGAATCTCCGGATCTTTGAAAGGATTCTCAGCGTCAAAGTAGGTGGCGGAGGTCCAGTTCAGATAAATCCTGGCGGAGGGATTCACCATGCGGGCGCCGATTGCGAACGCGTTGGCCGCGGAGGCGACACCGTAGATGGGGAAATCGGCGATATACCCGATCTTCCCATTGCGGGAAAGGATGCCGGCAGCCAGACCCATCAGGAACTTTGCCTCATAGAAACGGATATAGTAGGTGCGGATGTTATTGTAGCTGGATAGCAGGGAACAGCACAGGAATTTGACCTCCGGATGCTTCAGCGCCGGCTCAATGCAGCTGTTGAGCATGACGGGGGATGTGGCGAAAATGGCTGTGTATCCCTCCTGGATCAGCCTGTCAATCTCCGCCTCGAAATCGGTACGGGAGGGAACGACGCGCGCAACGGTTTCCACCTTGTCGCCGAGCTTTTCCTCGATTTCAAGGCGGCCCAGGTTATGCCAGTAGTTCCATGCGGAAGCCTCAATATCCCTGTTGAAGAGGAAAGCAGCCTTGATTTTGCTGGGCCGGAAAAGGGAGGAAATCAGCGGAATACCGGAAGCCTGCTGCGGCGCGGGATCCATGACCAGCTTCACCTTGCTGTCCCGCACCTCAAATTCATTGGCCATGAGCCGGATATGCGCCGCGGTGGTTTCCATGTCCTCATCCCTGACATCCTTGTAGCCGAAGGCAATCAGATAGGAAAGGAAGGCGTCGCCGACCTGCATGACCGCCTTGTCCTTCATCATGTCGTTATAGGCAATACGGAAGTAGGCATAAACCTTCCGGAGCGCAATAACCTCCTCCTGCTGCCAGGTTTCTCCCGCGCGGATACCGGGCAGGGAAAGCAGTTTCTCATAGGAGCCGGGCTTTGTGAACAGAATGGTATAAATCCCGGATTCTTTGGTGAAGGTGCAGTATTCCTCATAGGCTTTGTGACGCGGGTCGTCCGACGGAGCGGGGTAAACCCGGGTGACATCGGCGTCGATATCCCTGGCATCCATTGCCTTCATGACGGAAACACGCTTGTTTCCCTCGATCACGTAGTACTCTCCCAGGTATTCGAGGCAGGTGATGGGCTGATTCACGCCCTGAGCTATCACGCTCTCATAAAGATGATCCCACTTGGCCGCAAACTCACTGCCGGATTCCAGAAGGGGCATGAAGTTGCTTGCAAAGGCATAGGACCGTCCCTGGGAAACGGAGCCCACCACCCGCTCGATTGGAATGGACTGAACGCCGAGAGACAGGCGGCTGAGCTGGGACAGGCCGGGCACCTTGTCCTCCAGCACGGGCAGGTAGGGATCTGTATGATTCTGAAGCGCTGCGGAATAAACCCTCAGGCCTTCACGGCGAAATTTGCTGTAATGCTCCAAAGACATAAAACCTTCTTTCCTGAAATATGGAGTCTGCCGGGCGGAAAACACCTGTGCCCGAAAGGCAAGGCTCCGCCATTATTTTAACGGTTTTGAGGACGGGACGCAAGAGCTGCGGAAAAGACGAACATTCTGGGGGAAAAGCATAAAAAGGTTTGCAACCTGTCGAATATGGGAAAAGTGTGGAAGTATTTGCCTGCTTGAGAAAAGCATGCAAACATGATAAACTGATTTATCCGCAAAGCCCGGAAAGAAACGGCCGGAAGGTCCGGCCCCATTTCAGAAGGAGGATCCGAAGCATGCCGGAAATCGGAGCGCTGCTGCGCGAAGGAAAAGGAAAACGCGTATATGCCACGGACGATCCGGATCTTGCCATCGTGTACTACAAGGATGAAGCCATGGCCTTTCACGGCCTGAAGCGCGGCCGCATCCTGGGGAAGGGCGAAGTGAACAACGCGATCTGCGAGCATCTGTTTACGCTGCTTCGGGAGAACGGTGTTGAGAGTCATTTCGTGGAGCGGATTGATCCGCGTCACAGCCTGGTGAGACGCTGCGAGATGCTGCCGTTTGCCGTGAATGTGCGGAACCGGGTCGCCGGAAAGCTGTATGAACGGACCGGGCTGCCGGTCGGGATGAAGCTGGACCCGCCGGTGGTGGAGTTCGTGCTGAAGGATACGGAGCTGGAGTCCGATCCGCTGGTCAACCACTCCCATATATACGCCATGCGGGCGGCCACACCGGCGGAAATGGATGAGATTGAGCGGGTAAGCCTGAGGGTGAACGAGATCCTGACGGCCTACATGAAGGAAATCAATATAGAACTGATCGACTTTAAGCTGGAGTTCGGCCGCTTTCACGGACAGGTGATCCTGGCGGACGAAATATCACCGGACACGGCCCGCTTCTGGGACAGCCAGACGCATGAGCCGCTGGATATTGACCGGTTCCGCCGGGATCTGGGGGATGTGGCGGAGGCTTATCAGGAAGTGCTGCACCGGATGATGGGTGCCAGCTGACGGGAATCAGATCCGTGAGGAAGCAGATATGAGCAGGAAACTGATTTGTATGCTGGCGGCGCTGCTGCTGGCTTTTCTTTTCAGCGGGGCGGCGCCGGCGGAAACTGTTCCGGAAAACCTGCCGGACAGCGGTTTTCCCGATCTGAACGCGTCCGGTTTCCTCGACGAAGGCGAATATGTTGAGGAAAATCCGGAGTCAGGTATCTGGCGGTATGCCAGTCCGACGCTGCGGATCGAAATCGTGCGGCGGTCGGCGGAAAAGCCTGCCCAGACCTGGTATGAAGCTGAAATCTGGTGCGCGGAAGGCAGCGCCGGCCCCCGGGTGATTTCCGCGGACCTGGAAAAATGGAAAAAAACGACGGAGTTCCCTTACAAGCTGGTCCGGCAGAACGGTACGGTCCTCGCGATCTCGGCTGATTTTGCCCAGCTGCGCGTCCGGCAGGGCGCAAGGGCGGGGGTGGTGATCCGGAACGGAAAAATCCTTTCCACCAGAACCTACGGTGCCAATTCCTCCCACTTTCCGAATCTTGACTGCCTGGCGATCTACGGGGACGGTGACATGCGGGTCTTCGACAGCAATGAGAAGACCGCTGAGGAATACCTGGAGGAAGGCGCGGTGGACGTGCTGAGCTTCGGCCCCTGGCTGATCCGGGACGGACAGCTGAATGAGAAGGCGCTGAAAAAGTACGGCAGGAGCACGGCCCAGCGGGTGGCAGTCGGCATGGTGGAAAAGGGACACTACTTCTTCATGATGCTGGAGGGCCGGATTACCCGGAGCAGAGGCGCCGGAATTTCATTCCTGGCGGAGCGGCTGCTTGAAAAGGGATGCACGCTGGGATTCAACCTCGACGGCGGGCAGACGGCGTCCATCGTGTTTATGGGACATCAGCTGTGCAAGATGGATAATAAGAAGAGGAACCTGTCCTCGCGCAGGGCGGCGGATATCCTGGGAGTCGGTTATTCGGAGCTGCTGCCCGCGGTAACCGATCCCTGGTGAGGAGGTCAGTAATCCTCGCTTCCAGAGGTATTCCAAAGGGGGAGACGCTTCGGATCCGGTGGACACCGACCGCTGGTGAAGAATAGGAATAAGATGTTGCAAAGGGAAAAAACTTGTGTTAAAATGCCAAGCGGTGCGTTCTGCGCATCGCTGTATTTTTTGTTGATTTATGCAGGAGGAAAATGATTCATGAGCTATACCTACGAGAAGGTTTCCGGCAACAAAGCCAAGCTGACCTTCACCGTCCCCGCTGAACAGTTCGACGAAGCGCTGCAGAAGGCTTTTCTGAAGGTGCGCGGCCGGATCAACGTGCCCGGATTCCGCCGGGGCAAGGCTCCCCGCCGGATGATCGAGACGCTCTACGGCGAAAGTGTTTTTTATGATGAAGCCCTGGATGCCATTTTCCCCGATGTATACCGTGAAGCCGTGAAGGAGCTGGATCTTCATCCCGTGGATCAGCCGGAAGTGGAAATGGATGAAATCGGCGCCGGCAAGGATCTGAAATTCCATCTGGAAGTGTTCGTGCGGCCTGATGTGACCCTGGGCGACTATAAGGGCCTGGAGGTTGAGGTGGCTCAGCAGAAGGTTACGGATGAGATGATTGACGCCCGGATCGCGCAGGACCAGGAAAAGGTCAGCCGCACCGTGGACGTGGAAGACCGGCCCGTGCAGAACGGGGACACCGTGAACCTGAACTATGCGGGCACGGTTGACGGCGTGGCCTTTGACGGCGGCACCGCGGAGAACCAGACGCTGACCATCGGCAGCAATCAGTTCATCCCCGGATTTGAAGAGCAGATGATCGGCATGAACATCGGCGAGGAAAAGGACCTGAACGTAACCTTCCCGGCGCAGTATCACGCGGAAAACCTGGCGGGCAAGGACGCGGTGTTCCATGTGAAGGTCAACAGCATCCAGGCGACCGAAAAGCCTGCGCTGGATGACGACTTCGCAGCGGATGTCAGTGAATTCAACACCTTTGCGGAATACCGCGAGAATGTGGTGAAGGAGCTGACGAAGCAGGTTGAGGAAAGCAACGCCAATGCCATCGAGAATGCTGTGATGGAAAAGGCTGTGGCCAATGCGCAGATGGATGTCCCCGCCGCCATGATTGACGATCAGGTGGACTACATGATCCAGGATATGGAAATGAATATGCGCTATCAGGGCCTGAAGATGGAAGACTTCCTGAAGTACACCGGCCAGACGCTGGACGCCATGAAGCTGAGCTATCGCGGCGAGGCGGAAAGACGGGTAAAGACCGAGCTGGTCATGGAAGCGATCCGCAAGGCTGAAGGCGCGGAACCGACCGAAGAGGAAATCGAAGCCGAAATCAAGCGGCAGGCCGAGTCCATGGGCCGGGATGCGGAGGACTTCAAGAAGAGCCTGACGGACAGCCAGAAGGACTACCTGAAGGACAACGCTGAGATCCGGAAAGCCCTGAAGGTCATGCGGGAGAGTGCGAAGGTCAGCGAGCCGAAGCCCGCTGAAGAACCCAAGGCTGAGGAAGCTGCGGATACTTCGAAGGATGAGCCGAAGCAGCCTGCACGCCGGCGTACCACCAAGAAAACTGAAAAGCCCGCTGAGGAAGCGGAAGCCTGATGAATCCCTACGGCGGCCCGGCCAGGCCGCCGCATTTTGTCAAAAAAAGGAGGAGAACAGAATGCCTCTGATTCCCATGGTTATTGAACAGACCAACCGGGGCGAACGCTCCTACGATATTTACTCCCGCCTGCTGAAGGACCGGATCGTATTTCTGGGCGGGGAGATCGACGATGACACCGCCAACCTGGTGGTGGCGCAGCTGCTGTTTCTGGAAATGGAAGATCCGGACAGCGATATCAGCCTGTATATCAACAGCCCCGGCGGTTCCGTGACCGCCGGCATGGCGATCTATGACACCATGCAGTACATCAAGCCCCAGGTGCGTACGGTCTGCGTCGGCATGGCGGCCAGCATGGGAGCCTTCCTGCTGATGGCCGGCGAAAAGGGCAAGCGCCTGGCGCTCCCCAATGCTGAGGTTATGATTCACCAGCCGTTGGGCGGCGCCCAGGGGCAGGCGACCGACGTGGCAATCCGCGCCGAATGGCTGATGAAGACCAAGAAAAAGATGATCAGCATGATGGCGGAAATGACCGGCCAGCCGCTGAAGAAAATTCAGGCGGATGTTGAACGGGACTATTTCATGAGCGCCGAGGAAGCGCTGGATTATCATATCATTGATGAAATCTATCAGCCCCGGGAGAAAACAGCCGACCAGGCGAAGTGAGGAAGAGCATGGCCAATAATTATTCCACAAAGCAGCCCCGCTGCTCCTTCTGCGGGAAGCTTCAGAATCAGGTGGAACGCCTGATTGCCGGGCCGAATGTCTACATCTGCAACGAATGCGTGGAACTGTGCAATGACATCATCTCGGAGGAGGAATCCTTCGGGGGTGCGGCGGGCAGCGGCACAGGCAGGAAAAACCGCGCGGGCGGCGTGAACGGACCGGTGAATCCGCCGCTTCCGGCTGAAATGAAAAAGGTGCTGGATGAGTACGTCATCGGGCAGGAACGGGCAAAGCGCGCGCTGAGCGTGGCGGTGTACAATCACTACAAGCGGATCAGCCGGAAGCAGACCCGTGAGGATGTGGAGCTTCAGAAGAGCAATATTCTGCTGCTGGGTCCCACGGGCAGCGGCAAAACCTATCTGGCGCAGACGCTGGCCCGGATTCTGGACGTTCCCTTCGCCATTGCCGACGCCACCAGCGTGACGGAAGCGGGCTATGTGGGCGACGATGTGGAAACTATTCTGCTGAAGCTGATTCAGGCAGCGGACTGGGACGTGGAGAAGGCCCAGCGCGGCATCGTCTATATTGACGAGATCGATAAGATTGCCCGCAAGGGAGAAAACATGTCCATTACCCGGGACGTCAGCGGTGAAGGCGTGCAGCAGGCGCTGCTGAAGATCCTTGAAGGGACTGAGGCCGCTGTTCCGCCCCAGGGCGGCCGGAAGCATCCGCATCAGGAAATGATCCGGATTGACACGACGAACATCCTGTTCATCTGCGGCGGCGCCTTTGACGGCCTGGTGCCGATTATTGAGAGCCGCATCGGAAAGAAAACCCTGGGCTTCGGCGCAGAGCTGCAGAGCCAGCGGGATCCGTCCAGGACAGACGCCCTGAAGGACGTGCGTCCGGAGGATCTGACCAAATACGGACTGATTCCCGAATTTGTCGGGCGCCTGCCGATCGTGGTGACGCTGGACGGTCTGGATGAGGACGCGCTGATCCGGATCCTGCGGGAACCGAAAAACGCGCTGTGCAAGCAGTATGAAGCCCTGCTGGAGATGGACGGGATCCGCCTGACCTTCCAGGAGGAGGCTGTGCGGGAGATTGCCCGGCAGGCCATCGCCAGGAAGTGCGGCGCCCGCGGACTGCGGGCAATCATTGAGGACTGTATGCTGGACACCATGTTCGAACTGCCGGGCATGGCCGATGTCAGCGAGTGCGTGATTACGCTGGATTCCGTGACCGGCGGAAAACCGGAGCTGATCCGGGAGGCGCCCAAGCGCATCAGCCGGCGAACGGAGCCGAAGGCCAGCAAGACGGACGCGTCGTAAGGCGCGATGAAAGGAAATCATGACAAAACCCAAAGTAATGGAACTGCCGGTGCTGCCCCTGCGGGGGCTGACGCTGTTTCCCGGCATGGTGCTGCATTTTGACGTAGGCCGTGCCAAGAGCGTGCGGGCACTGGAAAAATCACTGATGGCGGACCAGAAAATTTTTCTGGTGACGCAGATCAATGACAGCATAGAGGATCCGAAGCCGGAGGATCTGCATCCGGTGGGTGTGATCGCAACCATCCGCCAGGTCATGAACCTGCCCGGAGAAAATGTGCGGGTGCTGGTGGAAGGGGAGAGCCGGGGATCAATCCGCCAGGTGCTGGAGCAGGAGCCCTGCTTCACGGCGGAGGTGCTGATCCACAGGGATCGGGCCGCACGGTCAGCGGAAGCCAAAGCCCTGGTGCGCACAAGCCAGGATCTGTTTGACGAGTATGCCAAAACCTCCCAGCGGGTGAGCCAGGAGGCGGTGAACACCGTACGGGGCATGGAAAAACCCGGGGAGATTGCCGATCTGCTCGGCGCCAACGTGCTGAACAAGCCGGAGGAGAGGCAGAAGCTGCTGAATGAGCTGGACCCGGTAAAGCGCCTGGAGGCGATCTGTGAAATCCTGATCCGGGAATCCGATATGGCGGACAGGGAAAAACAGATCCAGGCCCGGATCAAAAAGCAGATGGAAAAGAACCAGAAGGATTATTACCTTCGGGAACAGATCAAGGCCATTCAGGATGAGCTCGGCGACCGGAGCGATACGGAAGCGGACGAGCTGCGGGCCCGCATGGAGAAAACCCCGCTGAATGAGGAAGCCCGGACGAAATGCGAGAAGGAGCTGGACCGGCTGAGCCGCATGGCGCCCGGATCCCCGGAGGCCGCCATCAGCCAGACCTATGTGGAATGGATTCTGGATCTTCCCTGGGGAATCACCACGGAGGACAATCTGGATCTGGCCCAGGCGCGTGACGTGCTGAACCGGGATCACTTCGGGATGAACGAGGTAAAGGAACGGATCATTGAATATCTGGCCGTACTGCGGATGAAAAAGGATCTGCGGGGGCCGATCCTCTGCTTTGTCGGACCGCCCGGCGTCGGGAAAACAAGTATTGTGAAGGCGATTGCGGAAGCGGTCGGCCGGAAATTTGTGCAGATGAGCCTGGGAGGCGTGCGGGATGAAGCGGAAATCCGCGGACACCGCAGGACATACATCGGTGCGATTCCGGGCCGGATTATTGCCGGACTGAAGCAGGCCGGAACCATGAATCCTGTTTTCCTCTTTGACGAAATTGACAAGATGAGCGGCGACTTCAGGGGCGACCCTGCGTCAGCCATGCTGGAAGTACTGGACGCGGAGCAGAACAGCGCCTTCCGGGATCATTACATGGAGCTTCCCTTCGACCTCAGCAAGGTGATGTTCATCACCACGGCCAACAGCATGGAGGGCATTCCCGCTCCGCTGCTGGACCGGATGGAGCTGATCGAGGTGCCCAGCTATACAGAGGAGGAAAAGTTCCAGATTCTGAAGTCCCATCTGATGCCCAAACAGATTCAGGCGCACGGGCTGCAGGAGATGGAACTGGACTGCGGGGACGACGTTTACCGGAAGATGATCGAGGGCTATACCCGGGAGGCCGGCGTACGGACTCTGGAACGGGTGGCCGCAAAGGTCTGCCGCAAGATCGCGGTGGAGATCCTGGAAAAGCAGGAATGGAAGGTTCACCTGGACGCTGACGGACTGGAGAAGCTGCTGGGGGCGCCGAGATATCACCGGGAGGCTCCGGAAAAGGAGCCCAGGATCGGCGTGGTGAACGGCCTGGCCTATACCACGGTGGGCGGCGAAATGCTGGAAGTGGAATGCGCGCCGATGCCGGGCAAGGGAGGCCTCAAGCTCACGGGACAGCTGGGAGACGTCATGAAGGAATCTGCTGAGACGGCGTTCAGCTGGATCCGCTCCCACAGCGAAGCCCTGGGTCTGCAGAAGGATTTCTACAAGGATATTGACCTGCATGTGCACGTGCCGGAAGGCGCGGTGCCCAAGGACGGCCCGTCCGCAGGCGTGACCATGACGACGGCGCTGGTGAGCGCGCTGACAGGCAAGGCTGTACGGCAGGATGTCGCCATGACCGGAGAGGTAACCCTGCGGGGGCGTGTCCTTCCCATCGGCGGCCTGAAAGAAAAAACCCTGGCTGCCTTCAGGGCCGGGATTAAGATTCTGGTCATTCCGGAGGAAAACCGGAAGGATCTGGAAAAGATTCCGGCGGAGGTGCTCTCCCGGTTCCGGATCGTGCCGGTGAAGGACGTGGAGGAAGTACTGCGCACAGCGCTTGCAGAATAACTGGAATAACCGGGCCGGCAGCGGAGTTTCCGCCGCCGGTTTCGCATGAATAAAAGGAAGGAAGCCATGGACATTAAAACTGCGGAGTTCGTGACCTCCCTGGCGCGTTACGGCACATTTCCCGGCAAAGGCCTGAAGCAGATTGCCGTAGTGGGAAAGAGCAATGTCGGCAAAAGCACGCTGATCAACACCCTGTGCAGAAGAAACAAGCTGGCCCGCACCAGCTCCACACCGGGAAAAACCCGGCTGATCAACATTTTTCTGCTCAACGGGAGCTTCCACCTGATTGATCTGCCGGGCTACGGGTTCGCAAAGGTGGACAAGAAGGAAAAGGAACGCTGGGGGCTGATGATGCAGGAGTATTTCACCACGGCGGAAGAGCTTCGTCATGTGCTCTGCCTGGTGGATATCCGGCATGAGCCCACTGAGGACGACAGGGTGATGAATCAGTTCCTGCGAGAGATGGAGATTCCCTTCACCGTGGTTGCCACCAAGGCGGACAAAATCAGCCGCGGCGCCCGCATGAAAAACCTAGCGCCGATCTGCAGGGCCCTTTCTGTGCAGCCCTGGGAAATCATCTGCTTCAGCGGTGAGGACGGGACCGGCCGGGATGAGCTTCTGAAGCGGATGAGCGAAGTGCTGCGGGAAGACTGACAGCTTCGCAAATTTGTATCTTTTTCCTATTGCAAATGCGTGGGATCGATAGTATAATCTCAAGCCGTAGAACCGCCGGCGCGAGTGAAAATCGAAACAGGGTGGGTCGTGGTTCCCATGAAGTGGGGACGCGTATTCGACATGTGGGGATTTTTGCGCTAACGAGTGGGAAAACGGTTGGGATTTGTCCCAATTTCGGTCCGCACAGGTGGGAAAAGGAGGAAGACGGATGAATCTGGTGAAGTGTCCCCGTTGTGATCTCAATTATATTCTTGAAGGGGAGAAGCTCTGCAAGGTCTGCCAGCGGGAGCTGAAGGGCGACAGGCGGGACTCGGAAGTGGAGCTCTGCAGCATCTGCAATGAGGCGCCGGCCCTGCCGGGCAAGGATGTATGCCTGTTCTGCCTGAAGGAAATGAACAAGAGCAACAGTACACCGGATGATGAGAGCATGGAGCGGGAAACGCTGGAGCCGGATAACATCGGAGATATGGATTCCATGAGCGGAATGGACGAGATCATCCCTGAGGTGGATGATGATTCGGCCATTCCCAGCCAGGAGTTCGGGGAGATTGAAAACGAACTGAGCCTGGAGGACGTCCGTGAGGACGAGGAGCGCGGTGCGGAAGAGGATGAGGAAGAGGACGAAGACATCTGACCGCTCCGGAAACTGAGAGGAACAAACATGCGCCTGTTTGCCATTGGAGACCTGCACCTGTCCGGCGGGGACGATAAACCCATGGACGTGTTCGGTCCGCAGTGGGACAGGCACTTTTTGCATATCCGGGAGAATTGGGAACGGCTGGTCAGACCGGAGGACACTGTGCTGATTCCGGGGGATATCAGCTGGGCCATGCAGCTGCAGCAGGCAATTCCGGATCTGCAGGATATCGGAAGACTGCCGGGCAGAAAGGTGCTGCTGAAGGGAAATCATGATTACTGGTGGAGTTCCGTGACCCGCGTGCGGGAGGTTCTGCCTCCCGGTATGACAGCCCTGCAGCACAGCGCGGAGGATATCGGCGGCTGTGTGGTTTGCGGAACCCGGGGATGGCTGATTCCGACAACCGGCGCTCCCCTCGGTGAGGCGGATGAAAAGCTTTACCGCCGGGAGGCACAGCGCCTGAATCTGGCGCTGGATCAGGCGGAAACACTGGCGGAAGGCAGACCCATCGTGGTGATGATGCACTATCCGCCGCTGACGGCAGCCGAGCGGGAAACGTTGTTTACGGAACTGCTGGAGCAGCGCAAAGTTCATACCGTTCTTTACGGGCATCTGCACGGGGGCGGAATCAGTCTGGGATTCAACGGAGTCCATCAGGGGATCCGGTACAGGCTGGTATCCTGCGACAGCATCGGGTTCTGCCCCGTGGAAATCCCACTCGAAGAAGAATAAAGAAAGCGGGAGATACTGAGATATGATCAGGACAGCGGTAATGACGGATACCAACAGCGGAATCTCTGTCCAGGAGGGGCAGGAGATGGGCGTCTATGTACTGCCCATGCCCGTGGTGGTGGACGGGAAGGAATATACGGAGGGTGTGGATATCACCCATGAAGCGCTCTTTGAAGCCCTGGAGGCCGGCAAACCGGCAATGACTTCCCAGCCAAGCCCTGCGGACGTCCGGGCACTCTGGGACAAGGCGCTCGCAGACGGCGCGGAACAGGTGGTCTACATTCCCATGTCCTCCAAGCTCAGCGGTTCCTGTGATGCAGCAGCCGCTCTTGCTGAAGATTACGGCGGCAAGGTGGCTGTGGTGGATAATCACCGGATATCCGTGACGCTTCGCTCCAGCGTGAAGGACGCCCTGTATCTTTCCAGACTGGGAAAGACGGCGGAAGAGATCAAGGCGCAGCTTGAACGCAACGCTTTTGACGCCAGCATCTATATCTGTGTCAATACGCTGAAATATCTGAAGCGGAGCAACCGGGTCACAGCGGCGGGGGCCTCGCTGGCGACGGCCATGAACCTGCATCCGGTGCTGAATATCCGGGGCGGGAAGCTGGATGCCCAGTGTGTGGTCCGCGGTGACAAGCATACGCAGAAGACCCTGATCAAGCTGATGGAAACGGATCTTGAAAAGAGGTTCCGCTATATACCCCGAAACCAGATGCGCATGTATACCGCCGGCACCTTCGTCAACCCGGAGGATGCTGAGGAATGGACCGGCCGGGTACGGAAGGCTTTCAAGGATGAAAGCATCAGGTATTATCCGCTGTCCTGCTCCATTACCTGCCATGTGGGGGAAAACGCGGTCGCCATTGCGATGGCGATCAAAGGTGAATAGAAAAATCTTAACTTTTTGTAACAATATACTGAAAAAGAGAATTCTGACAGGAGCCGGAAACTGAGGCTCCTGTTTTTTTATACCAAATATTGTGAATGATGCGAATTAAGGACACAAGACGCAAACGAAAGAGCTCGTTTTAATTACGAAAATATTACAAAATTATTACAAAAACAATTCAAAAACAATTCAAAAGAATTGAAAAAACCCAGGACAGAAGTCTTGCGCATCAGAAAAATGTGTGCTAAATTGGTGGGGAAAAAGGGGAATTTATCCCTAAAAAGGGGAAAAAGTGGTAGAAAAGGGGGAAGGATACGTGGCTGGCTTTATCGGATCCTACTCCCACAGCATGGACGCAAAAGGCCGTCTGGTGATCCCCCAGAGCTTCCGGGACAAGCTGGGAGAACAGTTTTGCGTCGCCCCTTCCTATGATTTCCAGTCCATTGCCATCTATCCGACAGAAATGTGGGAAAAACGCAGTGAGGCTTTTGAAAAGCTGGGTCATCTGAACCCTTCGCTGAACCGCTATCTGGAACAGTTTTACGCGCTGAGTTACAACGAACAGTCCTGCGACGGGCAGGGGCGCGTGCTTCTTCCGGTGAACATCCGCCAGAAGATTCTCGGAGAAGAGCGGGATGTGGAGCTGACCGGCGCCAACGACCATATCCGTGTCGTGGCCAGCAGCGTCAGCGCCAGAAGCTGGGATCAGTTCCGCAGCGAGCTGCCTGATCTGCTGAATCTCATTGCCGGACTGGAGAAGCAGGATTCCTGAGAGATATCACGAATTAAGAAAGAGGGATAACCATGATGGAGGCTTCCGTCCGGGCAGGCAGAAGGCTGCAGGATGTTTCTGTACGCTGGCAGGAAAGCCGGGACCGCAGAGATCAGCGGCAGCAGCTTGCAAACATCCGGAGGAAACGGATGTCCTGCGCAGACAGCCTGCAGGATTTCCAGAAGACGCAGGACTGGACCGGCCAGATGTCCATGAGCCCCAGCGGCCGGTTCCAGGTGATTGAGGACAGCCGGAAACGGGAGCCGCTGGTGACACGGGAAGGCCTGCAGTGGAATTTCGGATGGGGCGTGCTGATTGCCGTGGCTGTGCTGTTTGCGGTTGTTCTGCTGGCAGATGCGGTTCTGATCGGAAACTGCAGCCGCTCCATTGACAGGCTGAGCAGCCGGATTGAGATGATTGCCCAGAAGAACGGGCAGCTGTCCGCCGAACTAAGCTACAGCTCCGGTGACATCAGCGTGTGCACGGAGGCTGTGAAGCTGAACCTGATTTCCTCAAGCGGGGCCATGACGGTGAAGCTGACAGCTCCCCAGAGCGCCAGCCTGACCTTCGCCGGAACGGCTCAGGGAAATGCTGCGCACAGTGCGGGCAGCCGGATCGCGTCCATCGTGGGAGACTGAAGGTCAGTCTCCCGTTTCGTGTAGTTTTGGAACAGTAAAGGAAGATGACATATGCGCTTGCGGGAACTGATTCAGGAGATGCCCTATACGGAGGAAGTCCGGGGCGATCTGGATACAGATATACGGGAAATCACGTCCTCCAGCCGGGACAAGACGGACGCCGGGCTGTTTTTTTGCATAGTCGGCGCGCGGTTTGACGCCCATGACTATGCGTGGGAAGCAGTGGAGAACGGATGTGTCGCGCTGATTGTTGAGCATTTTGTGGACCTGCCGGTTCCCCAGGTGCGGGTCAGCAACGGCCGGGCGGCCATGGCCAGAATTGCCGAAGCTTTCTACGGCTTCCCCTCGCGGGAAATGAAAATGATCGGCATCACCGGCACGAAGGGGAAAACCACGACCACCTATCTGCTGAAAAGCATCTGCGAGAAGGCCGGTTATACGTGCGGGATTATCGGGTCCACCGGAAGCGTGGTCGGCAGCAGTCACCTGGACAGCAAGCTGACGACGCCGGATCCCATCGACCTGCAGAAAACCCTGCGGATGATGCGCGATGCCGGCGTGCAGGTGGTCTGCATGGAGGTCAGCGCTCATGCCATTGACATGTGCCGGCTGGACGGTATGACCTTTGAGGTCGGGTGCTATACCAATCTGAGTCAGGACCATCTTGATTATTTCTACACCATGGAGCGCTATTTTGAGACCAAAAAGCGGTTCTTCACCGAAGGAATGGTCAGGAATGCGGCGCTGAACGCGGATGAGGAGACCTCCGGGAATATTCTGAAGGACCTGCAGATTCCGAACATCACCTACGGAATCTGCGTGAATGCGGACGTGTTCGCGAGAGATCTTGAAATCACCGAGGAAGGCGTCCGGTTCAACGTGCAGCTCCACGGCATGCATGACTTCGCCGTCCGTATGCGGATGACCGGCATGTTCAATGTTTATAACGCTCTGGCGGCAGCCAGCTGCGCGCTGATTCTGGGAATCGAACCCGACCGGATCCGGGAGGGGCTGGAAGCGGTGACGCGGGTGCCCGGCCGGATCGAAATGCTGCAGACCGGGACCCCGTACAAGGTGATCCTGGATTACAGCCATTCGCCGGACGCGCTGGAAAATATTCTGAAAACGGTGCGCCAGTTCACCCGGAACCGCGTCATCTGCCTTTTTGGCTGCGGAGGCGACCGGGATAAGGGCAAACGTCCCATGATGGGCGAGATCGGAGGCCGGCTGGCGGATTACTGCATACTGACTTCGGACAATCCCCGGACGGAAAATCCGATGGTTATTCTGGCGGCCATAGAAAAGGGCATCAAACCCACCGGCAAGCCTTACCGGGTGATCGAAAACCGGAAAGAGGCCATCCGGGCCGCGCTGACCATGGCGGAGGACGGGGACGTGATTGTCCTGGCGGGAAAAGGCCATGAGACCTATCAGGAGATCATGGGCGTGAAGCGGCCTTTTGATGAGAAAGTAATCGTCAGCGAGCTGCTGCGGGAAATGAAGCTGGAGCAGGCGGATTAAGGAGCGTATCGTGATGTACCGTATCATTGCCGGAATGTTTTTATCCCTGGGGATTGCCCTGGCGATGGGGCCGAAGCTGATTGCCTGGCTGAGAAAGCTGCACTTCGGTCAGACGATCTATGATCTGGGCCCTGCGCATCAGCAGAAGCAGGGGACTCCGGTAATGGGCGGACTGATGATGGCTGCGGGCTTTACGGCTGCCTCTCTGATCTGCCATCCCGCCGGATGGAACGGCGCGGCGGACTGGATCTGGCCGCTGCTGGCGGTCTCTCTTCTGAGCATGGGAGTCGGCTTTGCGGACGACTATATCAAAGCGGTTAAGAAGCGGCATGACGGCCTGCAGCCGATGCAGAAGATTATCGGGCAGTGTGTTGTGGCAGTGGGCTTCAGCTGTTATTGCTATTTTTCTCCGTCGGTCGGGAGCGCGATTTATATCCCCTTCGCGGGAGTGAACTGGGACCTGGGCATCTGGTATATTCCGGTAATGAGCCTTCTGGCGATCTTCATGGTAAACAGCAGCAACCTGCAGGACGGCCTGGACGGGCTGCTGAGCACCATCACCGCGGTGCATGCGGGCGCGTGGACAGTGATCTGCATCATCCTGACGATGATGCCCGGACTGCTGAAGGGCGCTGACGGGAATACCGCCGGATATGCCACGACGGCTGTGTTCGGGGCCGCCGTGACAGGCGCGTGCGTCGGGTTCCTGCGGTTCAACCGCTATCCGGCCAAAACCTTTATGGGAGACACCGGCAGCATGCTGCTGGGCGGAGCCAGCGTGGCGATGGCCATGGTAACCCGGCTGCCTGTTTTGCTGGTGCTGACCTTCTTCTGCCCGGTGATGAGCAGCGTCAGCGTGATCCTTCAGCGGTATTATTTCAAGCTGACCCACGGGAAGCGCATCTTCCTGATGAGTCCGGTTCATCATCATTTTGAGAAAAAAGGGTATTCTGAGACGCAGATTGTCAGCATGTACGCGGGCATCACGCTGCTGCTGAGCCTGGCCGCTGTGGCCGGCATCTGCGGATAATCCATACGGGAGAACAGGAGGCGCTCTATGAACTGGGAAGGCAAAAAAGTGCTGGTTGTCGGTATGGCCCGAAGCGGCGTGGCGGCGTCGCAGCTGCTGCGCGCCTACGGGGCGGAGGTGACTGTGAATGACAGCAAATCCGAGGAGGAGCTGGGCGAACAGCTGAACTCCCTGGAAGGGCTGAAGCTTGAACGGCGCTTCGGCTGCGGAGCCATGGATCTGCTGAAGGGGCAGGACTGCCTGATTATCTCTCCCGGCATTCCGGATACAGCGCCTTTTGTCCGCAAGGCCAAGGAAATGGGTATCTATGTTATCGGCGAACTGGAGCTTGCCTCCCAGCTGAGCAAAGGGACCCTGGTTGCGGTCAGCGGCACCAACGGAAAGACGACCACTGTTTCCCTGCTGGGAGAGATTTTCCGTAACAGCGGGAAGGTGACCCATGTGGTGGGAAATATCGGTTATCCCTATTCCCTGGCCGCACTGGTCAGCAAGCCGGAGGATGTTATGGTCTGCGAGGTGTCCTCCTTCCAGATGGAAACGGCAGACACCTTCCATCCCCATATCGCCGTCCTGACCAATATTTCGGAGGATCATCTGAACCGTCACGGCACGATGGAGGTTTATACCGAACTGAAGATGCGTATATTCCGGAACCAGACGCCGGAGGATTACGCGGTCTTCAACGCGGATGATCCGGGACTGGAAAACCTGCATAAACAGGTCAGGAGTCGGGTGCTGCAGTTCAGCCATAAAAAGGAAGTCTCCGAAGGCGCCTTCGTGAGGAACGGGGAAGTGATCGTCCGCCTGAACGGCGAGGAACGCAGAGTCTGCGCTGTATCGGAAATCCGCATTCCCGGAGCCCATAATCTGGAGAACGCGCTCGGCGCTGTCTGCGCCGCAGCCGCCATGGAGGTTCCGATTCCCGTGATCCGCCACAGCCTGAAGAGCTTCCGGGGTGTGGAGCACCGGATCGAGAGCGTTCGTGAGCTGGACGGCATTGAGTACATCAATGACAGCAAGGGAACGAATGTGGATTCCACGATCAAAGCCGTGGAGACCATGAACAAGCCTACCGTCATCATTCTCGGAGGATATGACAAGCATACGTCCTTTGATCCGCTGGCGGCTGTCATGGTGAAAAATGATATGATCCGCGAAGCGGTTCTGATCGGGGAAACAGCGGGACAGATCGAGCAGAGCCTGAAAACGGCCGGCTTTGCGGGCGTCCATCGGGCGGGCAGCATGCGGGAAGCGGTGGAGCTGAGCCGCAGCCTGGCTTCCGAGGGATGGAATGTGCTGCTTTCTCCCGCCTGTGCGAGCTTCGACATGTTCAGGGACTACGAGGAGCGGGGCCGCAAGTTTAAGGAGATTGTCCATGGATTATAACGGCGGGAATGCGGCGCCTCCCCGGGGAGGGGAGCCGCAGCCCCGCAGAACTGCCGGCGGCAACGGCGCCGGCCAGGGCGAGGGGCAGGTCCGGGACTGGCAGCGGGATACCTGGTACGGGCCTGCGCCGGCTTACGGAAATCCCTTCGATGAGCCCGAAGACGCGCCTGAACTGCGGGACAGCAGATCCGAGAACGTGAATGAGCATCTGGGCGAATTCTGGGATCAGCAGACAACGGGCTATCAGTATACCGGGGCAAACAGGAGCGCCGGAGAACGGAAAGCTGCGCCCCGCCGGAACCGGACGAAAGCCTCTTCCAAAGCTGCCGGCAGGAGTCCCGGCGCCGGAAAAATCCTGCTGATCCTGATCTGTCTGCTGATCGGGACCTGGATTACCCTGCGCTTTACCATCTTTAATCTGCAGGATATCCGGGTCGAGGGAAATCAGGTGCTCACGGACGATGAAATCCTCCGGATCAGCGGGATACAGGCCGGAGACAGCCTGCTGCGCCTGGATGAGTCAGAGGTTGAAAAGCGTATCAACGGCGATTACAGACTGCAGTTCAGATACCTGGAGAAGAAGATTCCCGGACAGGCGACGCTCCGGATCCGGGAGCGTGAAGCCTGCTGCTGGTTTACTTACGGCGGTATTCTGTATACCATGGATAAAAACCGGATGATCATGTTTGAAACGGAGGACCTGAACCTGCGCCCGGCGGAGCTGGTGGAGGTCAAAGGGCTGAAGATCCGGTCCGGCTGCCGGGTAGGGCAGACACTGACGCTGAATGACACGAGCCAGGAAACGCTGATCAGCGGTCTGTTCCTGGAAATGAAGGTCCTCGGATGCACAAAGCTGATTCAGGAGGCTGATCTGAGCAACACAGGCTCTCTGCTCATGATGACCCGGGACGGCTATACCGTCAGCATGGGAGACATGACAAACCTGCACGCGAAGCTGCGCAGCACGCTGCTGGTGCGGGAAAAGCTGAGAGAAATGGAGCTGAGCGGCGGAACCATCAGCGTGATCAATCCGGAGAATCCGGTCTATTCTCCCTCTGCTGTATAAAAATTCATAAAATTGTAATATTTTTTTTAAAAGGCTTGCAAACCTGCCTGAAATCACATATAATCAAAAGTGGTTTATCATTGGCAGGGTTTTGTGTTAAAACCAGCGCATATCCTGAAAACAGGGGGGATTCGATTCCTATGAAAACCACGGTTGCGGCTATCGACTTCGGCACAAGCAAAATTGTAACGCTTGTGGCTGAAAACAGCGGCAACCAGCGCTGTGATATTGTGGCTGCTGGCGTCGCTAAATACGATGGCTACCTGGAAGAAGGGTGGAACAATCCGGGTATGCTGGATGAGGCCATCCGCCGTTCTCTGCAGGACGCGGAAGAGCAATCCAACACCAAAATCCGGGAGATCAATGTGGGCGTTCCCGGGGCTTTTACCCGTGTTTATGCCACGAAAGTGACGCTGTCCCTGAAGGGGACGGATCCGAGAGTCACCTCCGCGGACGTGAAGAACGCTTTCAACAAGGCGGCCGAAAACCTGGCGGATCTGCCGGGTGTCGTGGTGCATTCCAGCCCGGCCTGGTTCATGGTGGATAACGGCAAGAAAACCCTGGAGCCCGTCGGCATGAAGGGCCGGGAAATGACTGCCTTTATCAGCTTTGTGGTGGGCAACCGCTTCTTTGTGGATGACGTGACAAACCGGATGGCCGATCTCGGTGTTTCTGTCGCGGGCTTCTACTCCACCTCAGCCGGCGAGGCGATGCTGTACCTGAATGAGCAGGACCGGGATCATACTTCGGTGCTGATCGATATGGGCTACCTGAACACCGAGATTATCGGCGTGGAAGGCGACGCGATTATCTATCACAAGGTGCTCGATGTGGGCGGCGGTGATATCGCGGTGGCCCTGGCGGAGAACCTGGATATCAGCCTGAGCGCGGCTGAGGATATTAAACGTCAGTTTGTTTACGGGATTGAAACCGGCGGGGAAAGCTATGAGGTTCAGGGTGAGGACGGGCTGAAAGCGCACGCCTTTACCAGGGATCAGGTAAAGCCGGTGATCTGCAAGGCGGTCGATGAGATTGCCGTTCAGATCAAGGAGGCAGTGGACGAGGACTTCGGCGGCCTGGGCAACTGGAGCAGCGTGTTCATGACCGGCGGCGGACTGAGCTTTAACCGGGGCGGAAAGGAATATCTCTCCGGCAAGCTGGGCCGGCCCGTGCAGGAAACACCCCGGAGAACCACCAAGCTGAACAGCCACAGCTTCTCCAGCGCACTGGGGCTGATGGATCTGATTATTGATACGATTGAGCAGCAGCGCCAGCCTTCCGCCGGCGCCGGCGGAAAACTGAAGGACTTCTTCCGGAGTCTGTTGGGAGGTTGAACAAAATGATCGAATTCACCAATGAAGAGCAAAACACCTTTGCTTCGATCAAGGTCGTCGGCTGCGGCGGCGGCGGAAACAATGCGGTGAACCGCATGGTGGCGGCCGGACTGCGCGGCGTGGAGTTTATTTCCGTCAATACGGATAAGCAGGCTCTGGGCCAGTCCAACGCACAGGTCAAGATCCAGATCGGTGAAAAACTGACGAAGGGCCTAGGCGCCGGTGCAATTCCTGAGGTGGGCCGCCGTGCAGCGGAAGAGAGCCGGGAAGAGATTGCCTCCGCACTGAAGGGCGCCGATCTGGTGTTCATCACCGCAGGCATGGGCGGCGGCACCGGTACCGGCGCTGCGCCGATTGTGGCGGAGATTGCCCGGGATCTCGGAACCCTGACCATTGCCGTTGTGACCAAGCCCTTCAATTTCGAAGGCAAACAGCGGATGAAGAACGCGGAAGCCGGCATTTCCGAGCTGAAGCAGCATGTGGATACGCTGGTTGTGATTCCCAATGACCGCCTGCTTCAGGTGGTCAACAAGGGAACCACGATGCTGGAAGCCTTCGGGATCGCTGACGATGTGCTGCGCCAGGGCATTCAGGGCATCAGTGATCTGATCGCGGTGCCCGCGATGATCAATCTGGACTTCGCGGATGTCAAGACCGTTATGGAATCCGGCGGCATGGCGCATATGGGCATCGGTATCGGCACCGGCGAGAACAAGCTGGTGGAGGCTGCGAAGAACGCCATTGCCTCTCCGCTGCTGGAGACCAATATCGACGGCGCGCGCGCTGTGCTGATCAACGTAACCGGCGGCAGCGACATCTCCATCGTGGATATCAATGAAGCGGCCAACCTGATTATGGAAGCGGCAGATCCTGACGCCAACATCATCTTCGGCGCCGGCATTGATGAGAATATGGGCGACGAGGTGCGGATCACCGTCATCGCCACAGGCTTTGAGAAGACGCCCTTCCCGAACAAGGAGCCGGCGCGGAAGCCGAGAGAGCTTGAGCATGAGCGGCTCTTCGGTTCCTTCGGAACCAACTTCTCCCGTCCTGAGACGCCCGCAACCCGCGATTATCTGGACCACTCCGCATCCGCAACAGGATCCGGTCTGTTTTCCGGAGCGGGAGACGCTCAGCCCTTCATGGGCGCCAGCAGGCCCAGCATGGGCGTTCCCGGCGCGGTGAACAACGGTTCCTTCCAGAACGGCTTCAGCTATCAGCAGGGGCAGCCGAACACGCAGGCCACCCGTCCTTTCCAGAGTATGGGAAGCCAGCAGATGACCGGCGGGCAAGCTCCGCTCGGACAGGCGCCGAACTATCAGCCGGTGTTTAACAGCAACGGTCAGGTAACCGGCCAGCAGACCGGCGGTTTCCAGGCGATTCCGCAGAATTCCGCCATGACGACGGACGATCACGGCGTGCCGGGTTTCCTTCGCCGGAAAAAATAAAAAACCGTCAAAAAAGGGGATTGACAGTATGTGTCAATCCCCTTATTATATGCACAGCAAACGACCTTTCAGCGCCTCTTCAGGGACGGGTGAAATTCCCTACCGGCGGTAAAGCCCGCGAACCGAAGTTCTCTTCGGCCGATCCGGTGAAATTCCGGAGCCGACAGTACAGTCTGGATGAAAGAAGAAACGGCTGCGTTATACGCCGGGATACCGGCGCTCTCGTACCGCCCCTCTGAGCAAAGACGCACGGAGGGGCGGTTTGCGTTGAAAGGAGGATGCAGAATGAACGCATCAGAAAAGAAAAAATGGTTTTCCGTTACTGTCATGACCCGGATCGCGCTGCTGACCGCGGCGGCGAGCGTCCTGTTCCTGGTGGAAATCCCGGTGGTTGCCTTCTATAAGCTGGATCTGAGCAACATCCCGGTGCTGCTGGGGGCTTTCTCCATGGGAACACTTCCGGGCGTCCTGATTCTGGGCCTGAAAAGCCTGATCGGCCTGCTTCATTCATCCAGCGCCGGAATCGGGGAGCTGGCGGACTTCATCATGGGAGCGGCGCTGATTATCCCGGCCTCGGTGATCTACCATCGGAACAAGACGCGGAAAAACGCGCTGCTGGGCATGGCTGCCGGCACGGTGTGCATGGTGATTGCTGCCGTCGCCGTGAACAAGTGGATCATGCTGCCCTTCTATATGAAGGCATTCCACATGAATATGGAGGCCATTCTGGCCTTTGCCGGCGTGAACGGCGTGGATTCCGAGCTGAAGCTGCTGCTGCTGATCACAGGCCCGTTCAATCTCCTGAAGGGACTGGTGCTCAGCCTGGTGACAGGGGTGATCTACAAGCCGCTGTCCCCGCTGCTGCACGGCCGCCTTCGCTGAACAGCAAAAGGTCCGGATCATCAGATCCGGACCTTTTGAGATCCCTGCAGGATCAGGCGTTCTGCCACTCCTTGGCCTTGGCGGGAGACATGCGCTTGATGGTCTCCTCAGCGTAGGGGGATTCAGAACCGCCGAACTGATAGAGGAACAGCTTGCCGCCCTGGGTCTTGTACAGGGTTTCCTCATATCCCTTGGGGTCGCCGAACTGGCCGAAAACCTTCTTCTGAATCAGTTCAGAAGCTTCGGTATCGTATTCGACATTGCAAATTACTTTCTTCATAATACTCTCTTCCTTCCGCGCCGCAGCGCTTTCACAATAGTCACGTGCAAAAAGCACATCAAGTATTATATCATATTCTGAAAAACCTTGCAAGCCTTTTTTTATAAGTTTTTGAGCGGTCCGGGTCAATGGGAAACCCGGATACGGAAGAAACGAAATCATGAACGGATCATACGGGACGGACAAAATTGCAAAAAAGACGGAAATATGGTAACATTTTCAGGCATGACCGCTCCCGGAACAGCAGGGAAAACAGGCGCTTTTCATCTGCACGGGCACAGAAGAGCCATGACATACACAGGTGGAAAACGGAGGACGCAACTTTGGATTTTGTCACAATACTGAGCCGTGAATTTTCGCTGCGGCCGCAGCAGGTTCAGGCGGCGATCGAACTGCTGGATGCCGGCAACACGATTCCCTTCATCGCCCGCTACCGCAAGGAAGCCACCGGATCACTGGATGATCAGATTCTGCGGGAACTGGCGGAGCGGCTGGAATATCTGCGCAATCTGGAAAAACGCCGGGAGGAAATTGAAAAAGCCCTGACAGAGCAGGGCGTGCTGACGGAAGAACTGTCGGAACAGCTGAAAACCGCCGCGACCCTGTCCGAGCTGGAGGATCTGTACCGGCCCTTCAGGCCGAAACGCCGTACCCGGGCTACCGTGGCACGGGAGCGGGGCCTGGAGCCGCTTGCACTCAGGCTGATGATGCAGCAGGCCGGAGATGATCCCCTGCAGCTGGCGGCGGAATTTATTGATCCGGATAAGGAAGTTCCGGACGCGGAAAGCGCACTGGCAGGCGCACGGGACATCCTGGCGGAAACGGCCAGCGACAGCGCTGAAATCCGGAAGGAGCTGCGGGAACTGCTGGGCCGGGAAGCGGTGCTGGTCAGCAAAGGCGCAAAGGAAGAGGACAGCGTTTACAGCATGTATTACGACTTCCGGGAACCGGTGCGTACGATGGCCGCACACCGCATACTGGCGGTCAACCGGGGCGAGCGGGAGGAATTCCTGAAGGTTACGCTGGAAGCCCCGCAGGATAAGGCGCGGGAAATCGTGAAGAATGCTTATGTGCGAGGCGCGTCCGCCGCTTCCGCAGAGGTTGCCGCTGCCTGCGCGGATGCCTGGGAAAGGCTGATTTTTCCCTCCCTGGAGCGTGAAATCCGCAATGACCTGACGGACCGGGCAAACGTTTCGGCGATCCGGGTCTTCAGTGAAAACCTGCATCAGCTGCTGATGCAGCCGCCGATCAAGGGAAAGGTGACGCTGGGCGTGGATCCCGGCTTCCGCACCGGCTGCAAGCTGGCGGTTGTGGATGAAAACGGCAAGGTGCTTGATACGGGCGTCGGCTATTTCACACTGCCGGGAAATGAGGCGGGGAAGGCCGCGGCGGCCCGGCTGATCAAGGCATTTGTCAGGAAATACGGCATTACAGCGATCGCCATAGGGAACGGCACTGCCAGCCGGGAAAGCGAGCAGTTTATTGCCTCCCTGCTGCCGGAGCTTCCCGGAGCAGCCTATATGATTGTCAGCGAGGCCGGCGCATCGGTTTATTCCGCAAGCAAGCTGGCAGCGCAGGAATTCCCGGATTTTGACGTCACACAGCGAAGCGCCGTATCCATTGCCAGGCGGATGCAGGATCCTCTGGCTGAGCTGGTTAAAATTGATCCGAAGGCAATCGGGGTGGGCCAGTATCAGCATGATCTGAAACAGAATGAGCTGACGGACGCTCTGGACGGCGTTGTGGAGCAATGCGTCAACCAGGTGGGCGTGGAGGTCTCGACCGCGTCGGCGGAGCTGCTCTCCCATGTGGCGGGCATCGGCCCGGCTCTGGCGAAGAACATTGTGGCCTACCGGGAGGAAAACGGCATTCCCTCCCGTGCGGCGCTGAAGAAGGTTTCAAAGCTCGGTCCCAAGGCGTATGAACAGTGCGCGGGTTTCCTGCGGGTCCGGGACAGCAAAAACCCGCTGGACGCCACCGCAGTGCATCCCGAGAGCTATGAGGCGGCGAAAAGCCTGCTGGAAAAGCTCGGATATGACCTGAAGGATGTCCGGGGCGGTGTGGCGGATATTATTCAGCGCGCTTCCCGCTACGGGCATGAACGGCTGGCCGCGGAAATCGGAATCGGTCTGCCTACCCTGAACGATATGCTGTCCGAACTGAAAAAACCCGGCCGTGATCCCCGGGACGAGCTGCCCAAGCCGGTGCTCCGGACGGACGTGCTGGATATGAAGGATCTGAAACCGGGCATGGAGCTGACCGGCACGGTGCGGAACGTGATCGATTTCGGCGCGTTCGTCGATATCGGTGTGCACCAGGACGGACTGGTGCATATTTCCCGGATGTCGGACCGGTATATCAGGCATCCTTCAGAGGTTGTGAAGGTCGGGGATGTCGTCAGGGTCTGGGTCGTGAGTGTGGATGAAAAGAAGAAGCGCATCGCGCTGACCATGGTGCAGAGCCGGATGAGCTGAACCGGTGCAAATTGACAGGGACAAGCCTTTGTGCTATATAAACAGGCGGCAGCGGAAAATGGATTCGCGCGCCGGACGGAGGATATGCAGCATGTACAGAATCATTACGGAATCTTCCTGCGATATTTCGGAGGAGCAGCTGAAAAAGTGGCAGGTGGAGCTGATCCGGATGCCCTATCTGTTCCAGGATACCGGGGAACAGCATCTGGAAGGCGACGAGCCCATCCACGCTTTTTACGATGAAATGCGGAACGGGCGGATTGCCAAAACCTCCAGCGTGAACGAGGACACCTACAGCCGTACTTTTACGCCTGTGCTGGAAAACGGCGAGGATATTCTGTATGTGGCTTTTTCCAGCGGCCTGAGCGTGACCTGCGAAACCGGGCGGTCCGTGGCAAAACGCCTGCTGGAGAAGTATCCGGAGCGCAGCATCCGGGTGGTGGATTCCCTGTGCGCTTCCGCGGGACAGGGACTGTTTGTGTACCTGGCGGCGCAGAACCGGGACGCGGGAATGTCTCTGGATGAAAATGCGGACGCCCTGGAAGCGGATAAGCTGCAGCTGTGCCACTGGTTTACGGTGGACGACCTGAAATATCTGAAGCGCGGCGGACGTGTCAGCGCGGCTACGGCCCTGCTGGGCACCGCGCTGAATGTGAAGCCGGTGCTGCATGTGGATAATGAGGGGCACCTGATCAAGGTGACCCAGGTGCACGGAAGGAAGAAGTCCATCCGGAAGATGGCGGAAATGCTGGGAGAAACGATCATCAAAGGATCTCCGGTTTTCATCTCCAACGGGGACTGCTCGGAGGACGCGGAGATGCTCGCAAGGATCCTGGAGCAGGAATATCAGGTAAAGACCATGCTGATCACTCCCATCGGCTCCGTGATCGGCGCACACTCCGGTCCCGGGACCCTGGCTCTTTTCTTCCGGGGAGAACACAGATAATCGCAAACAAAAGACTGCGCAGCGCGCGGTCTTTTTTAAAACAAAGAGAATACTTGATTCAGACAGGCTGATCTGCCATAATATCTGGAAAGCGCGAAAACCTGCGGAATGCGGACGGACGCGATCATCAGGATAGGAGATGAAGACATGTATCCAATCATCCGGAAGAGGATACTGAATCCAACGGTCATTCAGATGGAGATAGAGGCGCCGCTGGTGGCGAGGAAAGCCCGCCCGGGACAGTTCATTATTCTGCGGGTGAACGAGGAAGGGGAACGGATTCCGCTGACTATCGCAGGCACGAACCCGGAGGAGGGGACCGTCAAGATTATTTTCCAGGTGGTCGGCGCAACGACGGAAGCCCTGAAGCATAAGGAAGCCGGGGAGGCTGTTCAGGACTTTGCCGGACCGCTGGGAATGGCCACGGAAACGGAAGGAATTGAACGGGTCTGCATCGTCGGAGGCGGCGTCGGCTGCGCCATCGCGCTGCCTGTGGCGGAAGCGTTCCACAGGCAGGGGGCGGAGGTCACCAGCATCATCGGCTTCCGGAATCAGGATCTGCTGATTCTGGAGGATGAATTCAAGGCCTGCTCCGATGAGCTGATCGTGATGACCGATGACGGAAGCTATGGAAGACACGGGAATGTGACGGTGCCGCTGAAGGAAATGCTGGAAGCCGGAAAGCCCTTTGACCGGATTATCACGATCGGGCCCCTGATCATGATGAAGTTTGTCGTGGCGGCCGCGAAGCCGTTCGGCGTTCCGGTAACCGTCAGCATGAATCCGATCATGATCGACGGCACCGGCATGTGCGGCGGCTGCCGGATCACACTGAACCGGAACGGAGAGCGGGTGACAAAGTTCGCCTGTGTGGACGGCCCGGATTTTGACGGCTATGAAATCGATTTTGATGAGGCGATGAGCCGGGGACGCATGTACGCTGATTTTGAACGGCAGGCATATGAAGAAACCTGCAATCTGTTCCGGCAGGCGTAAGGAGGACTGGAAATGGCTGTGAATCCGAAAAAACAGGCGATGCCGACACAGGCACCGGAGGTGCGGGCGCATAACTTTCAGGAGGTTGCGCTGGGCTATACGGAGACCATGGCGCTGGAGGAAGCCAGCCGGTGCCTGAACTGCAAAAACCGTCCCTGCGTGGCCGGCTGCCCGGTGAATATTCAGATCCCTGATTTTATCAGCAGAATCAAGCAGAAGGATTATGAAGGTGCGTACCAGGTTATTCAGCAGAGCTCTTCTCTGCCGGCGGTCTGCGGCCGGGTCTGTCCGCAGGAAACCCAGTGCGAGGCGCAATGCACCCTGCTGCAGCGGGCCAAAATGGAACCGGTAGGGATCGGCAGGCTGGAGCGCTTTGTGGCTGACTGGCACAGTGAGCACGGACAGGAAACGGATCAGGTGCCGCCGGATAACGGCCATCGGGTTGCCGTTGTCGGCGCAGGCCCCTCCGGACTGACCTGCGCGGGAGACCTGGCCAAAAAGGGATACCGGGTAACGATCTATGAAGCGCTGCATACGGCCGGAGGCGTGCTGGTTTACGGTATTCCGGAGTTCCGGCTTCCCAAGCGCATCGTTGCCAGAGAGGTGGAAGGCCTGAAAAAGCTGGGCGTTCAGATGGAAACCAACGTCATCATCGGCAAGACGCTGACGGTGGATGAGCTTTTTGAGATGGGCTTCGAGGCGGTTTTTATCGGCAGCGGCGCCGGCCTGCCCAATTTCATGAATATTCCCGGGGAAGGGCTGAAGGGTGTGTATTCCGCCAACGAGTATCTGACCCGCAGCAACCTGATGAAAGCCTACCAGGAGCATCCGAACACGCCGATCATGAAGGGCGGCAGGGTTGCGGTGGTCGGCGGCGGCAATGTGGCCATGGACGCCGCGAGAACCGCACTGCGTCTGGGCGCTGATAAGGTCTATATCATTTACCGCCGTTCCATGGAGGAGCTGCCGGCCAGGCGGGAGGAAGTGGAACACGCGGAAGAGGAAGGCATCGATTTCCGGCTGCTGTGCAATCCGGTCCGTATTCTGGGATGGGAAAACCCTGAAAATCCGCGGGATCCGCAGAACGGCTGTGTCCGCGCAATTGAGTGCGTCCGGATGGAGCTGGGCGAGCCGGATGCCAGCGGACGCCGCCGCCCGGTAGAAATTCCCGGCAGCGACTTTACCCTGGAGGTTGACACGGTTGTGATGGCGATCGGAACCAGTCCGAATCCGCTGATCAAAAAGACCACAGAAGGCCTGGAGGTTAACCGGAGAGGCGGTATCATTGTCACGGAGGACGGCCTTTCCTCCAGAGCGCATGTTTACGCGGGGGGAGACGCTGTAACCGGAGCCGCGACAGTTATTTCCGCCATGGGAGCGGGCAAGACAGCGGCCGGCGCCATTGACCGTGAACTGAGCGGAAGAGCCGGATAATACAGCAGTCTGAGCGGACGGTCGTGACTGCGGCATTTTTTCAGGGAAAACAGCCTGATTCATGTCGGATCAGGCTGTTTTCTGTACATGACAAACAAAATGTAACCAAAAAAGAGACATATTTCCATATTTGATTCACAGAACTCCATAGACGGAGACTTTTGACCGTCCTATTATAAATTGCTTAAGTATGAGAATATGCAGGAAAAATGCCAATTTGTAATCATCAGAAGACGCGGCAGACGATCACTGCAGCAATGCAGGCAAGGAGGAGGACATACGTGGAGACAGACAATCGGGGAATTAACCTGATGCAGATTTCACGCAGTACCAACTTCCACGGTGTGGAATATCCGACCCATCTGGGCAGCGCCCTGTACCTGAAAACCTGCGGGATTCAGCGGTGTATTCCGGGCTACTCCTATCTGCATTCCCAGAAGGAAGGATACCATCTGCATGTGGTATTGTCCGGGAGAGGCGTTCTGAAAACCCGGAACCGGGTTCATGATGTCCATGAGGGGCAGATCTTTCTCCTGAGGGAGAATGAGGAAATTTACTACGAGGCGGACACACAGGATCCCTGGCAGTATGTATGGATTGCGTTCGCCGGGGAGTATGCCCACCGCTATATGCATTATGCCGGGTTTACGGATGATATCTACGTGCAGGAATGCCATGTACCTCCGATGGAGTTCTACACTCTGGTAAAGGAGATTCTCGAGCATCCTCATCTGAATATTTCCAGTGAGCTGCACCGGATGAGCCTGGCGCTTCAGTATCTTTCCCTGGCGATCGAATCCCGGGAATTCGGACAGGACGGCACGCGGCAGCGGGAGGATCTGTCTCCGGATGACTATGTGGCCTATGCAGCCCGGTATATCCAGGCGAATTACGCCAATATCCGCATCAGCGATGTGGCCAGCTATATCGGGGTGAACCGGACCTACCTGACAACGCTGTTCAAGAAAAAGATGCTCATGTCTCCGCAGGAATTCCTGATGCATGTGCGGATGGACCGAAGCAGAAGCCTGCTGCGCCATACAGACATTCCCGTCAGCGCCGTGGCCAAGGAAGTAGGCTATGAAGATCAGCTGGCTTTCTCCAAAATATTCAAGAAGAAATTCGGAGTCAGTCCTGCACAGTACCGGAAAAAAGCCCGGGAGGAAAGTGCCGGAACGGACCGCATCAAGCGGTAAAACCCCAAAGGTTTTCACCGGGAGATCAGCCGCCGGACTTGTTCAGGAAACGCTGATTGCGTATAATACCATTCTGCCAACAATTTCATGAGCCGTCAGCGGAGGGAACAGTATGGACACGATGAGCGTTATCGGAAGCCGGAGCGGTTGCGCCTGGCTTTCTGTTTTGCGGGCAGCGGATCAGTACCGGAAAAACGGAAAACGTGTTGTTGTGTATGTTCCGGAGCAGCTGACGCTGCAGACGGAGCGGGATCTGATTCTGGGTCTGAAGCTGCCGGGACTGCTGGACATGGATGTTGTCAGCCCCAGCAAGCTCAGGCGTCAGGTGCGGGAAGCAACCGGCAGCGGCACCCGGAGAGCGCTGGATTCCCTGGGACGGGTGATGGCGGTTCAGCGGGCCATGACAGAGCGGGGAAAGGAGCTGCAGTATTACCGGGATATGACAGAACTGCCGGGGGCTGTATCCCGGCTGGATCAGGCGTTGGAGGAACTGCGGGACAACGGGATAACCCTGGAGGAGGCTTCTGAGTACGGAAAACAGGCCGGAACAGGGGCGGAGCGCGCAAAGTTCCACGATCTGGCGCTGATCTGGAACCGGTATCAGGAGCTGACGGAAGAACGTTTTGAAGACGACCATACCGCGTGGTCCGGAACAATCGCGAGGCTTGGAAACAGCGGCATATGGCAGGGAATCGCCCTGATTGTTTACGGATTTGATACAATCCGGCCGGATCTGCGGGAGCTGCTGACAGAAGCGGCGGCTTATACAGACAGCATTACGGTCACCCTGACGATGGATGACGAGGACTGCAGGGATGAGAGCATATTCCGGGAACAGCGGGAAAGCGTGCGCCTGATGCGGCGGGAGCTCTCCGGGAAAGGTATTTCCTGCAGGGTTACCTATGAGCATCCGGTCCGGACCGACCGCGCGGAGGAAATCAGCTGGCTGGACAGCATGCTGTTCGCTGACGAGAGGACTCCTTATCCGGGAAAACAGACGGACGCGGTGAGCCTGTATGCCGCGGAATCCCTGTGGCATGAGGCGGACAACCTGACGGAAACGCTGATCAGATGGCATCAGGAAGAAGGTATCGCCTGGGACCGGATGGCTGTTGCCCTGCCCAAGGAGACGGAGCTGGAGGGTATGCTGCTGGCCAGGCTGCGGGTAAAGGGCATTCCATTCTATTCAAACAGAAAAGAGGCAGCCGCGGAGCACGGTGTCAGCCGGCTCCTGCTGGGAGCGCTGCGCTGCGTACGCGACGGGATGGAAACGCAGAGCCTGCTGACGGCTGCGGGCAGCGGTTTTTCCAACCTGACGGAGGATGAATGCGCGAGGCTGGCCGGCTATGCCGCGGCTCACGGCATCGAAAGAAAACGCTGGGAAAGCCCTTTTTCCCAGGGAGAGGACGCTGAAACCGCGGAGAAGATCAGGCTGCGGCTGCTGCAGCCGATCCAGGCCCTGAAGGCGGAACTGAAGGAAGCAAGGAATGCCGCAGCCTCCCTGGAGGCCGTGGTGCACTTTCTGGAAACGGAAGAGGTATGGGAAAAACTGAAAAAGCGGGAAGAGAAACTGCTGAACCGCGGGATGTACCGGGAAGCGGTTACTGACCGGCAGGTCTGGAATCTGATGATGGGCCTGCTGGATCAGCTGCAGGGTTTGCTGGGCGAACGCCGGGCATCCATGAAGGAGCTGGCGGACCTGCTGGAAACCGCTGTCAGTCAGGCGGAAATATCCGGAGTGCCGGAATCTGAAAGCGGCGTGATGATCGGGGAAGCCGGGCACATGCTGAGCGGTGAGCTGGAAGGCCTGATTCTGCCCTGCGCCACAGACGGCCTGACGGCGGCCTCCGCTTCCGGCTGGCTGACGGACGCGGAACGGGACCGCCTGGAAAGCGCGGTCGGAAGGCCTGTGGGGCTCAGCCGGGAACGGGAAAGCCGGATGAAACGGTTTGACCTGTACCGTATGCTGAGCGCGCCGCGGAAAAAGCTGCGGATCAGCCGGAGCCTGAAAGGCGAGGACGGGACGGTTTTCCAGCCGGACGCGCTGATCGGTTTTGTACGGGAAATTTTCCCGGATGTTCCGGAGGAGGGCGGCTTTCAGGGGAAGGACGTGCTGTCCGATCCGCTGACACCCCAGGCTGCTGCTGACGGCCTTGCTGAAAAGCTGAGCGGCCTGTCGGAGGGAGAGACGGGAGAGATACCGCCTGCATGGCTGCAGAAATTCGCGGCGCTGCGGATGGATGCCCGATACCGGAAGCTGGCAGAACAGATGATGCGCTGTATGCTGCCTGGAGGGGCGGGCAGAAAATACAGCATCCGGCCGGATACGGCCCGGAGACTGTTTTCAGCGGACAGGATTTCCATCAGCCGGCTGGAGCGGTACGCGGGGTGCCCATACCGTCATTTCATGGATTACGGACTGCGTCCGGTCCGGAAGGAAACCTTCTCTTTTGAAAGCGACGATGCCGGGAACTTTTTTCACGCGGTGCTGGACCGGTACATGCGCACAGCGTCCGCAGAGCCGGAATGGCCGGATCTTTCCGGGGAACGGGTGGATGAACTGGTCAGCGGAATCTGCGCGGAGGCGACGAAGGAATGGGAATACGGTCCTCTGCGTGAGGACGCGCTGGGCATCTGGCAGGGAGAGGACTATCTGCGAAGAGTACGGCACGCGGCCGGGACCCTGACGCGGTTTGCCGCCAACAGCGATTTCCGTACAATCGCCACTGAGCAGGTTTTCGGCGAGTCCGAAGCATGGCCGCCTCTGATCCTTACGCTGCGGGACGGAACCCGGACCGCCATCCGGGGGAAAATTGACCGGATTGATACCTATGAGAACGGGGAAGGTGTCTGGCTGCGGATCATTGATCACAAGAGCCGTGAGAAGAAACCGGATGCCGCCCGGATGGCCTCCGGGGAACAGCTGCAGCTGATGATTTACCTGAAGGCAGGCATGCAGGCGTTCCCGGACGCGAAGCCGGCCGGCGCCCTCTACTATCCCGTGCAGGATCAGGAGGTGGATCCCGCACGGCCGGATCCGGAAGCGGCGGAGCAGGCAAGAATGGAGAAAGTCCGTATGAAGGGGCTGATCGCTGCGGACCAGGACGTGACCCGCGCAATGGACCGGGATATCCGGCCGCTTTCTGTGGATACCGTGTTCAACCAGGACGGCAGCGTAAGGAAAAACGCGGAGTGGGCGCTTTCGGCCGAAGAGATGGACGGACTCATGGACGCCGCTATGGAGAAGGCGGCAGAGCTGACGGAGGCGATGCGCTCCGGCGCGATCGCCGCCGAACCCAGCGCGGATCAGGACTTTTCGGTCTGCCGATACTGCGAGTATCTGCCGGTGTGCCATACGAAAAAGAAGGATGAACGTCTCCTGGACCGGGATATCACCTTCCGGGAGCTGGCCAGAAAAACACGTTGCAAGAACGGATAAAATGGCTTATAATCAAAGAGGCAAAATCTTTTTAAGGGGGCGTATCACCATGATACAGATCATTGCAGGCAAGAAGGGCTCCGGTAAAACGAAGCGGCTGATTGACCTGACCAATTCCACCGCGAAGGAAGCGGTACATGATGTCATTTTTCTGGATGACGATAATCGCTACATGTTTGACGTGGACCACAAGGTTCGCTTTATCAATGCCGCGGAATACCATGTGCATAACGCGGATATGTTTGTAGGTTTTGTCTGCGGAATGCTGTCCTCCAACTTTGATGTTGGAACGGTTTTCGTGGATGCCTTCCTGAAGCTGGCGCATACTGAGCTGGCGGACTGCGAACCGATTGTGAAAGCGCTGGACGAGCTGGGCCGCAAGCAGAACGTGAACTTTGTGCTGAGCCTGAGCGCCGATCCTGATGAGCTTCCCGTGTTCATGAAGGGTTATCTGATCTGAGATATCCGATAAAATATATACAGAGGGCGGCGGATGAAAGTCGCCCTCTTTCTGAAATAATTCCCCGGACCGGAGCGCTGACGGCAGCCGGATTCAGGGTCAACGGAAGGTGAGAAGCATGTCTTTTTTCTCCACCAGAGGAGGAAATGTGGTGACGGCCAGCCAGGCGATTCTCAGGGGTCTGGCGCCGGACGGGGGACTTTATGTACCGACGATTTTCCCGACGGTATCTTCCCGGCAGATTTCGCAGATGACCGATATGTCTTATGAGCAGCGGGCTGCGGTGATTCTGGAACGCTATCTGGAAGACTATTCCATGAAGGAAATCACCGGCGCGGTTCAGGCAGCCTACAGCCGGGAACGGTTCGATGATCCTGCTGTTGCTCCCGTCAGAAAGCTGGATGCCTCCACCTGGGTGATGGAGCTGTTTCACGGGCCGACGCTGGCCTTCAAGGATATGGCGCTTCAGCTGCTGCCTCATCTGACACGGCTGGCGGCGGAAAAAAACGGGGAAACGAAGGAAGTCAGCATTCTGGTGGCAACCAGCGGGGATACCGGCAAGGCTGCGCTGGAGGGCTTCAGGGATGTCGCAGGCACCAGCTGCACGGTGTTCTATCCGCTGGAGGGCGTCAGCGATATTCAGAAACTGCAGATGATGACCACCGGGGGAAACAATACGCATGTAATCGCGGTGCGCGGCAACTTTGACGACGCGCAGACCGGCGTCAAGGAACTCTTCGCATCAGAGGCGTTTGTCAGGGCCATGGCGGAAAAAGGGAAGGTCCTTTCCTCCGCCAACAGTATCAATTTCGGCAGGCTGGCACCGCAGATTGTCTATTACTTCTCAGCTTATGCGGATCTGATCAGCCAGGGAGCGATCCGGCCGGGCGAAGCCGTCAACTTCTGTGTGCCGACCGGAAACTTCGGAAACATTCTGGCGGGCTTCTATGCCCGGAATATGGGCCTTCCGGTGAACCGGCTGATCTGTGCCAGCAACCGGAACAAGGTGCTGACGGATTTCTTCCATGACGGGCGTTATTCCGTCCTTCGCACCTTCTTCAAAACCATCAGCCCGAGCATGGATATCCTGGTATCCTCCAACCTGGAGCGGCTGATTTACGAAGCAGCGGACCGGGACGGGGAACTGGTCAGAACCTGGATGAGGCAGCTTAAGGAATGCGGCAGCTATTCCGTCGGCGAGCAGCGCAGAGACTGGATCGACAGCGTGTTCTGGGGAGAATGCGCGGACGACGTGGAAACGCTGCGTGAAATCGGACTCCGGTTCCAGCAGGACCATTACCTGATGGATCCGCATACAGCCGTAGCCGGCCATGTGCTCCGCCAGTACCGGCGCAGAACCAACGATACGACACCGTGCGTGATCGTATCCACCGCCAGTCCCTACAAGTTCGCGGCGGATGTGCTCCGGGGCGTGAAAGGCGAACGGGAGGTCGCGTCCCAGGACGCGTTCGCTGCCAGCGAGGAGCTGGAGAAGCTGACAGGCGTGCCGATGCCTGCTCAGGTGCGCGAGCTCCGGAATCTGCCGGTGCGACATACGGCGGTCTGCGACAGGGACGGGATGGGTCAGGCCGTGCTGGAAGCTTTTTGACATTTTTTCTTTGCAAATCGGGCGGAGTATGATAAAATGCCCACGGATGTGCCTGAACGGGCACACCGGAAAGGCGTGATGGAATGACAGCTGCAGAGCGGCTGACGGAAATGCTCCATATGGGCCCCGGCCAGGGCGTTGTGGTGCATGATCCTTCAAACATGTTTTATCTGACGGAAGGATATACCGGAGAAGGAATGGTATATATTTCCGCTCAGAAACGGGTGATTATCACTGACTTCCGCTACACGGAGCAGGCGGGGCGCCAGGCTCCCGGCTTCATGGCAGTGGAGATCAGCAGCGGAAAGAACCATAATCAATGGCTGTCTGAGCTTGTACATGCTGACGGTGTGACGGAGCTCCGGGTGGAGACGAATTACCTTTCCGTTGATACCTTCGGCATGCTGAAGGACGCTGTCGGCGAGGACGTTTCCTTTGCTCCGCTGAACAAAGCGCCGCAGAAGATCAGAGAAATCAAAACCCCCGCTGAGATTGTGACCATGCGGAAGGCGGCGGATATCACCACGGAAGCCTTTAACGCCATTCTTCCCAAAATCCGGGAAGGCATGACGGAGAAGGAGCTGCAGATTGAACTGGATTTCACGATGCTCCGGCTCGGAGCGGACGGCAATGCCTTCAATACGATCATTGCCTCCGGCGTAAACGGGAGTCTGCCTCATGCGGTGCCCGGCCAGAAGAAAATCCAGAAGGGCGATATGATCACCATGGATTTCGGCGCAAAAGTGGGCGGCTACTGCAGCGATATGACCCGGACGGTTTCCCTGGGGCAGCCCGGTGAGGAGATGCGCCGGATCTATGATACTGTCTACAGAGCGCAGTGCATGTGCGAGGATGCCCTGGCTGCCGGAAAGAACTGCGCGGAGATCGACAAGCTTGCCCGGGACTACATTGATGCCAGAGGCTATGAGGGCAGGTTCGGGCACGGACTTGGCCATTCGGTCGGAATCGATATTCACGAGGAGCCCCGGCTGAGCCAGAAATGCCACGAGATCCTGCAGGCCGGCGTCGTGATTACAGTGGAGCCCGGTGTGTATGTCCCCGGCCTGGGAGGCGTACGGATTGAAAACACGTGTCTGGTTAAGGAAAACGGCAGCGTCCCGCTGACGACAGCGGATAAGCAGCTAATCATCCTGTAAATATCCGGAAGTTTAAAAATGGAGGAGAGAGAACTATGATTACCGCTGGCGATTTCAAAAAAGGCATTACCATCGAGTGGGACGGCGGCGTCTGGAACATCGTTGACTTCCAGCACGTGAAACCCGGCAAGGGCGCTGCCTTCGTACGGACCAAGATCAAGAACGTCATGACCGGCGCCGTTGTGGAACGCAGCTTCAACCCCACGGACAAGATGCCCAAGGCGATCATTGAAACCAAAGAGATGCAGTATGTCTATAATGACGGCGATCTCTACTACTTTATGGACACTGAATCCTATGAACAGCTGCCGCTGAGCAAGGATCAGGTGGAAGACGCCATTCCCTTCGTCAAGGAAGGCACCAATGTGACCGTGCGCTTCTTCAAGGGCAGCGCGTTCTCCGTTGAAGCCCCGAACTTCGTGGTGCTCGAGGTGACGGACACCGAGCCCGGATTTGCCGGCGACACCGCGTCCAACACCTACAAGCCCGCGACGCTGGAAACCGGGTTCAGCCTGCAGGTGCCGCTGTTCATCAACACCGGCGACAAGATTCAGATTGACACCCGTTCAGGCGAATATCTGAAGCGCGCCTGATTTCCCGACACTGCCGGAGGTTTTTCGATATGAGCAAACTGACAGACAGGATCAGTTATCTGCAGGGCCTTGCGGAAGGCATGAAGCTGAATCCTGAAAAGGATTCCCATAAGCTGATTCTCGGCATGCTGGAAGTGCTGGGGGATATCGGCGATGCCTTTGACGCGCTGGCGGAAGCGCACGGCGAACTGAACGACTATGTCGAGAGTATCGACGAGGATCTGGCGGATCTGGAAGCGAATCTCTACGACGAGGCGGAAGAAACCTGCGACGGCGACTGCGAAAACTGCGACGATGAGGAATGCGAATACAGCGCGAATGAAATGCTGTATGAATGCCCTCATTGCGGAGCCGAAATCGAAATCGATCCGGATCAGGATGATTTTGATGAAGACGCGCTCTGCCCTCATTGCGGGAAATCCCTTTTTCCTGAGCTGCCCGAGGAAGTGGACGGCGATCCGGAAGAAGCAGAAGGTCCGGAAGAATAAGCAGAGATCATTTATAAGGCTGCCTGAACAGGGCAGCTTTTTTCTGTCCCTGCACTGAAGACAATCTGAATCCTGCGTGAAGAAGCGGAGTCCGCCTTGCCCTGAAGAGGCCGGACGGCTATAATATGTATATAAGACTGGAAAAGCCTGAAGGGGAGGATCAGATTGTCAGAGGCGAAACCGATCCTGTGGATCGTGATACCATGCTATAATGAGGAAGCGGTGCTGCCGGTAACCGCCCCGATGTTTCTGAAAAAGCTGGAGGAGTTGGCAGCGGCCGGCCGGATCAGTGAGGGCAGCAGGATCCTCTTCGTGGATGACGGCTCCGCGGATGCCACCTGGAATATTATCCGGGATCTGGCCGGGAAGGATGAGCGTTATCTCGGAATTCAGCAGAGCCGCAACCGCGGGCACCAGAACGCGGTGCTGGCCGGTCTGATGGAAGCCAAGGACCGGTGTGATATCACCATTTCCATCGACTGCGACGGCCAGGATGACCTGAACGCCATGGATGAAATGACGGATGCGTACTGGCAGGGATATGAGGTCGTCTACGGCGTCCGGTCTCAGCGGAAAACCGACACCTGGTTCAAACGGGTTACGGCGGAAGGCTTTTACCGACTGATGAAGGTTCTGGGCGCAGAGGTTGTGTTCAACCACGCTGATTACCGCCTGATTTCAAGCCGGGTGCTGCAGAGCTTTGCAGATTTTGAAGAGGTGAATATTTTCCTGCGTGGGCTGATCCCGCTGGTGGGGTATCCCAGCACATCTGTCTACTATGAGCGTACTGAACGGCTGGCCGGAAAGAGCCACTATCCGCTGAGGAAAATGATCGCCCTGGCACTGAACGGCATTACCAGTCTGTCGGTCAAGCCGATTACACTGATAACCGGCAGCGGCGTCGCCTTCAGCCTGCTGGGGATTGCGGCCATGATCTGGGCAGTGGTTGAGGCCTTTCAGGGAAAGACGGTGGCCGGCTGGGCATCCCTGGTGTGCATCGTCTGTCTGCTGGGCGGAATTCAGCTGATCAGCCTTGGTATTATCGGGCAATATATCGGGAAAACGTACCTGGAAACCAAACACAGGCCCCGGTACATCATCAGCCAGCGCACCTGGGAACCCAGGCAGCGGGTATGGCTGGAGGATGAAAAGACAATTGACGGGGAAACGCAGAAACAGGTATAATATCCGCAGAGACAACAAATCATCAATATCATACAGAAAGGAAGAGCGCGGTATGTTCGGAGGAAAAAAACTGCAGGAAGCCAATGCTCAGCTGGATGCACTGAGGAGAGAACTGGACCGGGAAAAAAGCGCCCGGGCAGAAGCTGAAAAGCTGCTGTCCAACGTACGGAGCAAGGTGAGCGAGCTGGAGGCGAAGCTGAAGGATACTGATCTGGAGCAGCTGAAGGAAAAGGCAAAGGAAAGTATCGCGGAATACGAAGGCCTTAAGGACCTGTATTCCCGTAAAATCAGTGATTTTGACAACAGCAGGGAAGAGCAGGAACAGGCCTTCGCCCGGGAAGCGGCCCTGCAGCGGCACAGCCTGGAAAACGAAATCCGGGACAACCGGCAGGCCAATCAGGATTTCGTGGCCAGCACAGTGAAGACCTTCAGTGAAAGCTACAACTATTATCTGAACCAGATCAAGACCCTGATGGACGCTCTCGGAAATGTGGCGGCACGCACCGGCAGCGCGCTGTTTGAAGCCGGAAACGGTGATCTGAAGGAGCATTTCGGACTTCAGATGGTGGAGGAGCTGAAATCCGGCCTGGACGGCATGCAGAATGAAGCAGGGGACCGCATTCTGATCGGCGCGGCCGAGGAAGCCCCCGCGGCGGCTGAGGAAGCAGCTGAATGCTGTGAGGAGACTGCGGAATGCTGCTGTGAGGAAGCAGAGAAAGCTGCGGAATGCTGCTGCGAAGAAGTGAAGGAAGCCGCGGAAGAAGCAGCCGAGGAAACAGCTGAAGCCGCGGAATGCTGCTGTGAGGAAGTGAAGGAAGCTGCCGGGGAAGCTGCAGAGGAAATCGCTGAAGCAGCGGAGGAACTCACGGAAGGCTGAAACCTTACCCTGCACTGAACAGGAGAAATATTCCCGTGCCGTTGACCGGCACGGGATTTTCGTTTGCAGCCGGAATTCCTGCTTTGTCTTATCGCATCTGCGGCCGGTTGATATTGACACTGGGTTCGCCTTTGCGGATCTCGCTGGGAGTAACTCCGAACTTTCTGCGGAACAGGCGGCTGAAGTAGAAAGGGTCGTTGAAGCCGTATTCCGCGGCGGCTTCCCGAACGGTGTACCGGCCGGTCCGCAGCGCCTCATAAGCCAGGTTCAGCTTTCGGTCGGACTGGTACTCGTGGAAACTCTTTCCCATCATTTTCCGGAAACGGGCGGAAAAGACGCGCTCGCTCATACCGGCTATTTCAGCAGCCTCGCTCAGGGAATAGAGGCGGTTCGGATTCCGGTTCAGGACATTCAGCAGATCCATAATCCAGTCTTCAGCCTGCGGCGCAGCGTTACGGGCAATGGAGGACAGCTCGTTCAGAATCGCGTTCAGCAGAATGTTCAGCAGTCTGTCGCGGTCCTCCCGGTGCCCCCAGTAAACCTGCACCACGTTCCGGAACAAATCGTTCATTTCGTTTTTCAGCCCGCAATGGGTCAGCGTCCCCACACAGAAGGTATTCCCGGTGGCAAAAAGGCGGGCCTCCGCACCGGTCAGCTCGGTCTTCAGGCGGTCTTCCTTTTCCCGGTTGAAATGAATGAACATATTCCGGGATCCTACCGTGCAGGGAGCGGTTCCCCAGTGATGGCTGCCCGCGCGCAGCAGGATGACGTCTCCTGCTTTCAGATTATAGACGTCGTTGTCCTGGGCAACCTGCCAGCTGCCTTCCAGAATATACATCAGGTCATGCTCCTCCAGCACCCGGTCCACATGGTATTCCGGGGTTGGATAGTAATTCGTGCCGCAGAGCAGGACCCTGCGGCTGCCGGTGAATGAAAAAAGATCGTATTTCATGCCGGTCAATCCTTCCTGAAAATCCATGTATTTTCCTGATTATCCATGAAAGCATAGATATTTTATCTGCTTCTTTCGTAAAAAACAAGAGGAAACAAAGAATTTTACCGATTAAAAAGTCTGTATAATTTGGGACAAATAACATATCCTGTAAAAAATATTATTGAATTGCTCCGTTTTTCACATTATTTCCGGGAATTCCATGGCGGCAGCAACCTCCAAAATGTAAAATGTAACCAGAACATCCGCCCGGACGGGCGGAAAAATAAATAAGGAGGAACTGTCTATGAAACGTATGGTAGCTATCGTGCTGGCTCTGGCGCTGTGCCTTGGCTGCATGTCCTTCGCTGCTGCGGAGGAGAAGACCAAGCTGACCGCTGTATTCATTGCCCATCCTCTTACACAGAGTGTGTATGATATGGAATGGCTGATGCAGATCGAGGAAGATGCCGGCGTCGACATCGAATGGGAACAGATTTATACGGACTGGAATCAGGTGAAGTCCACCCGGTTCGCTTCCGGAGACATCCCGGACCTGCTGTTCAACGCCACCGGCGACAGCGACTACACCACCTATGAAGGGCTGTTCATGGAGCTGACGGATCTGATTGATCAGTATGCTCCCAATGTGAAGGCCATGTTCGAGGAAGAGCCGGATACCCTGGCGCTGGCCAAGACCATGGACGGCAAGATCTATGCCACCCCGAAATTCCAGGGCAAGTGGCCGGACTGCAACGGCGTTATGTTCATCAACAAGACCTGGCTGGATGCGCTGGGCCTGGAAGTTCCCACCACGCTGAGCGAGCTCAAGAACGTGCTGATCGCTTTCCGTGACGGCGATCCCAACGGCAACGGCAACAATGCCGATGAAGTTCCCATGGACTTCAACGGATGGTTCGGCGGCGCCTACTCCCTGAGCAACCTGATCGGTTCCTGGGGCATTCAGCTGGTCAACTGGGGCTATGACGGATACTTCGCCGAGGGCGGCGTCATCAAGAACTTCGCGGTTGACGAGCGCTACAAGGCCATGATGACCTACCTGGCGGATCTGTACGCCGAAGGCCTGATCAATCCCAACGCCATCACCAACGACTACTCCATGTTCCAGTCCCTGTCCCGCGGCGATGCTGACGGCAACGCGCTGGTGGGCGTGGTGCTGGGCTGGGAGGAAACCGACAAGTTCGGTCCGAACATCTACAACCAGTATATCCCCTGCGGCCCCTTCACGGATGACGTGGATGAGCTGGCGACCTCTGAACCCCGCTGGACCTATGACTTCTCCGGCCTGAACATGAGCAGCAACCGCGTCGCGATGAGCGCCAAGTGCGCCAATCCCGAAGCGGCCATGAAGTTCATCGACAAGTTCTATGAGCCGCAGCATTCTGTCGAGTCCCTGTTCGGCGGCGTTCTGGACGGCAACCTGGAAATCGTCGCGGATGATCACTACAAAGTACTGGATCCGCCCGAGGAAGCGCATACCGACAACGGCACCTGGAAGTGGACATCCACCTTCGCGGACAACGGCCCGATGTATATCCGCCGCGCGACCCAGATCGATATGGCGAAGGACATGGCCTTTGCGCTGGCTGAACGCGACCAGTACAAGGAAGCTATTGCCCGCATCGATATGGAGAATGAGTATTACCCGCAGTTCCTGATGAAGTACTCCGTCGAGGATCAGAACACCCTGGCACAGCTGCAGGTCGGCATCACGAGTGTGACCGACAGCTGGTGGGGTATGTGGATGACCGGCGAAGCTGACATCAATGATACCTGGGAAGATTATGTGGCTGAAGTCAACGCCAATGGCCTGGATCAGGTTCTGGCGATCCGGCAGGCTGCTTATGACGCCTGGAAAGCACAGTAATCCGGCAAAATAAAAGGGCGGGATGCGGAAAAACCGCATCCCGCCCGTCTTTCACAGGAAAAGACGCGGCAGACACAGGAAATAAGGAAGTCTGCGGCGAATGATTATCGCGGGAGGGATTATCCATGACGGCAGCGGTTTCAAAAAAGAAGAGCCGCGGGATCGGGTATTATCTGAAGCAGGATTGGCAGCTCTGGGTTATGCTGCTGCCGGCCATCGTATATATCTTCATTTTCTGCTACATGCCCATGTACGGCGCGCAGCTGGCCTTCCGGAAATATGACTACGCGAAGGGCATCTACGGCGGCGACTGGGTCGGGTTCAAGTATTTCACGGATTATTTCAACAGTGCCATGTTCAGTACAACGCTGAAGAATACATTCCTGATCTCGCTTGCCAGCATCGTTTTCGGATTTCCGGCGCCCATCGTGCTGGCCATCATCATCAATCAGATCAGGAACAGCAAGTGGAAGCGGACGCTGCAGACCATCGTCTATATTCCGTACTTCATTTCCGTAGTTGTTCTGGTTTCCATGCTGAACGTACTGTTCGCCAAGAGCGGCGGTGTGCTCAGCGATTTTCTGAAGTCGCTCCATATTGTTCCCGGGAACGCGAATCTGCTGGGCCAGAAGCAATACTTCATCTGGATGTATGTCGGCAGCGGCATCTGGCAGAGCATGGGCTGGAACAGCATCATCTATATCGCAGCCCTCTCTTCCGTGGACGTCCAGCTGTATGACGCGGCCAAGATCGACGGCGCCAATGCCTGGCAGCGTGTGGTTCATATCGAGTTCCCGGTGCTGGTCCCGACGATCATGATCCTGCTGATCATGAACATGGGCAGCATCCTGAACGTCGGCTTTGACAAGGTCTTCCTGATGCAGAACACACTGAACAAGCAATCGTCCGAGGTCATTTCCACCTATGTTTATCACCTGATGGCGCCTACCACCGGCGCGCCGCAATTCAGTCTGGCAACGGCTGTGGGTCTGTTTACCAATGTGGTGAATTTCGTATTCCTGATGCTGACAAATTACGTCAGCAAGCGGGTTACGGGTTCCGGCCTGATGTAAGGGAGGTGCGGCAGAAATGGCAAAAACGCATGACGCTGTTATCCACAGCAGAAACATCATCCGGGACCGGGATCCGGCAGACCGTATTTTCCACGGACTGGTGCTGTTCCTTTCGATCCTGTGCTTTATCGTGATTCTGTATCCCCTGTGGTTCGTGGTGATTGCTTCCATCAGCAATTCGGACATGGTGAACCGGGGGGAGATCGTTTTCCTCCCTAAGGATATCCGGTTCTACGGCTTTGAGCAGATTTTCCAGGACAGCCGGATCCTGATCGGCTACCGGAACACGATTATTTATGTGCTCGGCGGCACGCTGCTGAACATGATCGTGACGATGCCCGCGGCCTACGCGCTGAGCCGGCCGGACTTCAAGCCCCGAAACAAGATCATGCTGTACTTCGTTTTCACGATGTACTTCTCCGGCGGCCTGGTGCCGACCTACATGCAGATCAACAACCTGGGGCTGATCAACACACCCTGGATCCTGCTGATCATGGTGCTGATCAATACCTATAATCTGATCATCGCCAGGACCTTCATTCAGAATACCATTCCCAACGATCTTTATGAATCCGCTTCCCTGGACGGCTGCAGCCATTTCCGCTTCTTCTGGAGTATTGTCCTGCCGCTGTCCAAGGCGATTATCTCAGTGGAAATCCTGTATTACGCTGTATTCCACTGGAATGACTATTTCAATGCCCTGATCTATACGTCGAACAATGACATCCAGCCCCTGCAGATGGTTCTGCGGCGGATCCTGCTGCAGAATGAAGCCTTTGCCAACGGAAACGGCGGCGTTCAGGGCGGATATGCCCAGTCCTCCGCGGATCAGGTCAAGTATGCGGTGATTATTGTTTCAACAGTCCCGATCCTGTGTGTATACCCCTTTGTGCAGAAATACTTTGAAAAGGGTGTCATGATCGGCGCTGTCAAGGGATAATGGACAGCGGGGAAAGGCCCCCGGGCCTTTCCCCTTTTAATATGGAAGATTGGGAGGAAGATTATGCAGTATTTTGAGCGGGACGGTTCATCGCTGATCTGGCGGAACAGGGGAGAAACGCTGGTCATCACGCCATGGGGGCCTGACAGCCTGCGGGTCCGCTCCGCCCTGATGGGCGAAGTGCAGGATTTCCGCTGGGCGCTGCTGGATCCGGCGGACTGCGAACCGGAGATCAGGGTGGAAGCTGAACGGGCTTCCATTACCGCCGGCAGGCTGACCGCTGAGGTGACCATGGATTCCTGGCACCGCTACGCGACTATTTCCTTTTACAATGCCCGGGGAGAACTGCTGCTGAAGGAAACCTCACCGGCCAACGCGCTGGCGCTGAAGAGCCGCAAGTTTGAGCCGCATCTGGGCGGCGATTTTACCCTGACAGTGACCTTTGAGGGACAGGACGGAGAGCATATCTACGGCATGGGTCAGTATCAGGAGGAAACCCTGGACTGGAAAGGCGCGACGCTGGAGCTTGCGCACCGGAATTCCCAGGCCAGCGTGCCCTTCTACATTTCCAGCCGGGGCTACGGCTTCCTCTGGCACAATCCGGCGATCGGGGAGGTTTCCTTCGGATCGAACCGGACGACCTGGCGCGCGGAATCCACAAAACAGATGGATTATTTTGTGACGGCAGGCGACACGCCGGCGGAGATCAGCCGGAATTACGCCCGCGCGACGGGATTCGCACCGGAAATGCCGGAATACGGCCTTGGCTTCTGGCAGTGCAAGCTGCGGTACTGGAACCAGGAGCAGCTGCTGGAGGTGGCGCGTGAGTACAAGCGCCGCGGCCTGCCGGTGGACGTGATTGTCTGCGACTTTTTCCACTGGCCGCGGATGGGGGACTACCGCTTTGATCCGGAGTTTTTCCCGGATCCCGCGGCCATGGTCCGGGAACTGAACAGCATGGGCATCCAGCTGATGGTCAGCGTCTGGCCGCAGGTGGCGCTGACCAGCGAAAACTATCCGGAAATGCTGCAGCAGGGGCTGCTGGTACGGGCGGAATACGGGGAACAGATCGGCATGCGGTTTGTGGAGGACAGCATGTTCTATGACGCGACCAATCCCCGGGCCCGGAAGTATGTATGGGAGAAATGCAAAAAGAACTACTGGGATGCCGGCGTCCGGGTCTTCTGGCTGGATGAGGCGGAACCGGAATACGGCACCTATGAATTCAAAAACTACCGCTATTCCCTGGGCAGCAATCAGCAGGTGGGGAATATCTACCCTCAGTGCTATGCGCGGGGCTTCTATGAGGGAATGCGGGAAAACGGTATGGAAAATCCCGTCAACCTGCTGCGCTGCGCATGGGCAGGGAGCCAGCGCTACGGCGCGCTGGTCTGGTCCGGGGATATCATGAGCCGCTGGGAGGATTTCCGCCGGCAGATCTGCGCGGGCCTGAGCATGGGCGCGGCAGGCATTCCCTGGTGGACGACGGATATCGGCGGCTTCCACGACGGCTGGCCGGAGAAGCCTGAGTTCCGGGAACTGCTGATCCGCTGGTTCCAGTGGGGCTGCTACTGTCCTGTTATGCGGATTCACGGCGACCGGAAGCCCGTTGAAAAGGTCTGCAGAAAAGACGGAACCGAGGTGCTCCCGTCCGGCAGCAGCAATGAGATCTGGAGCTTCGGGGAGGAGGCAGAACCCATTCTGGAGAAATATCTCCGCCGCCGGGAAGAAATCCGGCCTTATGTACGTGACCTGATGCATCAGGCGCATACCGACGGAACGCCGCTGATGCGTTCAATGGCTTACGAGTTCCCGGAGGATGAAGCCTGCGCGGGACTGAAGGATCAGTATATGTTCGGCAGCCGGTTCCTGGTGGCTCCGATCCTTTATCCGGGACTCCGGGAACGGGAGGTCATCCTGCCCGCCGGGTCAGCCTGGCGGGATGTGGATACGGGGGAAACCCTGAACGGCGGTCAGAAGGTACTCCTCTCAGCACCGCTGGACCGGATACCGGTGCTGGAACGGCTGTAAACCGGGAAAACAGGAAAAGAGGAAGAGAATATGCGCTATCAGTTGGGTGAAGGATTCTGGAGCCGGAGGATCCGGCAGGTACAGGACCGGATGATTCCGCTGCAGCTGTCCATTCTGAAGGATGAAGCTCCGGATACGGAACCATCCCATGCCATAGAAAACTTTAAAATTGCTGCAGGTCTTTCCAAAGGCGAATTCCACGGTATGGTGTTCCAGGACAGCGATGTCGGTAAATGGATTGAGGCGGCAGCCTACAGCCTGATGATTCGGCCGGATCCTGAGCTGGAGCGGGAAGTGGACGATATTGTGGAGATTATCGGAAAGGCACAGCAGCCGGACGGATATCTGAATACCTGGTTTACAATCAAGGAACCCGGGAAACGCTGGACCAATCTCCAGGACTGCCACGAGCTGTATTCCTTCGGACATCTGGCAGAAGGCGCAGTAGCCTATCATCAGGCAACAGGAAAACGGGCTTTTCTTGATATCATGTGCCGCATGGCGGACCATATTGATACCGTGATCGGTCCGGAGGAGGGGAAGCTGCACGGCTATCCGGGACACCCGGAAGCGGAGCTGGCGCTCTGGAGACTGTATCATGAAACCGGCAATCCCAAATATCTGAAGCTGAGCCAGTATTTTATCGACCAGCGGGGGACGGAGCCCAACTTTTTCCTGGAGGAGTGGGAACGCCGCGGACGGATCAACCACTGGAGCGGCCGGAAGGATCCGGTCAATCTGCCCTATTATCAGGCGCATGAGCCTGTGAGAGAGCAGAAGGAAGCGGTCGGACATGCCGTGCGGGCTCTGTACCTGTATACGGGTATGGCCTGTATCGCTGCGGAAACGAAGGATGTTTCTCTGGCGGAGGCCTGCCGCCGGCTGTGGAAGAGCGCGGTTGAGGAAAAAATGTATGTTACCGGAGGCCTGGGAGCTACAGTAAAAGGCGAAGCCTTCATGGGACCTTTTGAGCTGCCCAATGATACGGACTATGCCGAGACCTGCGCTTCTGTCGCGCTGTGCTTCTTCGGAAGGGCGATGTCCCGACTGGAAAAGGACGGCAGGATCGGCGATGCCGTGGAACAGGCGCTGTACAACACCGTTCTGGCAGGTGTCAGCCTGGAGGCGGACCGCTTCTTCTACGTGAATCCGCTGGAGGTCATCCAGGGGGTATCCGGTGTGCAGCAGGGATTGGAGCATGATCTGCCCAGGCGCCCGAAATGGTATGCCTGTGCCTGCTGTCCACCGAATGTGGCCCGGCTGCTGACTTCCCTGGCCGAATATGCCGTGCAGGAAACAGAGGAAGGCTTCGTCGTTCATCAGTATCTGGACGGTGCTGTGGAGGGGGAAAAAGCGAAGCTGACCCTGCAGACGCAGTACCCGTGGGAGGGATTGCTGGATTATACGATCGAGGCGAAGCAGGACATCACCCTGGAGCTGCGGATTCCGGGCTGGGTCAATCCCGCGGAAGCGACGTTGGTGGCGGACGGAGCGGAGAAGCCGGTGCAGCCTGAAAAGGGCTTTGTGAAGCTGGAGATCCCTGCGGGAGTTCACCGCGTGGTGCTTTCCCTTCCGCTCAAGCCGCGCCGGATCTACGCGGATCCCCGGGTAAGGCAGACTGCCGGCTGCGTTGCTTTCGCCCGGGGCCCGGTGGTTTACTGCCTGGAAGGATGCGACAATCCTGAGCCGCTCTGGAACCTGCAGGCGGATCCGGATGCTGAAATCACGGTGACGGATTATGATTCCGCCTGCCTGAAGGGTGTGCGGAAGCTGCTGGTTCAGGGCTACAGGCGGTCGGACGTCCCCGGTGCGCTCTATGGGACGCAGCGGCCTGAAAGGGAGCCGCAGCTGCTGACAGCGATTCCCTACTACGCCTGGGCAAACCGGGAACAGCGGGATATGCGGGTATGGATACGCGAATAAATCTGAAAATATGATAACAACCCTGAAGTAGATCCGGATGTAAATTCGGATGCAGGGATCCCGCGCTGAGGAGGCGCGGGTTTTTTATTTGCCGAACGATCGGGAAAGAGGAAACCCCCGGGAGGCCAAGGATAGCGAGGTGAAATCCGAACGATCGGAGAGGGGAAAAGGGGAATGTCCGGAGGCCTTGAAAAACCTGAATTTTTTTCAAAAAAAGTTGAAAAAAGGGGTTGACAAGGGGGTTCAGGTTTGGTATTCTATGCAAGCTCGCTCGAACGGGGGTGCCGAAAGGGGGCCTGAGTGAGAGGGAGCAGGAGCGAACCTTGAAAACGATACAGAGGAAGTAAACGCGCAATTACAGGAAGAGACAGCGAAGATTCCAAAGAGTTAAAAACGCGGAGAC
>JAFRLY010000061.1 GCA_017431005.1 Clostridia bacterium
TCAGTTGGTAGAGTGCCACCTTGCCAAGGTGGATGTCGCGGGTCCGAGTCCCGTCTACCGCTCCATTTGCGGGTGTAGCTCAATGGTAGAGCTCCAGCCTTCCAAGCTGGTCACGTGGGTTCGATTCCCATCACCCGCTCTGAAAGAAACAGCAGCGTATGATCGCTGCTGTTTCTATTTATTCCGGGCTTTCCGGAAGCTCAAACCAGAAAACGGTCCCCTTCCCGACCTCACTGTCTGCGCCGTAAGGGGCCTGGTGTTTTTCAAGAATACTCCGGCAGATGTTGAGCCCCAGCCCGCTGCCGATGATGGCCCGCCGGTGATTCTCCCGGCTCCGGTAATACCGGTCCCAGATATAGGGCAGCTCGTCCGGAGCAATGCCTTCCCCGCTGTCCGAAATACTGACCCGTATTCTGCCGTTCTTTCTTGTTTCGCTGACGCGCACAGTCCGGTCATTTCCGGTATATGTCAGAGCATTACCCAGCAGATTGTACACCACCTGTTCAATTCTTCCGTAATCCGCTTTCACATACAGCGGCTCCTGTCCGTCAAACAATACCGTATATCCTTCCACACCGGACATTTTGCTGATGCGTTCACAGATGCTGCTGACAAGCTCAGTCAGATCAAAACGCACCGGCTTCAGCTCCAGATTTCCTGTCCGCAGCCGGCTGAAATCCAGTACCTCGCTGACCATAGACGACAGCCGCTTGGTCTCGTCAATGATAATCTGCATATTTTCCGGCGTATTCTCATCCGGAATATCCCGCATGGCCTCCGCGTATCCTTCGATCATAGTCAGCGGTGTCCGCAGATCATGGGAAATGTTGGCAATCAGCTCCCGCTGCAGATCCTCCACCCGGTTCAGGTCCTCCGCCGCCCGGACAAGCGTATCATTAAGCTCAGCGATTTCCCGGTAGCCGCCGCTGTGAGGCGGCCGGGTATAACGTGACCGGCTCAGTGCCAGCGCCGCCTGATTTGTCTCAATAATGGGCTCCGAAACACTGCTCGCCATGGTGTACCCCACCAGACCCGTAGCCAGAAGAACGGCCAGTACAATCAGTAAGAACTGGTTCCTCATGGCATCCCGGGTGGAACGGAGAGGCGTGATCCGTGTCGTCAGCATCAGTACACCGGGTTCTTCGCTTCCGGAGACCGTGCTTCTCTGAACCAGTACAAGAGCCTGTTCCTCCGCTCCTTCACGCCTCCCGGGAGCCTCTCTGCCCGTATTCCGGGGCCCTTCATCCTCGATGTCCGGGATGTAGCGGATGTTCTCAATATGAGCCCTTCCGTTTTCCGGTGCTTTGGAGAACCAGACTGCCGCTTCCTCCCTGTCGATTTTCTCAAAGGGTGTATATCTGATCCGTCCTGCGGAAAAAAGGATGTTTCCATCCTGATCCAGCAGCCAGATTCCCATATCGTTTTCTGCGCCAAGGCGTTCCGCCAGCGGCTCTGCCCATTCCTCCCTCATCTGATCCCGGAGCTGTCTGGCCGCGTTCGTTACCTGCGAGGCCGCTGACCGTTCAAAAATGTTGAACAGCAGTGCGCTCTGGGACAGCCAGACCAGGGACAGCATGAAACCCGCAAGAATCAGCAGATAGATCAGTATTTTACCGCGGATGCCGACCCTCCCGGCAAAGAAGGTGTCCCGGTACGCCAGATTTCTGCGGTTATTCCTTCTCAAAACGATAACCTACCCCTCTGAGCGTGGTGATCTTGTCCGCGCAGGGTCCCAGCTGCTTGCGCAGCAGCTTGATGTGTGTATCCAGCGTCCTGTCGTCCCCGAAGAAGTCATATCCCCATACCTCGCTGATCAGCTTCTCACGGGTGAGAGCGATTCCCCTGTTCCGGACCATGTAGAACAGCAGATCATATTCCTTCGGGCTCAGTTCCAGCTCTTCTCCCTGTACGCTTACCCTGCGGGCAGTGAAATCCACCTTCAGATCCCCCAGCGTCACAATTTCGTCCTCAGGTTTGTCGCCGATTCCGCCGCGCTTCAGCACCGCGGCCACGCGCATCATGAGTTCCTTGGGTGAGAAAGGTTTTACCACATAATCATCTATCCCCAGCTCAAACCCATGAATCCGGTCATACTCTTCGCCGCGCGCACTGAGCATAATCACAGGAACATTATCCGTTTTCCGGATTTCACGTACTGCGGAAAAGCCGTCCAGCTCCGGCATCATGACATCCATGATAATCAGATCATAATGCTTTCTCCGGCACATTTCGACTGCCTGCATACCGTTTTCCGCCTCCTCGGTTTTGTACCCCTCAAAAGCGGCATACTTCCCGATCAGTGTCCTGATCCTGCTTTCATCATCTGCAATCAGCAAAGTTATCATCTGCTGAACCTCTCTTTATCTTATCATTCCGGTTCGTCCCAGTATAACCCGGAGCTGTCTGAAAAGCAACCTTCCGCAATCCCGGCTTGCACTGTCCGGCTGTTACAGGTAAAATATATAAGGTTATAAACTCCCCGGAAAAGAGGTCTGTATCGTTATGAGTCTTCTCCAGAGTCTGTTGTCTCTCTCCGCAGCCGGTCTGCTGATGGTAACCTCTACCCTGAATACAGCGGCGCCGCAGCATGACGCGGAAGGGTATCTTTTCCTGGTTAACCGTCAGTGGATGGTCTCCGAAGCCTTCGTGCCCGCTTCCCTGCGGGAGGCGGAAGTGCCCGGCTCTGTCCGCAGACTTCGCCCTGAGGCAGCCGCCGCACTGGAGGAAATGTTTGCAGCATGTCTGGAGGAAACGGGGAAAACGCTGATTTCCGTCAGCGGCTACCGTTCCTATGGCTCCCAGAAAAACATCTATGCCCGCAAGCTGAAGAACGTGCACGGAGACGTCGCAAAGGCGCAGGAGTATGTGGCTCCGCCCGGAACCAGTGAACACAACACCGGCCTGGTTATGGACGTGGGGCAGAAGAACAACCCCCATCTGAACGAGCGTTTCAGGGATACCGAGGGCGGTATCTGGTGCCGGGAAAACTGCTGGCGCTTCGGATTTATCCTCCGCTATGATGAAGGCTGGGAGGATATTACAGGATACAGCTTCGAACCCTGGCATTTCCGCTATGTCGGTAAGGAAAACGCGAAACGGATCCATGAAGCCAATGTTCCTCTGGAATCCTGGCTCCCGGGCTATCGCGCGGAAATCATGCTGGATCTGCTGAAAGGCACAGCGGATGAATAAACCTGAAAGGACAGATACATGAAGAATTCCCGTATCAAAGGCAGGATCGCACTCCTGCTGGTTCCCATCGTCAGCTTAACTGCCCTGCTTTCCCTTCCGGCCGCCGCAGAGGAGTATGATGACCTCAGCATTGAGGAAATCGTGGAGGACGTCGACCTGGACAGCGTAGCGTATAATGATATCGTCTGGGATTTCCCTGTCGCACTGGAGGATATGAATCCGGAATATATCATCCTGGCCAACAAGCATTATCTGCTGGATAAGAATTATGTGCCGCAGGATCTGGTGAAGGTCCCGAAGGATCCCGCGAAGGGCGGTATCAAGTGGGCAGTCAGCGGCTCCGACGGCAAGCTGAAGGGCCAGCATCTCCGCGCCGAATGTGCTCAGGCTCTTTGCGACATGAACGCCGCCATGCGGGAGCAGGACGGCTTCCGCACCATGTATCTGAAGAGCGGCTACCGCTCCTACGCCAAGCAGAACACCATGTATAAAAACCGGCTGGCCAAGCACAACGGCAAGGATGACGGATGGGTCTCCATGCCCGGCGCCAGCGACCATCAGACCGGGCTGGGCTGCGACGTTGTGCCCTCCAACTGGAAGGACCGGGGCATGAATGAAAAAATGATGGCGGAGCCCGAGTGCCAGTGGATGGCGGCCCACTGCCACGAATACGGTTTTATCATCCGTTATCCGGCGGATAAGAAGGAATACACGGAAATCAATACGGAGCCGTGGCATCTGCGCTATGTCGGCATTCCGGCCGCATCGTACATCATGGAAAACGGCCTGTGCCTGGAGGAGTTCACCCTGCAACTGCAGGATGCCGTTCAGGCCTTCCTGGAGGCCGGCGGGGATCCGGCGCTGGTGGAAGCCTTTATTCAGAAACCGAACGCCTGACAAAATGATCTCCTGCTGTTTTCCACAGTTTTAATATCCCGGAAGCCTTCTGAGATACTTGCAGGTTTTATTTCAGGTTCTGATTTGGTCTGATTCTATCGAAATGAGGAGCAGAAGAATGCCCGGAAGTGCAAAACGAGTTACGCTGCAGGATATTGCGCAGGCTACAGGCTATACAATAAACACGGTATCCCGCGCCTTGCAGAACAAGCCGGACATCGGCCGGGATACCTGCCTGCGGATTCAGCAGACTGCGCGCGAAATGGGATATGTCCGGAATTATCTGGCCAGTTCATTGCGCTCCGGACGTACAAAAACCCTGGCGATGATTGTCGGCAGCCTTTCCAATCCCTTCTATGCCATACTTGCGGATCTGGTACAGAGTGAAGCGCTTCGTTTGGGATATGGGCTGATGATTCTTTCATCCCGGGACGATCCCGATATGGAAGTTCAGGCCGTGGAAATGGCTCTGTCCCGTCAGGTTGACGGCATTCTGATGACCCCCTGTTCCTTTGACTCTCCTGCCCTCTTCATGCTCCATGCGGCTGAAATACCCGTCGTGCTTCTCAGCCGGTATCAGAAGGACAGGGATGATGACTATGTTGTTTGCAATGATGAACGCGGCGGTTATCTGGCCGGCCGCCATCTCATTGAACACGGGCATCGCAGACTTGCCATGCTTTCCCTGCATCATATTGTTTTCTCTTCCAGCGAACGCTTCAGCGGTTTTCTGCGCGCCTGCAGGGAAGCAGATATTTCCGTTGAGGATGTCCCCTGCGCAGAGCCGGAAACAGAAACGGCTTTGCGGAACTGCCTCCGGCAATGGCATGAGGAAGGCAGAACCGGATTGTTCTGTTTCTGTGATATGGAAGCCTGGAGGGTGACAGTTCTCCTGGATGAAATGGGCATATCCGCACCCGAAGGCATCTCGGTAATCGGTTTTGACAATATTCAGAAATACACAGACTTTTCCAAGCCGCTTTGTACCATCGACCCGGACCTGGCGGAGGAAGCCCGTACCGCGATTGAACTGCTGCGAAACCGGATACATGATCCTTCCCTGCCCCCGCAGCAGGTTATTCTGCCGGTTTCCCTTGTATGCCGCGGCAGCTGCGGAAACAAGTGAACGCCGGCTGAGATACATATTCATAAAAGACGGGCGTATCGGAATAATCCGATACGCCCTTGCTTTGCTTATTTGTCGTGGACTGTCAATCAGTCTTTGTAGGCATAGGTCCAGATTACATCGCCGCCCGCCAGACGGATGACGTTATGTACGGTGGGCTTCATCATCTGAGGCGTGGTGTAGAAGTAAACGGGGTTCACGCCGCCGGTGGACATCAGAATACGTTCCGCGTCCGCGGCCAGCTTGGCGCGTTCCGCAGGATCGGTCGCAGCCTTCACAGCGTCCACCAGAGCATCATAGGCTTCCGCCCAGGTCTGGTCGCCGTTTTCTCCCCAGTAGGCGCCGATACCGGCGTCCGCGGTCACTTCGCTGTTCCGCTTGTAGTCGCCGATGTCGCGGCCCAGACGCGGATAGTTGTTGCCGGAAGCGGAGATGAAGATCTCCAGGAAGTTCACGACGTCGTTGAAGTCGGAAACCCAGCCCATACGGGCGGCTTCGGCGTCGCCGGCCTTCAGCTTGCTCTGCAGGGTCGCCCAGGCTTCCTGGTTAACCGTACCGGTGATGCCGAACCGGTTCCAGGTCTCCTGCACGTACTGAATAATGAGGGCGTTGTTGCCGCTGTTGTTGAAAGCGAACTCGATGGACGGGAAATCGGTGAACTTGATGTCCCCGGCTTCAATGGTGCCGGTGTAGGGATAGCCCAGGTCAACCAGGGTCTGCAGGGCTTCGACCTGATCCACCGTCAGATCCGGATTGACTTCGGAGGGCTCGTTCGTACCGGTGTACCAGACGCCGTAGCCTTCAGCGCTGCGGACATCGGCGCTCTGACCGTCGGCCAGTCCGACAGGATAGAAGCCGGTGGCAGCTTTCTCGCCGCCCTTGGTCACATAGGTTACCACTTCATAACGGTTGATCAGCTGGCCAAGCGCGAAACGGGCTTTGCTCTGCTCAGGCACAGTCAGCTGCTTGGACGCGGGGCTCAGATCCTTGTACACGTTGAACAGGATGTACCAGGTGCCCTGCGTGGGGAAGAATTCCAGTTCTCCGGGGTATGTGGCGTTCAGCCGGTCATACTCGGAGGAGGAGATGGACTGGATATAATCCACTGTGTTGTTCTCGTACGCGGTCAGGATAGCGGTGTTGTCCTCGGACAGATAGAAGGTGATGCCATCCAGCTTCACATTCTCCGCGTTCCAGTAATAGGGATTCTTCACGAAAACGATCTTGTCGTCAACGGAATATTCCACCATGTTGAAAGCGCCCAGGCCGATGAAGGTTTCAGGCTTGGTCGCCCAGACTCCTTCGTTGTCCGCCAGATCCACCCGCACCGGGTAGAAGGGCACGAACGCGCACAGATCCAGGAAATAGGCGCAGGGCTGAGGCAGATGCACCACGAAGGTACGGGCGGCGTCATCCACGTCGATCGCCAGCGTGCCGTCATCGGCACGGCTGATCACATCGAACAGGAAGCCGTAGTCAGCGCCCAGCTCGGGGGAAGCAGCCCGATCCCAGGCAGCCTTGATCTGGGTCGCGGTAGCATCGGTGCCGTCAGACCACTTCAGGCCTTCCCGCAGAGTGAAGGTATAAACCAGACCATCGTCCGAAACTTCCACAGTTTCAGCCAGTTCGGGCTTCATTTCCGGTTCGCCTTCGGCGTTCAGCTGGTAGCCCATCAGTCCGGCAAAAGCGGAACGGATGATGTTGGAACCGGCGGAAGCGCTGTTCAGCGCGGGATCCATGGACAGGGGGGTGCCGCCGCCCAGGAACAGCTTGATTTCCTTGGTTTCTTCCGCGGAAGCGACGGAAACCAGGCTCAGCATCATCGCCAGGGCGAGCACGAGAGCAACGATTTTCTTCATAGGTTTTTCCTCCTTTGAAATATGTATTCACGCCTGATTCGGCGGGAATCACAGATAAAGCGGGTCACAGGTTATGGCAGGCAGCGAAATGTCCCGGGGACACCTCGCGCATTGCCGGACACGCCTCCGCGCAGGCGGCCGTGGCGCGGCTGCACCGCGGCCGGAATGGGCACCCGGACGGTACCTTCAGCGGGCTGGGGACGTCTCCCTCCAGCACGATTCTGTGCTGGTTCCTGCTCACCTTCGGATCCGGCACCGGTACCGCGCTCATCAGCGAAACGGTGTAGGGATGCAGCGGATGCTTCGTCAGTTCATTTGCTGAAGCCAGCTCCATCATTCTTCCGAGATACATAACCGCAATCCGGTTGGATATATGCTTCACCACGCTGATATCGTGAGCAATGAAAAGATAAGTCAGGCTGAGACGGGACTGCAGATCCTCCAGCATATTGATGACCTGCGCCTGAATGGAAACGTCCAGAGCCGACACCGGTTCGTCGCAGACAATGAACTCCGGTTTGGAGGCCAGTGCCCGGGCAATCCCGATACGCTGCCGCTGACCCCCGGAAAACTCATGGGCATACCGGGTGGCATGCTCCGTGTTCAGGCCGACCAGCGTCATCAGCTCCCGGATTCTGTTTTCCCTTTCCGTTTTGTTTGCGCACAGATGATGTACATCTATCGGCTCCGCAACGATATCCCCTACCGTCATGCGGGGATTCAGGGAGGAATAGGGATCCTGGAAAACCATCTGGGCCCTGCGCCGGAAATTCTTCAGCGCTTCCTTGTTGTCAATTTTCCTGCCGTCGAACCAGATTTCCCCGTCTGTCGGTTTGTAGAGCTGAAGCAGCGTCCGTCCGACTGTAGTCTTTCCGCAGCCGCTCTCGCCCACCAGTCCCAGTGTTTCTCCCCGTCGGATATCAAAGGATACATCGTTGACCGCTTTGAGCATCGTGGTTTTCAGGAAGCCGGTTGTAATCGGAAAAAACATCTTCAGGTTCCGTACCTGAACCAGGCAATCCGGATCGGGAGTAAAGCCCTTTTTTATTTCTTCCATGGCTTAAACCTCAACCTCCTCTTCCGGACGTTCCCCATAGCATAATCCTTCCCTTACGTTCATCCAGCAGGCGCTCAGATGGTCTCTTCCCACCCAGTACTCCTTCGGTTTTTCCTGCAGGCAGATCTTCATCGCGCGCTCGCATCTCGGTGCGAACGGACATCCGGGCGGCATATGGAGCAGATCGATCGGTGTTCCGGCAATCGGAATCAGCCTGTTTTTCTCATCATCGTTCATGTCGGGAATGGAGCGCATCAGTCCCTTGGTGTATTCATGCTTCGGATGATAGAAGATAGCGTCCGCCGTGCCCCGTTCGCAGACTCCACCGGCATACATGACAATCACTTCGTCACAGATCTGTGCGATGACGCCCATGTCATGCGTGATCATGATGATCGCCATTCCCATTTCCCGCTGAAGCTTCAGCATCAGCTCCAGTATCTGAGCCTGAATGGTCACATCCAGCGCTGTTGTCGGTTCGTCTGCGATCAGAATATCCGGTTCACAGGCCAGCGCCATGGCAATCATGACCCGCTGGCGCATACCGCCGGAATGCTCGTGTGCATACTGATGCATCCGCTTCTCGGGTTCGGAAATGCCGACGAGGCGCAGCATCTCAATCGCCCGCTCCTCAGCCTGCTTCCTGTTTCTGTTCGTATGCATCATGATGGCTTCCATCAGCTGGTTGCCGATTGTGAACGTCGGATTCAGCGAGGTCATCGGATCCTGGAAAATGATGCTGATCTTGTTTCCCCGGATTTTCCGCATCTCCTCGTCGCTTTTGCCCACCAGCTCCTCTCCGTGGAAGCGGATGGAACCGGAAACGATTCTTCCGGGATGCGTCAGGATCTGAAGAATGGAGTACGCGGTAACAGATTTGCCGCTGCCGCTCTCACCGACGATGCCCAAAACCTTTCCTTTTTCAAGGGAAAAACTGAGCCCGTTCACTGCCTTGACCTCCCCGGCGCCCGTGAAGAAGGAGGTATGCAGATCCTTAACTTCCAGTAAATTCATCTGTACTTCCTCCTCAGTTGCGCAGTTTGGGATCAAACGCGTCCCGCAGTCCGTTGCCCAGCAGATTAAAGCTCAGCACGATCAGGAAAATGGACAGTGCCGGAAAAATCAGCTGATAGGGATAGGAGCGCAGCGCTGTCCGGGCATCGGAAGCAAGGCTTCCCAGGGAAGGCATGGGTACCGAAACTCCCAGTCCCAGGAAGCTCAGGAAGCTCTCCGTGAAGATAGCGCTGGGAATTTGCATGGCAGCAATAATAATGATGACGGAAACGCAGTTCGGAATCATATGCTTCCGGATGATCCGGGCAGGGGTTGCGCCGATCGCGCGGGATGCCAGCACATATTCCTGCTTCTTGATAGACAGGATCTGACCGCGTACCTGGCGGGCCATGCTGACCCAGTAAAGCAGACCGAATACAATGAAAATGCTGACCATGCCGGCGCCAAGCCTGGCGATCAGAGCGTTCTGGGAAGTGGAAACCCAGTCCTTGATGGCCACGCTGAGCAGGATAACGATCAGAACGTCAGGCAGTGAATAAATGATGTCCACAATCCGCATCATCACCATATCCACCCGGCCGCCGAAATAGCCGGAAATGGATCCGTAAATAATACCGATCACAATAACGATCAGCGCGGAAAAAATACCGACCAGCAGGGAAATCCTGGTTCCGTAAATCACGCGGATCGCGTAATCCCGGCCCAGGTTATCCGTCCCCATAATGTGCGGAAAAACGCTCATTCCCTTGTCAATCTTCATCTGTTCCTTGGCGGAATACTGAAAGGGTCCGAGATTCTGCGCGGTCACATCCTGCTTTGTATAGGTATAGGGATAAAAAGTCGGTACGATAAAAGCGATCAGCGCAACCAGAAGAATAACCCACAGGGAAATCATCGCAATCCTGTTCTTGCGCAGGCGCCTCATGGCATCCCGCATAAAGGATACCGATTCCCGCATGGTGACCTGCTGTGCTTTTTCTTCCTCTGAGGCTGTTTCAAACAGCGCAGGATCAATCTGCAGGCTCAGGGGATTTTTCATTTTCTTTTCAGTCATTTCCGTTCCTCAAATCTTTTGCTGAATTCTTCCTTGGCTTTCCGGACCGGCCTGTCATCCGAGATCAATCCGCGGATCGATAACCTTGTAAAGAATATCCGCCAGAAAATTCATCAGAATAATCATGGTTGCAAGGAAAATCGTAACCCCCATGATCATCATGTAATCCGTGCGCAGCATGCTGTTTGTGAAAAGCCGCCCGAGCCCCGGAACGCTGAAAATGTTTTCAACCACCATGGATCCGGTCAGGATATACGCCATCATGGGGCCTGCATAGGTAATTACCGGCGTCAGGGTATTCTTCAGCGCGTGCTTGAAAATCACACCGCTGTTTTTCACGCCTTTGGCCCTGGCTGTCCGGATATAATCCTGTCCGAGCACGTCGAGCATGGACGAGCGTTGCAGTCTTGTCACATAAGCCATGGGATACAGGGCAAGGGAAATGACCGGAAGGATCAGGCCTCCGGGCTGGTTTCCCATGGACGGAAGCCAGTTCAGCTGAAGTGCAAACAGAAGAAGCAGCAGCGTCGCCATTACAAAGGACGGCATGGAAACCAGCGCGGTAGTCAGCACCTGGATAACCTTATCCAGCATTCTGTCCCTCCTCAGCGCAGCTATGGATCCCAGGATCACACCCAGCACAATCGCAATCAGTCCCGCTGTGAAGCCTATCCGGGCGGAATAGGAGAAGCCGCCCATGATCAGTTCCGCCACCGTATTGCCGATCCAGCCGGTGGAAAGGCCGAAATCGCCGTGAAGAATATTCTTCAGGTAGTTCAGAAACTGAATGGGAACAGGCTTGTCAAAACCGTATTTGGCTTCCAGCGCTGCGATAACCGCGTCGCTTTTGGCCTTCTCAGAACTGAAGGGGGAAGCCGGAATGGCGTGCATAACAAAAAAAGTGATCGCAATCACCAGGAAAATTGTCAGCAGCGCCATCAGCAGGCGCTTAACCAGATAAGCCAGGAACTTTGCGTTCATGAATAACCTTCCTTAATCAATCCTTCTTCGGATCCCATACCGATGATAGAGGACATTATACGTATATAACCTGTCCGTTTCAAGTTTTTCTGTTGTTCTCCCGGAAGTCAGGAAACTAAAAAACGGCGCGGTGTCCTTCGCGCCGTTTCGGCCTTTTATTGCTTCGGTCCGAGCCATCCGGGCAGCTTATGAATATCCCCGAGAAACCGTTCCAGGTTCTCCGGAGGATATGCATTTATGTTCAGTCCGGTCTGTCCCGGGGCTATCCCTTTGTTTCTGCCGTGATAGTCGCTTCCGGCTGTGATATAGAGTCTCCGCTTTTCAGCGAATTGCACCATCAGTGAAGTCTGTTCCTGTGTAAAACCCGAATAAAAAGCTTCCACGCCTTTCAGGCCGAAAGATGTCAGCCGGTCCAGGCGTTCCTCCATGGCATCCGCCGGATAGTTTTCTCTTCCGTCCCCGAAGAACGGGTGAGCCAGCACCGGAATGCCTCCGCTCTCCAGAACTCCTCGGATCGCTTCCTCCGGCCCGATATAATCCTGCTGTTCCGGCAGCAGCTGCAGGTATGAATCGAAGGCTTCCCTCAGGGATCCGGAAAAGCCGTACTGTACCATCAGGTTCCCGATATGGGGCTTGCCCGGATTGTCCAGCTTCATCAGCTTCTGAATCTCATGCTCCGGGAAGGATATCTGAAACATTTCATCAAGCAGCTGCAGCCTTTTCCGCAGTTTTTCCGTGCGGAGCGCCTGCCCCTTCTCAACAACCGCCCGTATGCTCTGCTCCTCCGGGTCAAACCCGTATCCCAGAATATGATATTTCCCCAGCTCATCCTGGCAGGAAAACTCAATACCGGATACAAAAGCGGGATCCTCCTGTTCCAGCAGGTCCCGCAGCACCAGGTTTCCGTTTATCGCGTCATGATCTGTTACGGAAAAAAGGGAAATGCCGGATGCTCTGACAACCTGAAGCAGCTCCTCAGGAGAATCTGTCCCGTCTGAAATCCGGGTATGCATATGTAAATCTATTTTCATCTGTTTCATCCGTTGACAGCCAGCGAATCCACACGGGGCAGCAGATCAGCAAGCTCCTTCCTGCAGTAATCCATCATGCGGCGGCCCGTATCCGTCTCAAGCTCCTGATGCCGGATCAGCCGCCGCATAATACGGATAATCCCGATCAGCTTTGCTTTGTCCTCCGCCCTCTGCAGGATTTCACTGTCCGTTGTGTCGAGATAGAGTGCAAGGGTTTTGCTCCACAGGGTATTGCACGTTTCATAGGAAAACCCGAAGAAATCTGCGGGCAGGGACGGATCGATGACGCCGAATCCCACATAGGCATTATACATGGCAGCCAGTTCAAAGACAGGGTCACCGCAGCAGAGTGTATCCATGTCAATGAGCAGACTTTCATTGTTCTGGAGCATAATGTTTTTGACGTGAAAATCTCCGTGGAGCATGCGCAGGCTGTCCGGGATCTCTCCGATCAGTTCCAGCAGTCTCTCCCTCTGTTCCTCGGGCAGATACCCCTGCAGGAACTGAATCCATCCGACAGCGGTTTTTTTCATGTCCGGCAGGAGACCCGCCCGTGCCGTTCGGGAGTGGATTGTTTTCAGCAGCTGTGCGCTCATTCCGGCAACCTCGTCAAGTGTCTTCTCGCCTTTCAGCAGGAGACCGGCATAGCTGGTGGCGTCAAGAAGCTCAAATACGGAACCGTATCCGCCTTCCCTGATTCGCACCACATCATAGGGAATGGCAGTTGGTACGCCTGCCACAAATGCCGTCCTGGCGAGTTCCCGTTCCCGGTGTATCTCCTGAATGGCATCAGGTTTCCGGTAAACCTTGACAATCGTGTCTCTGTCCACCCGGTACACCTTTCCGTTGGCTCCCTCTCCGATCAGTTCACAGCCTTCAACGGAAAGAACCCGGTACGCCTTCTGAATTTCCATCATATCGGTGAAGCCTGTCATTTCAAGAATATCATATAATTCTGAATGAACGTTGATCATAATGACATTCTTTGCTCTCTGCATCAGCCTCAGGATGACACGCAGCCCGGCGCTTGTGGAGTGTTCCAGGCGGTCGCAGTCCAGCACAATCGGCAGGCCGGGGAATTGTCCGGTCAGTTCACCGATAGCGTTCTCTGCCTGGGAGGCGTTCAGAGAATCCACGCGTCCCGCCATCGCAATAATCAGCTTTCCGTTTTCAGCCTTCCCGCTGACTTCCATCATTTTTATTCATCCTCCGGTGTGTGCTTAATGAACCGCGTTTTCTTTCAATACATCACGAATCCGCTGTTATCCTACCATTGTCCGGGGAAAAAAACAAATCCCCGAATGTATTTCTTCTGTCATATTATATATTTATCTGCGTCCTCATTCAACCTCCGCAATGCTGCGTGCGCCGCCTGCCTTACTGCCTCGGAGCCGCTCTCCTGTTCCAGACGTTTCAGATCCGGCAGCATGTCCTGTCTGTTCATATTCCCGGCAATCAGGCAGGCCTGCGTCAGGACCCTGTTCGGGAGGGCATAATTATGCCCGATCTTATCTGCCAGGCAGGTATCATCATACTCCTGAAGCAATGTCTTCAGCGGTACGACGCAGGCCCGGCCCGTCGCCGGAGGATTCATCGGGCAGCAGTTCTCGCACGCGTCGCACCCTATCAGCCTGTTTCCCATCCGGAATGCCAGATCCTCCGGGGGCATTTTCCCGTTCATCATCCAGTACCTGAGGCAGCGCTCCCTGACAAAACCGTTCTCCTGTATGGCGCCTCCCGGGCAGAATTGCCGGCACCGTGTGCAGCTGCCGCAATCTGCCGGATGCTCTTCCGCTTCCGGCTCCGCCGTTACGGGAATCTCCGCATTGGCGGCCAGTATCTGCACATGAAAGCGGCTGCCCTGCTCCGGCAGATAGGCCAGGGTATTTCTTCCCCGTCTCAGAAAAGCAAGCCGGTTTAAAATACTTTTGATATGAATCTCGTTTGCCTGCCGGATATCAAGTCCGGCCTCCCGGCAGTGCTGCACGTAAGTCCGGGCCAGCCGGTATGCAGTCTGGGACGCCGGATAGTATGCGTGAATCACGGCATCCCGCTCTTCCGGACAGGGAATATCCGCCTCATAGCCGAAAAAGCACAGGATCAGCCTGGTTTCCTGTATGCCGCAGCTCGCCCCGTCAAGCACCTCCACGCGCAGGAAGCCGAGATCCCGCAGATCCTGAACAATGTTCATATGGCAATAAAAAAGCAGTTCCGATGTCCGGAACTGCCATAATCCCTTCTTTTATTTTGTTCCGAACAGCCGGTCGCCGGCATCGCCAAGTCCGGGAACAATATAGCCGTGTTCATTCAGATGATCGTCCAGGGCTGCCACGTAAATATCAACGTCCGGATGATCCTGCTGAATCCTCGCTATGCCTTCCGGGGCCGCAATCAGGTTTACCAGTCTCATATGCTTGCAGCCGCGGTCCTTGATAAACCGGATGGCAGCGCTGGCGCTTCCGCCTGTTGCGAGCATCGGATCCAGAATCAGCAGTTCACGCTTCTCAGCGTCTGCCGGCAGCTTGCAGTAATACTCGACAGGCTCCAGAGTCTTCGGATCGCGGTACAGGCCGATATGTCCCACTTTGGCGGCAGGCACCAGGTTGGTCACGCCATCCACCATGCCCAGGCCGGCGCGGAGAATCGGCACAATTCCAAGCTTTTTCCCGGAAAGGACCCGGCTCTTGCACTTGCAGATGGGGGTCTCAACCTCGACCTCTTCTGTTTCCAGATCCCGGGTAACCTCAAATACCATCAGCATGGCGATTTCAGACAGCAGCTCCCGGAATTCCTTGGTTCCGGTATGCTTGTCCCGCATAATGCTCAGTTTGTGCTGAATCAACGGATGGTCAAATACAACAACCTTGCTCATGAATTTGCCTCCAGTTTTAATAAATTTTGTGGATGATTGCTTGTACCGGGGTTATTCTATCAAAAAAACCTTCTTTTCGCAACTGCAGTTTTCTCCCTGCCGCATCCGGAGCTGTGTCACAGATCGATAAATTTCTCAAACTCGGGCAGGATGCCGATGCCGTTGGGATAATGCGCGGCAAACTGCGGAATGGCGTGGGAGGGGAAACTGTTTCCTTCAATAAAGGTCGGGCCCTTCTCAGTAATGGCAACGTCCCAGGCAACGAACCGCATCTGCGGAACCATCTGTGCGGCTTCCATGCACATGGCCTTTGCTTCTTCCCAGAACGGAATCTGAAAGCCGATCAGGCTGGTATTGGTGATGGGATGTTTGATGAAAGTATTCCCCTGCTTGTCCGCGCCCACTGTCAGCAGCTTGCCGCTCTCCAGGTCAATCCGCGCAGCCATGCCTCCGCAGTCCACATTGTCCATAACCTTCCCGTTTCCGATCCGCAGGAAAGCATACACAATCCCCTGCTGCTTATCTCCGAGCAATGTGGCAATCCTGCAGGTATTTACGCTTGTCGGGCAGAGGCTTGCCATTTTGGGATGCTGAACAACCATCTCCTCCAGAATGCCGATCTGATCAGCCTTCAGCCGTTTCAGGAACGCTTCCGGCCCTTCCTTCCAGTCCTCTTCCGTATACTTCTGTATTCCCTGCCCGCTGGAGCCCTCCAGCGGTTTGCCGATCAGCTGCTTTTCATTCCTGCACAGGGCAAACAGCGCTTCCGGATCCGTCTCATCGTTGATTCTGAGCCATTTCCGCGGAATCCACTGCTGAAACAGCTCATTGAAAGTCGCCTTATCGTCAAACAGATGCCAGTAGGCCTTGTCATTCATCCGCCGGACAATATCATTGGAGATGCCCCTGGTGATCACTGTTCTGCGCTGTTCATCCGTCAGCTTGTACATCTGTGCAATCTTGTAATCCATATAGCCGGCGTTATATTTCACTGCGCATTTCAGCATGTCGCAGAGCAGCCAGATTCTGCTCTTTCCGCTGCGCTTCTTCAGCACGCCGGTCGTTTTCCACATGGCTTTCCAGTCCATTTTGAACAGCCGGTTCCAGAAATACTGCAGGCGTGACATGATTCATCTCCCCCTCGTGTTAAACATTGAACCGGAACAGCGTGATGTCCCCGTCCTTCATGATATAGTCCTTCCCCTCGCTGCGGACCAGCCCCTTCTCGCGGCAGGCTGCCATACTCCCGTTCTCCACCAGGGTGTCAAAAGGAACAATTTCAGCCCGGATAAAGCCCCGTTCGAAATCCGTATGTATTTTCCCGGCGGCCTGAGGTGCTTTTGTCCCCTTTGTGATGGTCCAGGCCCGGCATTCATCCTCTCCCGCAGTCAGGAAGGAAATCAGGCCCAGCAGCCGGTAGCAGGCAGTAATCAGGCGGTCCAGTCCGCTCTGTCCGATTCCCAGCTCCTCCAGGAATTCCTCTTTTTCCTCCCCGCTCATCTGGGCGATTTCTTCCTCAATCGCCGCCGAGATGACGATCATCTCTGCGTTTTCGCTGTCTGCGATTCTGCGGACCTCGGGAAGAAAGCTGATTTCACTTTCAGGTTTCCCAAGATCATCCTCAGAAATATTGGCTGCGTAAATCACCGGCTTTGTCGTCAGCAGGAACCATCCGTCCAGGATTTCCTTTTCTTCCTCCGTGGCTTCATAGGTCCGCGCAGGCTTTCCGGCCTCCAGATGCTGATAGAGCCGTTCAGCAAGCTCCGCCTCGGCGCCGCTCCGTTTGTCTCCGCCCCGGAAGCTCTTCAGTGCCTTATCCCTGCGGCGGCTGACCGTGTCCATATCCGCGAAAATCAGCTCCAGATTAATGGTCTCAATATCCCTCGCCGGGTTCACTGAGCCATCCACATGAATGATGTTCTCATTCTCAAAGCAGCGCACCACATGCACGATGGCGTCCACTTCGCGGATATGGCTCAGGAATTTATTGCCCAGGCCTTCGCCCTTGCTGGCGCCTTTTACCAGTCCGGCTATATCAACAAATTCGATGGTTGTCGGTGTCACCTTTTTGGGATGATACATGTCCGCCAGCACATTCAGCCGCTGATCCGGCACCATGACAACCCCGGTATTGGGTTCAATGGTACAGAATGGATAATTTTCCGCCTGTGCGCCTGCCTTTGTGATCGCGTTAAAAAGGGTACTTTTCCCAACATTCGGCAGTCCGACAACTCCAAGCTTCATAAGATCTGTTAGCTCCTTCCGTTCTTGCGTGGTCCGTAACTTTTCATATTATAAAGAAGCGCTTCGGTTCCGTCAAGGTTACGCTCTTCCGGCTTTATGCCATCCCGTACAGGGCAGTCGGCGCACTTTCCAAATCAAGGCAATTGTGGTATGATTCTCTTTAGTTTTATCATTAACTGAAAGGAGGGAGCACAACCCGTGAAACGAGGAATTTCTGTCCTGCTGGCTTTGATTCTGCTGTTTCTGGCACTGCCTGTTTCCTCTCTTTCTGAAGCGCCGACTCCGGAGCCCATCCCGGAACCCACGCTGTCACCGGATGCTGAAAAATACGATCCCGACCATCCGGAAAATCTCGCGGAGGATCAGCTGTACGCGCTGTCCGCCATCCTGATTTCTCAGGACAACGGGGAGGTTATATTTTCAAAGAATCCCGATGAAATCCGTTACCCGGCTTCCACAACGAAAATCCTGACGGTTCTGCTGGCCATTCTGTTCACAGACGATCTGAATGAAAAAGTCATTGTTTCCGAAACCGCCATGAATATTCCCGCGGACTCTTCCACGATGGGGCTCCGCACAGGAGAGGAAATCCGGCTGATCGATGTCCTGTACGGGACGATGCTGCTGTCCGGCAATGACGGCGCAAATGTCATCGCCGAGACCGTTTCCGGCTCAATCCCGGCCTTTGTGGATCTGATGAACCAGACAGCCGCCATGCTCGGATGCGACAGCACTCACTTCGCCAACGCGCACGGATATCATGATGACAATCATTATACGACAGCCCGGGATATGGCTGTTATTGCCCGATATGCCATGCAGAATGAAACATTCCGGCAGATCGCCGGAACAGTGAGCTATACCATTCCCAGGACCAGCATGCAGCGTGCCCGTACGATCACGACAAAATCCTCCTACATGCTGACCGGCTCCGAGGAGAAGCCGAATAAATACTTTTATCCCAAAGCAACCGGCATCAAAACGGGGTCTCACTCCCATTCCGGTTACTGCTTCGTCGGTTCTGCCTCCAGCGAGGGCGTCAGTCTGATTTCCGTGGTTTTCTTCACCGGCAACCGTGCCCGGTGGGCGGACACCATCAAGCTGATGGATTACGGTTTCAGCCAGTATATGAGTATTTCACCGGTACAGTTGTATAACATGAACCCCATAACCATCGAAACAAGCAATTATTCCACATCCGATATAGGCCGGGGCAGGCTTCAGCTGGTATGCCAGCCAACAGGCCAGTCTGATTCCACCCGTATTGTGGCTACCCGTGCCGAGATTCAGCGTATGGCCGACCGCCTGACAGACACAGTACTGATTCAGTATACCCGCGATTTTATTGCACCGGTACAGGCCGGAGAGCAGATCGGAACTCTCACTTATTTCCCGGAGCTGGGGGAACCGGTAGTCTACAGTCTGAATGCCTCGCGGACAGTGGCCCGGCGTGAAAACGCTCCGAAAACGCTGGAGCAGATCATACAGGAAACCTACGAGGATCCGAACCCGTTTCCTCCGCTTTCACCTGAGATGGTGCTGCTTTTCCTGAGTCCAGCCATTCTCCTGGTGATTCTGATTCTCCTGATTCGTCTGCTTTTCGTTCGCCGCCGCAGACGGTACGGTTCCGTGCCCAAGCCTGTCAGCAGGCATCTGAAGTAGATTCCGGTTTACAAGTCCGCAGTCCTTGTGGTACGATAAATAAAGCATCATAAAGCCGTTAACGGTCATTTCAAAACAGCAGCAGGAGGAATAAAAATGTACAGTCAGGTCATTGAAAACGGTTCAGCTGTTCTGGGTATTGAATTTGGTTCCACGCGTATCAAAAGTGTGCTGATAGACTCCGCTCATCATGTCATAGCCTCCGGAAGCCACGAATGGGAAAATGAATATCTGAACGGTGTCTGGACATACAGTGAGGATGCGATTCTGCACGGCCTGCAGAGCAGCTATGCGGATCTGAAAAAGGATGTTCTGGAAAAATACGGCATCCCGCTGAAAAAGCTCGGAGCCGTCGGCATCAGCGCCATGATGCACGGGTATCTGCCCTTCGACGAAAGCATGACGCTGCTGACGCCTTTCCGCACCTGGCGCAACACCATGACCGCCGAAGCTGCCGCCCAACTGACAGAGCTGTTCTCTTTCAATATGCCGCAGCGCTGGAGTCTCAGCCACCTCTATCAGGCGATTCTGAACAACGAAGCGCATGTTCCGCAGATCCGTTTCATCACAACACTTGCCGGCTGGGCACATTACTGGCTCACAGGCGAAAAGGTCCTGGGTATTGGGGACGCCAGCGGCATCATGCCCGTGGACAGTGATGCTATGGACTACAATGCATCCATGATCGGAGCATTTGATCAGCTGATCGCTGACCGGCATTTTCCCTGGAAGCTGCGGGACATTCTTCCCAAAGCCCTGCCCGCCGGCGCCAACGCGGGCCGTCTGACTGCTGAGGGTGCGCTGCTGCTGGATCCCAGCGGTGACCTGCAGCCCGGCTGTCCTTTCTGCCCCCCGGAAGGCGATGCCGGCACCGGTATGACCGCCACCAACAGCGTCCGTCCGCGGACCGGTAACGTCAGTGCGGGTACCTCCATTTTCAGTATGATCGTACTGGAAAAGCCGCTCACCGGTGTCTACCCTGAAATCGATGTGGTGACCACTCCTTCCGGGCAGCAGGTCGCCATGGTTCACTGCAACAGCTGTTCTTCCGATATCAACGCCTGGATCAGCCTCTTTAAGGAGGTTGGCCGCGCAATGGGCGCTGACTGGCAGACCGGGGATCTCTTCACAACCCTCTTCCGTGAAGCGATGAAAGGAGAGAAGGACTGCGGCGGTCTGGTAAGCTTTAACTACCTTGCCAGCGAACCCGTCACCGGCGTTCCCGAAGGCCGTCCCATGCTCGTCCGTCTTCCCGACGCAAAAATGACCCTCGCTAATTTCATGCGGACGCAGATTTATGCCAGCATGGAAACCCTGAAAGCAGGTATGGACATTATGGCGCAGGAGAATGTCCCCATCGACCGGGTCTACGGACACGGCGGGCTTTTCAAGACGGAGGGTGTCGCACAGAACCTTCTTGCCGCCGCTATTCATGCGCCTGTCACCGTAATGGAAACCGCCGGGGAAGGCGGTGCGTGGGGAATTGCCCTGCTGGCTGACTATATGCTGCACGGAACTGCTCTTTCGCTGGAGGATTATCTGGACCGTAAAGTCTTCGACGGTATGAAGCAGCATACCGTTCAGCCCGATCCGGAGGATGCAGACGGTTTTGACGCGTATATGCGCCGTTTCCTGGCTTGTATCCCGGCTCAGATTGCTGCCGCCGAAGGGTTGAAGGACTGACCGCCATATGACAGCAGCAAAGCCCTCCCCCGCCGATATTCACGGGGTTACCTTTGATCTGGATGACACTCTGCTGCGGGATGATCTTTCCATTTCATCCTATACCGTGCAGGTGATGCGTGCGCTGTCCTTACGCGGTATCGCTGTTATTCCTGCAAGCGGCAGAGCTCTGATGAGCATGAAACCCTTTGTGGATCAGCTTGGATGCGCTTCCCTGTTCTCCGCCTGCAACGGTGCGCAGGTCTGGGATGGCCGGACGTTTACGCTCCTTAAGGAAGAAGCTTTTTCTGTTTCCCTGTCGCATGAAATCGCCGCCTTTGGAAAAGCCCATGGCTGCTACGCCCAGACCTATGACAATTCCCGTTTTTATTTCAATGAGCATTCTGTGTGGGCGGAGCGGTATGCGGCTTCATCCATGATGGAAGGCCTGTTCGTCGGGGATCTGGAGCAGTATATACAGGAACCCCGCAGCAAAATTCTCATGATGGCGGAACCCGAGAAAATAGCCTCCATGCTGAAGGAAGCCCGGGAGCATTTCAGCGGGCGGCTGTCCGTCACCTGCTCAAAGCCGTATTTTCTGGAATTTAACCCGCTGACAGCCACAAAAGGCATTGCGCTGGAGGCAGAAGCCCGTATTCTGGGCTTCCTTCCGGAAAATGTCATGGCCTTCGGAGACAGTCTGAACGATCTGCCCATGCTGCAGACTGCAGGCTGGTCTGTCGCAGTCTCCAACGGCCGGGAGGAAGTCAGGGCGCAGTGCTGTGATGTATGCGGCGATAATAACCATGACGGTGTTGCCTGTTATCTCGCTGGTTTTTTCGGTCTTTCTGCCGGAGATCTCAGCAGCGCATCCGGAGGAAATGAGAGCCAATGATTGATACGGGAGATTTTCTTCAGAATCTGGATCTGGAGGTGCTGTATTCCGCTTCCTCCCGGAATCTGAATATCCAGACACCTGAAATCATTCGTCCCGGACTGCCGCTTTCGGGTTTTTATGAATATTTTACACCCGGGCGGATTCAGGTCTTCGGGAATATGGAAATGACCTTTCTGGCACAGATGACCCCTGAACGCCGCAAGGAATCCCTGGATGCTTTCTTCAGCCATCCGATATCCTGTGTAATCATCTGCCGCGGTCTGAATCCCTTTCCTGAGATGCAGGAAGCGGCAATCCGCTGCGACGTTCCGCTTTTCCGGACGCAGCAGGCAACCACCCGTTTCTGTTCCAGAGCCGCCAATTATCTGAACCAGTGCCTCGCTCCTCATGAAAACAGGCACGGCGTTCTTGTGGACGTGTACGGAATCGGTGTGCTGCTGATCGGAAAGAGCGGAATCGGCAAAAGTGAGGCGGCACTGGAACTGGTAAAGCGCGGTCATCAGCTTGTGGCTGATGACGTAGTGGATATCTGCCGGATCACGGAGCGCAGACTGATCGGATCCAGTCCCAAAAAGCTGCGCCATTTTATGGAGGTTCGCGGGATCGGCCTGATTGATGTGCGGGCCGTCTTCGGTGTCGGTGCAGTATGCAGTCAGCGTACGATCGATCTGGTCATAGAGCTGAAAGCATGGGATGAAGCACAGGACTATGACCGTCTCGGTCTTATTGAAAAGAAGCTGGACATTCTTGGCGTAGCCGTTCCCTGGCAGATCGTTCCGGTCGCTCCGGGGCGCAATCTGGCCATCGTTGTGGAGGTTTCGGCCCGCAACCTGAGCCTGAGGCGTATGGGATACAATTCTGCCAAAGAGTTTTTAAGTGTCTTCCGGGAGGAAGAATCATAAAGCAAGGAGGATACGTGTATGAAACGTATTGGTGTGGATGTCGGGGGAACCGGGATCCAGATGGGCGTGGTGGATGACGCAGGGAATATTCTTTCTAAGGAGTCCATTCCCACACAGATCAGCCTTCCCGTTGAGGAACAGGTTGCACAGATTGCGGATTGCGCTGTCCGTACAGCTGCCGCTGCCGGTCTGAAGCCGCAGGAAATCGACTTTATCGGCTTTGGCATTCCCGGCATCGCCGCGCCTGACGGCACCGTGATCAAATGTACAAATATGAACTGGCATTATATACCGCTCGCGGAACTGTTCAGAAAGCATCTGAACGTCCGGATTGCGATCGATAACGACGCCAATGTGGCTGCGCTGGCAGAAAGCGTTGCCGGTGTCAGCAAAGGTTCCTCCTCCAGCGTCTTTATTACGATCGGAACCGGTATCGGAAGCGGAATTATCATCAACGGCCGGATCTGGAGCGGAGCGCATGGGATCGGCGGAGAACTTGGGCATACCATTCTCAGCCTGGACGGGGATCTTTGCACCTGCGGAAATCGCGGATGCCTGGAACGGTACTGCTCCGCCAACGCTCTGATCCGGATAGCCCGTGAGGCTGTAGCGAAAAAGCCGGATACGCTCATTCTTTCCGCAGCCGGCGGCAAGCCGGAAAACATCAACGCCAGGATTGTCATCGACGCCGCGCGGGAGAACGATCCTCTGGCGGTCTCACTCTATGCCAGGTATATCAGTTATCTGGGCCAGGCAATTGCCAATGTTGTGAACTTCCTTGATCCGGAAATCATTGTTCTGGGCGGCGGAGTCAGTAAAGCCGGCGCCTTCCTTCTGGATGCTCTGCGAAAGGAATATGTCAGATATATTCTGTATAAAGATCAGCCTCTCCCCCCGCTGGAGCTGGCCGTTCTCGGGCCGGATGCGGGCATCATCGGCGCTGCCATGCTGGCCTGACGCCGGGTCGAAGCACAAAAAAACTGATCCCTCGCCCGCAATGTCATTCAGATAAGGATGACGGAAAGAGAACTGGAACTGAAACAGGTTCCGGTCTCTTTTTTTGTTAAGAAAATTGCAGAAAAGGGTTGACAAATCGGTCAAAATGTGCGGCCGCTTTCGCTACTGAATCAA
>JAFRLY010000062.1 GCA_017431005.1 Clostridia bacterium
CATCCGAACAGTCGAGAACCAGAAGAGCACTGAAATGTTTGCCCTTCTTGGAAATCAGGTTTTTCACTTCCACCTGGCCGTCATTCAGCAGTGTCTGAATCATTTCGCGCTCAGGCGGCTTGCCCCCGGGCATCAGAAGGCAGTTATCCTTCCACAGCCCAAAACGGCAGACACGATTTTCACAGAAGAAACCCTTCTGCTTTTCAACAACAGCAGCGCCGCAATTGGGACATTTGCCAACCTTGTTCTCTATGGCCGGAAACAGATCATCTGCATCCGGTACACGCTGAGCATTCCGGATAAGATCGGTAATCATCTGGCCGATCTCAGCAATAAAAGCATCCGCGCTGGCTTCGCCCAGTTCGATCTTCTTGAGTTTCTGCTCCCATTCAGCGGTCAGAAGCGGTGACTGCAGCTGTTCAGGCAGGACAGCAATCAGCGATGTCCCTTTTTCTGTCGGGATCAGCTGTTTGGTCTTTCCGTTTCCTTTGCGCTCCACAAGGCCGTCTATCACCAGCTTCTCCAGGATTGCAGCCCTGGTTGCTGGCGTACCAATGCCCTTGCGCTCCGCATCCTCGGGCATTTCCGCATTCCCTGCATTTTCCATGGCAGCCAGAATGCTATCTTCGGTGTAATGCCGGGGAGGAGTAGTGGTCCCTTCCTGTACACTGGGGGTGATCCTGCGCAGAATGCTTCCGGCTCTCAGATCTTCCGGCAGCGGAAGTACCTTTTCTTCCTCAAAGTTCCCGGCATTGCCGCAGCTGCCTCGGAAAGTTGCCCAAGGTGCTTTCCAGCCCATCTGCAGCACATTCCGTGCCTTTGCCTTGAAGAGATGATCAGCGCAGCGTACCGTAATCGTCAGATCGTCATAGATAAAAGGTTCGCTGACAGCACAGATCATTCGCACAATGATCAGGTTCAGAATGGCGCGTTCGCTCTCGGAAAGCTTCACAGCAATGCCGGCAGCATTCCTGGTCGGCAGAATCGCATGGTGATCTGATACTTTCTTGTCATTGACAGTCTGTGCGGTCCTGATGTTCAGTTCCAAGCTGGAAGTAAAGGGCAATGCGCTCGCAAGGGATGAGACCAATCCGGGCAGGCGGTTTTCCATATCATGCGTAACAAACTGGCTGTCTGTCCGCGGATATGTCACCAGTTGCTTTTCGTACAAGCTCTGGGTGTAATCCAGTGTCTGTTGTGCGGTATACCCGAAATAGCGGTTTGCGTCCCGCTGAAGTGTGGTCAGGTCATACAGATGCGGTGGATTCTCTATTTTCCGGACTGTCTCAATGTTCGTAATCACTGCATCGTTTCCGTCACACATCCGGGCGAGCGTATCCGCCTGATTCCTGCTCTGGAAGCGTTCAGATTTCGCCATCAAGCCGTTTGTTAGGCAGACGGTATAGAACTTCTCAGGAACAAACGCCTGAATGCTTTCTTCCCGGTTTACGATCATCGCCAGTGTCGGAGACATCACCCGGCCAACCTTGAGCGTTCTGCCATAAAGCAGCGTGTACAGCCGTGTCGCGTTAATGCCCACCAGCCAGTCAGCGTGATCCCGGCAAAGGGCCGCACTGTACAGATTGTCATATTCGGAGCCATCCTTCAGGGAGCGGAATCCTTCGATAATGGATTCCTTTTCCAGGGAAGAGATCCACAGGCGTTTCACCGGCAGCTTGCAGCCGGTTTCCTGATACACCAGCCGGAAGATCAGTTCGCCCTCGCGTCCGGCATCCGTAGCGCAGATAACATGTGCAATC
>JAFRLY010000063.1 GCA_017431005.1 Clostridia bacterium
AACGATGAGCTTTACGCAAAAGCAATCGACGAAGACGGCGATGAAGTCGAATTCATGCTCTATCCCATCGGGGAAAACGAGTTCGGCAGGAAGGGCGGGATGCTCAAGTTGACCTTCAGTGACAGCTGTGTGGCGTACGACAAACTCACCTGCAAAAAGCTGTAAGCATCATTTTACAAATTCCAGTTTGTCGGGGTGGGACGTAGCCGATCATCTCGGAAGATATATTTTGAAATTCTCGACTATGGGGGAAACAGAAAACAGGATGGAATTCAGAATTGTTGAAGGCTCAGACAAGATGAGCATAGAAGATATCGCCCGACTTCTGAAGATGACCTACTGGGCAGATACACGTTCAATGGAGACGATTAAGAAATCTGTATCAAATTCATCCTGCTATGGTATATATGCTGATGATCAGGGAAAACTGATCGGGTTTGCCAGAGTTATCAGCGACTATGCCACATCTTATTATCTTTGCGATGTGATTATAGATCCCGAATACCGGCATCGGGGATTGGGAACAGCTTTAGTTTCATATGTTGTTACGTCACCAGAGTACACAAAGCTCCGTGGCTTTCTGATCACCAGAGATGCGCACAATCTGTACAGGAAATTCGGATTTGAGGTCGTGAATGGAAGAGTCATGGTGAAAACACCGGAACAATGATAGACTTGGCAGAGTATCTCGGAAGATAGCGGAGCAGAGAAACGGTGTAGCTTTGTAGGAGGAAGAGTGAAAGAAATACATTATATTCAGCAGCCGACAGAATATCTGTGCGGGCAGGCGTGTGTCGCCATGATCGCCAATGTATCCGTGGACGATGTGATCCGGGTGATGAACAATGATCAGGCAACCGGGAAAAAAGACATTGAGCGGGCACTGGATCATTATGGGATCAGGCAGGCAAAAACCATGACAAAGGTGGATAATGATACACCGCTGCCGCCGGTATGTATATTGAAAGTGTTACTTCCCCGATACAGTCATTGGGTATTATTTTACCACGGGAAATACTATGATCCCGAGTTTGGCCTTATGGACGGACTGTATTGTAAAGCAAAAATACAAGCCTATCTGGAACTGTTCCCGGATTGACATGAATCGACATCTTTTGAGATAATCGACCATTGACAAATCGGAATGTCATGAAGGAGAGTATATGAATGAGCAACATTGAGAAATACAGGAAGTACTTTACAAAGGACTACTTGATGGGACCGAATTCATTTCGCCTGCTGGATGAACTGATTAGGAGAAAACCGGCTGATGTGCAATTCCACAGGACATTGGATCTGGGATGCGGATATGCGCTGACTTCATTTTTCATCGCGAATGAGACGGATGCCGATTATGTATATGCTTTCGACCTGTGGATTCCGGCTACGGAGAACTATTTGAGGATACAGGAGAGTCGGCTGGAAGATAAAGTCATCCCGGTTCATGGAGATGCCATGGACATGCCCTTCGCACATGAATACTTCGATGCTGTCATCAGCGTTGATTCCTACCATTACTTTGGGTGCAAAGAAGGTGTATTTGCTGAGAAGATACTGCCATTTGTCAAAAAGAAAGGCTGCGTAATGATCGCAATCCCCGGACTGAAAGCACAGCCGCAGGGAGAGCTGAAGAAGTTATTCGAAACATGGGCTGAAGGCGATGATTCCCTGTTGTTCAAAACTGCCGAATGGTGGGAAAAGCTCCTGAAAAAAGAGTGCGGCAATTGCTGTGAGATTGCCGTAAAGGAAGCGGAATGCTTTGATATCGCCTGGCAGGAATGGTTTGATTCCGAACATGAATTTGGAATTCGCGACAAGGAGTTCCTGCAAAAAGGGTTGGACCAGATTCTGAACTTCATTTTGATTTATGTCACAAAAAACTGATATGATCATCAAGATCAACCAAACGGATAGAACGGTTATATTTTGAAATTGTTGGCTAAGACAAATCGAAGTTTATACAGAGCATGGCCAGTATACTGAAAGAGGTAAATAATGGCTGAATGGGTATCTCATTTAATTGTGGCTGACAGGGTATGGGAAATATTGCCATGGCTTAAGAGACATGAATTTTGTGTTGGAAATATCGCGCCTGACTGTAATATTCCCAATGAAGACTGGTCCGAGTTTACTCCATCCAGGGAGATCACACATTGGATGAAGGGCAAAAGGAAAAAAGCTGATGACTGCTCTGCCTTTCGGGATGAATATATCCTGAAAAGAATCGGCGAGATCAGTTCAGAAGAAGAATTATCTTTTCTTCTTGGGTATTATGCGCATTTGATAACGGATGCCGAACATCAGCGAACCATCCGGGACGAAAAACGTGTGGCGGCTGCCTGGAAACGCGCAAAAGCATTTGATGAACTTCGTGAGCAGTCTTCCGGTATGGATGAAACCTGGGACAACTTTAAGAAACTCTTTCCCGACCGTAAGGAGCGTATGAAAGATTTTTACGTTGTTGAAAGAGAATATCTGGATGAGCATCCCAACTCCGGTTATTTCACTGAAATTCAGGATTTAAAGACCTTTCCAGACTATATTGAGTATCTTCCAAAGGGCGCTATCCCTGCAAAAATCAGGATGATGTATTACATGCCGACATTGGAAGAAGGGAAATACCCCTTTGTTGGTTTCTCAAGAGAAGAATGTGCTTCATTCCTTGATCGTTCTGTTGAACTGACGGTTCGTGCGATTGCGAAGGTACGTTCCTTACTGGATAAAGATAAATAACGGTTTGCAGGGATATTTATTGGCAAGGAATCTCGGAACATATATTTTGAAACACCTCGCTATGCCGGATCAGAAATTGCAGGAATGACTGCAGTGAAAACAGTTGTTCTGCGGAAGGAAGTACAGAAATGGGAAAAGTTTTCAATGTGCAGGACAGGCAGGCCGTATTTGAATATATCCAGTCCGTTGCCGCAGAGTGCGGCAGAATTGTCGCGCTGGTCCAGATAGGATCCGGGGTAAACGGGTATCATGACGAGCATTCGGATCTGGATTTTGTGATCGCGCTGGATTCGGGAGAATCCATGCCTGAAGTCATGGAATATATGCACCGGAAGATCTCAGCAAAATATGAACTGGCATTTTTCACGCAAAATGAATCCAGGCATCTCCAGAACTACATCCTGTCCGATCTCCTGGAAATTGACATCGGTTACGGCGGATATGAACACGCGGCAGCTTTGAAACCGGCATTCAAAGTCCTGTTTGATCATTCCGGCACTGTAGAGGAAAAGATGGTACGGTCCCGGGAGTGGATGGATGACAGCATATACAGCGATAAGCAGAAGAAGGATACAGAACAGGCGCGTAATGTCGTCTGGTTTTTCCTGATGCATGCCGCAGTTGCGATTCACCGCGGGAACTGTTTCCGGGCTATCGGGGAAATGGAGGCTGCCCGGGCTTTATATATTGATCTGCTTGGCGACCGATACAGGCTGGAGAGCACGCGGAACCGTGAAATCGATAAACTGCCGGAAACTGAAAAAGCAGCGATCCGGAGTACATTTGCCTCCGCAGAAAGCCCATCGGAATTATGGACAGCTCTTTTGAACCTGACAGCATTGGTTTATAAAGAACTTGAAGGAATCGATGTGCCTGTTACTCAGGAGATGCTTCACGATTATTTTGACAGTTTCAGATAACAACTAGTGAGCCGGATGAGGCAATTGAAGATATCTTTGATTTAATGAATCAATCGTTGCGAGGAGGTATCACCATGAAAAGGCTTTTAACACTGATTCTGGCGTTTGCTATGCTTTTCACTCTGTTCAACGCACAGTCCTTTGCCGAGGAGGATGCTGTCGTCGCACTGGAAGGCACAAAGTTTGTGACCATTCAGGAATGGATTGACGCCAAGGGTGAATGCGGAGACTGTATGTTGCTTCTGCGGGTCAAAACCATTCTGAATCCCGTACTGGCGATTGCGGAAGATGAAACCGGAACTGTCAATTTGTTTTCCGGAAACGGTGAGGACAGCATGATTGTGAACTTCATGGGAGACGAAGGCCTTACCAATGGAAGCATTCTGGTCATCGCCAACCCGAAGTGGAATGAGTACGAAGGCACAGTAGAAATGGCCGACTGGACGGTTCTCCGTATGCTTCCGGCAGTAAAAGAAGCAATCGAAGGGAATTTAAGGACGTACACCGAAATGCCGGATGGCAGTTGGGAATGTGAAGGATATTCATATCAATACCGCTTTGAAATCAGCGGGAGAATGCCAAATGCGGCCATGAATTCCACATACGTATACCTGAGTAACGTGCCGGAGATTTCTTTTGAACGGGCATATATGGCTGCAGGACTAAGCAGCAATTCAAATGATTATTTTTCTCCTGAGGAAGCGATCTTGGTAGAAATGAACTGATCAGCGCTGAATGAAATCTCTGATTTTGCAACTTTGAATTTTCCTGCCCATCGGTATGGAAGAAACAGATCAGCAGGATAATTCGTTTATATCAGTGGAATCCATGAAAAGGAGCTGAAGCTGATGAAAAAACAATTTGTGATCGCAATTCTGCTCATGTTGTTTTTTGCTGTCTCCATATGTACAGTCCTGGCAGAAACAACGATCACTCAGCCTTTCGATACTATTGGCGGTATTGTGACCTTTGGCCGCTATGAGCAGGACGGCAACGAAGAGAACGGTCCTGAGAAAATTGAGTGGATTGTGCTGGATGTACAGGATGGAAAGGTTTTGCTGCTGAGCAAGTATGGGCTGGAAGCGAAGCGGTACAATAAGAAAAAGACAGATGTGACCTGGGAGACTTGCACCCTTCGCGCCTGGCTGAATGACGATTTCCTGAACAAGGCATTTGACGCGAAAGAGCAATCAGCCATTCTGACCACAGAGGTGGACAACGGCGACGCCCAGGGCTACAGCGGATGGATTACCTCCGGCGGAAATAACACGAAGGATAAAATTTTCCTGCTGAGCTGCACGGAAACAAACCTGTACCTGGATGCGAAATACTGGGAAAATGATGATGGCAACAATACAAAATCCCGCATCGCGCCGACAGAATACGCGATCGAAAACGGTGCGTGGTTTGACGACAAATATCAGACAGCAGACGGCAAGCCGACGGGGTGGTGGTGGCTCCGGTCGCCCGGCATCAATCAGTGCGACGCCGCGTTTGTGAACTGCGTCGGCTCGCTATTCACCGACAGTGTCCTCGACAGCAGTGCTGTTGTCCGCCCCGCTTTCTGGTTAAATCTTGAATCTGATATCTTCTGATCAGAAAACTTATATATCAATCTGCTCCGACTTCGGCCGGAGCTTTTTTTCTGCAAGCACAAATGTTACAGAATTGTAAATGGCGAGGAGAATCGGAAGCTTCCTGACATATCCCGGATTCTGAAAAATGATTATTGATTATCTTGTAATAGAAACCTGATAAAGGCAATGACGAAATATCCGTCATCGGCGTTTATCATTGCCTTTCCCCACAACCTTCTGATTCGCAGCGGCACCATGGAATGAGCCCGCAAAGCCTCGATTTTCAACGCATCCCAGCGCAATTTCAAAAGGCCGGCGGAACGGGATGCCTGCTTTTCTCAGGTATCCCGTTTTTTTGAAGGAGAATTCTTCCGTTCGGAAGAATAATTTACAAAATGGTATTCCCAAACGAAGGAGACAAATCATTTATGAACCGAAGAAGGATCATCGGCATCCTGCTGATCGTGCTGAGTCTTGCGCTGATCGTCATCGGCTGGAAGGAAATTGAGAAAACCATCACTCTTTCCGGACTGTTCGGTAACAGCGTGGCTTACTATAACCCGCCGTTCCCGTGGCACGGTCCGCTGGTCGTGCTCGGTGGGGTTGTCGCCGTCGTTCTGTTTCTGGTCGGGCTGTATCTGGTCTCTCCCGGCAGACGCAGGTGAAGGTTTTTCAGGGAGACAGACTGATGAACAAAACAAATGCGCTTCGTTTTCTGAAAAAGATTGCCGCGGCCGCTCCGAAAATCCTGTTCTTCTGTGTGTTAACTTATTCCCGGACCTGTGAACAGTAACACAGCATGACGGAGGGGTCTCTGAAGGATGCAGAAGAGCACTGGGAAGCTCGCTTGCTTTGGCTGAGAAAGGCGCTGACGAAATTTAAGCCACCGGCGGTCGTCAGCGCCTTTCCCCACTCACCTACAGGCCATGGCTTCGGATCCTCGCGTTCCATACAAACAAAAACACCACCCGTGAAGGGTGGTGCCTTTGTTTGGTGAGCCCGGCGGGATTCGAACCCACGACCTTTTGATTCGTAGTCAAACACTCTATCCAGCTGAGCTACGAGCCCACATGCTGTCCGCTGACAGCCTATGTAGTGTATCACAGGCAGCGCGGGTTGTCAACGGCTGAATTGAGAAGTTTTTACGTAAGGTCTCCGGAGAAGCATCTGATACCTGCTGTGGTTTTTACGGGAAAGCCGCAGGGAAACAGGCCCCTCAGCTTCTGCAATTCCTGTACCTGTTTTGCAGCGGCTCCGTTTTTTCCCGTATCTCTGCAATCAGCCTGCTGCAGGTTCTGATGTTCATCCCTGCCGCTTTTCCTACAGCCAGCAGTTCCTTCTCCCCCGGATCCCTTCCGTTCCCGTCGACCGTAGTCGTATGTTCACCGAAATACGTTGTGCTCCAGGTCAGATCGTAGGCCGGCGATGGATGCCAGCAATCCTGTGCCTCGTCATAGATCCAGGAAAAGTTCTTTGCGTGATCGTCGCGGTTATGAGCAAATACATTGAAACACATCCGGCGGAACATCTGCTCTGTATCGGCTGCATTGCTGCGGGAAAGAATGCGGGTCAGCTTCATCAGCGTATGATAATCCAGAGCGGCGGTTCGCCAATCCGCTTCCAGAATTGCTGCTGCAGTAAGTATATGCCTGCGTATGGTGCCTTCCCTGTCAAAGCGCCGTACAGCGAAATAGCCGCCGCACCGTGCAGAAGGCATCAGTTTTGTCTCCGGAACACAGATACCGCAGTCTGCGGCGCAATCCATGTATTCTTTTTCCATTACACCGGCATCCCGCATGTCATCGGAAGCGGGGAACTTAATGATCCATTCGTCTGTCATCACTTTAGGACGCGCTCCGCCGGAGCTTCCCCCCATCCGGAACAGCTCATCCAGACCGCTGATTTCCTCATGGTTCAGCACAGCCCGGCATCTGGCTGACAGTTCATCCAGCTCGGGCAGTTCCGCATCCTGATGCACATCCCAGGCGGGAACATACGTCAGCGCGCCTATGCCTGAATCCCCCACAATGCACAGCCTGTCAAGCTGCGTTACGCGGGAAGGGTCAATCCCTTTACTTTTGAGCATGCGATCCACCAGCAGGCGGCCCCAGGCGTCCGGCATACTGTCTGCAAATACACCCCAAAGACCTTGAAAAGTATTGACGGACGGAACGAACACCCTTCGTTTGACCGGCAGCGAGAAAGGACTGACAGCAAAGCCCTCCTCCAGCCATGCTTCGGAATAGGCAAAGGCTGTCCTGTGATCGGCTGTCTCCGCCAGCGTACCGACATGAAGACCGTTCAGGAATACTTCCGCTTTACGATCGTTCATGAAGAACCTCCTCAATGCTGCCATATTCCACGTTTGCAAACAGGCGCCGGATCTCGTCCGCGCAGTCCAGTGCAACGCAGATCTTCGTCAGGGAAATCAGCGAGATCTGACCGCTGATCTCAAAGCGCTTGATGCTGCCATAGCTCACGTTGCTCTTCCGGCTGAGCGCCTGCTGCGACAGCTTCCGCCTTTTCCGGATACGGCTGAGACGCTGAGCCAGCGCCAGATTGATTTCTTCCGGGGTTTCCCACTGAAAGTTCATGTCCCCTCCATCGGATAAAATATGATCTGTTTAATGGTTAAAACGTATGTTTCAGCCAATATATTATACATATTCATGTATTGCGTTTCAAGGGGCTGCATATGCTTTCATCCGCTCAGCATCCGGGAAACATGCTTCCGCAGCGGGCCCGGCGAAAAACAAAAGCCTCCGTTCGGAGGCTTTTGCTCTGTGATTTGCCAAAGGGATTATTCAGCGCTGTTTTCAGGTGCGGCCTTTCCGACGAGTCCGCCGGTGGCCACGTCCCGGATCGTTTTGGGGATGTCCAGGCCCACAGCGTCCTTGACGGCTTCAAAGGTCTGCAGCATGGTGCCGGCGGTGTCCCGGGCCATGGAGGTTGCGCCGCCCTCGCCGAAGAGGATGATCTTTTCCGTCTTGCTCAGGGGCTCGGACACAGCGCGGGCAATGTCAGGCAGCTTGTCGGTGACCATTTCCATCATGGCGGCCTGGCCGTAGAGCTGCATGGCTTCCGCCTTCATCCGCATTGCATCGGCTTCCGCCTCGCCCTTCATCCGGATGGCTTCCGCCTCCTTCTGGGCGGCATACAGCGCGGCATCCGCCTCTGCCTGCCTGCGGTATTTCTCCGCTTCGGCCTCGGCGATCGCCCGGTCCTTCTCGGCAGCTGCCTTCTCGCGGATTTCAACGTTCAGCTTTTCGCGTTCGATTTCGACGGCCTGCCGTTTCAGCTCCGTTTCCTTTTCCAGGCGGGTCATCTCCGCCGCGGCGTGCTCGGTGGCAAAGGTCTTGTTAATGCGCTCCTGCTCGATTTTGTAAGCCATTTCCGCCTTTGCGCGGGCTTCCTCTGTTTCCTGCTTGAAGGCAGCCTTCTGAACCTCCAGGTCGCGGTTCTGGCGGGCGATTTCCGCTTCCGCCTGCATCTCGGCAAACTTGGATTCCTTCTCGGCCGCGGCTTCCGCGATGCGCTTGTCCTGCTCCTTCTCCGCGACGTTCCTGGCAGCCATGGTGTCGATCACGTTGCCGTCCTTGTCGGAGAAGTTCTGAATTGTCAGGTTGATGATCTCCAGACCCATGTTGCTCATATCGCTCATGGCGGCCTTGATGGATTCCTGCGCGAATTTATCCCGGTTCTGCACCAGCTCGGCGATCGTCATCTGGCCGATGATCTCGCGCATGTTGCCCTCCAGGACATCCTTGGCCAGCGCCTTGATCTGATCTGAGTCATAGTGCAGCAGCTGTTCGGCGGCTGTCGCGATGGACAGGTCGTCCGAACCGATCTTGATGTTCGCCACGGCGTCCACCAGCACGGAGATATACTCCTTCGTGGGAACCGGCTGCGCGGTCTTGATGTCCACCTGGGTCAGGCACATATCCAGCTGGTCGATGCGCTCGATGGCGGGGATATAGAAGGTGGCTCCGCCGCGGACGATCCGGTAACCGAACTTCTTGGTGGCCACGGTCCCGTCAGCGTTCCGCACCTTGTAGTTCCGCCGCAGAAGGCCGGAGATGATCAGGGCAGTGTCCGGCGGCGCGATCTTGTAGCGCGGGAAGAATTTCAGCAGGATGATGAGGGCCAGAATGCCGATCAGAATCCAGTGCCAGCTGGACTGAAGAAAGCCAAGAACATTTTCCATGACGTGTCTCCTTTCACCTGTCGTCCTGTGAATCAGTATCTCCAGGCAGTTTTGCTCCTGCCTGTGAAAACAGCATAATGGAAAAGCGGAAAGGAATACAGAGCATAGCGGGAAAAATACGGAGATTTATTTCTCGTTCCTGCGCAAAATGACTTCACGCTCAAGGCACAGAAGGATACATAAAAGCGCTTCCGGCGGCCGGATCAGTCCGGCGCCGGAAGCGCTTTTTTCAGTTGCTCTTCTCTTATTCTGCGGCCACGAAGTCCATATCGCTGATGAAGTCCACCAGCATCTGCACGTCCTTGTCCTGCACCCCGTCCGGAGCCGTCAGGACGAACTCCAGTTCGTAGCCCTTGTAGATCGTATAGATATCGACAAACGTCCCGGCGGCCTGCGTCACCTTCAGCAGCTTTGTGCCGTAGGCGGTCTCAATGTCCTCAAAGGTCACTTCGTCCATGTCCAGGAAACCTTCCCGGATTTTCTGCACGGTCTCCTCATCCACGTCGTTGAAGCGTTCCACGCCGAAGTATTCCTCGCTGTACGCAATGGAAACAACGACCTCGGGCTGGCCCTCCCCTCCGGTAAGGGTGCCGACCAAATTCAGTTCAGTAGCCGTTATGGTGGTAAACGTGTAGTTATCCGGGATCCTGCTCTGGATGACAAACGCGCCTCCGACCTGCAGAGTTCCCAGCCGGGTCTTCTCCGCCGTTTCGTCGGCCAGTGCGGCTGCCATGCACAGAAGCAGCATCAGGCTCAGTGCCAGCGCAATGATTTTTTTCATTTTCTTCTTCTCCTGTCTGTTCTGCATTCAGCTTACTGGATATAGCTCTTGTAGATAAAACCGACGCTGCCGTTCGAAGGATCCTGCACCTGGTACCAGTCCTTCAGCTCGGCAATAACCGTCAGCTCCTGGTTCGCGCCGTAGGTGGCGAGCAGCTTTGCGTTCTTGCTCGGCAGCCAGCGCATATATACCCAGCCGCTTGCCCGTACGGGACGGACCGTCACGCTGTAGGGTTCGACCGTTTTCGCGGCGGCAAGCAGCGTGTTGATCTGTTCCACGGTGGTGGCGGCTTTGGAGTCAAAGTTCCTGCCGGATTTCGCGGCCGGCTCAGCAGGCCTGGCGGAAGGATCATACGGCGCCGGCTTGTTCTTCACCAGATAGCGGGACATCACATACCCGCTGGTGTTTCCGATTTCCACATAGGTCCAGCCGGGCTGCGGGTTGCCGTAGGTAAAAACCTTGGTGCCGTAAGGCAGGGTTGCAACGACATTATCTTCTGTGGTACTCATGCTGGAGCGCACGTTCAGGCCTTTCCCGTTCGCGGTGCAGACATACCTTTCGGATCCCTGTGACTCTGCCACGGCCGCAAAGGCCAGGCCGGTCAGCATCATCACCGCCAGCATCAGTCCGATTAACTTTTTCATCTGAGGTTCCTTCCTTTCTCTTTTCTCCGGAATTTACAAGCCCGGTTTATCTCGGTTTCCTTGTTGATTATATCAGTATGTTCCGGTCTCTTCAAGGATTTCATCATGCTCATGTGACCGCTTGACAATCAGGAGTCCCCGTCCTATGCTGAAATCTGCAGAACAGAAACCCGGGATCATGCTGCCGCCGGCGCCCTTCGTGCCCGCGGGGTCGTCCCGTATACGCAGACAAGCTGCCGAAGAAAGGAAATCATATGATATTCAGCAAGGAAGATAACCGGCTGACGCTCCGCAGGGGAACCGAAACGGTTTGGATTGAGCCGTGGGGAAAGGACAGCCTGCGGGTCCGGGCCACCAGACGGAAGGAAATGAGCGGCCGCGACTGGGCGCTGATGGAGCCGGTGGAAGCAGCGGAATGCAAAATTGAAATCCGGACCATTGACGCGACGGAGCCCTGGTACTGGGACCGGCCCGACCGCCGGAAAACCGCGGAAACAGCCCGCATCACCAACGGAAAGATTGCCGCGGAGGTGGATGAAGAGGGCTGGATCACCTTTGTGAATTCCGACGGAAAGATCCTGACCCGGGAATACTGGGCGCAGCGCAACCGGATCGACCGCTACTGCCTTCCGCTGCGGATCGACGGGCGGGAGCTGAAGCCCATTCAGGGAACGGATGATTACAGGCTGACCGCCCGTTTCCAGGCCTGGGATGACGAAATGATTTTCGGCATGGGCCAGTATCAGATGAAGCAGCTGAACAAGAAGGGCGCGCTGCTGGAGCTGGCGCACCGGAATTCGCAGGCCTCCGTGCCGTTCTTTGTCTCAAGCCGGGGCTACGGCTTCCTGTGGAACAATCCGGCGGTCGGCCAGTGCTGCTTCGGCACGAACCGGACGGAGTGGACAGCGATGTCCTGCAAGGAGCTGGATTACTGGATCACTGCCGGCGATACGCCGGCGGAGCTTGAACTGAATTATTCCGGTGTGACCGGAAGAGCGCCGATGATGCCGGAGTTCGGCATGGGCTACTGGCAGTGCAAGCTGCGTTACCGGACGCAGGAGGAGGTTCTTGCTGTCGCCCGGGAGCATAAACGGCGCGGCTATCCCCTGGATGTCATCGTGGTGGACTTCTTCCACTGGCCGCTGGAGGGCGACTTCCGGTTTGACCCGAAATATTTCCCGGATCCGAAGGCAATGGTGCAGGAATTGCGGGAGATGGGAATCGAGACGGTGGTCTCTGTCTGGCCGACCGTTGACAGCCGCAGCGAAAACTACGGCAAAATGGCGGAAAAAGGGCTGCTGGTGCAGTGCGACAGGGGCGTCAGCTTCCAGGGCAGCTGGATCGGCGTGACCGCAAACTATGACACGACGAATCCGGAAGCCCGGCAGTTCGTCTGGGAGCAGTGCAGAAAGAATTATTATGAGCCTTACGGCATCCGGCTGTTCTGGCTGGATGAGGCGGAGCCGGAGTTCGGCCCCTATGATTTTGATCTCTACCGGTATCATGACGGCCCGGCGGCGCAGGTGTCCAATGAGTATCCGAAATGCTACGCGCAGGGCTTCCATGAAGGCCTGCAGGCAGCCGGGGAAACGGATATCCTGAGCCTGGTGCGCTGCGCGTGGGCCGGAAGCCAGCGCTACGGCGTGCTGACCTGGTCCGGGGATATTTCCTCGACCTGGCAGTCCTTCCGGGAGCAGCTGCAGGCGGGGCTTTCCATGGGTATGGCCGGAATTCCCTGGTGGACGAGCGATATCGGCGGCTTCCTGGGCGGCATGCCGGACGAGCCCTGGTTCCGTGAGCTGCTGGTCCGCTGGTTCCAGTGGGCCTGCTTCTGCCCTGTATTCCGGATGCACGGGGAGCGCCAGCCCTGGTACGATCATGACGACGAATTCCCGGAATATGAAAACCATGTGCTGAAGCTGACCAGCGGGCAGCCGAATGAGCTGTGGAGCTTCGGGGAGGAAACAGAGAAGCTTCTGGCTCCCTTCCTTTTCCTCCGGGAGAGGCTGCGCCCGTATATCCGCCGGATCATGCAGGACGCGCATCAGACCGGCGCGCCGGTCATGCGCCCGCTCTTCTATGAATTCCCGGGAGATCCGGAAAGCTGGCGGACAGAGGATGAATACCTGTTCGGGCCGGAGCTTCTTGTCGCCCCTGTGATGGAAGCCGGTCTGTCCGCGCGGAGCGTTTACCTGCCGGCCGGCTGCAGCTGGACGGAAGCGTACACGGGCCGCCTGTATGACGGCGGGCAGACTGTTCAGGCCGCTGCGCCGCTTGAAATCATACCGGTTTTCGTGCGGGAAGGCTCTGATCTCAGAATTTACTGATACGGACACGGGTCCGGAACCGTTTCCGGTCCGGCTCCTGGAGAAAACACATGTATTATCTGATCAAGGAATCCTTAACCCCCTGCACGATGCGGGAGCTGCAGAGCGGGGAAGCGCAGTACGCGGCGGTCCTGACCGCGGCGGAATGGCAGCAGCAGCGGGATCAGTTTGACATGCTGATCGATATGGAAATGGGCGCGCCGCAGGAAACGAAGGCCGTCGTCAACCTGGACTCCCTGACGGGAACGCTGTCCGTTCCCGACCGGGCCAACATCAGCGGTCCCCGCAGGCGTCTCTCCTTCGCCCTGGATGAAAAGGGCATCGTGCTGGTGGATGACACCGGGTATGCGGAAGAGATGCTGCGCACCATCTGCGCCACCAAAAAATGGCGCTATCCGGGGCTGGAGCGCTTTCTGTATGACCTGCTGGAGATGACCATCAGCCAGGACCTGACGCTTCTTGAAGGCACCGAGCAGCGGCTGAACCGGATCGAGGAAGCGATTCTGCGCGGCGAGATCGAATCCTATCCCGCCGAAATGAACGATATCCGGGGCGACCTGCTGGATCTGCGGGTGCATTATGAGCAGCTGATCGACCTGGGACAGGAGCTGGAGGAGAACGAGAACGGCTTCTTTAAGGATGAGAACCTGCGCTACTTCCATATGTTCACGGAGCGGGTCATCCGCCTGCAGGAGCTGGTCACCGGCCAGCGGGAGTATGTGATGCAGCTGCGGGATCTGATGCAGTCCCAGCTGGACGTCAGGCAGAACCGGATCATGACCGTCCTGACGGTGATCACCTCGATCTTTCTGCCGCTTACGCTGATCGCGGGCTGGTATGGCATGAACTTCCGCTATATGCCGGAGCTGAACTGGCGTTACAGCTATCCTGCCGTTATTGTAGCCTCTGTCGTCATTGTCGTTGTCTGCCTGATCTGGTTCAGGCGGAAAAAGTGGATGTAAGCCTGCCGTGAACAGGGAGGAAAAACGCTGAAGGAGGATGATTGAATGATCATTCAGGAGATTGCCTTCACGCTGAAGGACGGAAGAAAGGCCCTGCTCCGCAGCCCGCGGGATGAAGACGTCCGTGGCATGCTGGATTACCTGTATCAGTCCGCCGGGGAAACGGAGTTCATCATCCGCTATCCCGAGGAATGCGGCAAATATACCCCGGAGGCTGAAAAGGCGCTTTTTGACCGGATCAACGCCGCGGACAACGAAGCCATGCTGGTCTGTCTTGTGGACGGGCGGGTTGCCGGAAACTGCCAGATCGGGTGGACGAAATCCATCAAGACCAGGCACCGGGCGTCACTGGCGATCGCACTGCTGAAGGAATACTGGAGTCAGGGCATCGGAACAAGGATGTTCGAAGAGCTGATCCGCATCGCGAAGAATAACGAAAACCTCCTGCAGCTGGAGCTGGAGTTTGTGGAAGGCAATTCCCGGGCCAGAGCCCTGTATGAAAAGATGGGCTTCCGGATCGCCGGCATCAGACCGAACGCGATCCGGCTGAAAAACGGAACGCTGCTGAATGAGTATTACATGGTCAGGGAACTCAGGAAATAAACCAAAACCCGAAGAGCGGCAAAGCTCTTCGGGTTTCTGTTTTCGTCCGTCAAAAGCGGAACAGTATATTTTTTACCTGCTGGCCTGGAAGATCTTCAGCATATCCTCTTCGCGCAGCAGCTTTGCGGAGCCCATGGCGCCGTTCACGCCCACCGCGCATTTATGCGCCATCAGTCTGAGGTCCTCGTCCGTCGCGCTGACACCGAGCTCCCGGAGATTTGTCGGCATGTTGATCCTCCGGAAGAAGGCTTCCAGCGCCTCGATGCCCTTCAGTGCGGTTTCGGTATCGGAGCCCGCCGGCTCGACGCCCATGACGTTCACGGCGAAGCGGCGAAACCGCGGCAGGCAGTCGGCCATCACGTAGCGGGCCCAGCTTCCCCATACAGCCGCAAGGCCTGCGCCGTGAGCCACGTCGTACAGGCCGCCCAGCTCATGCTCCAGCTTGTGCGTCATCCAGTCTCCGCCGTCGTTGCCGCAGCCGGTCAGCCCGTTGTGGGAAAGGCTTCCGGCCCACATGATCTCGGCGCGGGCGTCATAGTTCTTCGGATCCTTCACGAGAATTTCCGCGTTCTTCATCACGGTCCGGAGCAGGCCTTCCGCGATCGCGTCGGTAATCTCCATGTTTCCGCCGTTGGTGAAGTAGCGTTCCATGGTGTGCATCATGATATCCGTGCAGCCGCATGCCGTCTGGTAGTCCGGCAGCGTCATGGTCAGCTCCGGATTCATGATGGCGAACCGGGGCCGGCCGTAATCGCTGCTGTACCCGCGCTTGACCAGTCCCTCCTCCTTCGTGATCACGGAGGAATCGCTCATTTCGCTGCCGGTGGCCGCGATGGTCAGGATCACGCCCAGCGGCAGGCAGGCAGCCGCCTTCCGTTTGTAATCATAGAAATCCCAGACGTCGCCCTCGTTGGTGACGCCGTAACCGATGGCCTTCGCCGAGTCAATAGCGCTGCCTCCGCCAACGGCGAGCAGGAAGTCAACGTTCTCCCGTCTGCAAAGCTCAATCCCTTCATAGACGAGACCGAGGTGCGGATTGGGCACGGCGCCGCCGAGCGTGACGTACGGAATGTCCGCGGCTTCCAGGCTGTCCGTCACCCGCTTCAGCAGGCCCGAGCGCATGACACTGCCGCCGCCGTAATGAATCAGAACCTTCTTTCCCCCGAATTCGCGGATAAGCTCCGCGACCCGGGACTCCGTACCTTTGCCGAAAACGACCTTCGTAGGTGTGTAGTAATTGAATCCGAACATAGTCAGACTCCTCTCCGCCGGTCTTCCCGTCCCGGCTCAGATCTTATAGATATAGTTGTCCTTCCGCGGCGCGGCAGGCTTGCTCTCCTGGGCGGCGTAGCCGAGGATGCAGTGGCCGATGCCCTCATAGTCGCCCTCGATGCCCAGCTTCTTCAGGATCGTCTTCCCTTCCTCGCTGTCGAACTCTTCCTTCGCCCGGTGAATCCAGCAGCTGGCGATGCCGAGGGAATGCGCCGCGTTCATCAGGTTGCCCATCACGAGGCTTCCGTCGTACAGATACGTGGGAACGCTGCGGTCCGCCAGCACGACGATCAAAACCGGCGCGCCGTAGAAGGGATCCGTATTGGCGCCCATGACGGCGGCGTTCATCCGGGAGAGCTGATCACGGACCTCTTTATCGGTCACGGCAATCATGATCGGGGACTGCTTCCCCATGCCGGTCGCGGCATAGGTCCCTGCCTCCAGGATCTGATCCAGAATCTCCTGCGGCACGGGATCCGCCTTGTAGCTGCGGCAGCTGCGGCGTTCAGTCAGGGTTTTCAGTGTTTCATTCATGGCATGCACCTCCTTTTCTTCATGAGCTGCTCTTTCCTCCGGAGCAGCCCGCAGTTCTTACAGCAGGGCTTTGACGCACGCTTCCACAGCGGCCATATCGGCAGTCGGCTCGAAGCGGGCGACGACGTTTCCTTCGCGGTCGATGATGAACTTGGTGAAGTTCCATTTGATGTCCGGCTTTTTGTCCCATTCCGGATCCGCCTGGGCAAACATCTTTTCGAGGAGCTCCTTGTACTGGTGCGCGTCAAAGCCCGCGAAGCCCTTCTGCGCCTTCAGATAGGTATACAGCGGAAGCTCGTTCTCCCCGTTCACATCCGCCTTCTTCATCTGCGGGAAGGTGGTGTTGAAATGCATCGTGCAGAATTCATGGATCTCATCGTCCGTTCCGGGAGCCTGCCCGCCGAACTGGTTGCAGGGGATGTCCAGGATTTCCAGGCCCTTGTCGTGATAATCCCTGTACATCTGCTCAATCGGTGCGTACTGCGGGGTAAATCCGCAGCCGGTCGCGGTGTTGACGACCATGATAACCTTGCCTTTGTAATCCGCCAGGTTGAGAGTTTCGCCTTTGCCGGTGGTGATTTTGTAATCGTAAATCATGTTCAGTTTTCCTTTCCTGTAATTTGTAAATACATTTAAATGGATCAGTGAAAAGCTGTCAAGGTCTCCCGCGTGAAAACATCCCCGGAACTGTTAAAAAACATCAGACCGCTCAGCCGCAAAAAGAAGAAGCCGGTATGCTTCGTGTATTCAGTACCCCGGCCGCGCTTCAGGTCGATGTTCCAGTTCCTGGCATAGGTCCGGGCAGACACCGCGGAGCCGAGAATATCCGACGCGAGGGCAATCGCCGTCGCCTGATACGCGCCGGTTTCCCCTGCAAAGGAGGGGCAAAGCATAATCAGGACCGGAACCATGACCGTGGCGGCGGACAGTCCCGCCAATCCTGTGCCGATGCCGGCTCCGAGCGCGGCGATCACATACCAGACATATTCCATTCCCGCACCTCCTTGACAGCACGCTTCCTCCTGATCATAATTATAAACAACACATGTTGATTAAACAACCGACAGATTTTTGCTGATGGAATGTTCATCAACACTGATGCGGAAGAATGTTAAGTTTTTTTCAGAAGGTGTGAGAGCAATGGAAAAAAAAGAAGACCGCAGGATTGCCATGACCCGGAGAATGCTGAAGAACGCTCTGACGGAAATGCTGAGAGATACGGATATCTACCACATTTCAATCCGGGAACTCTGTCAGCGGGCCGATGTCAACCGCACGACCTTCTATAAATATTACGGCAGTCAGTTTGACCTGCTGGCCGATATGGAAAGAGATCTGCTTGATTTTCTTGCCAAGGCGATTAAGGAGCACGCGGCAAATCCGGTCCGGATTATCGAAACTGCCTGTGAGTATATGGAAAGCCATCTGGAATTCGGACGGCTGATCATCAACAACAACGTTGATCCTCTTTTCCCGCAGAAGCTTTTTTCTCAGGCTGCGGTCCGGGAAGCGGCTCTGGTGAAATACGGCGGTCTGAAGGACGCGGCCGAGCTTGAATATATTTTTAATTTCATCACCTACGGTGCATACCGGGTCATCTGCATCTGGCTGAACAAGGAGCAGAGAGAGTCCCCCCGGGAGATTGCGCGGCAGCTGATACGCCTGATCCAGATGGAACAGACCTGATACGCGGCGTCTCCCGCGGTTATTCGGCCCGCAGCAGCGCAGCATCCGGACCTTCAAAGGTCCAGGACAGCCTGCCGTTCTCCGCGCGGACGCGATGTCCGGTCCACAGGTCCCGGTAGACGCCGTCCGGCAGGCCGGCGTCCCGGAGATCCGCGCATACGGTTTCCCGCTGCTCCCGCCAGGAAAACAGCGCGAGACAGGGACAACCGTCAATCCGGGCTGTGTATACCGGGCAGGCGCCGCTGCCGGCGGAGGCTGCCGGACGGAAGGCGATGCCGCTGCGGGCTGCCGCGTTCACTTCGGCATTGCCCGCGATACGGATCGTCCGTTCCCGGGCGCCGGGCCGTCCGTAATCCTCGGACAGCAGCATGACGGAGCCGGCAATCGCCGCGCTGGTATAGCGGGCGCGGGCCTCCCCCTCAGAAGAATCCCGAAGCATGCAGAAGCTGCGCTGCAGCACAATATGGTCCGGATCATTGAACTGATACAGCCGCCCGGCTGTCCACCAGGAATAGGTCATTGCGTTCAGAACATATTCCACATCCTCCGACAGGCCGAAGGCATCGCAGGAAATGCGTCTTGCATTGCCTGTGCCGAAGGGAAACAGCGGTGCGATGGACAGGCTCAGGAAGAAGGGACGGCCCATGGCCTCCTCGCTGTAGCATTCCTCCAGCAGGTCGTATCCGACCTTCAGGGCTTCCCTTCCCGTCCGCACGGACGGATCCGCATGCTGTCCTTCCATGCCGCCGTGGCTGAGGAAGTCAATTTTCAGATAGTCATAGCCCCAGTCTCTGAATCGCGCCGCCTTCAGACGCGTCCACTGCTGCCAGACCGGATGGGTCACATCATAGGGCACGGAGCGATCCACCCTGGGCAGCGGTCTGCCCTTCCGGTCTCTCAGCACAATCTCGGAGAACCGATGGCCGGGCATCAGGGGAATCTCTGTCTCCAGATCAGGATAGAAGCAGGCAAACGGCGCGTCATAGATGCCGGCCAGCTGACCCGCCGCGTGGAGTTCATCCCGGATCGCCAGCATGTCCGTCTCGGGGATCCGCTGCCAGCCTCCGTCCAGGTTAACGCAGGTCATCCCCTGATTTTCAAAGCCCAGGGGCTGCAGCTGTTCCCGCAGGAATTCCCCGCTTTCCCGGAAATTGCCGGCGTTCAGGGTAAAGGCCAGTCCGGCATAGCTGTTGAATCCGAAGGGAACGCCCAGAGACCAGCGCCTGATTTCACGTTCCGACGCCAGGCGGTCTCCGTACGTTTCCAGCAGGGAACGCCAGTCCGGACCATACAGGATACAGAACCTGGAGGACGCGATCTCCTGTCCTGTCAGCGTTCCGTGGGGCTCCGCGTCATGGGTGTCCTCACCGCAGGCGCCCTGACCGCAGCGGCACTCCAGGATGCGCGCGTCCGTACCGGGACACGCGGCCGCGTTTTTCCAGACATCAAAATCCAGGGCGCCGAGCAGCAGCCCTTCCCGGGTATCCTCCCGGAACAGCACGGTGACGTCGCTGCTTCTGCGCCCCGCCCGCAGCGCCACCGCCTCATACCGCATCCACATATCATTGTCATACGGCACCTGAAGCATTCTGGCTTCCAGATCCCGCCACAGATAGGGGGTTTCATCCCCTTTGGCCCGCGCGGAAAGCGGTGTCATATCCCGGGTGCTCACGGGCATGCCGTCCGCCCGGCTCAGGAAGCACCGGGCTTCCGCGCCCTGCTCCGACGCGGTCAGCTCTTCTCTCAGCCGAAGGCCGGCTTCGTTTTCATAGGTCAGAAGCCACCCCGCCGCTGTTTCTGTCTGCTGCTTCAGCACAGCGCGGCGGGTGTCAATGATTTCCCCGGAGCTGTCATCCGCGGCCGCGGCGCAGGCGGTCAGAACCGGCCGTTCCCCTTCCAGCAGGGTAAACATGCCGTCCGCTTCGATCATCCAGCGATAACCGTTCTTCATGAAACCACTCCTCTTACCTTCGGATACAGGCTCCGTCCGTTCGGGCCGGTGCCGGAAGCGGGCGGATCAGAGATCCCGGCTGACTTCCTTCCAGACCTTTTCCCACACCGGACCGGTAGCGCAGGCCACCCGGAGCCCCCAGGGTTCATACCAGCTGTAGTCGGCCTTCTGCCCGTCCAGCAGCCACTCCTGGGGCAGGGCGCTGTCCAGCCAGTCCAGCGGCTCCGCCGCCTTCCGCGGAACGGCGTTGTCCCGCAGCATCCGGGCCAGCTCCTGCTCCTGATCCGCGGGCAGGGTGCCCGGCCGGACGGCGTAAAACAGCGACGTGCCGCTGCGGCTGAGCAGGTCGCCCCACATACGGTTGTAGTGCCAGTCGATTTTGTCGGAAATGCCGATGCAGTCTGCATCGATGTCAAAGAAGGCGCGGTGCTGCGGCATACGGAACGCAAGCGTATTGACGCCGAAGCGGAGGGTCCGTTCCCACATCAGACCGCTGGTATCGTCTCCGGTGCGGTGCATATGCATCAGCCCGGCGCCCAGATGACCGACCGTGTTGCAGCCCAGAATCAGCATACCGTAGGGCTCCGCCGCGGCGAGAACCGTCCGGTAGAGGCCGAGAATGATCTCCGCCGTCGTGCGGCTCCTGTCCGCGAAGGCCCATCCGTCCTCCGTCATCTCATAAAGCATTTCGCATCCCCAGCGGCCGGTGATGTCAAAGGTGGAAAAATCATGCTTCAGCAGCCGGAATCCCCACCGTCCGATCCGGTCCACAACGGCAGCCACATGCGCCAGCACCTCCGGTCTGGAAGGATCCAGACCGCCGGTATGAGCAAGACGCCAGTCTTCCGGAATTTCCGGGCTGTGATCCTGCAGCAGACGCACCCAGATCCCGGGCCGCACGCCGCGGGACGCAATATCCTCCGCCAGGGACTGCATGTCGCCGAAGCGGTCATTGGGAATCCAGGGGCCGCCGTTATAAACTTCCTCATAGGATCCGTCCGGCCGGTAACGGTCCCGCTGCCAGCAGTCATCTATGACAAAATACGGCCGGTTCTCCACCCCTTCCGTCAGTCCAGCCAGATATTCCGCATCGGCCAGCACCTCCCCGCGGGAGCTGCGGCCATAGGCATAGTACCAGTTGTTGGCGCCGTACACCGGAGCCTTGGGCAGCAGGGGATCTGTGCACATGACCCTGCAAAAACGCTGCGCCGCTTCAAAGGCGGAAATATTGTCATATTCCCGCGATACGACCTCAGCCGCGCAAAGACGGCGCCCGCCGAGCTCCACGCCCATGCCGCCGCAGCGCACGTCCAGCCAGAGGGTGACGCCCTCCGGATCCACCTGCCACGAGCAGACGGCGGCAGGACGGACGCGGACACCCCAGCCGGCGGTGACTCCGTCCGCATGCACCAGGGCATACCAGGGCAGCGTCTGCCAGGGAAGAATATTCTGCCAGGACAGATCCGCGTAGGACCGTTGTCAAAGAAGGAAATGGTAACGGGTTCTTCCGCCGAAGCGGCGAGGGGCAGCATGACGGTCAGAGCCATCATAACAGCCAGCATCAGGCCAACCAGCTTTTTCATGTATGTTCCTCCTTCATCAGCGTATCGCTGAAGTTGATGACTTTATTGTTGGAAAGGCAGGACATATCGTCTATGGATTAGTGTCTCCAGATAAAGGCGGAGTGTCGGTTCGCGGCGGGTCTGAGGCTTTTTTAAATGTATCGTCTGGTACCGTATACAACAAATTATTGCTTTATTCCGATCGCTTGCACGAAAAATCCTTAAATTAAGCCATCATTTGACCTTATGATTTCCTTTGGAATCATCTCTCCAAAAACAGAAAAAACGCGGTTTGACCGCACCCCGCCGTCCTGACCTTTTTCAGTTTCCGCGTATTTGGAGAAAGCAGGCCGGCAGGAAAAAACATTCCGAAATATCGAATATATATTATATCTGTTCATCCGTATTACAGAACCGATACAATCAGATCAGGGAGGCAGTCAGATGGAAGTCAGGCCATGGACCTATGAGGAATTCCCGGAATTCACCGCTGTGCCGGAAGGCGCGCGGGTTATTGAAACCACAGGGGATGAAACGGGTGTCAATTATTTTCATGATGTGGAATATGCCCGGATTGGCGATACGACGCTGCATCTCCAGATTCTGATCCCGGCCTGCCGCAACAGCGGCTTTGTACCCTTTGCGGAGAAGCAGCCCTTCTCCCTGCCCTGTTATGTGTTTGTGCAGGGTTCGGCCTGGATGCCCCAGTATGTTTACGCGAATGTCACTCAGCTGGCGAAGCTTGCGCTGCGGGGCTATATCTGCGCTATTGTGGAATACCGGCATTCCGGTATTGCCAGCTTCCCCGCTCAGGCTAAGGATGCCCGCAACGCCGTTCGTTTTCTGCGTCAGAATGCCGTGAAATTCGGCATCGACCCAACCCGTATGATCCTGTCCGGTGATTCCAGCGGCGGCCACACGGCAATGTGGGGAGGCCTGATCCACGATGATGACACACCGGACAGCCTGTTCCCCGGCGTCAGCGCCGAGGTGTGCGGCATTGTCGATTACTACGGCTCCACCTCCGTCATCGCGCCGGATTCCAATCCCGGCACAGTGAATCACTGCCTGCCGGACAGTCCGGAGGGCCTCGTCATGGGCAGGCGGAACCTGCTGGAGCATCCGGAGCTGGCAAGGCAGCTGTCGGTGGAGTGCAATATTGATGAAAGCACGCAGCTGGCTCCTGTGCTGATCTTCCACGGCACCAAGGACCGGGTGGTCAACTGCGAGGGCAGTGCCATTCTTTACCGCCGTCTGAAGGAAACCGGCCATCCGGCGGACTTTTATCTGGTGAAGGGTGCGGATCACGGCGGGCCGGAATTCTGGACCGATCAGGTGCTGGATATCGTGGACCGTTTCTGCAGGGACTGCTTCAGCCGTGCCTGAATGATTGTATGCTCTCCGGGGTCAGTCCCGGAGCACGCGGGAGGAAAACAGAATGAGTGAAATCCGTATCGGCATCGCGGAATGGTGCTCGCCCGTCCCCGGCCCGGCTGCCTGCCGGGTGGCAGCGGAATGCGGTCTGGACGGTGTAGAGCTGGATCTGGGAGAGCTGCGTCACGGCCTGCCGCTCTCCGACGCAGATGTGCGCCGTTACTGGCTGGATGCGCAGCAGAAGTACGCGGTGGACTTCCCTGCCCTGGCCGTGAACACGCTGGGCGGTCACTGCTCTGTCCGTCCGGAAAGCGCGGCGCAGGAAGAGCTGTGCCGTCATATTGTTTCCGCCGCCATTGATGCGGCGGCGGCGCTGGGCATCGGGATTCTCCAGATTCCCAATTTCGGAGGCTTCGCCATCCGCAGCGCCGAAGACATGGACGGAGCCGTCCGCTTCTATCAGTGGGCCTGTGAAGCGGCTGAATCCCGGCATGTCCTGATCGGCAGCGAGAGCACCCTGACCGCGGAGGAAAATCTGTGCCTGTGTGAGCAGGTGGACCGTCCCAATTTCAGGATTTATTACGACAACGAAAACGTTGTCTTTTTCCGCGGGGAGGATCCGGTAAAGCACCTGGAAAGTCTCGGCTCCCGGGTGTGCCAGATACATTTCAAGGACGGTACTGCACAGGCGCTCAGCTCCAGGCCGCTGGGTGAAGGCCACGGGCAGGCGGAAGCCTGTCTGAACGTCATGAAGCGTCTGGGCTATGCAGGCTGGGTTGTGCTGGAGAATGATTTTGACACGGAAGCGTTCAGCCGGATCGGGCGGTTTGAAGCCATCCGGAAGGACCGGGACTGGCTGAAAGCGCGGCTGTGATATAAAACAGCCCGCGTAATTTCACCGTTTTCGCAAAGGATGGCAGCGGGCTCAGCCCCCATTGTGAAACAGATTCCTGAACGCGTACCTGCATGACGCGGAAAAGCGCGGAGGGATCTGACTGCCTGCTTTCCCGTATGGATTATCGGAGGCCTGTCATGGAAAGTTCCACAAAACCGGTCATTGAGAAATGGTACCGCGCGCTGCGGTTCCCCGCTGCCCTTGACGCGGAGTTTTATGAAGCGCTGAACAGCATTCAGATTCCCGCCTCCGCCGCGCTGGATCAGTATGATCTGTCCTGTGCGGACGGGAAGCGGAATCTGCTGACGTTCCTGTATTTCTGTGAGCAGTCGTGCCGGAAGGCCGCGGCGCTGAATATCCCGGAGTCTGTGATTCTGGATACCTTCCGGGACATCGTGGTCTGGACGGTCTGGCATACCGGGCGGATCGGCGGGCTGTATCTGGGAGAGCTGTACTGGCTTTCGCTGCATCTGAATTTGCGGCTGTTCCGTCTCGGAAGGCTTCAGTTCTGCATGGGGCATGCCTTCCGGGCCGTTCCGGAGGCCGGCATTGCCGAAGGGGATCCGGTGCTGGAGATCCATATCCCCCGCGGCGGAAAGCTGACAGCCGAAGAATGTGAGGCGTCCATCGCCCGGGCAAAAGCTTTCTTTCCCAACTTCTTCCCGGATTTTGCGTACAAAGGAATGACCTGCTGGTCCTGGCTGCTGGACAATACCCTCCGGAATTATCTGCCGGAAACCAGCAACATCATCCGCTTCGGCAATCTTTTCACCAAGGTGTACAGCGAGGAGAAGAACGCGCTGATCAAGTATGTCTTCAGCCCCGGCACGACGGAGGAAAGCCTTGCGGACGCGGTATGCGGTTCGGACTTCTCTCGCCGGATCAAAGATGCCGTCCTTGCCGGAGAGCATTTTCACGAAACGCTAGGTTTCATTCCGGACTGAAAAACGGATCTGCCCTGCCTCAGACGCCCTGACAGTAAAAGGATGCTGGCCCGAAGGTCAGCATCCTTTTCTTCCGCTTCTGTGATCCTCCACAGAGCACGCGGCCGGAGACCCGTATTCAATCAGCCCCGCGTCCGCCGGGTCCACGGATACACGGCCGTCCTCAAACACAAAGGCCGGGATGCCGACGTCGCCGATTGCTTTCAGCCGGTCAAACACGGGATTTGTATCCCGAAGCCGGATAAAAGCGCCCATATTCCTGATATTCTCGCCGATGTTGATGTACTCGAATTCATCCTCGCGTCCCCTGATCTGCTCATGGATGTAATCGCAGTAGGGGCAGGTGGGCATTCCGTAAATCTTAATCATATTCCGTGGCTCCCTTCGTTTTGTTCTCATATGTGTTTCAGTACAGCGTATTGATCAGCTCCGTCAGCCGGTCCCTGTCATAGAACAGTTCCGGATCGGAGAGGTATACATCCGGCACAACCCCGGTGTCCCTGTCGTACCAGGATCCGTTTTTCACGCTCACGACAGTTCTGAAGCCGGACAGCACGATCACGGTGTCCCATCCGGTGGAAATGGGCATCACGGTGCCGCTGCCGCCCTTGGTTGTCTGCCCGATCAGCGTCACGGCGCCGCTGTCCTTGAGCATGGCTGCCGTCATGTTCGCGCTGGAGAACGTTTCCGGCGAAATCAGGCAGAACAGCCTTTTCCTTCCCCGCAGCGTATCCTCCTCCGTGAACTGGTGGTCCCGGTTGACATCCGCCCTGTACTTTCCGATACTCAGGCCCCCGGTAAACGTGTTGGCAATGCTCGTGTATCCCTCTCCCAGGAACCAGCTGAGCAGGCAGGCCGGGGAATTGACATCTCCGCCGTGGTTCAGGCTCAGATCCATGACCACGTTTTCAATGGGGCTGTTTTCCCGGTTAATCTGCCGGTCCGCGTACAGCATCTGCTGAACGGCGTCGCTGGAGCTGATCTCGTTTTTATCGTCCGTGTTCAGGGAATAATAACGTTCTGAATCCGTAAAGGTCGCCATCATCGGCAGCAGCACATATGCCGTATTGCCCGACTCCGTGTAGAAGTCGCTGCCGTCCGGATGATATTGATTGCAGGCGGCGGCAAAGGCGGCGGATATTTTGCTGAACCGTTCCCCGGAGAAGCCGTTTCCCGCGGGCAGGGGGTCCGTTCCGAGTCCCGACATCCAGGAAGCGAGACTGAAACTGCTGTGAAAATCATCCAGCGCGTAAACGATGGCATCCTGCAGCGCACTGTCCGCCTCCTTCGGATCCCTGCTCAGCAGCCTCTCTTCATACCCGTTGTTCCGGAAGAAGTCTCTGAAGGCGGCAATGTGATGGGCGTCCTTCAGGCCGTAGAAGGAATCCAGCGTCAGGCACAGTTCGTCGTATCCGTACTGTGCCAGCTCCGGCGAGCGCTCCGCCGGCTGCTGCGAAAAGTAGATATTCCCGAGCTCGGACGGCGCGTCAGAATATCCGAAATCGGAAATATACGCGCAGATAAACACAGCTTCACCGTTGCAGCAGAGAAAACTGCCGGGCGCTTTCGGCGCCCAGATCAGGAAATCGAAAGCGGTGTGAAGCGGAAGCAGATATTTCCCGTCCTGTGCCAGCATCGGAATGCCGTAATCCGCCAGGGAAACGGTCCGGGTGCCGCCGAGGCGGCTGAGCTCCGGCACATAAATGCGCTGCAGATAGTCCAGCGGGTTCGTCTGAATCTCGGCGGGCGAAAAAGCGGGGTCCCTGCCGAAGGTGTCCAGGCAGCTGTAGGTCAGGGTTCCCCGGCTGAAATCAATGATGATGTCTGATTTCCGGGGCAGATACGTGCAGGTAAACACACCCGCCTCCCCGTCCGTGCTGAAAGCATAGTTCTCCCCGTTGCCGGAAGGTTCCATGCTGTTCATCAGCCTGACAATGTCCGTCAGCTCCGCGTACGGAAGATCAGCAACCCCGTCCGCGTAGTAAAGTGGGAAATCATGCAGCAGCACCATATCCACGGCTTCCAGGGCATACTGGTTCCCCGGATAGTAAACCGGTACGGTTTTCATCTCCAGCGTATGGGAAACCGGAGCAGCGTTTTCCCCGAAAGCGGCGGCCGGCAGCAGCGACAGCAGAACCAGCATCGCGATGATTTTTTTCATTTTTTCCCTCCTGTGCGATGATATGCCGTCAGCCCTCTTTACACAGGACCGCTGCCTCTTCCCGTATCACGGCCAGAAGCTTCCTGTCCGCCGTCTCGTCTGTTTCGCAGCATTCCGGAATGTAGGGGCACTCCCCGACCGGCGCGTGCAGAAGCGTTCCGGCCCAGGTGCAGGCCAGCGCGTACCGTCCGTACAGGAAATGCATGTGGAAGCCGTCACGGCAGATGGTTATCCCGCCCTCCGCCGGTCTGAACTCCGGATGCTTCCGGATATTCTGGATCACGTCCCCGCAGGGAATCAGCAGCAGCTGATACTTTTCAGCGATCGCGCGGTAGCAGGCTCTGGACCGTTCATACATCTCCTGCTGGTCACGGTGATAGCGGATGAAGGCGCTGTGGTCGCTGTCCGGCTCGTACGCCCAGGTCTGCTGCAGGCAGATCCGCGCCTGCGGCGCTTCCCTTCTCAGGTAATCCGCCAGCAGCCCGGCAAAGGGCTCATAGGTATCCGGCCATCCGCTGTCATGGCTGGCCTGCTGCGTGACGATGAAGTCCCACGGCCGGCTGTGCAGAATCTCCGCGATCCCGGCGTACCGGTCGGTCACAACCCCGTTTTCCTGATACTGGTAGGCCCGCTCGCCGCGCTCAATGTTGCTCCAGTGGCGTTCCAGCGAACAGCCTCCGATATACAGGTTGACAACATGCACCGGTATCCCCATGCTTTTGCAGACGCTGTGCAGATACGCCGTTGCGTCGCGGGAAAAGCTGTTGCCGATCGCCAGAATATTTGTTGTTTTCATTTTCTTCTGCCTCCCTGCCGCTGCATACGGGCGGCCCGGTTACATATGACAATATTACCATATCACAGATGCCGGAGCCTGTAAAATGCTTTTTCAGGCGGCGGCAAAGCCCTGCCTGTCTTCGGAACAGCCGCGGCGATGCCGCTTTCACAGACTGAAAAGCTCCCGGCTGATCGGCCGGGAGTCTGCTTTTCATTATTTCTTTATGGAGATGACTGCCTGCGCCTGCTGTTTTCCGTCCGTTGCGGTGATCACGATCTGCTTTCCCGCTTCCGCGCGGATCACAGCAATCGCCCTGCCGTAATAAGTGGTGAAGCTGCCGGTATCATATGCTTCCTCCGTGCGCGGCGCGGCGCTGCCGAATGCCAGCAGCTCGCCTCCCTCTGCGGTAACGGTTACTTTCCTGTCGCCGTTGGATTCCACGATCCCGCGCTTATCCTGCACATTGACAGGAACATACAGGATTTCACCGGGCTTCGCTTCCTTCTTTTCCGGACATACGGCCAGCGCGGGGTTTTCAGCTGTTTTCAGTTCGCTCCTGCTGACGGCATAGCCCTTTTCATCGTAGTTTACAGCGGTCAGCGTGCCCGGCTGATAGACCAGTTTGAATACCGTCCTGCCGCCCTTTGGCTTCTGCTTTTTGGTTCGCTTTCCGTTCAGCTCCAGGGCCACGGCGGCAGCGTCGGAATAGACCTCGATCACTGCTTTCTGTCCCTCGCAGCCCTGCCAGCTCCAGGAGGGAACGGCGTTGGTGCCGCGCCAGACAGATTTTGCGGGCTTGACGCCGGGATGATTGATGGGCTGCACGCCGATCTTCGGCGCATCCAGCAGTCCCCAGGCGCATTGCGCCAGGAACAGTTCCGCGTTCGGCGTTCCCAGGATATCCATGGCCCCGGTATCGGCCAGCAGCCAGGGATAGGGCTTGTCAAACCCTCTGCCGTCCGGCGTATAGGACCAGGCGCCGATGCCGCACTCACCCAGGTAATCCCACGCTGTCCACATGAAATCGCCCACCAGATAAGGCAGTTCCTTCACCATCTGCCAGTTTTTGTAAATATCCTGGGGGAAGGTTTCGCTGCCCACCACAATACGGTTCGGGTGCTTTTTGGCTTCCATCCTGTAACGGCCCGATGCATAGTTGTAGCCCGCAATGTCCAGGGCGTCCAGCACCGGCGTGGTCACCTCATCCGCCTTTTTGCCGTTGGCCGCCTTGTTCATACCGCTGCCCACCATGGAAGCCATCAGGTTGAACATGGTGCTGCTCATGCCGGAGGAATTCTTTTGCTTCTTTTCGTCCGCCCGGCCGGAGCCGTCCTCTTTGTAGATCGCGTTGCCCTTGGCGGAGCGGGTAATGATCATCAGGTTGATGCCGCCGGTGGCTGCACGTCCGGGATCCAGCTGATGCAGCAGGGCCACCATTTCTTTGGCCAGCTGCACACCCTTTTCAGTGGCAGGCTCACTGATCTCATTTCCGATGGAGTACATGATCACGGAAGGATGATTGTAGTCCCGGTTCACCAGCTTCGTCAGGTCATCCTTCCAGTTTGCCGTAAAGTCGGTGGCATAATCGTGCAGGGTTTTGTGGTTGTACCACATATCCCAGGTTTCATCCATGACGTACAGGCCCACTTTGTCGCAGGCCTCCAGCAAAGCCCGGGAGGCAGGATTGTGGCTGATGCGCAGCGCGTTGAAGCCCGCTTCCTTCAGCAGCTTCGCCCGGCGGTATTCACTCTCATCATATGTGGCTGCACCAAGAATGCCGCTGTCATGATGGATGCAGCCGCCCCGCAGCAGGGTCTCCTGCCCGTTGATGAACAGGCCTTTATTGCTCCAGGTGATCTGCCGGATGCCGAAGGAAATGGTTTCCTCGTCCACCGGCTTTCCGCCCTTTTTCAGCGTCACACGGGCGGTATACAGAACAGGCGTTTCCGCGCTCCACAGCTGGGCGTTGCGGATCTCCAGCGTGATGTCGCTGCCCTGGCCTTCCGCAACCGTTTTCCCCTGTGCGTTTCTGATCTCAACAGCGATATCGCCGCTGCCCGCGATCTCCGTCCGCACCCGGATTTTCGCCGGTTCGACGGAAACCGTATCCACCTTCACGCCTTCAAAAGCGATATGATCCTCCTCCGCTGTCAGCAGCCAGACAGGGCGGTAGATGCCGCTGCCGCAGTACCAGCGGGAGTTGGGAAGCTGGCTGTTGTCCACCCGGACGGAAACAGTGTTTTCACCCGCGTGCACCAGCTTCGTGATATCCGCCGTAAAGGGAATGTAGCCATAGGCGCAGCTGCCCGCTTCCTCGCCGTTGACGGTGACGGTCGTGTTCCGGTATGCGCCTTCAAAATGCAGCAGCATGGGCTTCCCGGCCTGTGTTTCTTCCACAGTGAACGTCTTTTCATACTGATAGATTCCTCCGGGGAAAAAGGCATGGCCGCTGCCCCCGGGAGCGTCCGCCTGCCGTTTTTCATGGATCATTGCGTCATGCGGCAGGGTCACCGATGCGCCATTGCAGGTCCAGTCCGTCATGAACCCGGTCTTCTTCATTCTGAGGCACCTTCCTTTGTTCTTATTTGTTGTCTGTCAGTTACGGTTTTCCGCCCGGCTCTTCCCGCATGCCAGGACCAGCTTCAGGATCCGGCAGGCGCAGGCCTGCAGCTCCCCGAGGGTAATCGGATAAGCAGCCTTGTCCTTCGTGCTATTCAGCGCTTCGAGGATATGATCGACGTCCGCCTGGCTGCCCGGCATGGTCAGATCGTTGCCGGCCTTGATGCAGCCTGCCGAGTTGGAAGTAGGATACTTTTTCTGCTGCGGGCCCTCAAGGGTTTCTTCACCGGTGGTGCCCCAGTCGGTCATCACGACGCCCCGGAAGCCCCATTCGTCCCGCAGAACAGAAGTCAGCAATTCATAGCTGTTGGCGGAGTGGATCCCGTTGACCAGGTTGTAGGAGGTCATCAGGGACAGCGGCTGGGATTCCCGCACAGCAATTTCAAAGCCGCGCAGGTAAATTTCCCTGAGTGCGCGCTCGCTGCAGTGGCTGTTGCAGAAGTTGCGGTTATCCTCCTGATTGTTCAGGGCAAAATGCTTGATGGTAGTGCCGCAGCCCGGGTGGCGCTGCACGGCCAGGGTGTCCGCGGCGGCGCATTTTCCGCTCAGCAGCGGATCCTCGGAATAGTATTCAAAATTCCGTCCGCACAGGGGGTTGCGCTGGATGTTCATACCGGGAGCCAGCCAGAGGGTCACTCCGAACTCTTCCATTTCCTCGCCCACGATGTCGCCGGCGGCAGCCACTGCTTCCATATCCCAGGTCTGGGCCAGCAGCGTGGCGATCGGGATCGCCGTGCAGTACTGATAGTAATCCACTGCGTCAGCCGGACGCTCCGGCGCAACAGCGCCGAACAGCTTTTCCATGCCGCCCAGAGCCGATTCGCCCAGGCCGGGGATCACATGATCCTGGCTGTCCGCCACGAAGGTGCGGGACAGGCGTAGACCCGCCGGGCCGTCCGCCAGCACGATATTGGGCACACCCCGGCTTTCCAGCAGGATGGAGGTGGTGTCTCCGGCTCCGCCGGGAACCGCCACGGAAGCTGCGCCGATTTGCGGCCCGCCGGCCTGGGGCCCGCCGAACATACCGCCCCGTTCATTGCCGATGCAGAGAGTCGCCAGCTCTTCCTTTGTCAGCTGGGCGGTCATTTCCTCCGCAGTGGCCCTGCCGGCCAGGATATCCGCCAGGGTGATCTGCTCCTTTTTGCCGGTATGCATTTCCTCCGGCGTTCCGGAATAAACTGCTTCCTCTGTGCGGATGGTGGCGGTGATAATTTCGATAGTCAGCGCTTTTTCCTTTTCCGCCTGTTCTCCGGGATATGTATAAGCAGTGGTGTTGCGGGAAGAGATTTCCTGGATCGGATGATCGGGCACCAGGCGGTTGCTCAGCTTTTCCGTGATCTTTTCCTCAGCAATCACCAGCGCGGCGGCAATATGCGTATTGCGGGAGTGGCTGCCCACGCGGATATAGTACGTGCCTGCCTCCAGCACCCAGGCCGCCCGCTTCTCGTCATAGCTTGCCATGGAGCGGATGGCAAAGGTGATCTTCAGGGTTTCGGATTCTCCGGGCTTCAATATCCCGGTCTTGGCAAATCCGGCCAGTTCCTGATAAGGCTTTTCGAGTGTGCCTGCCGGTGCGGAATAATACACCTGAACCACCTCGCGGCCCGCGCAGGCAGCGCCGGTGTTTGTCACGCTGACCAGCACCTCCACGGTTTCTCCGGAGATCCGCACCGCCTGCACCTGCTGTTTGAATTCCGTATAGCTCAGTCCGTAGCCGAAGGGATAGGCAGGCTTCACTCCGAAGGTGTCAAAATACCGGTAGCCAACATAGATGCCCTCGTTATACCAGGCGTCGTCCAGATCTCCGCTGACGTGGCTGAAGATCGCCGCAGAAGGATAATCCTCATAGTTCTCGGCCCAGGTCATGGCCAGACGGCCGGAAGGTGTTTCCCTGCCGGTCAGAACATCCGCCAGCGCGTGGCCGCTGACGCAGCCCGCCTGGCTCATCAGCAGCACCGCGCCGATGCCCGCTTTGTTCCGCAGGTATTTGGTATCAATCACACCGCCCACGTTCAGAACGACGATCACGCTGCCGTAAGCGGCCGTCAGCGTGTCCAGGCAGTTCTTTTCGTCGTCAGTCAGTTCATAATCTCCCGGAGCCGCCTTCCGGTCCGCGCCTTCGCCGCTGTTGCGGGAGATGACAAAGATCGCCGCGTCCGCCCGGGTCTTTTCCAGAGTTTCCCCGGTAATCTCCGGCAGTGCAGGATCCCTGGGCCGTTCGGCCAGCAGGTCCATCAGGGCCGCAGCTCCTTTTTCCGCCAGCAGGGCGCTGATGCGGGCAAAGGCCGCTTCCTGAGCCTTCTGGCAGATCACGTCATACTGATCCAGCCATTCCTTGGTGGTCACAGTCAAGCCGGCTTCCTCCAGCCCCTGTTCGATGTTGACCACAAGCCGGGAGTTCACATCGCCGGAGCCGATGCCGCCCTTGATGGTTCTGCGCACACCGCCTCCGAAGGCGGCCACTGTTTTCACGTTTTTCAGCGGGAGCGCGCCTTTGTTTTCCAGCAGCACCATGCCTTCCGCCGCGATGCTCCTGCAGCGGTTCATATTCCGGATTTCCCGGGCGCTGATTTCCGGATTCTTCGTCGCGTAGATCTTTGCCATGTTCATCCCTCCGTATTCTGCATGTGAGAAACGATTCCTGTTCATATACATCATACAGAAAAACGGATGCGCTCATCTGTCATCCATGTGTACTTTTTTACAATGATGTGCTCATTTGCCTGAAATATAATATTTCTTCCGGTATTCCTTCGGTGTCAGGTTATAGGTCTCGCGGAAGCACTTGCCGAAGTATCCGGGGGAGGAAAAGCAGAAGTATTCTGAAATCAGGGCGATCGGATAATCGGAGTACCGCAGCATATTGGCCGCATGCAGACATTTCCTTTTTATGATATATTCCTGTATGGTCATTCCCTCCTCCTCCCGGAACCGGCGGGACAGATAGGATCTGCTGACCCCAATGGCCGGCCCGATTTCAGAGATCTGAATATTCTTCCGAAGGTTTGATTCAATGTATCCCTTGCAGGCCTCAATGAAGGAGGACCGGCTTCTTTTATCGTTTGCCTCCCTCACCGCCATTGTGAAATCAACGGCCGCCCGGTATCCGATCAGGCTGATATTGCTTCCCTGGCTGACGCTTCCTGAAATCTGCTGCAGATATACGTCCCCGATCTCATATGCGCGCTCCGGATTCAGCCCGCCGTCAGCCGCGGCCCGTGTCATCAGCGTAATCATCGAAACCAGCATGTACTCATGGGCCTTGGTGGGCGTATGCGCAAAAACACCGGTTTCATTCAGTTCCGGACCCTCCTTCTGAAAGAACTCATTCAATGCCTCCGCGTCGCCCCGCTGCACCAGCGTCAGCAGCTGGTTTTCAAAATCCCTTCCGGTCTGATGGCTGCGGTCAAACTCCGATTGTGACAGCTGGTATTCTTCCACTTCGCCGAAGCTCTGCCAGTCAGCAATATTCCCCTCTCTGGTATAGACTGGAATCATTCCGGAATCCTTTTTGATTCCGAAAAGCATATAGAAAACAAGGCACATCAGCCGGGAGCACTTCGCCATATTAATCCGATGCAGTTCCTGATCCCGGCGCAGCTCATGTTCTGCGCGGAAAGTATTTTCCTGTTCAGGGGACATTGTGTAATGCAAAGCCGGCCCCATCAGGATTCTGTTTCCGTCCGGGCCCAGGAGGATGCCATAATAGACCGCGCTGTTTTCACAATAGATGAAGGGTCCGGTTTCCGATGCGGTAACCGCTCTTATTTCGGAAAGAAACGCGGCATGGGCATCCGTTTTCAGAAACGGTTCCCCTCCGCCGAATGAACGCAAGGTATCACTGCCCGTCCATTCCATCACCGGAATATCAAGCAGGTCAGTCATTGTCTCAGTAAAATACCTGAGATCCTCCCGAAGCACAGCTTTTCCCCCTGTCTGTGTTACCTGACCGCCTCGAATACCTCGCTTTCGGGTATCTCCGGCAATGCAGAACCCTGTTTTATTCATTATTATATCCGTCAGTCAGCTTTTCAGACAGTATTTTAGTCTGAACGGTGCCCCTTGGCAAGCAAGCAGGCTGTAATTCTTTTTCGTTTCCTTCGTCAAACCGGACATGCACTGATCCATCCCCGTTCAGAGGCGGTCAGGAACGCTATTGCTTTCAGAAGCATTAAGGTATAAACTGTTGTCAGCAGTTCGGAATAAAAAGAGATCGGTCAATACAGCATAATAAAGGAGGATCTGACATGAGTTTCACTTTCCGGTGTGACAGCACAACGGCGTTGGTCAGCACCCCGGCCGGCCTGATCAAAGGCTATGAGCATAACGGTCTGAGCATTTTCAAGGGAATCCCTTACGCACAGGCAAAACGCTTCCATGCGCCGGAGCCTGTGGAGCCGTGGAAGGGTGTGTTTGACGCCTCCAGCTACGGCTATGTCTGCCCGCTGCTGACGAATGACCGGCCGAACGGGGAGCTCTATGTTCCCCACCGGTTCTGGCCCATGGATGAGAACTGCCTGAACCTGAACGTCTGGACTCCCGCGCTGGATGACGGAGCCCGTCCGGTCCTCGTCTGGCTGCACGGCGGCGGCTATGAGGCCGGCTCCGCCATCGAACATATTGCCTACGACGGCGCGAACATGTCGCGTCTTGGCAACGCCGTGGTGGTCACGATCAACCATCGGCTGAATATTCTGGGTTATTTTGATCTTTCCGATTTCGGGGAGGAGTACGCGAATTCCGGCAACGCCGGCATGGACGACATCATTGCCGCCCTCCGGTGGATTCATGAGAATATCGCGAAATTCGGCGGCGACCCGGCCAATGTCACCGTCTTCGGGCAGTCCGGCGGCGGCGCCAAGGTCACAACCCTGCTGCAGATGCCCGCGGCCGACGGCCTGATTGCCAAAGGCTACAACATGAGCGGTGTCATCGGCCTCCTGGCGGATGAAAAGGGCTCCGGGAAGGAAATCGCGGAGGCGGTCATGGCGGAGCTGGGAATCTCCTCAGTGAAGGAGCTGGAAACTGTGGACCACCGGCTTTTCGCCAAAGCCTATATGAAGCTCCGGCCCGAATTCCAGAAAGCCGGAAAGTACGTGGGCGGCAGGCCCATTCCCAACGCTTTCTACGTGGGCGATCCCGCCCGGGTCGGCTTCCGGAAGGAAACGCAGCATGTGCCGCTGCTGGTCGGCAGCGTGTTCAGTGAGTTCTTCTCCTTCACGCCCGCTCCCTATGATCCGGCCGCCATGTCTGACGCGGAACAGGAAAAGGCCGTCCGTGAAATGGTCGGGGACGAAGGCGCGGACGTCCTGATTCCGCTCTTCCGCAAGGCCTATCCGAACCGGAAACTCATTGATCTTCTGCGGCTGGACTTCATCTTCCGCGGTCCGGAAATCGGCTATATCGCCAGCCGCGCCGCGCTGAATGACTGCACCTATTCCTATCTGTTCGATCTGGATCAGCCCATCAACGGCAGCACGACGCCCTGGCACTGCTGCGATATCCCTTATGTATTCCATAACATCGACCTCGTGGAGCATACCCACCGCCCGGACGGAAACAACGCCGTTGCGGAGCGTGTGCAGGAGCAGGTGTTCGCCAGCGTCATGGCCTTCGCCCGTTCCGGGAATCCGGCCAACGATCTTCTGCCCGGCTGGCGGGCCTGCCGTCCGGACTGTGAGGCCACCATGGTGATCGGCGAAGCCTGTGAAGTCCGTGAGAACCATGACCACGAGCTGATGCCGGCGGTGCATAAATACCTGGCTCCGGCGGTCGCGAAGAAAATGGCGGAGAAGGACGCGAACATCCAGCACTGATCCCCCATGTCTTCTCAGCCTGTCAATCAAAAGAATCCGGAAACGGCTGCTGCCGCTTCCGGATTCTTTTTTGCCTCTGTTTCCGGCCGTTATGCCGGTCCGCCGCCGCGGTCGTCACGCCTTCAGGAAATAATCGCCAGTTTCGTCGATACGCAAGGCCAGATCGGCCTTCATGGTTTTTTCCAGGCACAGCCGGACGTTCGGCATATCGCTGAAATCCACAAACCGGACCGCGGCGTCTTCTGCAACTCCTGTCTTGATTTTTCTGTCTGTCAGGCGAGCGCGCAGCAGATCCTCCTCCGCGGTCACGGAAATCGTGTAATCCGCGTATTCTGACAGTCCGCGCCATCCGTCGGCATCCAGCAGCAGATAGTTGCCCTCCAGCAGGATGATGTCTCCCGTCACCCGCACCGCGTCCTCCACGGGATTGTGCAGCAACCGGTCGTACGCGGGCCATCCGCAGTTTTCCCCGGCAGCCACCCTTTTCACGGCGGCGGTGAGCTTTTCCAGATCGAAGGTCATCGGCGCGCCTTTGATCTCCACCAGGGAGATCCGCCTGCCGTCCCGCTCTGTGAAATGGCTCAGCAGATCCTCCTGCCTCCTGTGAAAGCCGTCCATCCCGACGGCCTGAAGGCTGCTGATCCCCGGCACCTCTCCGGCCAGTTTTTCCAGGAAGCTCAGCAGCGTGGTCTTTCCGCATCCCGGCGGGGCGGCCAGCATTGCCAGAATGCGCCTGCCCTTCTGCCGCCGCAGTGCCGCCAGCCGGTTCAGCAGCGGCAGAAAGATCTCCTTCACCGCTCTGTCGCTGTACCGCGCGGAAACCGCGATTCCGTTGATCATCACGCGGTGTTCGGTCATGCCGGTCCTCCCGTCCTTCCGTTACTGCTCATTCTCCGCTTCCCGGGCCAGCAGCCAGGCTCCTGTAATGCCGCTGCGGGTATCCAGGCCGGGAGTCACGATGTAGTGTTCCAGTCCTTCGCTGACAGCCGGATGCGCGATGTATCCGTTCAGCAGCTTCAGCGTCTTTTCCCGGATTCGGGGCAGCAGGAATTTCTGCTGCATCACGCCGCCGCCCAGGATAATCATCTCCGGGGAAAAGGTGAGCATGGCGTTGGCGCACAGCTGCGCCAGGTACGCGCTTTCAATTTCCCACGCGGGATGCTCCGGCGGCAGCTGCCTGCCGGATATGCCCCAGCGCTTCTCGATGGCAGGGCCGGAGGCCAGTCCCTCCAGGCAGTGGGCATGATAGGGGCAGATGCCCCCGGGCATCGGATCCTGCGGAACCGGGGCCACGGTAATATGCCCGATCTCCGGATGCAGCAGCCCGTGCACAGGCTTTCCGTGAATGATCACGCCGCCTCCGACGCCGGTTCCCACCGTCACGTACAGGCAGCTTTCCTTTCCCTTCGCCGCTCCCAGCCGTGCCTCCGCCAGCGCCGCCGCGTTCACGTCGGTATCCAGTCCCACCGGCACCCCCAGGCCGTCCCGGAAGGCCTGCAGCAGCGGAAAATGCCGCCAGGGAAGCTTGGGCGTTTCCATGATATGACCGTATTCAGGCGAGCTCCGGTCCAGATTCAGCGGACCGAAGCCGCCGATGCCCATGCCGGTGATGGTATATGCGCGGAAAAAGGCCAGCATTTCCGGCATGGTTTCCTCCGGGGTTTTCGTGGGAATGGATTCCTGCCGGACCGTTTCCCCGTTCTCATCCATCACGGCCAGCACCATCTTGGTTCCGCCCGCTTCCAGCGCACCGTAGTATTTCATGACAATCCTCCGTCAGTCCAGCTTCAGAATCATTTCCAGCAGCCGCTTCGTGCTGGCCCGGACGCACGCGGGATCCAGCGTTCCCTGTTCAACGGCCTCCAGCACCTTTTCCGGCATGCCCCGGGGCATCTTCACGTCATTTCCGGCGGCGACCTCCCGGTCATGGTTGGTGGAATGGTTCCACCAGTCCGTGATCACCAGGCCCTGGTAGCCCCATTCGCCCCGGAGAATGTCCGTCAGCATCTCCCTGTTTTCGGAAGCCCGCACGCCGTTCACGATGTTGTAGGAGGTCATCAGCGTCCAGGGCTGCGCTTCCTTCACCGCGATTTCAAAGCCCTTCAGGTAGATTTCCCGCAGTGCCCGCTCGGACAGGCGGGAATCGCAGTCCGTCCGGTTCACCTCTTTGTTGTTGCACGCAAAGTGCTTCACGCAGGCGGATACGCCCCTGCTCTGCACGCCCCGCACAACGGCGGCGGCCATTTTGCCGGACACCAGCGGATCCTCGGAGAAGTACTCAAAATTGCGTCCGCACAGAGGATTGCGGTGAATGTTCATGCCGGGCGCCAGCCATACGCCGATGCCGTTCTCCTTCACCTCTTCCGCCGCCGCGGCGCCGATCCGCTCCGCCGTCTCCTCATTCCAGGTGCAGGCGATCAGCGTCGCGCAGGGGAACGCCGTGGTGGTCACGCCGCATTCCTTCCGGATGCGCAGTCCCGCCGGGCCGTCCGCGGTCATGACGTTCGGAATCCCGTAGGCGTTCAGTCCGCCGACACCGAAGGTGTTGGCCGCGCCGCGGTTGGGCTGTCCGCCCAGGATGGAGGCCATTTCGGCAACGGACATCGTGTCCAGCAGCTGATCCAGGGTTGCCTTTCCCTCAGCCACGTCCGAAAGGGTGATCTCCTTCTTTTTGTTGTCCGGCTGCGCGTTCCAGATATTTTCCGGCGGCGCGCCGTGCGCGAAGATTTCCCTGTTCATGGCCGGGAACGGCAGCGCCCCGGCGGTATCCAGGTTCTCCCTGCCGCCGTCCGCCTTCAGTCTCCAGGTGATCTGCCGCGGCCGGCAGCGGGCGGCGCACTGGGCTAGCACAGTATCTTCCTTTACCTCATACACAAAGGCGATCTCTCCCGCGTCCCGCACGTTGTCGCCCAGGAAGAAATGATACGCGCCCTGTTCCAGCACCCAGGCGGACAGGCAGACCGCGCCTGTATCGTCATAGCTGGCCAGCCGTTCCGCGGGTACGCTGACCGTCAGCGTCTCCGTTTCACCCGGCTGCAGCAGCCGCGTTTTGGCAAATCCGATCAGCACCCGCCTTGCCTTCCCCAGCTTTCCCTGCGGCGGCTGCGCGTAAATCTGCAGCACCTGCTTTCCGGCCGTGCCGCCGGTATTCCGGATCCGGGCGGAGAAGCGCAGCGTCTCTCCCTCCAGCTTTCCTTCCGCCTCCTCCAGGGCAAAGGCGGTATAGCTGAGGCCGTAGCCGAAGGGATAGCAGACCTTTTCCGCCGCCCCGGGCACGGTTTCGAAATACCGGTAGCCCACGAAGATATCCTCGTTGTACGTCACATAGTCCTGGGACTCGTTGAAGGTATCGGAACTGGGATAGGCGGCGAAGTCCATTGCGAAGGTGTCGGTCAGACGGCCGGACGGCGTCACGTCGCCGCACAGGATATCCGCCTCGGCCAGGCCGCCCTCGATGCCGCCCTGCCAGGCCAGCAGCGCGCTCTGAATCCCGGGCGCGTTCCTGAACCAGCTGGTGTCCATCATGCCGCCGGTATTGAGTACCACCGCCACATGCGGGAACCGGGCCTTCACGGCCTCCGCCAGTGCTTCCTCCTCACGGCTCAGATAGAAATCCCCGTCGTAAGGCGTTCCTGAGCGGTCCCAGCCCTCGCCGGAAAAACGGCACAGCGCGATCACGGCGGTATCCGTGAACCGGCGGGCCTCCGCCAGCAGCGTCTCAGGCACAGGCGCCTCCGGGCAGCGTCCCGGCTCCGCCCCCGCCGTATACTGCTTCCGGACATAATCCGTATAATATGCGTTCAGCGGCGCGAACAGGCTGACCTTGCCTTCCCGCTCCTTGATTTCCAGCCCCTGGATCAGGCTGCGGACATAGCTGACCGTCGTGTCGCCGCTGCCTCCGCCGCCCTTCACGTAATCCGCCTGCGCCTTGCCGAACAGCGCCAGCTTTGTCCCCTTCGCGAAGGGCAGCAGGCCGCCTTCATTCTTCAGCAGCACCATGCCCTCCGCCGCCGCTTCCCGGGCCAGGGCGATGTGCTTTTCCCCCGCCGTCAGCCGCCTTCCGTCCTCCCCCATGGGAACCGCGGGCATATACATCAGCCGCTGCCATTTCTGACTCATATACTTTTCCCGTCCTTCCACGTTTCTCTTTATTAATGACACTTTTTCCGTATTCCAGTTATAGCATGCTTTGCCCGGATTCACCAGTCCCCCCGGGAACATTCTTCGTTTTTTTTATTCGTCCTTCATGATTGCGAAGGCCTTCCCGCGATGATATAATGCCCCTGCTGCTGATTATGCCCTGCCCGGCCCTTGCCGGGCGGAAAGGAAGTTCCGTTTATGCGTATTCTGTCGGGTATTCTTGCCCTGATCCTGCTGCTGACACTGTCCTTCTCCGCCGTCTCCGCGGAATCCGCCGCGGACGCGCCGGTGGTCGTTCTCCGCGTCGCGGATTACGGGGATATCTATCTGGAGCTTTATCCGGATCTTGCGCCGGTCACGGTGGAAAACTTCCTGTCCCTGGTGGACAGCGGCTTCTATAACGGCCTGACCTTTCACCGGATCATTTCCGGATTCATGGTCCAGGGCGGCTGCCCGCTGGGAAACGGCACCGGGAACAGCGGAAAGAACATCAGGGGGGAGTTCTCCTCCAACGGCGTCGACAATCCGCTGAAGCATGAGCGCGGTGTCCTGTCCATGGCCCGTTCCTCGGACCCGGACAGCGCCTCCTGCCAGTTCTTCATCATGCACGCGGACGCGCCGCACCTGGACGGAAGCTATGCCGCCTTCGGCCGGGTTCTCAGCGGTATGGGCGTCGTGGACGCGCTCTGCCTGAACGCGAACGTGACCGACTCCAACGGCACCGTGCCCAAAGAGGATCAGCCGGTCATTACTGAGATTGTCCGCGCGGACCGGACGGAAGCGGAAGCCGCGGCGGCCCGGGAGGCTGAAAACGGCGCCGAGGGTGGCGTGTTTGACGATCCCGTCTCCGGCCTGTCCTTCCCGCTGCCGGAAGGCTGGCGCCTGCAGAGCTGTGAGGATGGCACCGCGGTGTTCACGGACGGCACTTCCGTTTTTTCTGTCAACACCCTGGATTTCTGGCGCCGGCTGGGCAAGGCGGCTCAGGAACAGTATGCCTCTGCCGGCCATACCCGGGACACGCTGAATACGGCGGCCTTCAACCGGAGCGCTTTCGCGGCGTCCGCCGGCGTCACCGAGGATCAGCTGACGGAGCAGACCGTGAACAATGTTCCCTGGCTTGCCGCGGTTTCGGAGCAGTCCGGCACGGCCCGGCATTACCGTCTCGGCGCTGTGAACGGCACAGTCATTATCCTGGCCGGGGACGAAAAAGCCGCCCCGGCGATGGAAGCCGTTCTGGCGGCGCTGACAGTTGAGTAAGTATGGGATTTGAGGGAGATTCTCCGGTATGAGTGAATACAATCTGAGCGCCTGGCTGATCATGATGGCGGTCAGCCTGACCGCTGCCTGCGCGCTCTTTTCCGTTTCCGCCCGGAAGCGTATGGCGCTTTCCTCCGGGCGCGCTGCCGTCCTGGGCGGAAGCGTGTTTGTTCTCAGCGTGCTGCTGGGTACGCTCGGCGCGAAGCTGTTCTATTTCCTTTTCCGTATCTTTTATCTGATCGATCTGGGTGCGGGCGCCTTCTGGCTGTCCCTGCGCATGGAGGAGCTGTCCTATTACGGCGGCGTTGCCGGGGTCACCCTGGCCGTCTTTCTGGCGGCGAAATGCTTCCGGCTTCCCTCCCGTCCGGCGCTGAACGCCTTCGCGGCCGCCGGCGCGCTGCTGGCCGCCGCGGCCCGGTTCGCGGAAGCCTTCCTGTTCCCGACGGGCCTGGGCGCCTATCTGGATGACGTGCTTCCCTTCCCGCTGGCTGTCAGCATTGTTTACAGCGAGGATTATACGGAGTCCATCCTGGCCGTCTATAATTTTGAGGGCCTGATCTCCCTGATCGCCTTCGTTCTGGCACTGGTCCGCCGGGATGAGCCCCGCCGCTTTCTGCGCACGCTGTTTTATCTCTGCCTTCCGCAGATCCTGCTGGAAAGCCTGCGGACAGACGCGATCAATCTGCTCTTCGTCCATATCGAGCAGCTGCTGTGTTATCTGTTTGTGGAAGGCGTGCTTGTCTGGTACGGATGGCGGTGGAACAGGAAGCGTTTCGCCTCCTGGATCCCGGCCCTGACCGGTCTCGTCGTCTGCGGGCTGACGGTCATGGAGGAGTTCATGCTGGAGGGCAAAATCCTCCTGAACGGCGCCTTCATTCCGCAGTGGGTCACCTACGGGATGATGGCCGCGGGCCTCGCGGCTGTCGCCGCGGCCGAGCATCTCGGCAACCGCCGGCTGCTTCAGCGGCCGGCCTGATCCGCGCTCGCGAAGTAGATAATATCGGTAATTGTTCTGTCGTTGATGCCCTCCTGCAGGTTGACCTGCACCATCTGGAAAACCAGCTGGCCGGAATTCCCGCCGTCGAGCACGTACAGGGTCCGGCAGGGGGTGATGCTCAGCACAAGGTCGCGCAGCTGGGCCAGGTTGACCCCGTGCCAGCAGGTCAGCACAAAGTAGTGCAGCCTGTCAATCTGCGCGATGCACATCCGGGGGTTTTTGATGTCCGGCTCTGAGCTCCACGGCGCGTGCGCCGGGTCCAGAACATATTCATCCGCCACGGGCTCCCCGTCGATGACCAGCGCCGGGCCGAACTGGAACGCGTTGATGATCTTTTTGCCGTTGATCTCTTCCTTGTTCAGGGTTTTCAGCTCGGGGCCCGCCGGATAGACGTGGAAATCCCCGTCCTCGTCGATCAGCAGCATGTCCAGGAAATCGACGACCGTGTCCCGGTATACGGTGCCCTGGCGCAGGCAGTATTTCGATCCCTCGTCTCTCGTGAAATTGTTATGGAAATCCCCGTCCAGGGCCAGCACGGCGTTCACCCGCCGTGCTATTTTCTGTGCCGGCGCCCGGTTCCTTCCGTTGAAGCCCTTCGGGTCCGCGGAGGCCGTGCGCAGCTGGCTGGCGTCCGCGATCGTCACAAACGCGTAGAAATACGTAATGTTGTATTCGTTGCGTTCGCCGTCCTCGATATGGTTCATCCGGTGGTAATCCACACGGATGGTCGGATCCTCGTAGTATTCCTTATGCTCGTTGTACGCAGGCTTGTAGGGCGCCCCGCCGCTGAGGTCGATCGGCAGCTTTTTCACCTGTCCCTCCGCGGCTGCCGCGGAAAAGGCTGTCAGCGCCAGCACCGCGGCCAGCAGCCCTGCCATGTACCGGATTCCCGAATATTGTTTCCTGCTCATGCCCTTCCCCTTGTCTTCCCTGATCATTCAGCCGCCTTCGGCGCGAAGCCCTCCGGAATGTTCTCCGCCGGCGAGTCCGCGAAGGGCTCGTAAACCCCGGCGCGGAACATCCGCCGGATCACCGCGTAGTGCGGATGATAATTCCCGTTCTCGTCGGTCCGCCAGCCGCCGGCTGTGGAGGTGGAGTGGCCGTCAATGTGGCAGCCGGGCAGCGCCGCCTGCAGCTCCGCCATCAGTTCCTCCGGCACGGGCTTGCTGCTCGCGCGGTTGTACTGGTAAATCCACAGCCGCTTCAGGGATTTCAGCTCCTTGACCGGAGAAATGTCCTGAATCAGGTTCCCTTCCACGTTCAGGTCCATCAGGTACGGCATGTCCTTCAGGCAGGAGATGTCCTGAATGGCGTTGACGAACAGCTCCAGGTATTCCAGGTGCTTCAGGTTTCCGATCGCGGAAATATCCCGTGCGCTTCCGGCGGCGACGATCAGCACCCGCAGCTGAGGCATCTCCGCGAGGAAGGAAAGGTCGTCAAAGCTGTTGTGCCCGATATCCAGGGCATACATGTTTTTGCAGAACCGCAGCACGGACAGCGTCTTGCTGGAATGCACGGCCGGATCAAAGCTGTGCAGCGTGGAAAAGGCTGTGGCGTCTGTCCGCACCTTGTGCAGACAGGTCCGCGCGTCCCCGATCAGCATCGTGATGCCGAACTCGACGTCCGGGAAGCGGGCATGGATTTCCTCCACGCGCTTGGCGTACATCCGGGGGATGCCGTACATATCAACTTTTTTCAGATTGGGAAACTGCGCCAGGAAGTCCAGGAACTTTTCCCAGTTGCCGACATCCTTCGTCAGTCCGATGTTCAGATATTCCGCCCCGGAGTCCGCGCTGAATTCCTTGAACTTCAGGATCTCAGCGCTTCCCGGAGCCGCCAGGAGCAAAACCAGTAAAAAAGCCAGGATTCCGCGGATTGCCTTCATTTCTTTCCTCCAGGGATATCACTTATGTTTCCGGCGTCAGCTTGCTTTTCCGGACCAGATCGCTGCGCAGGTAGCGCAGCACCAGCAGCGTGGAGCAGAGGATCCAGCCGACGGGATAGGCCAGGGCCACCGCGAGGAAGCCCGCGCCCAGCGCCTTGGTCACAGCCAGATAAATCTGGCGGAACACCACAAACGACAGCAGCATGATGACCGTCGGCATGGTGGCGTCCCCGATGCCGCGCAGCGCGCCGGAGTAAATCTGGTTGAAGCAGATCGTGACGTAGAAGGGCGTCACGATATGGATAAAGCGGACGCCATAATCTATGACCTCCGGCACCGGGGAGAACACGGCCATCAGCGGCCGGGCCGCGATGAACACCAGCGTGCCCAGCACAACCGTGGAGATCAGGCTCATGACGGTCGCGACGCGTACGCCCTCCCGGGCGCGGCCGGGCTGCCGGGCGCCCCAGTTCTGACCGACGAACGTGGTGGAGGACATGCTGATGCTCTGCACCGGAATCAGGGCAAAGGCGTCAATCTTGCCGTAAACGCCGTATCCCGCCATGCAGGCGGAGCCGAACGCGTTGATGTAGGACTGCACAAACACGTTGGAAAAGGATGTGATCGCGGACTGGATACTGGTGGGCAGTCCCAGTCTGAGAATAATCTTCAGGGATTCCCGGTCGATGCGGAGCTCCCGCCAGCGGATGCCGTAGCCGCCCTTTTCCCGGGTCAGGGTCACCAGGATCAGCGCCGCGCTCAGAATCTGGCTCAGAATCGTGGCATACGCCACACCGTCCACGCCCATCCCGAAGCCCAGCACAAACAGAAGATCCAGCACGATGTTCAGCATGGCTGACAGAATCAGGAAAAACAGCGGCCGCCGGGAATCCCCGACTGCCCGGAGAATACCGCTTCCGATATTGTAAAACAGGATGCCGATAACACCCGCGAAATAGATGCTCAGATACCGGCCGGATTCCGCGAAAACGTCATCCGGCGTCTGCATGAAGCGCAGCATGGGATCAATGATCAGCTGGCCCACGGCCGTTGCGATCAGGCTCAGCAGGAAGGTCACCGCGACCGTCGTGTGCACTGCCTTGCCCAGGCCCTCCGGATCGTGAGCGCCGTAGCGCTGGGAGATCACGACGGAAGCGCCGGTAGCCAGGCCGGCGCAGAAGCCGACGACGGTGTTGATAATCGGTCCCGTGGAGCCCACGGCCGCCTGTGCCTGCTGGCCGACGAACTGCCCGACCACCAGGGTGTCCACCGTATTGTAAAGCTGCTGAAAGAGAAGACCGATTGCCATCGGAATGGCAAACCGCACTGTATGCAGCCAGATATTGCCTTCTGTCATGTCCGAATCTCTGCGGGCCACCGTGCCACCTCCTGTCCCAGTTTCGATGATATCGCCTTCCCTGCCGGATGTCAATCGGCATTGTGTTTTTCCGCCAATCCTGCTATGATGACCGATGGAACGAAGCACTGAAAATCAAATGATCGGGGAGGAAGACATCCATGCTGAAGGAATACGGCTTTCAACGCGGCGTCAACCTGGGCGGCTGGCTGAGCCAGTGCGACTATTCCCGGGAGCGTCTGGAGAATTTCATTAAGGAAGAGGATATCGCCCGCATCGCCTCCTGGGGGCTGGATCACGTCCGCATCCCGGTGGACTATAACGTCCTGGAGAACGGGGACGGCTCCTGGCGGGATGAAGGCTTTGCCCTCATCAGCCGGGCTGTCGGCTGGTGCCGCGCGCACGGTCTGAACACGGTCATCGATCTGCACAAGACGGCCGGTTTCTCCTTTGACGCCGATGAGCAGGAGGTTGGCTTCTTTGACAGCCCGGCGTATCAGGAGCGTTTTTACCGGCTCTGGGAGGAGCTTGCCGCCCGCTGCGCCGGGGACAGCCGTCATGTTGCCCTGGAGCTGCTGAACGAGGTGACGGATGAGTCCTTCATCACGGCCTGGAACCGCATTGCCGGGGAATGCATCCGCCGTCTGCGCCGCATTGTGCCGGACCACCTGATTCTTGTGGGCAGCTATCATAACAACAGCGCGCATGCCGTGCCCGCGCTGGATAAGCCCGCGGATGATAAGGTGATCTATAATTTCCACTGCTATGAGCCCCTCCGCTTCACTCACCAGGGCGCGCCCTGGGTGAGGGAGATGGATCCGGCCTTCCGTCTGCCCTTTGACGAGGCGGAGATTCCGGCGGATTTCTTCGACCGGGTGTTTGAGCCCGCGGTCCGGGCCGCGAAGGAAAACGGCGCGGAGCTGTACTGCGGTGAATACGGCGTCATCGACCGGGCGAAGCCTGAGGATGCCGTCAAATGGTACCGCATGATTCACGCGGCCTTCGAAAAGTATGGCATCTGCCGCTGCGCCTGGAGCTACCGGCAGATGGACTTCGGCCTTTCCGACCCGCGCATGGATGCCGTGCGGGATGAGCTGCTGCCGCTGCTGTAATAACTGAGTGTATCGTCCCGGGGCCGCCCCGGGACCTTTTTGGAAAAGCGCCATGAAACATCACTGCAAAGGACTTCTGTTCCTGGTCTTCCTGCTTCTTGTCCTGGCATGCGCCTGCTCCGCCGGGGCGGAAAGCCATACCCTGTATCTGCGCTGTGAGGGCGGCGGTACCGCGGGAATAACGCGCGCCGGCAAATCGGAAATTCCCCTCCTTCCCCGGAGCAGCTTCCGGGACGCGGACGGGCGGGAGTGGACGGTGGAGCAGCTGCGGAGCCTGCCCGGCTTCCGGGTGGAATCCGCCTTCCTGCGCTTTAACGTTTCCGATCTGCAGGGCCGGAAGCAGAAGTATGCCCTTACCTGCGGCGCCGCCGTTTCCCGGCCGCTCCCGGTTTACTGGGGCCGGGCGCTCTGGGATGTCACGGCCCCTGTTTCCGCATGGCTGGAGCATGACGCGCCGGACACGGAGCTGGTCATCCGCGCCGCCGGCGGCAAATCCGGCCGCTGGATGTCGGTGGAGGAACGCTCCGCCTGTCTCCAGATTACCTTCTCTTCGGAAGAGGAGCTCCCCTGTTTCCCCCTGGACCGCGTGGAGGAGGAAACCCTGCTGGATTTTGCCCTGCGCTTCCTGGAGGCGGATCATCCCGTCCTCCGGCATTATGACGAGGTCTCCGGCAGCCTGGCAGTCGCGGAATGGCCGCTGGGGGTCCCCTATTATTTCGGCGGCGTGAACGCTGAGAAGATTCTTCACCGCTTTTATCCCCGCCAGAGCTCGCGTTATTACCGTCCGGACCGGCTGTACCTCTGCGGCCTGGACTGCTCCGGCTTCATCAACCTGGTGCTGCAGGATGCCCTGATGGAGCCCGTTGAAATCTCCGCGGTGCTGAACGCGGAGCAGGGATCGCCCCTGCTGAACGGAACGGATCCGGCGCTGTGGTCCCGGTTCCTCATGCCCGGCGACCTGATCGCCATGAATCACGGGGACTTCAATCATGTGGTCATGTATCTCGGCACCCTGCGCACGTTCGGCTGGGATGAGTCCGCTGCCGGCGAGGCCGGGCCGGTGCTCGACATGCCGCTGGTGATTCACTGCGGGGAAAACCCGTTCTATTATGAACGCTACCGGCAGTATATCGCGGATCAGGGCTATGCCAACACGTATCCTCCGGACGGCGGCGTCACGGTCTCCGTGCTCCTCCCGCGGGCGGATGCCGCCCCGCGCACGGAAACAGCTCCCTGGGGCAAAGCCTACGGCTGGTACCTCCTGGACGGCAGTCCCCTGCTGGTCTTCTCCCTGGCGGACTGCGGCAGCCTCGCCTGGTACGGGACACGGTAAAAAGCCCGCATTTCGGCTTTTGCTTTCAGAGAATATATAGAGAATATATAATGATCTTCCGATCCTTCGGCGGGTGCCGCATGGCGGTCTGCTGACGGATCCGGCAGGCCTGGTAACGCCCTGACCATGTCGGCAGTCTTCGGGGAAGAACTCAGCTCCCTGGGAATTCATGCGGATTTCGCCCCGGTGATGGACGTAAACAATAACCCGGCCAATCCGGTCATCGGCATGGGAAATCGCTGAAAAGGCACTGACCCTCGATAAAAATGAAAGCAGCGCTTTCCCGCTGCATGTGCAGGCAGGAGAGAAGACGCTGATTCTCTTCGCGGATTCCTGCGCCAGCCGCGCAGGGGCGGGAGACCTGGCCCGGGAGCCTCCCCGGTAAAGCTCCCCGCGCTGGATGACCGGTATATGCCTGCGGAATAAAAACCTTCATTCCTTTGCTTTCATTCTTTCCCCGGTTTTGCCGGACTGCCGTTCCTTCCGCTTCGGCAGTCTGTTCTGATATTGATCTTTTTCCGTTTTTGCATTTTATGCTTGTCTTTCGGGAAAAATCGAATATAATATGGTTTGAGGCGTCTAACCATTTCGTCTCATGATGCTGCGACTCCGTGAACTGAGGTGCCGCTGTGATATGTTATCGCTCTGTACATGGAACAGCAAAGTGCCGGAGTATATCCTTTATTTTTTTGCGTCTTGGTTAGCATTCTCTAACGATCGGGGCTGAATGCGGTTCCCGGGTTCGTGGAGACGGCATTGAAGAGACAGATAAACATCCTCCGGACTGATCACAGCCCGGACCGGAAAAAGGATGTCAGCCTGTCAGCGTGAACTCCGGCCACGCCGCCATGGCCGACTGGGGCTTTTCTGAAGTGACCGCCGGTCATCATCCGTCGAAACCCTGGATTGCAGTGATTGCCAGAAAATAAGGAGGAACCGGTATGAAACCTGATTACAAAAACTGGATGCCCAGGGGCATGGTATATTCTTTCCTGTTCGCGGCCCTCGGCTGCGGCGCTGCTGACAGGCAGGAAGTGAATTCCGAAAAAACTTATTGTCAGATTCCGGAGGAATGACCGATGAAATACCATATTGAGAAAAATTCTGTACAGGAGACCCTGGTAATCCCCCTTCTTGGCCGGCTGATCTGCTCCGAGCGTTTCCCGCAATTGTTTTCCGACCCGGAGGCGAAACATCTCTGCGATTCTCTGGATTATGACTTCTCGGAGAAGCGCGGAAAGATGGAATCCGTGTTCGGCCTGTTCGGAGCGCTGGAGGTGGCGCAGCGCCAGTACGACCTTCGGTGTGAAGCGGAGGCTTACCTTCAGGCTCACCCCGGAGCCGCTGTGGTCAACCTGGGCTGCGGACTGGACGATACCTTCCGGAAGTGTGATAACGGGCGCTGCCGCGGTTATAACATTGACCTGCCGGATGTCATCGCCGTGCGGAACGAACTGCTGCCGGCAGGAAGCCGGGAGCGGAACATCGCCTGCGACCTCAACGATCCGCGCTGGATGGATGAGGTGGACGGTTCGCACGGAGCCGTCTTTTTTGCGGCAGGCGTCTTCTATTACCTCCGGACAGAGGAAGTCAGAAGCCTGTTCTCCCGCATGGCGGAACGTTTCCCCGGTGCCGTGCTTGTTTTCGATGCCTGCAACCGGCGGGGCGCGAAAATGATGCGGTCCACCTGGCTGAAGGAAGCGGGGATCACGGACGTCAGCGCTTTCTTCTCCCTTGAGGATGAACGGGAGCTGGAGGGCTGGAGCAGCAGGTTTGCTTCTGTCACCGCGAAAAGCTATATGCGGGGGTACCGTGATATATATGAGCATGTCAGCCCGCTTTATAAGCTGATGATCCGGTTCTGCGACAGTCTTGTCAGGATGAAGATCGTAAAGATCGCCTTCCGGAAGGAGCCGCAAAAGCGATAAACCTGCTTCCCGGCAGTCTGCGGCCGTTATGCAGGAGGATGGCCCCGTGTCTCCTGTACGCGCTGAAATCGTCCTCTTTCCGGTACGTTATGCGGCTTGCCGGCGAATAACATCCCCGGGAATTCAAAAAGCTCCCTTCATGTGACAGCTTTCTCTGCTGTCGTTCATGAAGGGAGCTGTTTTTCAGTCTTGCTTCAGGCGAAGGATGCCCCCTGAGAAGCCTGCGTATTGATTTGTCTTGTCAGGCGCCGCATATATCCGTCCAGGTTGCCCCATTCGCTGACGATGATGCTGTCCAGCTCCAGCCGGCGCATCACGGCCAGCAGAATGCAGATGCCGTGCACGACGATATCCGCGCGGCTGGGCTGCAGGCCGGGAAGCTTCAGCCGCTCCTCCAGCGTCTTTTCCGCCAGCTCCTCCCCGATCTTCCGGACCTGGGCGGCTGTGACCGGGGTGCCGTGCATGAAGGTCCTCTCCGTCCACGGAATGCCCTTGACCATGGCTGCCAGCGTTGTGAAGGTTCCGCCCGTGCCGACCCAGGTTTCCGGCAGCGCCACGTCCGGAACGGTTTTCATTCTCTCCCGCAGGATTTCCGCGGCCTTTTCCTCCACCGCGGCCATGTCCTGCCGGTTGTTCAGCGGATATTTCCGGAACAGGCGCACCGCGCCGAGCTGGCAGGAAAAACCGGTCTCGACGCCCTCCGGCGTCCCGATGACCAGCTCCGTGCTGCCGCCCCCGATGTCGATCACGCCGCACCGCTCCGCCTGCGGCGCTGCGGCGGACGCGCCGAGGAAGCTCAGGGCCGCCTCTTCCTCCCCGCTCACGATTTCCAGCTCCACGCCGTTTTCCCGCTGAATCAGCTCCCGGAATTCCTCTCCGTTCACCGCGTCCCGGGAAGCGCTGGTGGCGAAAATATGCAGCTCCTCCGCCCCGGTCTCCCGGGCGTGCTCCGCCATCCGCCGGACCGCGGCGGCGGTATGTGCCATGCTGTCCTCACTCAGGCGCCCGCCCGGCCCCAGACCCGCGAACAGCCGCGTGCCCTCCCGGTCCCGTTCCAGCCGCTGAAAACCATCCGTCCCCACCTGTGCCACCAACATACGGACCGAATTGGATCCGATTCCGATCACAGCTGCTTTCACGCGGGCCTCCTTCGCTCAATCCGCCATCTCGTCCATCAGAATCCGGATTTCGTCCTCCGTGTAGGCGTAAAGGGCCTCCGGATTCGTGAATTCGAATCTGATATCATCCTTGTTGATATAGGAATAGTTCTCCATCGCGCTTGTAACGATGTAGTCCTTCGTGCCGACGATTTCCAGCTGGCCGGTCAGCAGCCGGTTCTCATCCTCCAGCTGCAGCAGCCTGGCCTGCAGGGCGTTTTCCTCCCCTGCCTTTTCGTTATATTTTCCTCGCAGAATGGGATGCACAATCAGAAAGGCCGCCAGCAGCAGCGCCAGAATCAGCAGGAACCCCCTCAGATTCATGACCTTCCGCACGGCAGCGCACCTCCCTCCCGGGTATATCTCTCCGGTATTTGGAAATAATTCGACCTTTTCCTGTCTGATTCCTGCCTTTTCCGGCCGGAGGTCCCCCAACTTTTCCCTGTTCACCTCTTTTTTTCTATGCTATAATTTTCACGGCCTCCGCCGGCTGTCCCGCCTTTCCCTGCCGGGGCGGCGGTTGACTTTTCTCCGGCGGGCGGGTACCATGAGTGAATCCTGTGGAATGGGAGCGGAAACATGATTGTGCTTGGAATCGACCCCGGCTATGCCCTGATGGGCTGGGGCGTGGTGGAGGTGGAAGGCAGCCGGATGAAGCTGATCAATTACGGCTGCATTGAGACCAAGGCCGGCACCCCCATGCAGAACAGGCTGCGCGCCCTTCAGCTCGGCATCCGGGATCTGCTGGCGATTTACAAGCCGGACGACGTGGCCTTTGAGGAGCTTTTTTTCGCCCGCAACGTCACCACCGCCCTGATGGTCGGCGCGGCGCGCGGCGCGGCAATCATTGCCGCGGCGGAATATACGGAGAACCTGTATGAATATACCCCGATGCAGATCAAGCAGGCCGTGACGGGGTACGGCAAGGCGGATAAGAAGCAGGTGCAGCAGATGGTCAAGCTGCTGCTGAAGCTGGACGAGGTTCCGAAGCCGGACGACGCGGCCGACGCGATCGCCTGCGCGATCACCCACGCCCAGGCCGGCGTGGCCAAAAAGCAGTTTTTAATGAAGTAACGTTCCCCCGGGAACGACGGAGGAGAAGCGTCCATGTATGCATTCATCGAGGGCGAGGTCTGTGAAAAAGCCAACGGTTCCCTGGTGCTGCTGGCGGCCGGCGTAGGCTGGCAGCTCATCTGCTCAAACGCGACCCTGCAGGCCGCGCCGCCCCTGGGCCAGACCATGCGCTGCCATACGTTCCTTTCCGTCCGGGAGGACGCCATGGAGCTGTACGGCTTTGCCACCCGGGAGGAGAAGGAAATGTTCCTGCTGCTGACCTCCGTTTCCGGCATCGGGCCAAAGACGGCGCTCGGCATTCTGGGGGCCATGCCCCTGCGGGATCTCAGCCTGGCGATCCTCCTGAACGACGTGAACGCCCTGTCCCGGGCTCCGGGCATCGGCAGGAAAACCGCCCAGCGGATCGCGCTGGAGCTGAAGGATAAAATCACCCAGGCGGACGTTTCCTCCGCCGCCTCGTCCGTCCCGGCATCCGGCGCGGGCGCGGTTGCTGCCGGCGGCGCTTCCGGCGCGGTCATGGAGGCCATCGAGGCTCTGACCGCCCTCGGGTATTCCTCCATGGAGGCCCGCAGCGCCATCGGTAAAATTCAGGATCCGCCGGACAAGCCGGAGGAACTGATCCGTCTCGCCCTTCGGGCCATGGCCGGCATGTAAGCCTCCGGCAGATCAACAGGAGATATGAAGATGGATAACGATTTCATGGACAGCAGCTTCCTGGGCAGCAGGCTGATGGACTCCGCCTCCCTGGCGGAGGACAGCGCCTCCGAGCTGACCCTCCGTCCGCATAACCTGCGGGATTATGTGGGCCAGACCGCTGTGAAGGAGAGCCTGAACATCTATATTCAGGCGGCCCTCACCCGGCATGACGCGCTGGATCATATGCTGCTTTACGGCCCACCCGGCCTGGGAAAAACCACCCTGGCCTGCATTGTCGCGGCCGAAATGGGCCAGAACATCCGGATCACCAGCGGCCCCGCCATTGAGCGCCCCGGGGATCTGGCCTCCATCCTCAGCAACCTGAACGCCGGGGATGTGCTCTTTATCGATGAGATTCATCGTCTCTCCCGCCAGGTGGAGGAAGTGCTCTATCCCGCCATGGAGGATTACGCGATCGATATCATGATCGGCAAGGGGCCCACGGCCCGCAGCATCCGCGTGGATCTGCCGAAGTTCACCCTTGTCGGCGCCACGACCCGCGCCGGCAGCCTTTCCGCCCCGCTGCGCGACCGTTTCGGCATGCTGTTCCGTCTGGAAATCTATTCCCCCGCGGAGCTGGCGCAGATCGTTTCCCGCAGCGCCGGCATCCTGGGAATCGACGCGGATGAGGACGGCGTGCTGGAGATCGCCCGCCGCTCCAGGGGCACGCCCCGGATCGCGAACCGCATGCTGAAGCGGGTGCGGGACTTTGCCCAGGTCAGAGCCGGCGGCCGGATCACCCGGGACGTGGCCCGGGAGGCGCTGACCATGCTGGATGTGGATGAGCTGGGTCTGGACAAGGTGGACCGGAACGTGCTGGGCTGCATGATGGACAAGTTTGCCGGCGGGCCTGTGGGCCTGGATACCCTGGCCGCCACCACCGGCGAGGACGCCGTGACCATTGAGGACGTCTATGAGCCCTACCTGATGCAGCTGGGCTTCCTCATGCGGACGCCCCGCGGCCGCGTCTGTACCCCCGCCGCCTGGGCGCATATGAAGCGGACAATGCCCGCCGCCGCGCAGGACGCGCAGATCAAAATGGATATTTAACGGATATTTGAGGCATGCATGAAGACTTCAGACTTTGATTATTTTCTGCCGCAGGAGCTGATTGCCCAGACGCCCATGGAGCCCCGGGACCACAGCCGCCTGCTCGTATATCACCGGAGCAGCGGCTCCGTGGAGCACCGTCATTTCTACGATATTGCCGATTACCTGAACCCCGGCGACGCCCTGGTGATCAATGAGACCAAGGTGATTCCCGCCCGGCTGCTCGGCGTCAAGGAGGATACCGGCGTGCCGGTGGAGGTGCTGCTGCTGCGCCGCCTGTCCGCCACGGACTGGGAGGCCCTGGTGCGCCCGGGCCGCCGGCTGAAGCCCGGCACCTTCTGCAGCTTCGGGGACGGCCGCCTGCGGTGCGAGATCCTGAACAACGTGGAGGAAATCGGCGGGCGGAACGTCCGCTTCCACTTTGACGGCGTCTTTGAGGAAATCCTCGATCAGCTGGGAGAAATGCCGCTCCCGCCCTATATCCATGAAAAGCTGGCCGACGGCACCCGCTATCAGACGGTGTATGCCCGTCAGGAGGGCTCCGCCGCCGCGCCGACCGCCGGGCTGCATTTCACGCCGGAGCTGCTGGACCGGATCCGGGAAAAGGGGATCCGGGTCGTTCCGATCCTGCTGCACGTGGGACTCGGCACCTTCCGTCCCGTCAAGGAAGAGGACCCGGAGAAGCACGTCATGCACAGCGAGTTCTGCCAGGTCACGGAGGAGGCAGCGGACGCGCTGAACAGCGTGCGCGCCGCGGGCGGACGCATCGTCTGCGTCGGCACGACCTCCGTCCGCACCCTGGAGACGATGGCGGACGATAACGGCGTCATCCATCCCGGCGCGAAGGACACGGCCATCTTTATCCGTCCCGGCACGAAGATCAAGGCCGTGGACGCCCTGATCACGAACTTCCACCTGCCCCAGAGCACCCTGCTGATGCTGATCAGCGCGCTGATGGGCCGGGAGGAGGCGCTGCGCGTTTACGGCATCGCCGTGCAGGAGCGTTACCGTTTCTTCTCCTTCGGGGACGCGATGTTCATTGAATAATACTTGCTGACCGCAGTATCCGGAAATCCGGAAACGGCAGGGACTGTCCCAATCGTTCACGAGTGAACGGGGGGGACTGTCCCTGCCGTTTCTTTTTTTGCTTTTAATTTCATTTTAGGCAGACCCGGTAGAATGACCCCGTTCCCAGGGGAAAGGAGGAACCTGAAATGATGAATGAAACCGCGCAGAGCAGCACCGCGCCGGTCGTGGTCATGCAGCGCTATGAAATGAAATATATCCTGTCCGCCTCCCAGGCGCAGCGGCTCCTGGCCCGGCTGGAGGGGCACATGCTGCTCGACCGGTACGGACGCACGTCCATTGCCTCCCTCTACTATGATACGCCGGACTCCCGGCTGGTCCGCAGCTCCCTGGAAAAGCCGAAGTTCAAGGAAAAGATGCGCCTCCGCTCCTACGGTATGGCGTCGCCGGATTCCCCGGTTTATCTGGAGCTGAAGCGCAAGGCGGACGATATCGTTTACAAGCGCCGGGTGCAGAGCACGGTCCCGGCGGTGGATGCCTTTCTGGCCGGCCGCGGAACCCTCGGTGCGGACAGCCAGATCAACCGGGAAATCACCTACTTCCGGGATTTCTACGGCGTGCTGATCCCCGCCTGCCTGATCATCTATGACCGGGAGGCCTATTATGAGCCGGACGGCGACCTGCGGCTGACCGTTGACTTCAACCCCCGCTACCGGGTCGATCAGCTGAACCTGACCACATCCATGGCGGGCAGCCTGCTGCTTCCGGCCGGCGGCGCAATCCTGGAGATCAAGGTGCAGGAGGCCCTGCCGCTCTGGCTGAGCCGCATCCTGACGGAGGAAAGAATCGTGAAGGGCAGCTTCTCGAAGTACGGCGCCGCCTGGCAGCTGCAGCAGAGAAAAGCACGGCCCGCCGCGCAGGCGGCGCCCGGTCTGGTCCTCCCCGCGTAATTGTCCCGCGGCCCGGTCAGTCTGTTCAAGAAATGTGAAAGAAGGATATGAGATATGTTTGATTCCATCTACAGCGGTTCCGTCACCCCCGCCCAGTTCCTGCTCATGGCCGCCGCGGCCCTGCTTTCCGGCGTCTGCTTTTCCTGGATGATGTCTCTCCGGGTCCGCGCCTCCCGCCGGCTCTTTATCGTCACTTCCATCCTGCCCTTTGTGGTCGGGATGATCATCACCTTTGTCAGCGGCAATATCGGCGCCGGCGTGGCCTTCGGCGGCGCCTTCGCGCTGGTCCGCTTCCGCTCCGCCCAGGGCACGGCGGATGAGATCGCCGCCATCCTGATCGCCATGGCGTCCGGCGTGGCCTTCGGCATGGGCTATCTGGCCTGCGGTGCGCTCACGCTGCTGGGTCTCGGCCTGGTTTATCTGCTGCTTTCCTCCGTCACCCTGTTCGACCATGCCGCCCGGCAGGAGGAAAAGCTGCTGATGATCACGATTCCGGAAACCCTGGAATACAGCGAGGTCTTCACCGAGCCCTTTGCCCGCTATCTGCAGAGCGCTGAAAGCGTCGGCGTCAAAACCACCGGCATGGGCTCCATGTTCCGTCTCTCCTACCGCGTCCGCCTGAAGAACCCCGCGGAGGAGAAGGCCCTGATCGACGATCTGCGGATCCGCAACGGCAACCTGGAGATCTCTCTCCTGCCTTACAGCGATCCGGTCACGCAGCTGTAACTGACCGCGTTAAAAAGCCCGCCCGGCGAATCATCCGGGCGGGCTTTTTCGCGTTCTCATGCGCGGATCAGGTTTTCCAGGGTTTCAAACAGCGCTTCCGGCTCCACCGGCTTGCTCAGATGGGCGTTCAGCCCGGCCTGCATGCTGCGCTGCACGTCCTCGTCAAAGGCGTTGGCCGTCAGGGCGATGATCGGAACGGTCTTCGCGTCCGCCCGGTTCATGGTGCGGATCGTCCGCGTCGCCTCCAGTCCGTCCATCACCGGCATCCGCATATCCATCAGAATCGCGTCGTAGTATCCGGGCTCGTGCTCCGCGAACAGCTTCACGGCGACCTGCCCGTTTTCGGCGTGCTCCGCCTCCATTTCCCGCATGGAGAGCACCATCATGATGATCTCCGCGTTGATGGGCATATCCTCCGCCAGCAGCACGCGCCGGCCTTTCAGGTCCGCCGTTTCCCGGATCAGCCGGGTGTTCTTGCGCCGGAAGGCCGCCCGGAATTCGTCCATCACGCTGCCGGCGAACAGGGGCTTCGCCACAAAGGTGTCCACGCCCGCCCCCCGGGCTTCGTCGGCGATATCCTCCCAGCTGTAGGAGGTCAGGATGATAATCGGCGTCTCATCGCCGACAGCGGCGCGGATGCAGCGCGTGGTTTCCACGCCGTCCATTCCCGGCATTTTCCAGTCCACCAGAATCAGGTCGTAGGGTTCCCGTCTGGCATGCCGGAGCTTCACCATTTCCAGCCCCTCCTCTCCGGACGGGGCGCTTTCGCAGGCGACGCCCACCTGGCCCAGAATGATCTGAGCGTGCTCGCAGGCGATGGGATCGTCGTCGATCACCAGCACGCACATCTCGTGCGGCTGCGGCATGCCGGCCTCCGCCGGCTCCGCGCTGTGGTTCGCGTTGCTCAGGGTCACCGTCACCGTGAAGGTGGTGCCCTTCCCCTTCTCGCTCTCCACCTCGATGTGGCCGTTCATGAGCTCCACGATGTTTTTCGTGATCGGCATGCCCAGCCCGGTGCTTCCGTACCGGGTCGTCGCGGAGGAATCCTCCTGCGAGAACGCGTCAAACAGCTTCGGCAGGTATTCGGGGCTCATGCCGATCCCGGTGTCGCGGACCGTGAAGCGCAGCGTTGATTTGTCCTTCAGCCGGGCGGTCTCCTCCACCCGGAAGAAGACGGATCCGCCCTCCGGCGTGAATTTGACCGCGTTGCCCAGAATGTTGATCATCACCTGGCGCAGCTTCATGTCATCGCCGATGTAATAATCCGCCACGTTGCCGTCCGTCCGGCAGTCATAGGTGATCCCCTTGTCCCGGCACTGCCCGCTGATCATCGTGTTGACCTGCTCCAGCGCCTTGGCGAAGGAGAATTCCTCGTTTTTGATGACCATCCGGCCGCTCTCGATCCGGCTCATGTCCAGGATGTCGTTGATAATGCCCAGCAGATGGTGCGCGGAGGTTCCGATCTTTTCCAGGTATTCCCGGGTGCTGTCCGAGATGGCCGGGTCCGCCATGGCGATGTTGTTCAGCCCGATGATCGCGTTCATCGGTGTCCGGATCTCATGGCTCATGTTGGAAAGGAAGGCTGTTTTGGCTTTGTTGGCGTCCTCCGCGGCCGCCAGGGCTTCCGCCAGCTCCCTGCCTCTTTCCAGGGATTCCCGCATCTCCGCGTCAATGTTCGTGAAGCCCAGCCCCACGGCATGCACCTTGCTGTCGTCCCGCTGTCCGGGATGCCGCACGCCTGCCATCCGCAGCATTTCAAAGTGCTCGTGCCCGTGTCTGCTGCACAGGTACCGGTAGGCCGTGATCGGCTCTGTCGTCAGGGTTTCCCGCACATGGTCCGGATGGATGAATTTCAGGAAGCCCTCCTTGTATTTCTGATCCACGTACCGGTTGCAGTATTCGGTGAAGCGGGCCAGGTACGGAAAATGGATGCCCTCCGGCGTCTGGTCCGGATCGTTTTCGTCGGCGCGGTAGCACACGGCGTCGTCCGCGTCCAGGTCGATGTGGTATACGCTCCGGTAGTCCGACGCCATGGCGGTGATCATGCTGTTCAGTTCCTTCTGGCGCCTTTCCTGTTCCTGCAGCCGCTCCTGCATCGCCCGGCCCTGGCGGACCTCGTCGTCCACGTCCTTGAAGCCCATGGTCACGCCCATATGCCCGCCGGGCATGCGCATCTTTCCGAAATCAATCCGGTAATGCCGCGGGCCCGTCGGCAGCAGGCGCACGAAGTTGACGGAAAACTGGTTCCGCTTCTCAAACTGCTTCAGGATATAGGGAAGGCCGATCTGCTCCTGCATTCTTTCCCGGTCTTCCTCCGCCACCATCGTGTTCACGTATTCGGTTTTGGTATCGGTGTATTTCGCGTGGCTCAGCGCGTTCCGGATTGCCTCCGTATGCACGGCGTCCATGTCCGTATGGTACAGCGAGCAGCTTTCCGTCACCACGTCGTTGATCAGCCAGACCGTGTTGTAGGCATTGGTCAGCGTGGCGATGACAGCCTCCTGCACCGCCGCGTCGATCTCCATCTTGGTTTTCTTTTCTGTAATGTCTGAAATGAACACGGTATAGACGCCGCCGTAGGCTTCCGTCTGCGCGAAATGGCCGTAATCGTCCACCCAGCGCACGGCGCCGTCCTTCCGGGTAATCCGGTATTCGGCGTAGTCCATCTGCTCCCCGCTGTCCGAAATCTGCTGCGAGATGGACGCGCTGACGGCGTCATAGTCCTCCCGGTTCACCATTCCCCGGAAGGTGTATCCCGTCAGCTCCCTGAACTCCGCCTCATCCGCGCAGCCGAATATCTGAAAAACGGCCCTGTTGGCATACAGCAGCTCCTCCGGCTCTTCGGCTTTGTAGATGAAAAAGCCGCCGGGCATATGCCTGCCGATTTCCTCGATCACGGAAAATGTGGCATCATTCAGCTCAAATCGGTTTTCATGCATTGTCGGTTATCCTCCCCTGGCGGAACGCCGGCCGCGTATCTCTGATCCATTTTATCATACGGAAGGACGGAAAACAACGAAAAACCGGCAGCACGGAAGGTCAGGCCTTCCCTGCTGCCGGGTGCTTACTGCAGAAACCGGGTGCCCAGGAAAATCACCAGGGGCAGGGTTCCCGCGAAGAACAGCGTGGACATCAGCACGGAGCGGGCTGCGAATTCCGGCTCCATGTCGTTCTGGATTGCGTATATGGACGTCAGCGTGGCGCAGGGGCACGCCAGATAGACCAGCAGGCACACCTTTCCGGCCGCGTCGATGTCCAGCAGCCGGATCAGGAGCATCAGCGTCAGCGGAATCAGCAGGTTCCGGATCAGCGTCACCGCGTAGGCCCGCTTTTCCTTCAGCACGGCGGTCAGCCTGTTCTCGGACATCATCACGCCGATAATGATCAGCGACAGGGGCGAGATCATGGCCCCGGTATTGCTGACCACCGTCTGCACCGGGGACGGGAAATGCCATCTCAGCGCGAGCATCACGATCAGGATCCCCGTCGCGATGTTCGGCAGCGTCAGCAGGTTCCGCCAGCTGAATTTTTTCCCGGTGAAGGCGCTTGCCTGCCAGGTGAAGAACAGCACGTTGAACGCGACCAGCGCCACCGCGTTGTAAAGCACGGCGATCTCCCCGAACAGCGCCCGGCACAGGGGCAGCCCCAGGAAGGTGCAGTTCGGATACGTCAGCAGGGACGCCGTGGTGATCTTCATCGGCCGCTTCGTCTTCATCAGTGTCTGGATGCCCAGGGCGGCGGCCGTCGTCACGATGTAGGTCAGCAGAATCAGCAGGGTGATCAGCGCGAAGCCTGTCAGCTCCTTCTGGCTCACCTCCTGGCTGGAGGCGGACAGAATCGTGAACGGCAGAATCAGGTCCGTGCAGATACGGGTCAGATATTTCCGCTGGTCAGGCCTGATCAGCCCGGCCTTGCCTGAAATGTAGCCGATCACGACGTACAGCAGGATCACCAGAATCTGGGTGAACACGATATCCATGGACGGCATGCGTTTCTCTCCCTTCACCGGATCCAGCCGGTGTTTCCTCTCTCCTTATAATCCACCCGCAGGTTCTCCAGCCGGAAATCGCTCAGCTCGTAGCCGGTCAGGTCCTCCGGGGCCTGGCAGTACGTATCGCAGGTGACCTCGCACCGGCGCATGGTGATATGCCGGGCAGCGGAGGGCGGCACGTCCGTCCGCTCTCCCGGATTGAAGAACTGCGTCCACCGGTGAACGTTCAGGAAGTTGTCCGCCTTTCCGGAAACGTCCTCAACCGTGATGTACTCGAACAGCTGCGGCGTGTCCGGCCGGAACTTCAGCCACAGCAGGTTGAACCCGTCGTCCACCCGGATCCGGCGGAGGATCACGTTCCTGCAGTGAATCGCCTCGGAGCCCAGCGTCAGGCAGCCGTGGCTGTAGGCGTAATGGCAGTCCTCGATCAGGATGCGCTCGTTGCTCCCGTTCTCCGGCTGCCGGTCCGCCCAGGGACCCTTGCCGCCCTTCAGCGCGACCCCGTCGTCGTTGACGTGGATTTCGCAGCCCTTCACCAGCACGTCCTCGCAGGCGTCAATGTCGATGGCGTCCGTGCTCGGCGCCTTCACGGGCTCATAGGGGGAATAAAAGGAGCAGTTCAGATATTTCACGTACCGGCAGCGGTACACATGGCTGGTCCAGAACGCGGCGTTCTGCAGCCGCAGCCCGGAGATCGTCACGTTCCGGCTGCTCGAGATGAACACCAGCCGGGGCCGCTGCTCGTCCTTGTTGGTGCACTCCGGGTTCCAGCTTCTTCTCTGCCAGAACGCCTTCCAGGAGCGCAGGCCGTTCCCGTCGATCGTGCCGGGGCCGGAAAGGGTGAACCCGTCGCAGCGGTCCGCGTTGATCAGTGCGGGCAGGTACAGGCAGCTTTCCCCCTCGATCCGGGTTTCCGTGACCGGATAGTCCGCGGGATCGTCGCTGCCCAGCAGCACGGCGCCCTCGGCAATGTACAGGTGCACGCCCGGACGGAAGAACAGCGCGCCGCTCATCCAGGTGCCTGCGGGAATCACCAGCACGCCTCCCCCGTTTTCATGCGTCCGGTCAATCAGCGCCTGGATCTCCGCCGTATGGATCCTTCCGTCCGGCCGGATCCCGGCCTCCGCCAGGGAGCATGCCGGGCCCATGGCGCTCAGCTCCGGCGCTTCGGTCTCTCCGAACCATTTCTCCATCGGGGTGCCGTCGGGAAAGCATTTTTCTGCCGCTCTCATCTGTCAACCTCCGTCCTTCTCTTACCACAGCCGGGAAGCGATCCACACGATGCAGGGAATGGACAGCAGGGAAAGCGCTGTGGAAAGGATCACCGTTTCCACGGCGTAGCCGTAATCCTTGCCGTGCAGCTGCGCGTAAACCGCGACGTTGACGCCCACAGGGCAGCTGCAGGCCAGCAGCAGGGCCAGCTTCATGTCATGCATTTCCGCGGGCAGCAGGCACAGCAGGACCAGGCTCAGCGCCGGAATCAGCAGCAGCCGCGTGCCTGCCACGGCGTACAGGGCTTTCCTGCGGATCAGGTCCCGGATATCGATCTGCGCCAGGTAAACGCCCACGGTGAACATGGCCAGGGGCGTGTTCAGCGACGCCACGGTCGTCAGGCAGCCGTCGATCAGCGCCGGCAGCTTCAGCTGGGTGAAGAAGAGAATCAGGCCGATGATGATCGCGATGACGAACGGCGCCTGAATCAGCTTCTTCGGCTCAAAGCCCTGCCGGACCGGCTGTCCGTTCATGATGGAAACGCCGTAGGTCCACTGGCCCACATTCAGGAAGGCGATAAAGCAGGCCACGTAAAAAACGGCGCCCTGCCCGATGGATGCGATCATCAGGGGAACGCCGAAAAAACCGGGGTTTGAGAAAGCGCCGGCAAAAGAGGCAATGGCATCCTTCCGGAAAATGATCCGGGAAACCAGGATGGACAGCAGAAGCAGCACGGCTGCCGCCGCGCCGCTGTACAGCATGCCCAGCATGTGCTCCGTCGTTCTTTCCACCCGGAAGCCGTTGATAATGACAGCCGGAAGCGCGAGATAAATCAGGATGTTGCCCAGGCCCCTGCTGCCCTCCAGGGTAATCTTGCGGCCCCTGAACAGCAGGAAACCCAGCCCTGCCAGAACGAACATCTGCAGAATCTGCCGGACCAGAATCAGAATGACGTCCATCGGTATCCCTCATTCATCCGTTTGTCCTGCCGCCCGGGCAGGCATGAATGATTGTCCATCTTTTGGCGGACGTTGTCAATCACTTCCGCGGCCGGGGATTCCTGTTCCGTCACCGGACCTCCCTGCGGATGTCCTCCAGGGAAAGATCGTTGGCCTCGGCCAGCGCGGCCAGGTCGTCATATTCTGCCTTCATCTTCCGCACGCCCAGGCCGTGCGCCTTCTTCACGCGCACGGAGCCGTAAACGGTTTCCACCGTTTCGATGCTCCGGTCCAGCACATAGCGGTCCATATCCTGCCGGCGGATGCCCAGCGTCGTGGTATGCTTCATCATCAGCGCGGCCATCCAGTCCGCGTCCTCCGGCCTGCAGAGCACGCTCAGCAGGATCCCCGGGCGGGATTTCTTCATCCCGATCGCCTGGGTGTACACGTCCAGCGCGCCGGCCTTCAGCAGTGCCTGCATCGCGAAGCTGACGGCCTCGCCGGTCATGTCGTCAAGGTTGCATTCCAGCTTCACGATCCGGTCCCGGCTGCCCGCGCTCTCCCCGAGGAACGCGCGCACGCAGTTGGCCCGCTCGAAATCCTTCTTCCCCATTCCGTAGCCGATGGCCTCCACGGCCATCACCGGCCGGTCGCCGAAGGAGGATACGAAGTGCTTCAGCAGCGCGGCGCCGGTGGGTGTGCACAGCTCGCCCTGAACCTGCCCGCCGTAGGTCGGAATGCCGCTCAGGATCAGCGCCGTCGCCGGAGCGGGCACCGGCAGAATTCCGTGGGCGCAGCGCACGGAACCGCTGCCCACATGCACCGGGGACGCCGTGATGCTGTCCGCGTCGATCATCTCCATCAGGATGCAGACGGCAACGACGTCAGCCACGGCATCCATTGTGCCCACCTCGTGGAAATGGATCTGCTCCACCGGATGCCCGTGCACCTTGCTCTCCGCCTCCGCGATCAGGGCGTAAACCGCCTTCGCGTCCGCCTTCACCCGGTCGGAAACCGCCAGGCCGTCGATCAGGCCGTTGATGTCCGCAACGGAGGTGTGATGGTGGTGATGATGCTCATGGTCATGGTCATGATCGTGGTCATGATCGTGATGATGATCATGGTCGTGATCATGATGGTGCTCATGCTCGTGATCATGCTCATGGTGATGGTCATGCCCGTGCTCATCCTCGGATTCCTCTTCCTCGCCGGCCACGGTGACCTTCATGTGGGTTCCGGTGATGCCGCACTTGACTGCGGGCTCCGCCTCCACGTGCACCCCGGGCAGGCCCAGACTGTTCATTTTGTCGATAAAGCCCTGCCTGTCCGGAATCAGCTCGGACAGCGCGGCCGTCAGCATGTCTCCCGCGGCGCCCATGCCGCATTCAAGATACAGCGTTTTCATCCGCTCCCCTCCTCCTGTCCTGTTCCTTCTGTCTTATTGTTTCTTCTGTCTTATTCCCTGTTCAGGCTGAGCCCGGCGCGCTCCAGCGCCATCACGAGCACGGGGATCAGCACGATGTGCAGGATGATTCCGGGAATCGCGTTGGTCACGGCTCCGCCGATAAACATTGCCCAGGTAAAGGCATTGCCCGCGATGCCGGCAAAGATCAGCCGGGCGATGCCCCAGACCACGCGGCCCGCGATCATGGATATGATCAGCGTCACATAGATCATGGCCGGCTTCTTCGGCAGCTTCCGGTGCAGCCAACCGGCCAGCGCGCCGTAGGTGGCCAGCTCAAAGGCCATGGCAACCGCGCCGGGGAACATCACCGGCATGCCGAAAAGCACGGAGCGCAGCAGCGGCGCGATGAAACCCACCGCGAGGCCCCACGGCCATCCGCACAGGAAGCCGCACAGCAGCACCGGAATATGCATCGGGCTCAGCGCCTGGCCGATCTGCGGAATCTGCCCTGTCAGGAAGGGCAGCACCAGGCACAGCGCCAGAAAGAGTCCGGAAAAGGTCAGTTTGCGCACCTGAAGCTTCTCTTTTTGATTCGTTGTCATCGTCTTGTTCTCCTTTATGCTTTTTGTTCTGTCGTTCGCCGCGGCAGCATAAAAAAAGGCGCGGCATCCCTCTTCTGAGAGAAACCGGCGCCTTGTGGCTCCGTATCGCTTGTCGTGTTCCGGCAATTGTTTTTCCGGCTTGTGCCGGCCTGATCAGCTTGTGCTGACTGCCGGAAAGATACCATATCCGGCCCGGTCTGTCAACCGGGACTTTCCGCGTCTTGATTTCCCCCCGGCTTTCGGGTAGAATGCAGGCATCGGGGAACGCGGTTAAAAAGGATAAATATATATAGGATACAGGGAGGAACCGTTATGAGCGAAGCTTTCGGATGGGCCTTTATCGGCGCAGGCACCCTGGGCAAAGAGGTCGCGAAGGATATCATGGCTTCCGGCCGTCACCGGGTGGTCTCGGTCTATACCCGGAATTTTGAGAGATGCAAGGCCGTCGCGGATGCGCACGGCGCCCTCGCGGCCGGCTCCGCGGAGGAAGCGATCACCTGTCCCGGCGTGGACGGGGTGTATATCGTCACGCCGCACAACAGTCATTATGAATATACGCTCCAGGCCCTGAACCTTGGTAAGCCGGTGCTCTGTGAGAAGGCGCTCACGACCGACGCGGGCAAGGCCGCTGAGATGATCCGCCTCAGCCGGGAGAAGAAGCTCTATTTCTCCGAGGCCATGTGGACCTGGTTCGCCCCTGTGGCAAATCAGGTCAGGGCCTGGCTGGATGCCGGCGAGTACGGGGAAATCCAAAAGGTGCACCTGGATCATCTGACCTATGCCCTGGACTATGCGGCGCGGTGTTCCGATCCGAACACGGCCGGCGGCGCCCTGCTGGATCTGGGCGTTTATCCCCTGACCTATCTTTACCGTCTTTTCGGCATGCCGGAAAAGGTGGAGTGCAGGGGCGTCGTGGAAAACGGCGTTGACACCGGCGAGGACATCAGCCTGACTTATCCCGGCGGCAGGGTCTTCACCGTCAGCACCTCCATGATCACGAGGCAGGGCCATGAAAGCCTGCTCCTGGAGGGCACAAAGGCGCGCACCTGTCTCACGGGCTATCATTATGCCCGCAGCGTCACCCTGGAGCGGGTGAACGGCGCCCCGGAAACCTTCAGCGGCTTCGGCGGCATCCTGAACGAGTTTGACCTCGCCGCCGCGGAAATCCGGGAGGGCCTCACCGAGAGCCGCTTCGTTCCGCACCAGGCCACCCTGGACGTGATGAAGATCATGGATGAATGCCGGCGCCAGCTGAACCTGGTCTATCCCTTCGAGGACGGGCTCCCTCAGCCCTGATTTTTTCCCTGCAATGCAAAACGGGGGCTTCCTGAATCATCAGGAAGCCCCGTTCGTTTTCTTCTCAGCCCTTGACAGAGCCGATCATCATGCCCTTCTCGAAGAACTTCTGCAGGAAGGGATATACGATAATCAGAGGCAGCGCCGCCAGCACCATGCAGGCCAGTTCAATCGTCCGGAAGTTGGAGGACTGGCTGACGACGTTTCCGAGGTTCGCGGCCACGCCGACGCTCATCGCCTTCTGCAGCTCCTCCGCCGCCTTGCTGGACTTTGTAATTGACAGCAGGTAATAGGACAGCGTCTGCAGGCTGCTCGTGCGCGTGAAGTACAGCGTTGCGGAATAGTCGTTCCAGGTGCCCACAGCCGTAAAGATTCCCAGTGCGCTCAGCACGGGCTTGGAGAGCGGCATCACGATCTGGAAGAAGATCCGGTACTCGCTGGCGCCGTCAATCTTTGCCGATTCAAACAGCGCGTCCGGGATCGACTTGTAGTTCGCGTTGAAGATGATGACGTTGTAGAAGCCGCCGAACAGCGCCGGAATGATGTATACCCAGTAGGTGTTGTAGATCTTCAGCGTGTTGTAGAGAATGAAGTAGGCAATCACGCCGCCGTTCAGGTACATGCTGATGAATCCGATCACGGAGTACAGCTTTTTCCCGCGCAGGTACGGGCGGGAGAAGCCGTAGGCGAACATGGCCGTGATCAGCGTCTGGAGCACGGTGACCAGCACGGTGCGGCTGACAGTGATGAAAAACGCCTGCAGAATGACAGGGTCCCGGGTCACCGCTTTCCAGCTGTCCAGCGTGAAATCCCTGGGCCACAGATAGGCGTAGCCGTTCTGGGCAAGGTCCGCCGCGGAATTCACTGAATTGACGATGGAATACCACATGGGATAGACCGTCAGGAACATGAGCAGAACCATGCAGAAGTAAAGCACGCCCATAAAGGGACGGTCGCTTTTTCTGACGACACGCGTCTTCGGAGCTTTTTCCATGAGCTTTTCCTCCTTTATCAGAACAGACCGCTGTCCGTCAGTTTTCTGGATGCGAAGTTCGCCGTAAAGAGCAGGGCCAGCGCGATCACCGATTTGAAGATGTTGATGGCGGAAGCCATGCCGAATTGCAGCTGCTGCAGACCGACCTTATAGATATAAGTGTCGATCACCTCACTGCGCTCCAGGTTGAATGCGTTCTGCAGCACGTAGATCTGGTCGAAATTGTTGTTCATGATTCCCGCGACGGCAAAAATAATCATGATCGTGATAGTATTCCGGATGCACGGCAGTGTAATGTACCACATCTTGCGGTACCGCCCCGCGCCTTCAATCTCCGCCGCTTCGTACAGCGCCCCGTCCACGCCTGATATCGCGGCTGTGTACAGGATGGTTCCCCATCCGATCTCCTTGATCAGGCTGGAGACGATGCTGATCGTCCAGAAATAGTTCGGCTGCGCCATGTAGATGATCGGCTTGTCGTATGCGCCCATCGCCATCAGGATTTTGTTGATGGCGCCGTCCGAGGTCAGAAGGTTGATCACGATGGTTCCGAAAACGACCCAGGAGATGAAGTGCGGCATGTAGGTGACCGTCTTGACGGTGTTGCGCATGGAGGTATGTGCGATTTCATTGATGAACAGCGCCAGCGCGATCGTCAGCGGAATGGAGACCAGCTGGCCGATCAGGTTGATCCCCAGGGTGTTCCGCAGCATGTTCATGAAATCATGGTTGGCGAAAATGATCTTGAAATTCTGAACGCCGTAGAACGGGCTGGTGAAAATGCCGGCTATGCCGGAGGTGACCTTGTAGTTTTTGAAGGCCAGGATCAGCCCGAAAAGAGGCACTACGTTGAACATGATCATCAGCAGCAGTCCCGGGAGCATCATGGAATGCAGCTGTACCTGAACGCCAAGCTCATTTCCCGGCCCGGCCGCTTTTTTTCTCTTTGCCATACAAGCCTCCTTGCCCGGCGAACCCTCGCCGGGATTTTTTGGGAAAAGCACGGCCTGCATTCTGTGCAAGCCGTGCTTCCCCATTTTTACTTACACTTTATTGTCATACTGACCGAAACCCTGCTGCTTATTCGTAAATCGCGGCGTTGGGATTCTCGATCTTCTGTCCGGCGAGCTCATAGGCGGCCTGCAGATATTCGTTCAGGGCCGCGTCGACTGCCTCGACGTCATAGCTGTTCATGGTGTCGATCATGGCCTGGTATTCCTTCTCGAACTCTTCCTCGGTCGTTGCGGCGACGATCTTGGCCTTCTGGCCTTCCAGGTAGCTCTTGATCTGGGACTGCTTGATGCCCAGGTCGCTGGAGGGCTCCAAGGGGTTGGAATCGACGGTCGTCATCAGGCCGGAGTTCCAGATATAGGTCGTCGGATAGCGGCCCATGGCGGAGCAGGCGATGGAGTAGGCCAGGTCGGAACCGTTGGCGCCGTCAGCCTGTTCGTCCGGACCGGGCGTGGTGCACCAGAAGAAGTCGGTGTCGTTGAAGGGCCACAGCCAGATGTTCTGGGCATAGTTGTCGTTATACCGCTGCAGGCCGGCTTCGGTGCGCACCATGGTGCCGTTCTCCTGCTTCGTGTAGTCTTCGCCTTCCACGCCGTAGTAGTTCAGCCACAGACCTTCTTCGCTGGTGGCGAAGGAGAACGCCTTGGCCAGGGTTTCCGGATCCTTGCAGGACTTGGAAACGAAGGTCTTGATCCAGCCCGTGCCGGCCTGGCTGTTGATGCCGATGGCAGGAACGGCACCGGTGTCGGAAAGGATCGGTCCGTAGGAAGTCATGTTGGAAACGTTCAGATTCGCCTGGGCGGGGTTGCCGAACCAGCAGAATACCTGGCCCGCTTCCACGTAGGTGGTCAGCGCGTTCTCATCCAGCGTCAGCAGGTCCAGATCCATGAAGCCTTCGCGAACCATGTCGTTGGCGAACTTCAGCACTTCCTTGTAGCCGGGGTTGCGTTCCCTGCGGCGGTAGTTGCCTTCCGCGTCAACCGGAATAATACCGAAGGAGTTGCTCATGTTGCCGTCCAGGGAGCCGCCCTGCCACAGGTTGGCGTTCATGGTCGCAACGATGATGGGCTTTCCGTCCACGGTGTAGCCGGATTCCTTCACCTTCTTCAGGGTTTCCATAAACCGGGACTGGGTCTGCACGTCTTCCTGCGTGATGCCGAGATCCTCCATGATCTTGGAGTTCAGCATGATCGCGCTGTTGACGCCGTAAACGACGTTGTTGACATACACTTCGCTGCACAGCGGATAGGTTTCACGGTGATCCACGGATTCCATATGGCTCGGGAAGAACCAGAAATCGCCGTACGCGTTCGTAATCGCCTGCTTCACGTCCTCGGGGAAATCCTTGAGCAGGTGGGATTCCGGATCATACTGCTGCAGGAATTCGGGAATCGTGTAAACGTATCCGGATTCGATCAGCTGAGCGATCGTGGTGGAATCGGTGATGGAAATCAGGTCCGGCAGATCGTTCGTCGCGATCATCAGGGCCAGCTTGGTGGATGCGTCGGTCGCGGGCTGCTCAATCACAAATTCCGCTCCGAACTGGTCGCGGATCGCGTCCAGCAGCGGGGAGGTGTCCGTTCCGTTCCAGTTGGCGGGTCCCCAGCCGGATACGTCGGAGAACCAGTTGAAAGTCTGCGTGCCGTCGGCCATGGCGGGAACGGCGGAGACGATCAGTGTCAGCGCCATCACAAGCGCCGTCAGGACTGCCCATGTCTTTTTCATGTTCAAACCTCCGATTTTTATTAGGATTCCTTTTCGGGACATCCTTGATTGATTCCATTGTAAAAACTGCGGAGGCGCATGAACATGTATTCTTCCGGTTGATTCTTGGTAATTTAATCACATTTTTCCTTCCGGTATGCGTTCGGTGACATGCCGAATGCACGTTTGAACTGCTTGGAGAAGTAGAACGGATCCGAGTACCCGGTCATTTCAGCAATGGCGGCGACCGTTTCGTCCGAATAGGTCAGAAGCTCGCAGGCTTTCTCCAGCCGTCTTTCCTGAATCAGCTCCGAATAGGTTTTTCCCGTCTGTTTCCGGATCATCTGGCTCAGTCCGGCCTGGCTGACGCCGAACTCCCCGGCCAGGTCCACCAGCGTCCGGGCCTGCATGTAATGACAGTTGATTTCCTCCATGACCGCCTTCAGCGCCGCGCTTTCCGGGGAGAACAGAATCGCTGCCTCCAGCCGGTCGAACAGCGCGCTGCAGTCCGGATCGTTCTGAACCAGGTCTGTATATCTGTTCAGCGGAACGTGAAACAGAGAGGGCTTCCCCTGCGTCTGCTGGAGACGTCTGTCCATGCGCCAGAGCAGCGGCGTCAGGCGGTCCAGCATCAGCGTTCCGTCAAGAACAGCCTGCCTCAGCTGCTTCATGTGCCGCTCCAGCAGCGTCCCCTGCTGATAGTCCAGTGCGGTGAAAAAAGCCTTTTCCTCCGCGTATCCCTTTGTGTCCGTGGAGCATTTCAGGCCCTTTTTGCCGATGAATTTCGCGGATATGCGTGCCATCCGCGCGTGCCAGATCATTTTTTCCGGGCTGGCCTTCCCCCGCTTCTCGGCGCACATCCCGAAGCTTTCATCTGTGTTTTCCGTTCCGCCGGAACGCAGCATCGCTTCATACAGGGCGGTGCCATCGTCCTCCGGCACGCACAGGATCAGCGCGAACTCCCCGCTCAGCGGAACCCGCAGGCTCTCCCGCGTGCCCGGCAGCGCGCCGGATGTTTCTCCCGGGAACACGGCGGAGGTGACCACGGCCGCCTCCCATTCCCCGGCGGCAGGCGTGCTGCCCGTCAGGCGGGAAAAGGCTTCCTCCACCGTCCGGCTGCTGAGCAGGATTTCCTGCGTCTGCGCGGTCTCCTCCCTTTTCCGGGTGCTCTGCGTCTGCGTCAGCCGTTCATGCAGCTTGACCATGCAGGCCGTCAGCTGCTCCTGCCGGACCGGCTTGAGCAGATACTCGAAGGCGCCGTTGCGCAGCGCCTCCTGCGCATAGGAAAAATCCGCGAAGGCGCTGATCAGAACGACCTCGGTGGGAAGCTCCGCCTCCCGGACCCGCTTCAGCAGCTCAAGGCCGCTCAGGCCGGGCATGCGGATATCGGCGATCACAGCGCTCGGCGGATTCTTCAGTATGCATTCCCAGGCAGCCCGGGAGCTTTCGCAGCTGGCGGCAATCTCAAACCCCAGATCGTTCCAGTTGATCAGGCGTTCCAGTCCCACCAGCACCCAAGGCTCGTCATCCACCAAAATAATCCGATGCATTCTCTTTCTCCATCAGGTCCTTTATCTCACAGGGAACGGTGATCTGTATTCTTGTCCCTTTCCCGGCGGCGCTGTCGACGGTGAACTCCAGGGAATCCCCGTAGAACAGCCGCAGCCGCCTGTAAACATTCAGCAGTCCGATTCCGTGGCTCCGGTCCGGAAGCTCGTTCGTCCTGTCAAACTCGGTCAGGCCGTCCTTCAGGCTCTGCAGCTCCTCTTCCGTCATTCCAAGCCCGTTATCCTCCACGATGACCGTCATCCTGCCGCCGTTCCGGTGCGCCTCTGTCCGCACTTTTCCTCCGGTCTCTATCGTTTCCAGTCCGTGGAAGATCGCATTCTCAACCAGCGGCTGCACCACCATTTTCGGGAAGGGAACGTCCGCCGCGTCCGCGTCGATCTGCACCTCGATGCCAAACCGGTTGCGGAAGCGGTAGTGAATGATGGAGGCGTAATCCTCGATCATCGTCTTTACCTCCTGAACGGGGGCGTAGCCTTTCCCCTTCAGGTTGTATGAAAACATTCTGGAAAGCGCCTCCGTCATCACGGCGATTTCATTCACGTCGTGATACAGGGCCATTCCCCGGATGCATTCCAGCGTATTGTAAAGAAAATGCGGATTGATCTGGCTCCGGTATGCCAGCAGCTCCGACTGCTTCTTTCTGTATTCCGCCTCCAGCAGCCTGTTCTGCGCCTCCATGTTCTGCGCCGTCAGCTGGTCAATGTCGTCCAGCATTCCGTTCAGGTTCCTGGCCAGCTCTCCCATTTCGTTCTTTTCATTGACTTCTATCCGGCTCTCCCGGTTCCGGGTATAGTAATTCATAAAGCGGATCTGCCTGTGAATCGGCCGGATCACGCTGGCGTAAATCATCACGAACAGCACCAGAAGCAGAAGCCCGATGATCAGGTAGGTGATAAAATAATGCCGCTGCAGCCGGTTGATATTGGCGAACAGTTCCCTGGACGGCACGCCGAACAGGATCCGCCAGCCGGATCTTTCCAGTGTGGCCTGATAAACGACCTGCCCCTCCTTTTCCGTGTTCCGGTCTGAATGCGCCTGGAGCAGTTCGGAAATCGTTTCCGGCAGCGCGCCTCTCTCGATCATCGGCTTTCCGTCCGCGTCCGCGCACAGCAGAAAGTATTCGCTGCCCGGCAGCGTTTCCATCAGGCTTTTCGTCAGATAATCCATGCTCATCAGGAAGCTGCAGGCCCCCGCCTTCCGGACGTTCCGGGAGGTATCGACGTTGAACAGCGGTATGTCCACGGCGAAATAATCCGACCCCTCCACCCGGATCAGGCCGGAAAACCGGATGCTGTCCAGCGCTTTCGGCGCGTCGTGCATATAGCTTTTGATGCCCGTGGAGGCGATCATCTTGCCGTCCAGCTGATACAGGGAGATGGCGCGGATATCCTGCTGGATGGCGATCAGCCGGTCAAATTCCGCTTTCACGGCGTCCATCTGCTCTGTCCGGCCGATAAAGCTGCTGCCTTCCACGAAATCCACCAGGGTTTTATTGGACATGACGGTATAGCTCAGCTGCGCCAGATCCTCAATCTGCCGGTTCAGCTCCGTCTCCGTCTGGTCAAAAATCGTGTCGTTGTATTCCCTGTAGTCCGCCCGGATCATATCCCGCGCGATCCGGTTGGACACCGTCAGCGAGATGCCGAACAGTGCCGCGGCAAGGATAATGATGCCGGCGTACATGGTCAGCAGGCGGAAACGCCCGAAAAAGTCCAGCGTCTTCACTGCCCAGGACCGGAGAAGCAAACGCCCTTTTTTCATTGTATCTGTTCCTCTGTCAGTTTTCGGTTTTATACCGTTCTTATCCCGGTGCGGGTTGTCTGTTTGTTATTTTATCATGAAGGCCGGACCCCGTCCAACGATTCTTTCTTTCAATGTCATTTTTGCAGTATTTGCTTATATTTCATCAGCTTTTTGTATTCCATTGTCTCCCGGAGCGTGATAAAATACAGCGAAATGAATTCAGCGGAGGAAGAGCTATGTTTCGGGTTGGACTGGTGGGCTGCGGAAACATCGCGCATGTGCACGCGGCGATCCTGAAGGAAATGAAAGATGTCGACTTTGCCGCCTGCGCGGATATAACCCCTGAGCGGGCCGCGGAGTTTGAGTCCCGGTTCGGCTGCAAAGCCTATGATTCCATGGAGCAAATGCTGGATGCGGAGCGGCTCGATGTTGTGCATCTCTGCACGCCCCATTATCTGCATCCCGTCATGGCGGCGCAGGCCGCCGCCCGGGGCATCGCGGTCTTTACGGAAAAGCCGCCGGCCATTGACGAAGCCGGCTGGAATCAGGTGCTGGAGGCCGCCCGCGCGGTTCCGGTGGGCATCTGCTTCCAGAACCGCTATAACGCCAACGTGCTGGCCTGCCGCAAAATCATGGAGGAAGGCCAATACGGCGCGCTGAAGGGCATCCGTGCCTTCGTGACCTGGAACCGTCCCGCGGAATACTACACGTCCGCGGACTGGAAGGGCACGTGGGCCACGGAGGGCGGCGGCGCGCTGATCAACCAGTCGATCCATACGCTGGATTTGGTCATCCGCTTCCTGGGCCTGCCGGACGAGGTGGAGTCCGCCATGCGGAATCATCATCTGCGGGGCGTCACCGAGGTGGAGGACACCGTGGAAATCTGGATGCGGAAGGACGGCCGGACCGCCCTGATCTATGCCTCCACCGCCTACTGCGAGGACCTGCCCGTCATCATCGAGCTGCAGTTTGAAAAGGCTTCCGTCCGCCTGGAGAACGATATGCTGACCGTGATTCAGGACGGGGAGCAGACCGTGATTCCCTGCAGAACGGACGCTTCCCTGGGCCGCAGCTACTGGGGTTCCGGCCACAAGAGCTGCATTGAGGATTTCTACCGCTGCCTCAGCACCGGCGAGCTCTTCGCCAACCGTCCGGAGGCCTGTGACGACACCATGAAGGTCCTCCTGGAGATCTACCGTCAGAACAAAGGCGCCTTCTGACATTCCGCGCCTGTTTGTCCAAAAGCGCTGCCGGCCCGGTTTTCACCGGGCCGGCGTTTTTTATTCTCCCATGGCCGCGATCAGGCGTCTGTAGAACGCCACCGCGCCGGGCAGGCAGTCCATGCCGATGGTCTCGTTCACCCCGTGCATTCCCTTCATCTGCTCCGGCCCGTAGATCACCGGCGCGAACCGGACCACGCTGTCGCAGATCTCCTCGTAGAACCGGGCGTCCGTCGCGCCTGTCATCACATAGGGGCTGGACGGGCATCCGGGGAATACCTCCGCCACCGTCCGCTCCACGGTCCGGAACGCCTCCCCGCGGATATCACAGGAGCGGCTGACGTCGGACGCGTGGCTGACAGTCACCTCCGCGCCGAACTTTTCGGCCTTCTCCCGCACGATCCTCAGGCTCTCTTCCATGCCCTGGTGCGGTATGAACCGCATGTTGGCGCCGATAACCGCCTCCTGGGGCATGACGTTGAAGGCGTCGGAGCCCTTCGCCATGGTGAAGGCGATCGTTGTCCGGATCATCGCCCCGGCCTGCGCGCTGATCACCGGCAGCACCTTCAGCAGCACCGGCCGGAACAGCCAGAGGTTGGTGAACACCAGCTTCAGCGGGAAGGAGGCGTAGGGGGCCAGGGTTTCAAACATGGCGGCGACCTCCTTCGGCATCCGGCGGCGGAAAACCGGCCGGGTCTCGAAGTGGTTCACCAGGGCGGCCAGCCGGGCCAGCGGCGAGTGCGCCTTCGGGGCGGAGGCGTGGCCGCCGTTGGACCGGACCGTGAAGGTCACGTCCGCCTTGCCCTTTTCAAACACGCCCAGCATGGCGAAGTTGCCGTGTATGCCCCCGATGGGGTCCGTAATAATCCCGCCGCCCTCGTCGACGACCAGCCAGGGCCGCACGCCCCGCCGCTTCAGCTCGGCGACGAGCTTCGGGCAGCCGTCCCCGGCCCACTCCTCCGTGCAGGAGGAGGAAAGGTACACGTCCTGCGGCGGCACATAGCCCTCCGCCAGCAGCTGCTCCGCCGCCTCGAGGAAGGCCATCACGGAGCACTTGGTGTCGGATGTGCCGCGGCCCCAGACCAGGCCGCCGGCGATATCGCCGCTGAACGGCGGATGCTGCCATTCTCCCTCCGCGGGCACCACGTCCTGATGGCTCATCAGCACCAGCGGGCGGTCATGCTTCTGCCCCTTCCAGCAGAACAGCAGGTTGCCGTCGATCTCGGTTTTTTCCAGCTCCCGGTGCACCCGGGGAAACAGCTCCTCCAGCACGCGGTGGAAGCCCAGGAACTTCTCCCGCTGGTTCGTTTCCGGCACGGACACGGTGTCGTACTGCACCATCCGGGCCAGCTTTTCCGCGAGCCTCCGGGCCTCCGCGGGGTCCGGCTCCGGCTCGTATTCGGACCGTTTTCCGGGCACCGTCAGGGTATGGATCACCGCCGCCAGCAGGAGCAGCAGCACCAGGCAGATCAGCCCGCACAGAATCCACAGCGCGATCATTTCCCCGCCTCCCGGTTCTCCCGGCGGAACTTCAGCCAGCTCAGCCCGATGGCCATCGCGCCGGCGGGAATGATCATAAAGGAGGTGGAGGAGGTCAGGGAGGGCGCCAGCGTGAACAGCACCGTCATCACGGCCAGCGGGATCACGGCCAGCTTCGGATCCTTCCGGAAATACTTGTACGCCATCGCGCCGAACAGGGCCGGCACCACGTTGGCGAAGGCCGGCTGCAGCGCCGGATCCTGCAGCACGGGCCGCAGGGGCGTCAGCAGCATCACGCCGAGCGCCAGAATCACGATGGTCACCAGCGAGGAGGTCGCGATGGACAGCGTGGAGATGATTTCATTCTCCGCCGTGCCGGTTTTCGCCCCGACCATTTCCCGGGCGTTCATCGCGCAGGGGATTTTCATGTTGATCAGGTTTCCGGTCATGAAGGCGAGATAGCTTCCGCCCGCTCCCAGCATGGGCGTGTAGACCAGGAATTCCACCACGCTGCTCACGGTCCACACCAGCCCGACGGACAGGAAGCCCCGGGCCGCGGCCTGCAGGTCAGGCATCGCGCCCAGCCAGCCGCCGATCACGAAGGGCGCGCCGACCAGCAGCACCAGGGTCAGTATGGAGAAGATCCGGCCCATCCGGTGGGTCGTCCGCATATAGACGTCATAGGGGTTCTTTTCCATTTCCGGTCAGCCTCCCTTCTCACTGTCCCGCCAGGACGGCGGCAATCATGCCCAGCAGCATGCTTCCCGCGATGGAGAAGCTTTCCAGCCAGGCCATGTTCTTTTTCTCGCTCAGCCAGGTGAAGCCCGCCATGGCCAGGGCCGCGACGCCGGCCGTCACCAGCGGCGTCCAGTAGCCTCGGAAGGTGAGCAGGCCTTCGCCGGAGATGAACGCGCCCAGATAGCTGCCGATGTACGCGCTGACCATGCCAACGAACATCGCCGTCATGGCCCGGTCGCCGAAGCCCGGCTTTTTCTCCGTCTCCGGTGCGGCCTTCCGGTCCCCGCCGCCCAGCTTTTTCAGGTACCGCTTGCCGAACAGCGTCGCCAGAATCATGCCCCACATGATGCATACGCTCATCAGCAGCGCGATCGTGGAGAACGCCTGCGCCGTCATCGTTTCGCCGGACAGCGTCAGCCCCAGCTGCTCCGCCGCGGCGGAGGCCACCTGGGTCTCATAGTGCAGCGCGCCGATCACGGACAGCCGCAGCCACGGCCACGGAATGCCCAGGCTGCCGGACAGGGCGATCACGCCCAGCAGGATGCCAACGCTGGGCAGCACGGAAAAGGTCGCGCTGGCGGTGATCGTCCGCTTCATCCGCGCCGTATCCATGCCGATGGCCTTGCCCGCCCGCCAGGCGCGCGCCATAAACACGACGCAGACCACCGCCACAAAGGCCACGATCGCGCCGCAGATCAGATACATCGTACCGCTGCTGAGCCGCTCCAGAATTGTCATTTGCTGTTCCGCTTCCTTTCGTACTGCGCCATGCGCTTCTGAAATACTTCCTTCCGGGCCACGCTCCAGCCGAAGAAGCCCATCACGTCCCCCAGCCGCTGATACAGCCCGTGGTTGTAGGCCACCAGCCCGGCCCGCTCGAGATGCAGCCCGCCCCGCTCGTCCAGCAGGTCTTCCCGGACCTGCACCGCGGCCACCTCGCCGAGGAACAGGTCGTGGCTCCCCAGCGGAATGATCTGCCGCACCCGGCAGTTCAGGCTCACCGGCGCCGTGTCCAGCGCCGGCGCGGTGCTCATGCCCTCCGCCGCGCGGTAGCGCAGGCCCAGCTCCCGGGCCTTGTCGACGTCCCGCCCGCTGCGGACGCCGCAGAAATCCGCGGCCCTGCACAGCCGCTCGTCCACCAGGTTGATCACAAACTCCCCGCTCTCCGCGATCAGCCCGTGGGAATACCGCTCCTTCCGCAGGCTCACGGACATGATCGGAGGTTCGGAGTTCACCGTTCCCGCCCAGGCCGCCGTCACCAGATTCCGGTTCTCCGGCTTTCCCTTCTCCGCGCAGCTGATCAGCACCACCGGCGTCGGGTTCAGCATCGTGGCCGGCGGCAGGGTTGTATAACTGTAATTTTTCGGCACTGTTCTTCCTCCGGGATGATTCTCAGGCATCCTTGCGGGTCTGCCCTGTATGTTGTATCACATTTTCCGCCCGCTTGCAAAGCCTGCCCCCGCGTCCTGAAGAACACAGAGAAAACAACTTCCGCCTGTCCCCGTTTTTTGAATTGTGGTATGCTGTGCGTGAGGCGCTGTGCGCGCGTATTCTATAAGAAAAAACGGAAGGAAGGATCCCATGGCCCGCATTGAAACCCTGTGCGTTCAGGGAGGCTATACCCCCGGCAACGGCGAACCCCGCCAGATCCCGATCATTCAGTCCACCACCTTCAAATATGACACCAGCGAGGATATGGGCAAGCTCTTCGATCTGGAGGCGGCCGGTTATTTCTATTCCCGCCTGCAGAATCCCACCTGCGACACGGTGGCTGCCAGGATATGCGCCCTGGAAGGCGGCACCGCCGCCATGCTGACCGGCTCCGGCCAGGCCGCCAACTTTTACTCGGTGTTCAACATCGCCAACGCGGGGGATCACGTGGTCGCCAGCTCCGCCATCTACGGCGGCACCTATAATCTTTTCGCGGTGACCATGAAGAAGATGGGCATCTCCTTCACCTTCGTCTCTCCGGACTGCACGGCGGAGGAGCTGGATGCCGCGTTTCAGCCCAACACGAAGGCCGTCTTCGGGGAAACGATCGCGAACCCGGCCCTGACCGTGCTGGATATTGAGCTCTTCGCTCAGGCCGCCCACCGCCACGGCGTGCCCCTGATCGTGGATAACACCTTCGCGACCCCGGTCAACTGCCGTCCCTTTGAGTGGGGGGCCGATATCGTCACCCATTCCACCACGAAGTACATGGACGGCCACGGTTCCGCCGTCGGCGGCTGCATCGTGGACAGCGGAAAGTTCAACTGGGCCGCCGAGCCGGGGAAGTATCCGGGCCTCACCGAGCCGGATGAGAGCTATCACGGCATTATCTACACGGAGAAGTTCGGCCTGGAAAAGGCCTTCATCACCAAGGCCACCAGCCAGCTCATGCGGGATTTCGGCTCCGTCCAGAGTCCCCAGAGCGCCTTCCTGCTGGGCCTGGGGCTGGAAAGCCTGCATGTGCGCATGCAGCGCCACTGCGAAAACGCGCAGGCCGTCGCGGAGTTCCTGGCCGCGGATCCCCGCGTCGCCTGGGTGAACTACTGCGGCCTGCCCGGAAACAAATATTATGAGCGTGCGCGGAAATATCTGCCGAACGGCTCCTGCGGCGTCGTGTCCTTCGGGGTGAAGGGCGGCCGGAAGGCGGCTGAGGCCTTCATGAAGGCGCTGCGCATCGCGGCTATTGAGACCCATGTGGCCGATGCCCGCACCTGCTGTCTCCATCCCGCCAGCGCTACCCACCGCCAGATGAACGACGAGGAGTTGGCGGCCGCCGGCGTCTCTCCGGATCTGGTACGCCTCAGCGTCGGCCTGGAAAGTAAGGAGGACCTGATCGCGGACCTGGACCAGGCCCTGGCTTCCGTCTGACCGTCACACAGGGAAAGTAAAACGGAGGCATCGCGCGATGCCTCCTTTTGCGTGTCCTCTATTGCGCGCCGGCGATCCTTTTCTCCAGCGCCTCGTCGTCGTATTCCACTTCGTTGGAGAAAACCCGGACGCGTTCAATCAGCCAGGGCACGTCCCGCCCGTCCCAGCCTGCGAGGATCTCCCCGCAGGCCTTTTCAATGAACCGGATTCTTTCCTCCGGCCGGCCGTCGTACAGCGTGTCCGCGAAATGCCGGTAAATCAGGTATTCCTTCAGCCGCGCCGCCGGGCCGGTTTCCTTCACCTCGGCCAGCAGCCGGTCCCTGCGCGCCCGCAGCGCCAGTTCCTCCTCATCCGGTTCCTCCGGCTCCTCCGCGTCCTCCCCGATCTGAATCAGCCGGATCGGGTGATCAGCCGACAGGATCAGCCGGGCCGCCTCCTCGCAGGCCATGCCCAGCCCGGTTTCCACCCGGTCGGACCAGTAGTTCCGGAACCGCGGATGATCCCTGCAGATCTGGCACAGGCTCTCCTCCCCTTTTTCCGCGATCAGGTCGCACAGCCCGTCCGCCCGCAGCAGCGGGCAGCGTTCGCCCGGCAGCAGCTCAAAATGCGGCTCCGGCTGCAGGGCGATGCAGTTCCGCAGCCTTTCCCCGAATTCCCCGTCCATCGCCTGATACCGCGCGAGCGCCTCGTCGTCGATGTCGATCTCCCAGCCTTCGCAGCAGGTATGTCTGCACGCCCCGGCGGTGCAGCGGAACGCGGGGTAGTAATCCGGAGCCATCACCTTCATCGCAGGCACCGTTCCCTTTCTTTCCCGGGCGCCGGAAAGCCCCGGCGCCGCTTATTCAAGGCAGATATCGTCCCGCTTCCCCGGCAGCGGCGCCTCATCTCCCAGATAGAAGGAGGCAAAGCCCACCTGGTTGTAGCAGATGTTCTGGTTCGCCGCGGAATTGCGGTACCACGGATCGTGCATCAGGCAGCGGATGCCGTACTCGGTCGGCGCCAGCGTCCGCACGATGACGATGTTGTTCTCCTCGTCCGTCAGGATCAGCTCCTCGCGCCAGTCGCCGAACAGGTCCGCCTTCAGCGTCGGCGTCTTCTTGCTGCCGGTGGAGATCAGCCCCGTCGTCAGATACGGTGCAAACTTCAGCGTGTCCGGATCCGGCACATGGATCTCGCTCACGTTGCAGGCCCAGTGGGTCAGCCCCGGCCCGAACCACACGGCGTTCATGCCCTGCGGGATGCCCCGCTCGCAGTCCGTTTCGGTCAGCACGCGCCCGTCCACCAGGCTCCGTACCCGATGGCAGCATTCGGATCCGCCCGCCATGGCGCCAGCCCAGCGGTTGGAGAAGTTCCCCGCCACGGAGCCCTCGTCGTCATCCCCGGAGAATTCCCCGAAGATCAGCGAGCATTCCTTCACCAGCTTCCCGTCCTTCATCCGCAGTCCCCTGTTCGGGTCGTGTGCCTCCGGTCCGGGCAGCCAGCCGAACTGTTCGCCGGTGTGCCGGTTGTCCAGGGTATACTCCTCCGTGCCGGAATAGATCCGGATCTCGCCCTCTGCGTTCACGGGCAGCAGCGCGCTGCGGTCCCCGTGCTGCAGGCCGGCCCAGAAGTTGCCTTCGGTGTTCCGGATTTCGTCTGTCGCGATGTTCTCCCCGAATTCCGGCTGGCGTCCGGTCCCGCCGAGCATCGGCAGGATATCCCCGCACAGCACCCGGGGCAGCAGATGCTTTCCGTCCTCAGACAGCTTCAGGTTCATGCCCTTCAGGATGACCTCGTCCCGGCCGTCCCGGTCGATGTCCGCCATGTCCGTGAAGTGGTTGCCCCGCGCCCGGTAAAGCTCCGGGCCCTCGCCCAGCGTCCAGCACGCGGGATCCTCGCTGTCGAAGATCGCTGGCGGCATCAGCTTTGATCCCCGCATCGTGTAGGCGGCGAAGGTCGTCCGCTGGTAGTAGCCGCGCTGAATCACGGCGTAATAGTTCTCTCCGTCCAGGCAGGCAACGCCGCCCGCGTAGCGGTTGGCACGGTTGCCCTGGCCGTCGCCCCATACCGGGTATTTCCAGCGGTGCGCCAGGAAGTATCCGTCCTTCTCCTGCATGACCTGCACCTTGTAGCTGTCCATGGTGTCCGCCCCGGGCAGCGGTTTGATGATCGTGCAGAAGTTCCCGCGCTGGGTCATGGGATCCAGCGCGAAGTTATCTCCGTCCGCGGCAACCTTCGTCCAGGGGAAGGCGTAATCCGCCGTATCCAGAATGACGCCCTGCTCTCCGTCGTACCCGATCGCGGTCACGTATTCCGGATGTCCCGGCCCCATCGGCCCGATGTGGTACGATTTGATCCACGCCTTCTGCGCGGGGTCGTTCGGCCCGTCGTTGTCCGTGGAGCGAACCGGAGACCGGTAGCAGATGTCAAAGTTGTTGAGCAGCGACCAGTGCTTCTTCAGCTCCGCCTCATTGCCCTCGGCGAAGTACCGGATAAACCGGTCCGTTGTGCACTGCAGGCCGAACTCCCCGCCCACGACGTGCGCCGCGTCCGCGGGATAGACGACGCGCTTTTCCGTCTCGCTCCAGGTTCCGATCCGGGTGCCCGGTGCGCTTTTCAGGATGATCTCCGCCCTGCCGTCCCGGTTGAAATCCTGCACGTGCAGCATCGTCTCGTGATCGTTGCCGGATTTCACGTTGTAGCCCATGTCAATCCGCATGAGCAGCTTTCCGTTCAGCTTGTAGACGTCGATGTATTCCGGCGCGCTGATGTTGAAGTCGCTCCGGTAAATCGGATCCGAGAACATGGGATCCGGGCTTTCCGCCCGCCATTTCACGACGATCTCGTATTCCCCGTCCCCGTCGAAATCGCCCACGCTCATGTCCTGGGTATGGTATTCGGCGGACATCGAGATCTCGATCGCGCCGTCCGCGGTCCGCGCGAAGGGCAGCGATTCTCCGCTGTCCAGCTCTCGCACGTACCGGATGAACGCCGCCTCCAGCTCCCGGTAAAGCGCCTCGGTGATGCGTCCGTTCTCCAGCCCGCTCTGCACCTTCACCGGCGCGCCGCACAGCTCCGCCAGCCGCCCGGTGATCCCGTCAAGCTGCTCCTGCGTCACCGTTTCCCCGTTCTCATACGGCTCCCGGAACGCGCGCAGCAGGTCCATGTCCACCCGGTACCAGTCCTCGCCGTTTGCCAGCTTAAAAACCGCGGGATCCGGCTTGCAGCCGGGGCCGACGGAAACGCCGCGGTAGGAAAAATGCGCCAGCGGCACAGGTTCCGGAGCTGGACACATCGGAATCCGGAGTGCGGCTGCGCGGAAGGCCTGCCCCTCGGCTCCGGCCAGCGGCTCCAGCACCGGCAGCCTGGTCTCCTCCCGCTCGCCCTCCTTCCCGTCGATGACTGGGCACACGGCGTACTGATCCTCCGGCTTCCCGTCGGGATCAATCCAGCAGCAGGGCGTCGTGTTTTTCTTCACGATGCCGGGGTTTTCCGCGTAACGGCTTTCCGGCGCGACGTCCCGCGGCAGAATGTCCGCGATCCTTTCCCAGGTTCCGCGCTTCCGGTAAATCCGCCAGGCAATGCCGTCCGGCTCGTTGCCCAGAAAACGCCAGCTCAGGTACATTCCCTTTTCCAGCCGGGCGACAATCAGCCCCCGGTTCAGCTTTTCCATTTTCCGCAAGGTTTCTCATCCTTCCCAGTGTTCCGTTCCTTCCCGGAAGCGACTTCCGGATCGGCGGCCTTCATGTGTTCACGCTGTATTCAGTATATCATTAATCGGCTGTCCGTGATGCTTTTTATCCTGTTTTATTTTGGCGAAAACATGAAAAAAAATAAGCAGCCTGTCCGCTGTGGGACAGGCCGCCTTCATTCAGTCATTCAGGCAGTTTGTTTGATGCCCGCCGTCAGTTTTTGTTCTTTCCGCTGACCCGGATCAGCAGGTCCAGGATCTTCAGGTACAGCCAGAGCACTGTGAACACCAGGCCGAAGGCCGCGCTCCACTCATATTCCTTGGCGTAGCCCTGCTTCACGCAGTCGTCGATCATGGCGAAGTCGCTGACCAGCATCAGGGAGGCGATCGCGATACCGATCAGGTCAATCCCGATCGCGAGGACCGGATTCTGCGTCGCGGCCAGCACGTAGGGCTGCAGGGCGGGAATCAGGGAGCCGACGAAGGTGAACACCCCGAGGGCAACAGAGCCCAGCAGCAGGGACATCAGGACCGTCCGGAACGTTCCGTTCACCTGGATGATCCCGGAGGAGTAAAGCCAGCTCATCACACCGATGACCGCCACCGTGATCAGCAAAGCTTCCAGGCCCAGGAACTCATAGCCCTTCAGCAGCTTGAACACCAGGAAGGAAATGAAGTAGCCCTCGCACATGGAGTAGATGCTGCCGGTCACCGGAATGGTCTTTCTGGCGAAGATGCCGAGCAGCTCGGCGGCGAAGCCTCCCAGCGTGACACCGGCCAGGATCACGGTTTCCGCCAGCGTGATGGACACGGTGAAGGAATCCTTGAAGGTGAAGGTCTGCCATACGGGCGCGTTGGCCAGGGCTGCTCCGACCAGCAGCTGAGCGATCATGCCGATCATCGTCATCACCAGGAAGAAGGTCGTCTTCATCGCGATGCCGCTGTAGGTCGCGGCGTTTTCTTCCGCGCGGACCGCCGTTCTGCTCATGCGCCGGAGAATCGGATTGGAATGAAACAGGGTGCTCATCCCGGTTGTTGTTTTGCTGCCTGTCAGGGTACTCATGGTTTTCGTCTCCTTTTTTTCAATTCCCGCCGCTTCCCGGGGGGAAGTTTTTCATCATTCTGTCCGGGGCTCATGCCCTCCTGACATCTGTTGATACGCTCCGGAACAGCCCCTGGCAGTAAAAAGCGAAAAAAGTGAAAAATTTTTTCTGTATGCTCCCGCTCCTGCTTCCTGCCGGATAATACGGGAATATATAAGGAAGCTTCTGTTGAAAAAAAGAAACAGCAGGGTATAAAATATAAAAGAAATCCCAATTATTCTCCTGTTTCCGCTGCCAGCTCCGGCTGTTCCTGCGTAACAACCAGTGAAGGACGCAGTCCGGAACGGATGGAAACATCTGATAAGAAATATGAAGGAGAGTGTAAACCATGAAGAAAATCGTAGCAATCCTGATGACCCTGTGCCTGCTGTGCTCTTCCTGCGCCGCCCTGGCCGATATGGAGCCCCCCGTCTTTGAGAACATGCCCCTCGCGGTCATGGAGGATGAGAACACAACAATCGCCAAAGACGTCTTCGACGGCGAATGGACTCTGAACGTTGCCTTCCTCAGCAGGGTGTATCTCACTGAGCAGGAGCTGGCTGAGAAGTTCAGCTACAACTTCATGCCCATCACCATTGACAACGGAAAGGTCTCCCAGGATATCCAGGATGAGAACGGCGAGTTCCATACCGCGGAGCTGGAACTGACCTTCGAAGCCGGCCAGCTGTGGGGTACTGACGGCCAGGGTTATGAGTTCGTGATCGAGCTGCTGGAGGACAACAACATCGTCGTGTCCGTGTTCGTGCCCGGCGAGGGAGAAGAAGTGCAGTGCCTGTCCCTGTTCATGCAGCATCCCGAAAAAGCTGACTGACAGAACTCCGGACAAAACCGGATCATTCCCGCTCTCTGATTTGCTTGATCAAATCAGAGAGCTTTTTGTATAATGCGTATAAACACAGTAACTGGCAAAGGGCTGAAAGCAATGAAGAAAAAAATCCGGATCTCCTTCAATTCACCGCTCATTCTGGGCTTCGCCATCGCCTGCGCCGCCGTCATGCTGCTGGGGCAGCTGACCGGCAGGAGGAGCACCGTGCTGCTGTTCTCCACCCGGGCCGCCTCCTGGGCGGACCCGCTCATGTATCTCCGGCTGTTCACGCATGTCCTCGGCCATGCCGACTGGGGGCATCTCCTCGCGAACATGTCGTACATCCTGCTTCTCGGCCCGATCCTGGAGGAGAAATACGGCTGGAAGGATCTGCTGCTCGTGATCGCCGTCACGGCCTTCGTGACCGGCGTCATTCATAATGTGCTGTTCCCCGGAACAATCCTGCTCGGCGCCAGCGGCGTCGTTTTCGCCTTCATCCTTCTGACCTCCTTCACGGAATTCCGCGAGGGTGAGATCCCGCTGACCTTCATCCTGGTGGCGGTTCTCTATCTCGGCCAGCAGATCTGGGACGGCCTGACCGTCCGGGACAACGTCTCGAACCTCACGCACATCATCGGGGGCCTGGTCGGCTCCGCCTCCGGATATCTGCTGAACATGAAGAGCTCCGGCAGCCTTTATTCCTCCAGGCGCTGACCGGCAGGGAGTGCATGTATGAACAGTTATATGAAAATTCAGATCGACACCCTGCTCGTGTCCGTCGATACCTTTATGAAATCCCTTGAGATGGCCGCCCTGCAGGATGACAAAAGGATCGACAAAGCCGAAGCGAAGGCCCTCCGCAGGGCGAAAGCCGCTTCCGAAAGATATAAGAAGCGGCTGCTGAAAATAAAAGAAACGATTTGAGGCGGAAAGCTAAGCGACATCCGCAAATCCCATCCTGGCCTTCAGATCCCCCAGGGATTTTTCATACTGCGCCCTGGAGATCGCGCCGTGCTCCAGAAACAGGTCCAGTGTCTCCTTCTGGCGGTCAAACAGATCCCGCTTCTTTTCCTCCGCCGTCATCTGATTATATCTGCGTATCTCTTCGGACGCGTCCCATTCACGATTCATAAAACAGCATCTCCAAATTCTGAAAATACCGGAATCCTCTTCCGGCTGTTTATCCGGCCTGCTGAACTTTTTCAGCTTCCGAGGGTTCCGTCATGATCCTCTTCTGCTCGCGCATGGCGGCCCTGTACATGAGATTGATCAACTCATCAGCATCTTCCGTTGTCAGGATATTATGCTTCATCATACTGACAACCAGCCCCAGCACGTTCTTTTTTTCGTCCTTTGTAAGCTTGTTTCCCATATCGTTTCCCTCCGCCTCATAGTATGAATTTGCTCGCCGGATCTCAGGACCGGTTTTATAAAGGGTTTATCACCATCTATTGTAATCAGACGATGTTCAAAAATTCCGTCATCTTATTCCCGCTGCTTTTCACCGCGGGCAGCGGGACTGAAGATCAGAATTATCTTTTTTAAAAAAACGAAAATTTACTGCCTCCTTCCTTTGGAGTGCGCATCAACAGGTGTCAGGCCGATGAGGCCCGGCGGGAAACCCTGGAAAAGGTGGCAGCCGCCGGTGTCGTAAGCTTCGATGATCCCAAACCTGATAAAGAGGATCCGGAGCAGAATGCATTTCAGGATGTCGGTTATTAACAGCTCAGCTCCTGTGAATCCCGGCACTGATCCGGAATGATCCCTGCTGAAGCAATGAAAACGGTCTCTCTTCTGATTGAAGAGGGACCGTTTCATGTCATTATGTACATGGATTTATATTGCGCTTCCCATACAGGCACTTTTTCTTTCCTCGTGCACTGAAAGAAGAGCACAAAAAAACTGAAGGAGCGCTCCTGTTTCCAGCGCCATTGACACAGGCAGGGTGGAAACCCGATTTCCTCCGTCGATGACATAGACAAGGTGGAAATCGTTCAGGGTGCTCCTTCAGCAGAAAAAGCATAAATAATAGCAATCAGATTGTCAACATCTCAGAAGTATATGGGTACAAGGCATCCCTTGATATAAAATCTTTAAACACGAATAATCAGATTGTTCACACCGAACAGGCCGGTATACTTCATTTCCTTCGCAAGCTTTATCAGCATTTTGATAGCCATCCCGTTCTCAGGGTTCTCGTCAAACTGCAGCTCTTTCTTGTATTTGTCTGTCGGGTCAAAGCGCCTGCAGTCATCGCGTATTCTGAGAATCAGCTCATCATCCTTTGCCAGCATGCGTATGTTGATCATATGCGGCCTGCCGTCTGTAAATCCGTGCTCCACGATATTTCCTGCCATTTCCTCAACGGCCAGGGAAAGAAGCTGCGCGCGCTTAAGCTCCATCCCGTTTTCTGTCGCGAAGAGTATGGCTATTCTTGAAACACGCGCAACGTTCTTCATGGAGTTCACATTGAATGTCAGTTCCTTACCGGTTTCGGAACCGAATCCGTCAGGAAGCATGAGCATCTTCTCCTTGAATGTTCTGCCCTTCTGCCGCCTGATATATATATAAGCAATCAGAACACAGACAGCCCCTGCGATCGGCTTTGCCACCCATGCTCCCCTGTATCCTGCCGTAGCCAGCAGCAGGAATGTCAGAGGTACAGGAATCCCGAATTCAAGCATGAAACTGTATGTATTCGCGGCTGAACGCCGTCTCACCCCTATCAGGTAGAACTGAAAGCAGTAGACGATCACGTTGAACGGCATCGATAGGGCGAAAAAGCGGATGGACTCACCGGCTATGGAAATAACGGAAGGATCTCCGTTTTTAACAAACAGCACTGCGATCGGTCCGGAGAAAACAAAGATCAGTGCTGCCGCAAGGCATGTGATCCTCAGGCTGTGCTTTAACGCAGTTTTCTGTACGCTTCCCAGCGCTTCGCGGTCCTCCTCACCCATCAGCATGCTCGTAAATGACATGAGCGTACTGGCGGCCCCCATCCAGAAGCAAAAGCAGAACTTGAGCACCTGATTGCCGACTCCGAACGCTGCAATTACTTCACTTCCGGCAAAAAAGACCAGCATATTGTTGATCAGCACCCCGCATGCCGTGGTGCTGAGCTTGGTGATGCCCGTGGTCAGGCCTGTACGCAGCATCTCAATCCCCTGCTGCAGCTGAAGGCCCTTCAGGCTGAAATGGAAGATCGTCTTTTTCAGGAAGAAATGGCTCAGGGCAATCAGGAAGGCGATTACATGTCCGGCAGTCGTTGCAAGCCCGATCATAAAGAGTCCGCCGTCCGTACACTTCACCACATACAGATCGGCTAGGATATCCACGATCGTCATGGCAACCGTGGACAGCGTTACGAAGCTGTAATCCCCGTCCATTTTCAGATAGGACAGAAAGATGATATAGACTGCATAGAAAGGCAGGCCGAGGCAGTATCCGATCAGATAATCGGATGTCGGCTTCATCAGATGAGCGAGCGCTCCGCGCGCTCCAAGCATGATCGCGATCTGATTGGAAAAGATAATGCATACAGCTGCCATCAGGCCTGACAGGGCCAGAGCTAAAATCAGTGACAGCGAGAATGCCCGGTTGGCCGATTCCTTGTCGCCTGATCCTATCAGCCGCGAGACAATCACATTGGATCCCGTGCTGATGATGGATGCCGCAAGCGTTCTGATGCCCACCAGCAGAAACGATGTGAGGCCGATCGCCGCAACCTCATCCAGCTTGTAGTATGAGCCGACGACGATTCCGTCAATTGTCGGTCCGATCGCCGAAACCAGGCTCGTGAGAATAAACACGCCCATGGCCGTTGAAAACAGTCTGTTTATGGCGGTACCCGATTCTTTATCCTTCGTTATACGGTTCAGTAAGTTCATCTTTTTTCCTTATCCGAAACAATATCTTTCTGTTCAGTGTTACAGGACAGCTGTTATTTGAATAATCCCGCCTGCAGCCAGGACATCATACAGATGGGATTTTATTCACAGGCACTTCCAGCCAGGCTGTCGCAGAAATCCTCCATCTGCACTTCCTTCGCCGGATCCGGCTTGTCCTTCGGATCAATCAGGATCAGCGTTTTCTCCAGATCATGGCCCAGGCAGGCCTTCAGCTTTTCAAAAGCCTTTTCAGCGCCGGAGCCGCCCTGGCAGGCGAACGCGGCATACCGGACTGGCTTCAGATCCTTCCGGCTGACAAAGGTCCGCAGTGGCGGAGCCATATTCCCGGCCCAGACCGGGAATCCGAAAATGATGAGATCATATTTCTCAGGATCAAAGGAATAAGGCTTCAGCTCCAGTTTTTCTGCCATCACCGCGCTCTTCCCGCCCCAGAGGAACTTTTTGAAGCCCTTATCCGGATAAGCCTTCACCGGTTCCAGCTTCAGGAGATCGGCCTTCAGCCTCTCTGCCATTTTTGTGGCAGCAAATTCCGTATTTCCTCCCATGGAATAATAAACTATCAGCGCGTTCATGATTCAGCTTCCCTTCCTGTTCATATCACTGCACAATGTCGCTTACCTTCAGCCAGGGGTATTCCTTTTCCATTTCTTCCTGGCGTCTGCGTACAGCATTCGCCAGAATCTCCAGAATCCTAATCGCGTCTTCTTTCTGCAGAATACCCGACTTCAATGCCCCATGAAATTGCCGTTCCAGTTCTTCCTTCTCACTATCCGTTAGTTTCATTTCCTCTGCCTCGTTGTCTTGCCGTTTTATTCTGCGCTGAAATACTTCCTCAGATATTCTCTGAGCGCCGGATCACAGACATAGATGAGTGCTCCGTGAATACCGCGCGTCAGCAGGGTTGCATAAATGTTCAGAATGTAGGTCCTCAAAACCTCCTGGTTGTTCCCGACAGCTTTTCCAAGGGTATCCATATAATTTTTCTTGATGACCTCAATCCTTCCGGTGGTAGCGTCATAGGTAATTTCCGGTCCGAAGATAACTCCGACATAATTGAGATCATAGCCCTGTACAGTGTGGATACACCCGATCTCATTGGGAAGGCGGCCGGAATTGATCCAGTCCGTATAAGTCCGGTTCCAGATATACCCTCTGCCAATGGGGATATCGACAACAGAGGGATCGGCGGTATTATCCTTGGTAACCCATTTCCAGGCGTAGCCAGCCACAGCACAGGAAAGGCCATGCTCCTTATCCAGCCGGTTGATCTCATCCATCATCCGGTCAAGATCATCGTAAAAGCTCAGGGTATAATCCATAAAGGTCTTGTGCGGCTTCGGGAAGCTGTATACTGATGAGCCTTCTTTCATAACAGCATTGCCGCTTGGAACAAGGCTTCCGGTAAAGCCCTGCAGGTTCAGAACCTCATGGATATACTGAATATAATCCTCTCCGCCCAAACAGCGCAGCTGGGATGTCAGGTTCAGTTGAATCTTATTCTGCTGTCCGACAATGGAACTGAACATTTCCTTTGTGATGTCAGATGGGCGGACGGACTGATCCGGATCATAGAAGAATAACTGCATCCTGCTGGCCCGTATAATCCAGTCCAGTTCGGTGGCATCCGCAGGGAGATTAAGCTCCCGATTGGTTTTATCGTGGGCCGGATACTGCGCCAGTCCTTCCCGCCGGTGCAGCCGGTGTGCCTCGTCGCATACCAGAAGATCAAAGGGCTCATCCTTACCGGCCAGCGCAGCTTCCCTGGGTGTCATAATGATCTCTTCTGAAAGGCCGTTAATGGATCGGAAAACCTTTTTCAGGGTCTCGCGCAGGGATTGCTGAGGGACCACAAATCCCATTCTCAGCTTCTTACCGGTAATCATAGACTGTAGCGCTGTGATTTCGGAAGAAACCGCAGCCTCATTATCTGCTTCAAAATTTGAAGTCATTAAGTCATTCAGGAGCTTCAGCAAGAATACAGCCAGAATCGTCTTCCCGGTCCCGGCTCCTCCCCGGACAACGATGGAATACTCAAGACCCTGTTTCAGATACCCGGTGACAAAAAAGAGAATCTTTTCCAGAACCTTCTGCTGATCCTGTGTCAGGGATTTATACGGAGAATATTTAAAGAGATCCGAATCCTCAATGTCTGCGATACCGCTCTGTACAAGTCCCAGTTCCTTCAGACTTTCCCAGATTTTACGGAACTGCTGTTCATATTCGGTTCTGTTGTAATAGTCGAAGCTGGCAAGTCCCGCGTTTCCGTTTTGAAGCTTATACTTTCCGTCCGCTGAAATGTATTTGATCAGAAAGGATTCCAGGTCCAGGATGACAGATTTGTTGAAGGTATCATCCGTCATGATATGGATGGTCTTAAGGCGCTTTCTTTCCTCCACCTGCCAGTGCTGCGCAGCCCGGCGGCCGGCATTAAGGGTTTCTCCGATATAAGCTTCCTTCGTAGCGTCGTTATGAATCAGATAAACCACCGGCCAGTTGGTGCCGTATTCCCGTGAGGGGCCATGCCAGGCTTCAATCTTAGCCTGGCTGTTTTCATCAAAGGGAAAGTCCCGGATCTGGACATTAAAGCTGATCATATTTCGTGCTTCTCCCTCTGCTCTTTTCAACAGGATATTTTTTAGCGTTGACAGCAAGCTTTTTCCGGACGATTTCGATTGGATCCAGATGCAGTTTTTCAGCCAGCAGCAGGCAGTAATTCAGGACATCAGCAAGCTCCTCCTCAACGGAAGCCGGATCCGCGTCATCATTCCACTGCCAGCATTCCAGCAGTTCAGCCGCCTCTATAGATATGGATTTTGCCAGATTGGCAGGGGTATGGAATTGATCCCAGTCACGCTCTTCTGTGAATTCCTTGACTTCCTGCATGAGCTTCTGCAATTCATTCATCTGACAGGCTCCTTTCGGATGACGTCCCGTATACACGCTGTTGATAAATGGATTTTATCATAACAGAAAGCAGAGAGTAAATAAAAAAGCATGAAACAGCTTCAGAGATTACTGAGCATTAAAAAAACCTGTTTTTAAGAATACGCATCCCCACACGCGTGGGGCAGATGGCGGTCACAGGCAGATTACAGAGCAGGAACGCGGTTCATCCCCACACGCGTGGGGCAGATTCTCCCTCAAACGTATCCTTCACAACAATGCCCGGTTCATCCCCACACGCGTGGGGCAGATTCTCTCATCGTTGCCGAAATTGATAATAAAATCCGGTTCATCCCCACACGCGTGGGGCAGATTTCTACCATGCGAAGATTGACCATGACACCTACGGTTCATCCCCACATGCATGGGGCAGGTGCCCGGAGGTCGAGCTGAGGGTCGCGGATTCTATACATAATACAAGTTTAGTTCTTCTTCAATTCTGTCAATGTTTGCTGCCCTGTAGCCAATACTTCATCATCAATAACTGCGAACTGAATATCTATGTCCACTTCCGGATGCTCTGCCTGGAAATCTAAGCAGGCCTGGATTGCTTTGCGCCAAGCCTTATCTACCGGATAGCCAAAGATACCAGCTGAGATCAAAGGAAACCCTATAGACTTGCAGCCGTTCTGAACCGCCAGAAGCAGGGATTGCTGATATGCGCTGTAAAGCAGTTCCGGCTCACCCTGATGTCCGCCCATCCATCGTGGTCCCACCGCATGAATGATATATTTTGATTTCAGGTTAAAACCGGGCGTGATCACTGCCGAACCTGTTTTGCATCCGCCGATGGCGTCACAGGCTTCCTGAAGCCGGCTTGCCCCGGCAGCCTGGAAAATGATGCCACAAACTCCGCCTCCCTGCCAGAGACTTTCATTAGCCGCATTGACCAATGCATCCGTGTTCAAACTTGTAATTCCTGTTTTTAAGATCTGAATCTTGCTCATATTTTTCACCTGTTGCTTTCTATATGGTTTGACGTCAGGAAGCTCATTCTGGCTGTTCCGCTGTCAGAGAACTCACTTTTACTCCAAAGTAAGCTGCAATATCCTCCAGCAGTTCTTCCTCAGGAATCGTAAAGCCGTTCTCCCAGTTTGACACTGTACCGCGCATGAGACCGAAATACTCGTCCATAGCGGCTTGCGTCATGCCTTTGGATTCCCTTAATTCCTTAAAACGATTGGCAAACATATACGCTCTCCTGTACGGGATAAAAAGTATTGCGTTCAGTTCTGTACTTGGTTTACAGATTATATCCTATCGAATTTCCGGATGCCAGTGTCATTTTGTTTGTCTGTGAACCAATTACAGGCTCAAATCATGATCCTCTCTTCCGGCCAATTCAATAACTGGCTTCATTTTCTCGAACGGATAAGGCATGTTGTCTATTGTGAATTCACCGACAGCTGTCACTTTCCCGATTGTCTCATCGCCGCGGTTACCCACAGGAACCCTCACCAGATCTCCTTTATGAAATTCTCTTTTCCTGTCGAGATATGTATATTCCCTGCCGTCTTCCTGGAAGGCAACAAAGCAAACGGCAAATGAATTCTTCAATGGATCCTGATCCGGTGAATCTGAAAGCGTTTTTATATATTCCAGGAAGCTTAAATATATTTCAGGATCTTGCCGGAAGAGATAAGCATAACGGAGTTTATCGGCAAGCTGGCATTTAACAGTATAGAATTCCTTTACATATTTTTTCATATACCTGTCTAACTTATCCCATGTTCCCGGATAATCATTGGAACCTTCTATCTCATGCTTTTTCCCGTTCCGGAAAGTCAGGATGACTTCCCACTGAGTACCGTCCAGGACGCATCGGTTGTTATATAACTTTTTCCATTCATGGATGAAGCATCGATCAAACAGGAGTTTTTTCAGTGCGTTCCATTCCTTCTGTGTAAATTCCCGGATATACAGATTCTGCCACTCAAAGCTCAGATACGGAGTGGATATGCAGATCGCATGTTCATCTCCGGAGGACCGAATCCGCACAGTATGATAACCGTCAAAGAATCCGCCCACGCCGAAATCCACGCCAACTATGTCCTCCGGTTTCTGAGGACCCTTGTTGCGGAAAAACACAGGAGGCCTGCCGAAATCCTTTTTGCAGTCATGGCAATGCCAGCGCGGATCATTGCCGGAAATACAGCAGCCGCCCAGGATGATTTCTCCGTCATCTATTGCCTTCATCAGTTCTTCGGAATAAGCAGGCATTCCCCGCAGATAAGCTGCGATATGCCGGCCGCCGCAGAAAGGGCATACGGGGAGATTCTTTTTTGTTCTTCTGCTTGCTTCTTTCTCAGGCATCGTTCTGCCTCCTTTCCATGATTTATTCTATCGGCCCCGGGCTGCATACAGGTCTCCTGTAAAGCGACATTTTTCTTCTGTTTTTGTTGCAGGTATTTTCCTCAGTTTTTGCATATCTTTCTGTATCTGATCAATTATACTCTGATATCCGAAGCCCGAAAAGTGTTTCAATACTTGTAACCGCAGGCTGCACAAATAATCAAACGGTCAGAAGACAAAACCGGCAGATTATATCCGCCGGTGGGTATGGGACCTTTTTGTAGGATTTTTACTTGTATGTGTTTTATTGTGGCTGCCACACCAGGCTGTATCTTGTTACGCCGTTGTCTGCTGTGACCGTATTGTATAGTGTGCATCCCAGATGCTGATACATTTCCGCGTATTGTTTCATATCTGTGTCAAACAGGAGCGGAATCCCTTTTTCTTTTGCCTGGTTCTTTGCGAACTGAACCAGCTCCGTTGCGATGCCTTTCCCCTGGTGGCCCGGCTCCACGCAGACCATCAGAACATCCAGATGCCGCCGGCTGGCATACTGTGCATTGGAACGGTCAATCTGTTTTACAAAGCTCAGCAGGCTCCGGATCCTTTTCCAGCTGAAGGAAGTGAACAGCCTGAAGATCATTTTCAGTCTTGGGAATACAGGGGCGCTGCCGGAGTCCTCCAGTCCGATAAAGCCGGTCAGATCCTTATTGACATACAGTTCGCCGGTCCGGTATGCATAATCAACATAGATCTCCATATACTTCAGGACATCGTCATGCCTTTCCGGAATGCTCCCCCAGTTACGGAACAGCTCATTCGTTACGAAGGCTTCTCCGATTATACGGCTGATGCTCTGCAGCTGACTGGCTGACAGTCCTTCGGCTCTGGTAATCATAGCTTGCCCTTTTCCTTCAGGATTTCCTCCACATAACCGACGCATTCCCGGATCATGGCGTTGCAGTGAGGCATTTTCTCCCCGCCGTTTTCCGCGTTGACCCGGAGCAGATCTGTGCAGTTGATCAACCCGTTATGATTCTCCCGGACCTTCCGGATCAGCTCATTGGCTGCCTGCGGGTCGCTCACACCGGCCAGGCCCAGCGCCAGCAGGCTGCCGGTGACCGCGCCGCAGACGGAACCCATCTGCATGCCTCCGCGGAAATAGGTTGCCGCCTTTGTGCAGGTCTCTTCGTCATACCCGGCGTCCTCCGCGAATACGGATACCACTGCCTGGCAGCAGTTCCACGCCGGTCTGCCGTCCGGGTTGAACTGGCTGCGGCGTTCCATGGCCAGATCTGTATACTTGCTCATTCGTTTTCACTCCTCCATACATAGAAGCCTTCTCCGGCTGCCAGGGTTCTGACCAGCATCAGAAGCTGTTCGTCCGGATTGTACAGTGTCATATTATGATCCTCCGGGTCGGAGGTGATCAGGGCATCATCCAGCAGAATCACTGTCCATTCCTGTCGGATCGCCTCCGCGATCCGGTCCGGAGAGGGATTCAGGGTTTTTCCCTCATCCAGGGAAATGCTTCTGTAGCAGTTCAGCTTCAGGATCAGATCAATCTGTCTTTGCTTTATTGCGGTCCGCTGCGGTTCCTTCCTCCAGTACGCCGCCGCGTCAAAGTACTGCCCCGGACTGTCCGCCGGCACCTGACAAGGCAGGATATCAATGATCCAGTACGGTGTCTGCAGCAGTTCCTCCACTGTCATTCTGCTCATGGTGTCCTTCTTTCTCCTGCGTTCGTCCTGCCGGAAGCAGGGGTGTGCTTTATTATACATGAACTGCGGGAGGCTGAAAAGCAGCCTCCCGTGAAGAAACGGCAGCAGCGTCGGAAAGCACAGCAAAAAAGCTGTCCGGCGAAAGCGCGGAACAGCCGGATTATTGCTTCAGAAATTTCTCAAAATGCTCATTGAATCTGCGTATGGCTTCCCTGCTGATCTCCTCATCCGGCTTCAGCATATCGAAAGCATGGACGTTCGTCGGATAAACATCTGCTTCCGCGTCCACGCCGGCGGCTTTAAGCGTGGAAACATAATCCAGGGTTTCCCTGTAAAACGGTTCTCCCTCACCCACAAAAGTGTAGCAGGGCGGAAGGCCTGAATAATCCGTCTGCAGCGCCGGAGCCGCATACGGCGAAACGGGTTTCCCGAAATCAGACCGCAGATACATCCGCCATCCGATATGATTCCTGCGTGTGTTCCATACCCTGCCGTGATTGTTCCTGGAGCTGTCTGTGTCGATGCTGCTGATCATCGGATACAGCGGCATCTGATAATCGACACGGATCCCGCGGTCCCGCGCCATCATGCACACTGCCGCGGCAAGGCCGCCGCCCGCGCTTTCACCCCCGACAACGATCCTGTCCGCCTTCAGCCGGTCACGGTGCCTGTCAATATATTCGAGTACGGCATAGCAGTCATCCGCAGCGGCAGGATAGGGCTTCTGCCAGGCAAGCCTGTAACCCGGGGAAAACACAGTCACGCCGTATTTTTTCACCAGATCCATGGCTCTGCTCATATATACCATTTCCTTCATGCCGAGGATATATCCGCCTCCATGAATCCAGAGGACTGCGACAGGAACTTCAGCAATCTTTGCGGGTTTTACGACAAGGGTTCTGATCCCGCCTGTACGCAACTCCTGAACGATTACGCCGTCATCCGGTTTCAGTTGATATTTCATCTGCCGCCCCCATGTCCTGACTGAATCAGTGCAAATCCTGCTGATATATTATTAGCATATTTCTGCGGCGCTTGTCATTATACCGGCATATAAATTCCGGGATTCATGGCTGTTTTTCTTAGGTCAGTCTCCCATCAGTCCATGAAGCCGCAGGAACACACGCCTGTCACACCCGGAATGGCCCGAAGATCATCATCCATGCCATTGTTCTGGAAGATCTCACACAGATCATCCGGGATGCCGAAGGTTTCCGGTGTGATTGAATATGAGACTCCTTCAAAGATGAACTGTGTTTCCACGAGTTTTGCCGGCCATTTGAATTCATATGTCTTCATGGCCTCCTCTGCTTCACTCTCCCATCGTTCCATGAATTCATGAATCGGTTCAGGAAGGTTCTGGTTCCGCCAGTTCTTCGTAAGCTTCACATCCACTTTTATCAGCATATCGCGTTTCCTCCTTACAGACAGCTGACCGCTTTTTTTCTGAGTGCAACTTCACGGATCGTCTTGCTGTAAACGATACCGGCAACCTTTTTTCCGGTCGCCAGTTCCTCCACGATTCCAATCTCTGTCATGATTCCGGGAGTCTGGTTTACTTCTCCTGAGTAAATAACAACTTCATGCGTTCTGCTCATAAAACGCTCACCTTCCTTTCAAAGATATGATAAGCGATCTATGAGCGTTATAACAGCGGACTCAAATTGAACATGAAAGCCCCGATTCAAGCATGACTTGAATCAGGGCTCTTCTGCAGACGGGCTTTCAGGCTGCCATATCAATAATCTTCATCAATCGGTATGGATTCCAGGGGAAGCGTTTTACTGTCAAAGCGGGTATACCAGGCCCAGAGCGTTCTGATTTCTCCATGATATGGCACATCGACCTTAACCCACCAGGCATTTTCTATCGGATCATATGCGCGTGAATATACTCTGAGGCGCTTGCCCTTCACAGAATAGGTTCCGGTATCCTCAAAACGAGGCGAGGGACCTGATCTGGTGGCAAGTTTCTTGATTACCAGGCCGTACAGCTCTCCGTTCTTGGAGGTATCGGCACTGCTGGTTTGCTCCAGATTGATAAAGTCGTTCCTGACATATCCTTCTTTGCCGTTATACTCTATCTGATACCAGACTGTACCGTCCTTATCCGCAGATTCGCCGGTAACTCTTATCTGTGTCCCCTTTTTCCGGATTGTCTCAACAAGCTTACTCTTCTTGTTTGTTTCCTTACGCATGTTTACTTTGTCACTGGTAGTTTTGCCATACGCAGGATAAGGCTCCCGGCTTTCAGCGGAAAGATCCGGACCGTTCTGTCCCGGTTGATCGTTTTCATTCAGGTGCTGCGCTTCTGCTGACTCTGCCTGTGTGCCGGGATTGTCGTCCGCCGGGATTTCGTAAGTCAGCGGCGTTAAGTATTCCTGCCGGATGTAGCCTTCCTTGTTCCCGAAGGCTATTCTGAAATATTCGCCCTCCTTATCAAGGACTTTCACATATGTTCCGACGTTCTTTGTCGCAACAAGTTTTGAATTTGCGTCCGCCTCTTTCCGGATTTTGATCTTTGCTGTTGTATTGTAGGCCCCGTTGACAGACAGCACCGCAACATTCCAGGGATCATCCGGATACTTCTCATAAACAGAAAAAGGAACGAATTTCTTTACGTAAATATTCCATTCCTGTTGTCTGATCCAGTCCTTTGCGACAGATTCCTTTACCCGCGCACTTGGAGAACTGGTGACCCTGTCCTTTGGTGCGTCAGAACGGTACCATACAACATTCTCCACCTGAGCTTCCGGATCCCATACTCCATCCGTATGGTAACCTTCAACAAAGGAAACCTTGTCCGTTCCGTTCATCTGCCAGGTTTCATAATAATCATGGACAGCGCCATTATGACTGTACCTGTAAAACATTCCGTTTGCCAGTAAAGCACAGGAATAAACGGATGATGCCATGCCATAGCCTCCGGCACGTATCAATTCACGTGCTCTGCCCTCATCCATGGTAAAAACCTCAAAGAGCCAGCCACCGCTTGAACCGATTAACAGCTCATCTATCCCGTCCTGGTTCACATCAAAGAGCATAAACCCTGTATTTCTCTTTGTTTGGCTGATAACGGTTTTATAATCCGACTCATAGTCAGCTCCATATATTGCATCGTTAAACAGATCATGCTGGCCGTAGTTTGCCGTCCCGTATCCGTTAATAACTTTCAGATACATCTTCAGGATCTTCTCATACGTCGTATCATAGGTCGTATAGCTGGGTGTGAAATGATCTGCCAATGAACCTGATATGATCATCACAGTGAACAAACAGGCAAAAGCAAAAACTAGATATTTCTGAATGAGCCGTTTCATATTGCCTTTTTCCACTGTTATTCTTCCTCCTGTTTTCTGATAGCTGCAGTTTTTGCTACAAAATAATGATTTGATATTAACTGTATTATAAACGAATCAAAATACGAAAGAAAGGACTTTGATGCAAGTAAAGCGACCTTATCATTGTCGTGAATGAGCAGAATATAGAGAGGATGCGGCATCCGGGCAGAAAAACACGGGGAGGAAAAACAGACACTTGCGGAAGCGTCCGAAAATGCTTAATATTCAAAGCAAAGAAGGATGATATATTTTTTCAGCATGGATTGCTTTAGAATATAGTCAGATGGTAGTCAGATGAATAGATACAAGCTGAGGAGGTGAACCGTCATGGCCTACAGCGAGCTGATCAAAAACTTTGAAAAGGTCCGGTCGTACATGCGGGACTTCTATGTCTACGGCTTCAGGGGCCGTGATGAGTTCGACACCAAGAGCGCCCGGATCTATGACGATGAGTACCGCAGGGTAAAAGCCTGGCTGGAGGGATATATCGATTCCTATTATGATGAGAGCGGCAAGAAGGTTTTCATCTCCATCGACAGCCGGACGCTCTCCCGTAACCCGCTGTACATCGCCTTCAAAACAAAGAGCTTTACCGACTGGGATATCACGCTGCATTTCTGCCTGCTGGATATTCTGGCGGACGGACCGGCCACTGTGCAGGAATGCCTGGAGCGGATCACTTCGGATTATCTGGAGCCCTTTGAAACGGAATTCCCGGATGAAAGAACCGTGAGGAATAAGCTGCAGGAATATGAGAAGATGGGAATCGTTCAGTCAGAAAAGAAGGGACGGGTTCTTCATTATTCCCTGACCGAACCCTTCCGGCAGCTGCCGGCCTGGCGGGACGCCATTGATTTCTATTCCGAGACTGCTCCGCTGGGCGTAATCGGCAGCTATTTCCCGGAGGGCACCTCTTCGGCGTTTGAGTTCAAGCACCAGTATCTTCTTGGTGCGCTGGACAGTGAGGTCCTCTTCGATCTTTGCCGGTGCATGGAGGAAAAGCGCGGGGCGGATCTGACCATCTTCTCCCGGAGAAAAAAGCAGGAGCTGAAGCATCCGATCTATCCGATGCGGCTGTACTTCTCCACCCAGAGCGGACGCCAGTATATTCTGGGATTTCACTACGCATACAGGAAGCTGATGTTTTTCCGGCTGGACAGCATCCGGAAAATCAAACCCATGGATGTGGATCCGGAGCCGGAGAAGTATGACGCATACTGGAAGGAATTCGATCAGCACCTGTGGGGTGTTTCCACCGGGGAGCATACCATGGATCATATTGAGATGCTGGTTCATGCCGGTCCGGACGAGGGGTTTATCGCAGACCGGCTGAACCGGGAAAAGCGGCACGGAACTATTGAACAGGTGGATGCTGAAACCTGGCGGTTTTCCGCGGACGTTTATGACGCATCCGAAATCGTGCCGTGGCTGCGGACCTTTATCGGGCGGATTGTGAAGCTGGAGTGCTCCAACGCCTTCATTAACCGGCTTTTCCGGGAGGACCTGGAAAAGATGCGCCGGCTGTACGGAGGTGAAGCGTAATGCTATTCAGTGAATATTACGGTGAGTATTACGCCTGCGTAGCTGAAATCCTGGCTGAAGCTGTGGAGGGGACGCTGACGAAGGAGAAAATCAGCGAGATCGCGGCAAAGCAGGGCTTCGGAGAGAGCGTGCTGACCATTCCGGCCAGCCTGCGGGACGGCAGCTGGCCGCTGATCACCCCTGACTGCAAAACCCGAATCCGCCATCTTCCGGCGCATCCGGTGACGCTGCTGCAGAAGCGGTGGCTGAAAACCCTGCTTCTGGATTCTCGGATCCGGCTGTTCGGCCTGACGGGAGAGGGGCTGGAGGATGTACAGCCGCTTTTTGATCCGAACAAAATCGTGTGGTATGACCGGTACAGCGACGGGGATCCTTATGAGGACGAGGGATATATCAACCGGTTCCGGCTGCTGCTGGAGGCAGTGAAGACGCACCGGAAGGTGCAGGTCATTTTTGACAGCCACCGGGGCAGGCACTGCAACTGGACTGTAATCCCGTACCGGCTGGAGTATTCCTCCACGAATGATAAATTCAGGCTGCTCTGCCACAGTGAAAAGTGGCGGAACCGCACGCTGAACCTTTCCCGGATCTCTTCTGTCCGTCTCCTGGGCACTTTCGATCCGGACGATTATCCCGTTCCGGAGCTGACAAACGAATCCGTCACGCTGGAAATTACAGATGAACGGAATGCCCTGGAGCGTGCCATGCTGCAGTTCTCCTATCTGGCCAAGCGCACAGAGCGGACGGATAAGAAGACCTACCGGATGACGCTGCATTACCGGCAGGAGGATGAGACTGAGCTGCTGATCAGAATTATATCCTTCGGCCCGCTGGTGAAGGTAGTGGAGCCGGACAGCTTTGCCGCGCTCATCCGGGAGCGGATTGAAAAACAGTTTCAGTATGATTTTGTCTGAAAAAGAAGAGTTCGCGACTTTTTTTTCATGATCTTCTGTATAAAACCTGATAATCTTCATGCTGCAGAGAGGATCACCGGATGATCCAAAGGCGCTGACAGCAATCTTATCGTATGACTTATTAACATAAGAACAAAAATGCGCCTTGTTCTCAAAGATGCCGACAGCAAATCGTCCGTTAGTCCCACCGGAGGGACACCTGGTTCAGGGCCAGGCATTCGGGGGTTCGAATCCCTCACGAACATGAAAACGGCATCTTGGTATAAAGACACCTACAGCAATCCGTTCTTTGAACGAATAGCTCAGTACAGAGCATCTGCCTGATAAGCGGAGTGGCGGAAGGTGCAAATCCTTCCTTCGACAAAAGGGTGTCTTGTTTCTTCTCTCTGCACTGTGTGCTCTGGTGGTTCAATGGCAGAACACGCGGCTGTTAACCGTCTGACGAAGGTTCGATTCCTTCCCGGAGCGCTGTAAAGACGCAGGCAGCAGAGCCAACAGCCCCGAAAGCTAAGAAAATGCGTCTTGTTGTTTTCAAAGATGCCAACAGCTAATAATTCGATTGTCCAGTGGTGAGAGCCGGGCGCATAACCCGGAAAACGGGGGTTCGAATCCCCTTCGAAAAGGCATCTTGTTTCTGAATGTTTACGCAAAGGAGGGCGATGAACATGCTGAATGAACTGAAAAAAGAAGCAAACCGTACCCTGACTGAAAACGGCGCTGCCACCCTGCGGTCCACGGGCTCGGATTGCCTGGACCTGTTTGCAACCATCGGGGCGCTGCGGAATGCTGAAGGGCAGGAAATCATCGTCCGCTTTGCCCGTGCATATGCAGAGGACCGTGATCTGGCGATGAAGATGCTGTTCTATTCCCGGGATATCCGCGGCGGCCTGGGTGAACGCCGGGTATTCCGGACGATCCTGAAGCATCTGGCGGATGTACAGCCGGAGTCTGTCCGGAAGAACCTGCAGCTTGTCAGCGAATACGGCCGCTGGGATGACCTGACTGTTCTGTTAGGAACCCGGTGTGAAAAGGACGCGATGGCTCTGATCCGGGAGCAGCTGGCAAAGGATCTTTCTGCTCTGGATGCCGGGGAGAATATCTCCCTGATGGCCAAATGGCTGCCTTCTGTCAATACGTCCAACGCCGCTGCCGTGAAGGACGGCAAGCGTATTGCCAAGGCGCTGGGTATGACGGACGCAGAATACCGCCGGACGCTGGTGCGCCTGCGTGCGAAGATCCGGATCCTTGAGAACAACCTGCGGCAGAAGGACTATACCTTCGCGTATTCCGCACAGCCCTCCAGGGCTATGCTGAAATACCGCAAGGCCTTCCGCAGGAACGATGAGGAACGGTATACCGCTTTCCTGGAGCAGGTCTCCAGAGGCGAGGAAACCGTTCATACCGGCACGCTGTATCCGTATGATATCGTGGAGAAGGCGCTGCGTTTCCGCGGGGATGAAACGGAGCGGAAGGCGCTGGATGTGACCTGGAACGCGCTGGAAGACTACGCGCCGCAGGGAAACGCACTGTGCGTTATTGACAGTTCCGGCTCCATGTATGGCGGCGGAACCCCGATCCCGGCCACTGTCGCGATGTCTCTGGGCATGTATTTCGCGGAGCACTGCAGGGGTGAGTTCCATAATCACTTCATCACCTTTTCCCGGAATCCACAGCTGGTGGAGATCAAGGGGAATGATCTGGTGGAAAAGGTACGGTACTGCGAAACCTTCAATGAGGTTGCGAACACCAGCATCCAGAAGGTATTCGAGCTGATCCTGTCCGCTGCAGTGAAAAACAAACTGCCGCAGGAGGACCTGCCGGAGACGCTGTACTTCATCTCCGATATGGAATTTGACTGGTGCACACAGGATGCAGGCCTGACCAACTTCGAATACGCGAAAAAGCTGTTCGAAGCACATGGCTACCGGCTGCCGAAGGTGGTTTTCTGGAACGTCCAGAGCCGGAACCGGCAGCAGCCTGTCAGCATGAATGAGCGGGGTGTGATTCTGATCAGCGGCTGCACGCCCAGAATCTTCTCCATGGTAGCCGGCGGTAAATTTGACCCGGTGCTGCTGATGAAGGAAGTCCTGCTCAGCGAACGGTACGCGCCGGTCTGTGCGTAAATGAAAAAAGAGGACGGGAAAATGGAAATCAAGGGAAAGTTTGCGACAGCGATCAGCTACGCAAAGGATATAGAACCGATTGCAGAAGAGCAGATCCGGACCATGTGCGACCAGCAGTTTACGGAAGGCTGCCGGGTCCGGATCATGCCTGATGTGCACGCCGGAAAAGGCTGCACCATCGGCACTACCATGACGATACGGGGAAAGGCTGTTCCCAATGTAGTCGGTGTGGATATCGGCTGCGGCATGTTTACGACAAAGCTGGAAAACAGGCGGATAGACTTCGCTCATGTGGACGAGATCTGCCACTGGATTCCAAGCGGCATGAACGTCTGGGATTCTCCCCGGGAACCCTTCGATCTCGAACGGCTGCGGTGTTTCAAAAAGCTGAAGCAGCGGTCCTGGCTGAAAAACTCCCTGGGGACGCTCGGCGGCGGAAACCATTTTATTGAGATTGACCGGTCTGAGGACGGAACATACTGGCTGGTGATTCACTCCGGCAGCCGGAATCTCGGCAAACAGGTATGTGAATATTATCAGCAGCTGGCTGTGGAGGTTGCGGAAGGCAAGGAGGATTATATCGCATCCGCTCCCGGGCTGATCGCCCGGCTGAAGGCGGAAGGACGGCAGAAGGAAATCCAGAAGGAACTGGATGTCCTGCGGCTGCGGCTGAATCACAAGACCGCACCGGACAGCCTGTGCCATCTGGAAGGCCAGCACCTGGAGGACTACCTCCATGACGTAAAGATCTGTCAGGAATTCGCCGTACGGAACCGTGAAATCATGACCGCGCTGATCCTGAAGAAAACCGGCATGATCGGGCTGGAAAGCTTCCATACGGTTCATAACTATATTGACACGGACGAAATGATCCTGCGGAAGGGTGCCATCGCGGCGCACGCCGGTGAACGGGTGCTGATCCCCATCAACATGCGGGACGGAAGCATTATTGCCATTGGACGGGGTAATGAGGAATGGAACTACTCCGCGCCTCACGGCGCAGGCCGGATCATGTCACGGAAGGCTGCAAGGGATACCCTTTCCCTGGATGAATACAGGAAAGCCATGGAAGGGATCTATACCACGACCGCCAACCTGGAAACCATTGATGAAGCGCCTATGGCCTACAAGCGGATGGAGGATATCATTGAGGCCATCCGGGAAGCGGTGGACATCGTGGAGATCATTAAGCCGGTGTATAACTTCAAGGCTGCGGAAAAGTAACGGATTATACTACAGGGTTCTTTACACCCGGCAGCCGGAACGATATGATATGCATAAAATCGGGCATGGCCCAGAGCGAAAGGAGGAATTCATTGTGAACCGCTATACTGTTACCATGCGTCATAAGCACTTTGGATTCCAACAGTGCAGTTTTATAAAACTGTGCTTCGCTTTGCTGTACCCTGATCAGACGCATGAAAAAGACCTGAAACGCCAAATGCTGTAAACGCATCATCGGATTGTTCACAAGGCCGCTTGCCAATCAGGGCAGGCGGTCTTGTTTTTTATGTTATCAATTTCTGAAAGGAGTATATCCCCGTGTGTGTTTTGCCTTCAATTGATCTTACCGCAACCGGAATCCGGATCACGCAATTGCGGCAGGAAAACGGACTGACTGTCAGAGATTTACAGGATATTTTCGGTTTCAATACTCCCCAGGCAATCTACAGGTGGCAGCGAGGTTTGACTTTGCCTACATTGGATAACCTGGTGGTCCTGGCTGCAGTCTTCGGAACGACATTGGATTCCATTATTGTTCGGACAGGGACGGCAGACCAAAGCAGAAGTGCCTGAGTTTCAGCCCTTCGGGGCTGATTCATGTCGGGATAGTGTAACGGCAACACGGCCGGCTTTGACCCGGCAGTCAAAGGTTCGAATCCTTTTTCCGGTGCTTTGAAATGTTCCTTGGCTAAGAATCGGAGTCCTGCTGGTCCGAATCCCGCCTTGTGTACCAATACACGCCTTTAGCTCAACTGGCAGAGCACCTGATTGAAAATCTGTTTGCCCAGGTTCGATTCCTGGAGGTTCCCCTGCAAATCAAGAACCGTGAGGAATTACATTGGTGTCTGGAATTCCTCCGGCTCTTTTTCAAAAGTCATCTATTTACAACGCTCCCAGCGGATGAATTCTGCCGGGAATTTAGGAGGAGTTCCGCGGAAATCGCCTTTTTTGTTCTCCTAATAAGAAGTCGGACTGCCGCCTGAATTGAGCGATCAAGTGCCCCAAATCCCCCGGAATCTGTTCGATTTTCCCTCCCAGAGCTACCGCCAAACAGCTAACGCGAGGCGGACGATAGAGGGCATGTGAAAGTCGAACACGCCGCCCGCAGTTAGCCAGCTAACGCGGAAAGCCCGAATTACTCCCTTCGGTCAGGAAGACCGAAAAGCTCGAAAGCCTTGTAAAATAAGGATTTCGAGGACATGGTCCCGTACCTCAGCAGGATAGAGGGTCCGCCTCCTAAGCGGAACGTCGCGCGTTCGAATCGCGCCGGGATCGCCAAAAAAGCCCGTTTTTGAAGCAAAAAGCTGCTAACAGCAGCCTGCTAACAAAAGCGGGCGTTTTTCTTTTTCTGCGG
>JAFRLY010000011.1 GCA_017431005.1 Clostridia bacterium
CGTTACCGGCAACATCAAGCTGCCCGACGGCGTTGAAATGGTTATGCCCGGTGACAACATCGACATGGAAATCACCCTGATCACCCCCATCGCCATGGAACAGGGACTGCGCTTCGCTATCCGTGAAGGCGGCCGTACCGTGGGTTCCGGCGTTGTGGCCAAGGTCATCGAGTAAAACACGGTAGGAGGTGTCCAAAGTGGCAAACGCTGCCCGCAACAAGGTTTGCCTTGCCTGCACCGAATGCAAGCAACGCAACTACAACAACATGAAAAACAAGAAGAACACCCCGGATCGCATTGAGCTCATGAAATACTGCCCCTTCTGCAAGAAGCACACGACTCATCGCGAGACCAAATAATTCCTGAGAATTCATTATGACACGCAGTGAGGATGTGAAAAACAATGTCTGAGGAAAAGAAGGCAGTCGAGAAGGCCGAGAAGGCTGATAAGAAGACTGGCACGAGCCGGATGGCGAAAATCGTCAACTGGTTCAAAACCCTTCCCCAGCGGATCAGCAAGCCTTTCAAGAACATGTACTATGAACTGAAAAAGGTGACCTGGCCCAGCAAGCAGAAGCTGATTGCCTATTCCATCATTGTGCTGGTATTCATGCTGTTTATGGGCATTGTTATCGGCCTGCTGGATATGGGTGCTTCCGCGCTGGTCAAACTGCTGATCGCGTAATCGCATAGGAGAAGAAACATGGCTGAAAAAAGCAAGGAGCCTTGCTGGTATGTTATTCATACCTATTCCGGCTACGAGAACAAGGTAAAGGACACGCTGGAAAAATCCGTGGAGAACAACGGAATGCAGGACCTGATTCTGGATGTCAGGGTACCGATGGAGGAAGTTGTTGAGATACGGAACGGAAAGCGGGTCAAGAGTACTCGGAAGGTGTACCCGGGATATGTGCTGGTGTACATGATCGAGACGACCCAGAGCTGGTACGTGGTGCGGAATACGCGCGGCGTAACCGGGTTTGTGGGTCCCGACTCCAAGCCTGTTCCGCTGACCCAGGAGGAAGTGGACATGATGCTCAATACTGAGCAGAGCAGCGTCGACTTCGGCTTCGCGATCGGGGAGCATGTCCGGATTCTGTCCGGTCCCCTGGAAAATTTCAGCGGTGTGGTGGAAGACGTGGACACGGTACGCGGAAAACTCACGGTCAAGGTACAGATGTTCCTTGGCCGGGAGATGCCCGTGGAAGTGGATCTCGACCAGGTCGAGAAGGAAGATTAACTGTCAGACCCCGAAGTGGGAGGAAGCGAACGGCTTCCGCGTAACCACATTTTTTAGGAGGTGCCACTCAAATGGCAAAGAAAGTTTCGGCTTACATTAAGCTGCAGGTTCCCGCCGGCAAGGCAACACCCGCTCCGCCTATCGGACCCGCTCTGGGCCAGCATGGCGTGAACATTCCCGGATTCTGCAAGGAATTCAATGACAGAACCGCGAAGGAAGCCGGTATGATCATTCCCGTGGTCATTACGGTGTACACAGACAGAACCTTCACCTTCATCACCAAGACCCCTCCGGCCCCGGTGCTGATCAAGAAGGAACTGAATCTGCAGAAGGCCAGCGGCCGTCCCAACAAGGACAAGGTTGGTCAGCTGACCAAGGAACAGGTGAAGAAGATCGCGACCATCAAGATGCCCGATCTGAATGCCGCCAGTATTGAAGCCGCCATGAGCATGGTGGCCGGAACCGCCCGCAGCATGGGCGTGACCGTGGAAGAATAAAAGCACGGGGCCATGCCCCTGACAATGTGGGAGGACAAGTGCCGCTAATACCACATGGGAGGTAAATAACAATGAAACATGGTAAGAAGTATTCCGACAGTGCAAAACTGATCGACCATCTGAAGCAGTATGATCCCGAAGAAGCCGTGGATCTGGTTCTGCAGACCGGAAAAGCCAAGTTCGATGAAACCGTTGAAATCTCTGTGCGTCTGGGCGTTGATCCCCGGCATGCTGATCAGCAGGTCCGCGGCGCCGTCGTTCTGCCCCACGGTACCGGCCGCACCATTCGCGTGCTGGTAATCTGCAAGGGCGACAAGGCGAAGGAAGCCGAAGAGGCCGGTGCCGATTATGTCGGCGCTGAAGAGATGATCCAGAAGATCCAGCAGGAGAACTGGTTCGAATTCGACGTCTGCGTGGCGACCCCGGATATGATGGGTATGGTTGGCCGCATCGGCCGTATCCTGGGACCGAAGGGCCTGATGCCCAACCCCAAGAGCGGCACCGTCACCATGGATATTGCCAAGGCTGTGAAGGATATCAAAGCCGGTAAGGTGGAGTACCGCCTGGACAAGACCGCGATTATTCACTGCCCCATCGGCAAGGTCAGCTTCGGCAAGGAAAAGCTGCAGGAGAACCTGAACGTGCTGGTTGACGCCATCAACAAGGCGAAGCCCGCCGCTGCGAAGGGAACCTATATGCGGAGCATTTATCTTTCCGCCACGATGGGTCCCTCCGTCCGTGTCAATCCCCTGAAGTTCTGATTCAGCTTCACACCAGAGCGCTCTGTGTTTCACAGAGCGCTCTTTTTAAATTCATTCACTTTCCATTCATGACGCAAAAGGAATCAAAGGCCTGACAGGCGAATTATATATGGTTGGGATAGTTCAACCATTGATTTTTGTTCCGAAGAAACAAACGCGGGGAGTATGAGGAATGAAACTGGAACCGACAAGGATGGAAATGCTGGCCGGCGAGGAAGAATATCAGGCAGGCAGGGAAATTGAGGACAACGGATGGATCCGCCAGTCGGAGCGGGGGAAGGATTATGTACGGTATACAATTGCCGGGACACCGCCCAGAACCGTTACAATTTCCCGCGAAATGCATGCCTCATGCGACTGTCCTCTGTTTGTGAAGAACGGCTGCTGCAGGCATGTCGTATCCGCATGGCTGGCGGCTGAGAGGGAAAGAATACCGGAAGCAATGCTGCGCCATGGAGCTCCTGAAAGAGGACAGGAGCTGAGCAGCCTGATTCTGACCGCTATGCCGGCAGAACCGAACCTGAAGATCGAGATCACGCTGGCGCTCCCGAAATCAGAAGGACAGTTCCTGCGCATCGGGCTCCGGATCGGGACCGATAAGCTTTATGTCGTCCGCGACATCCCGGCCATGCTTGAAGCCATGGAAACAGGAGAAGCCATCACATACGGCAGGGGCCTGACCTATGAGCCATCCTGGATGCGTTTCGCACAGGAGGAAGAAAAAATACTTGCCTGGCTGAGAAAGCTGCTGGATGCCAGAGAGGCTGAGGAAAGCGGTCTCAACGCCAGAATGCTGAGGATTCCGGAAGGCTATGTTCCCGAACTGATGGAAATGCTGGAGAACAGGGCTTTCCGCGTGATGAACGCTGCGGGAGAAATGGCTGTCTGCAACCAGATCCCGGTGGTCAGGGTACCGATGCGCTTTGATATCAGCCTGACGCCGCGGGGCATACACATCGTCTCACGCATGCCTACAGATTTCCGGCCTCTGACGCGGGACTGCGCCTGGTGTTTTCTCGGAAACCGGCTTATACACACCGAAAAGGACCAGAGACAGCTGATCGCCATGCTCTGGGAAAAACAATATGACGGAAAATGCCTGTTTGATTATGCGCTGCAGGAAACAGAGCAGGCAATCGGCGAGGTGCTGCCGTATCTGAAGCTGAGAGGCGCGGTGGAGATCAGCGCGGATCTGAAGAAACGCCTGGTCCAGCGCGAGCTCAGGACTTCCGTCTATCTGGACCGGGAGGACCGCAGTATTGCCGGCACTGTGGAATTCCGATACGGGGATATCGCGCTGAATCCTTTTGCGCCCGTCACTGAAAAAATCACGCTGGATAAAGGGGAAAAGCTGCTGCTCAGAGACGCTGAGTCCGAGCATACCGTACTGGAACTGCTGGCAAATGCCGGATTCCGTGTCCGGAAGGAAGGCCTGCGGCTGTCGGGTGATGATACCGTCTTTGAATTTGTCAGCTCCGGCGTGAAGAAACTGCAGGAAATATGCGATGTTTATCTGAGCCATGATTTCAGGAGAATCATGCCGAGAAGAGCTTCCCTGACCGGCCGGCTCCGCATGCAGGGGGATCAGCTGGAACTGCTGCTGGAGACGGACGGGGAACCCTCAGAAGAGGCCCTGGAGCTTCTCGAAGCACTGAGCAGACGGAGACGTTATTTCCGGCTGAAAAACGGGGAATACCTCGATCTGAGCGAGTATGCGGCCTGGCAGGAAATCGCGGGAAATATCTACGAGGCGGCCGTTCATGACGGAAGCGAGCTGAACCGCAGCTACATCTCCCTGCGCGCTTACCGGGCCTGCTACCTGAGCAGCATGCTGGAAAACAGCGGAATCAGCATTCATCAGGACGACAGTGTGAAGGCCATGTCCGAGATGCTGAACGGCGGAATCAAGGCAGAGCTCCCGGCGCTTGCACCGGGACTGAGTCTCAGAGAATACCAGCGCCGCGGCTTTGAATGGATGTCAGCGCTGGATAAGATGCATATGGGCGGCATCCTTGCGGACGATATGGGACTGGGCAAAACCGCACAGGTGATCGCGCTGCTTGCCACAGTGCGGGGACAGGGGAGAACCAGCCTTGTCGTTTCCCCCACATCATTAACCTATAACTGGCTGAGTGAGATTCACCGCTTTGCTCCCGAAATGAGCGCCGCGGTTCTGAGCGGGGACGGCGCCAGACGCGCCGGGCTGATCCGGCATATTACGGAGCACGGCGATGTGGATGTCATGATCACCAGCTATCCCCTGATCCGGCGGGATATCGAGCAGATGAAGGACTATCAGTTCCGTTTCGTCATTCTGGATGAGGCGCAGAATATCAAGAACGCCGGCAGCGTGGCGGCCGGGGCTGTCAAACAGCTGAAGGCGGATACGCGCTTTGCACTGACAGGGACGCCGATGGAGAACGGAGTCGGTGAACTGTGGAGCATATTTGATTTTGTGCTTCCGGGATACCTGCCGGGATATAATACCTTTGTACGCCGGTATCAGGACGGGGAAAACGCGGAGGATCTGCTGCGGCGTATCAGACCTTTCCTGACAAGACGGCTGAAGCAGGAGGTTCTGGAGGAACTGCCGGACAAGATGGAAACAACACTGACCGCCAGAATGACGGCGGAGCAGGAAAAAATCTACAAGGCAGCCCTGGAACGGCTGCGCCCGAGAGTCCATCAGATTCTGGAGGAAAAGGGACTGAGCAGGAAAAGGATGGAAGTGCTCAGCGCGATTACGGAGCTGCGGGAGATCTGCTGCCATCCTTCCCTGGTAATGAATGATTACCGGGGAGAAAGCGGCAAGGAAGAGATGCTGCTGGAAATCCTTCCGGGCCTGATCAGCGAAGGACGGCGCGTTCTGCTGTTCAGCCAGTTTACACGCATGCTGAAGCTGCTTCGCAGCCGTCTGGATGACGCGGGCTACACTACCATGTATCTTGACGGCGATACGCCGGCCGGAGAACGGCTGGAACTGACAGAACGGTTCAATCAGGGCGAAGGGGAAATCTTCCTGATCAGCCTGCGGGCCGGAGGCGCCGGGCTGAATCTGACCGGAGCCGATACGGTCATCCACTATGACCCGTGGTGGAATCCCGCGACGGAGGATCAGGCGACGGACCGGGCGCACAGGATCGGACAGACGAAGAAGGTACATGTTGTCCGGCTTGTGACAGGCGGCAGCATAGAGGAACAGGTGGTGGAGCTGGGAAACAGGAAAAAAGCGCTGTTTGACCGGCTGATCACACCCGGTGAATCGGCGCTTTCCGCACTCAGTGAGCAGGAAATCAGAAAACTGTTCGAGTGACAGACACGGCCGCTTCACCGGACCTTCACTTGCGCAAATGAGCTATTTGCTGTATACTCTTGTGAGATTATGAAGGGGGAGGGAAGCTGCATGGAGAATCATCCGGGCTCCGGACACCGGGCAACTTCCCGGGCCTCAAAACTGCGCCGCAAACGGGCCAGATGGAATCTGATTCTTCTGGCAGGTCTGGCTGCCGCCGTGGTTCTGCTGGTGCTGATCACCCCTAAGGAGCCGCTTCGCCGGGCCGTCTACTCATCCGGAACCGAATCCGGCGAGGTGGAAAGCGCTCATCGCCATCTCAGCCAGTATGACGGGCTGGTGATCAGCGAGATCATGGCCGGCAACGCGACCGCGGTGACAGACGAGAACGGGGAATATCCCGACTGGGTGGAAATCTGGAACAGCACGGAGAACGCCATCAACCTGGAAGGCGTCGGGCTCAGCGACCGGGGAGACAGCATCCGCTTTCTTTTTCCCGCTGTGACGCTTCAGCCGGACGGACGGACGATCGTCTTCTGCTCCAACACAAATCAAAGCAATCCCGGTCAGCCGTTCCACGCAAAGTTCAAGCTGAGCAGCGTGGGAGAAACGGTTTATCTGTATGATCCGAATGCCTATCAGATTGACAGCTGCAGATATCCCATTATGGCCAGCGATGAAAGCTGGGCTCTGACTGACAGCGGCTTCAAAAATGTCAGCTGGTTCAGCCCGGGGTATCCGAATACGGAGGAAGGGCACCTGCAGTACCGTGAGAGCATTACGGCGACGGACGGCGCGATCGTGATCAGCGAAGTAATGGCGGATGCCATTACCGGCCTGCGGGACGATGAGGATGAGCTGGTTGACTGGCTGGAGCTGCATAATACCACAGGGCGGACAGTTTCCCTCGCAAACTATGCCCTGAGCGACAATGAGAGCAAACCCCTGAAATGGCGGTTTCCGGAGGGAGCAACTATTCCAGCGGACGGATATTATGTCGTATACTGTTCCGGCAAGGACCGGATGGATACCCTGAGGCCGGATATTCCGCACACCAACTTCAGGATCAGCGCGGAAAGCGAAACACTGATCCTGTCCGACAGCCGCGGCCGCGTTGTGGACCGGATCATGATTGACAATCTGCCGGAGGACTGCAGCTACGGACGGAACGAGGAAGGCGGGCTTCAGGTCTTCACCGTACCGACGCCGAGTCTGCCGAATAATCAGACTGGCTTTAACCAGATGGACCTGAATCTGCGGGCAATGAATCCGACCGGGGTTTATATCAGTGAGGTGCTGGCCAGCAATGACAGCATCGCCACTGTCCCCAACGCCGGGTTTACAGACTGGATTGAAATATACAATACCACTTCGCAGACCGTGGATATAAGCCGCTGGGGTCTCAGCGACCGCCTGACCCGGGGAAGAAAATGGCAGTTTCCGGACGGCTGCTATCTGGCACCGGGAGAATACAAGGTGATCATCTGCGACGGACAGGCGGAGAAAACTTCACTGGCAGAGCTTCATACTTCCTTTAAAGTCGGTCGGCTGAAGCAGGAAGTCATCACGCTGACGGATCCAACCGGACGGGTTCTTGATAAGATGATGCTTCCGGAAATGAAAACGGATGTATCATACGGCCGGACCGTCGGAATGACGGGCCTTTTTTATTATGATACGCCTACGCCGTTTCAGGCAAACAGCGGAGGCTTTACCGGATTCGCGGAGATGCCTGCGTTCAGCGTGGAACCGGGAATGCATTATTCCACGGTTTACCTGGAGATCAGCATTCCGGAGGGAACGCAGGTTTACTATACGACTGACGGGAGCATTCCGACCCTGAATTCCTCGCCATACAACGGGGAAAGACTGGAGATCAACTATACAGCCGTGATCCGCGCGAGAGCCTATTCAGCGGCAGGCCTGGAACCCAGTGACATCCTGACAGGAACTTATTTCATCAATGCCTACCATACCCTGCCGGTGGTCTCCGTGGTGGCGGATCCGGACGTCCTGTGGAATGCCGAATACGGCATGCTGACACTGGGCGCCAACGCCGTCAAGGAAGCGCCGGGCAAGCTCCCCTTCAAAAACACGGTTTACCGGCAGGTCAAGAATGCCGGAACGGAAAACGAATGCCACGTGGAGATGTACGATCTGGACGGAAACACTGTGATCAGCCAGGGCGCAGCCTTCACGCTGATGGGGGACTACTCGCTGGACATGCCGCAGAAAAGCATGAAATTCCGGGCGAAAAGCGCCTACGGCTCAAAAACCTTCCCGGCAGCTCTGTTTGAGGACAGAGAGTATACGGAGTACAAGAGCTTTGTGCTGCGCAACAGCGGAAACGACAGCATGTGGACCCGGCTGCAGGACGGTTTTGAGAGCCGGATGCTGGACGCCTACGGGACAAAGATCATGCATCAGGCCTGGAAGCCGGTTGCGGTTTATCTGAACGGGGTATACTGGGGACATATGAACCTGCGCGAGCGGGTGGACCGGTACTTTGTGGCGCAGCATGAAGGCCTTCCGCTGTCTGAAGCGGACAACATGGACGTGCTGCAGGCCAGCGGAGCCGCCAAGTACGGATCCAGCAACAAGGCATTCAAGGCCATGATCAAAAAGATCAAGGCCGGAAATCCCGCAAAGAACCCGGAGGATCTGCAGTATATTCTGGATAACGTGGATGTGGACAACCTGTTTGAGTACCTGGCGCTGGAAATGTTTGTCGGCAACAGCGACATCGGCAATACGCGTTATTACCGGCTGAAGAGCGAAGGCAGCAAATGGCGCTGGATCTGGTATGACGCGGACTACGGTCTCTTCATGTCCTCCTTCAACAGCCCCAGAAGCTATACGAAGGAAAAGGGCATGGGCGATCAAAAGATCGACAACACGATTTTCAGAGCGCTGCTGAGCGTGCCTGAATATAAGGATAAATACCTGCGGAAATTCGGCGAGGTGTTCCAGTTCTTCACAACGGAAAGAATGATCGGCATTCTCGAGCCGCTGGTGGAGCTGATTACCCCGGAAATGCAGCTGCACTGGGCCCGCTGGGGCGAAGAGAACGACAAGATGGTTATCGAAGAAGCTCCGACGACGGTGGACGGCGCGTACCGCTACTGGGAGAAACGCGTGGAGCGGCTGAGAAACGTCTGCAGGCTGAGGCCGACCCGCCTGTGGGAAATGACGCAGGATGCCTTCAACCTGACGGATCAGCAGATGATCGAGTACTTCGGGCCGAAGCCTGAAATGCCGCCGGACGCGATACCGTAAATACGGACATAATATCCTTTACAGATTCATTCCGATATTCCTGCATCTAAGGCAGACAATCATGTGACAGGAGGATTCCATCATGCAAAATGCCGCTGCTTCATCCATCAGCTCCCTGGTAAAGAGCGATTCCAGCCTGAGCACCTATTTTCTGAGCCAGTTTGAAAGCCTGACACCGTGGAAGATCATTCTGGGGCTGCTGTTCGGGTGCCTGGTCGGACTGATAATTGCTTTTGTCTATAAGCGCTGCTACCGCGGTGTGCTGTACAGCCCGACATTCGCCATGACACTGATGATGCTGACGCTGATTACCACGCCGGTAGTTATGTGCATCAAGAGCGACATCGCCCTGAGCATGGGCATGGTCGGCGCGCTGAGTATCGTCCGCTTCCGTACGGCCGTCAAGGATCCGATGGATACGGCCTATATGTTCTGGGCACTGACAATGGGCATCCTGCTAGGAGCGGAGCTGTATGTGCACGCGCTGGCCGTGGTTCTCGGCATCAGCGTTATCCTGATGATCATGACCTTCGTGAAATTCCGGAACCCCAATGCCTACCTGCTGGTGGTGCACTATGACGATTATGCCGAAAGCGAGATCACACAGCTGCTTCGCAGAACCGTCAAGCAGCGGAAGCTGCGCAGCAAGACCGTGACCCGCGCCGGCGCGGAAATGACCGTGGAGGTACGGCTGGACAGCAAACAGGATCTTGTCAGCGCTGTGCTGAATATCGAAGGCGTGCATGACGCAACGCTGGTAGCCTGTCAGACGGAAGCCGGCGCCTGATCCGGATCCCACAGACAAAAAAGCGGAAGCCAGAGAAAAGGCTGGCTGCGCTTCAGGAGGGCAGGTGAGCAACACATGGCTATGAATTCCCTGCCTCTGCGGCATGAGCTGAAGTTTTTCATCAATGAGATGCAGTACTTTGTGCTGAGCGGAATTCTGGACCAGCTGCTGCAGAGGGATCCAAACGGGGACGAATACAACGAATACCATATCCGGTCCTGCTATTTTGACACAATACAGAATACAGCCTTTTTTGACAAGCTGGCCGGAGTGCAGAACCGCGACAAGTACAGGATCCGGATCTATAATTTCAGCGATCAGGTTATCAAGCTGGAATGCAAGACAAAGGCTGGCAATCTGATCAGCAAGCGAAGCCTCTCCATCCCCAAACTGCTCTGCGAGCAGCTGCTGGCCGGGGATCCGACAGGGCTGGAGACAACCCGGAGCGGACTCCTGAATGACGTTTTCAGGGAAATGACGGTCAACCTGCTCCGGCCGGTTGTGCTGGTGGATTATGTAAGGGAAGCTTATCTGCATCCCGCGGAGGAAGTACGGATCACTTTTGACAAACAGCTGCGGACAGGACTGTGGAGCAGGGATCTGTTTGATCCCCATGTGCCGACCATCCCGCCGTTTGATGAAAACGTGATCATCCTTGAAGTGAAATACAACCGGATGCTGCCTGCCTACATCCGTGACATCCTTTCAACCTACTGCCAGGGTGCTCAGCAGAGCGCGATCAGCAAATATACCTGGTGCAGACGCTTTGAGGGACTGGCGGAAACAGAGTGACACATCCGGGGATGGGAGAAATGCGCATGGAACCATTGATTCCGAAATGGCACCGGGAGCTGGAGCTTTTCAGTGAAATCAAACCGCTGCTGATTCTGGAAGGCAACGTCATGGATCAGTACCGGTATCCGATTGAGGGATCTCTTCAGCAGGATACGATCGTACCCCTGAGCAGATACCTTCACACTTATTTTACGGACCATGGCTATGATCAGGTTGTTTTTTACAGCAACCTGATCGGATTTGTGAACCCCTATGAACCGAAGATGCTTGAGCGGTTTGCCGCGCTGACGGAGACGAAGATTCAGCACGGGGCTGTTCAGGCGGAATTCAAGGGAAACGAAGCGGCAACCGCTCCGAATGTGATCCGAAGGGCGATGAGCCAGCAGCAGGCCGCCACGGTGACCATTCTGGAGATGGCGAGTCATTATGTCACGACGCCGGACAGAATGGATCAGCAGGATGTGAACAGCTTCAATATCCTGCTCCAGAGCGCTCTGAGCGCGGCGTGGGTGCGGACCCCGCAGGGGAAAAAACAAAACCAGCTGATTCTGCTAGTAAACAAGCTGAACGATCTGCCTGCCTGGTTCTATCTGAACAACCCCGTATGCAAGATCCTGACGCTGGAAGCACCGGACCGGGAGGAACGGAAAAGAATGGTTGCGGGCCCGGGGCTTGCTTCCTTTTTCACGGGTACGGTTTACCGCAGGGAAATGCCGTTCTACGAAGAACATCCGGAGGAACTGGAAAGACTCCGGGAAAAGTTTATCGGCCTGACAGAGGGGCTGACTTTCACTGAGCTCGAAGAAATGCGCATGCTGTGCAAAAAGGAAGAGATCTCCATCCGGGAGCTGTGCTCCGTTGTGGATCTTTACAAATACGGGATTAAGGAAAACCCGTGGAGCTCACTGAATATGAAAAGCCTGAAGACCGCCAAACAGGATTTTGAGAAGCGGATCAAAGGCCAGGATACCGCACTGGAGCGCACACTGGACGTTGTCAAGCGGGCTGTAACAGGCATGAACGGTCTGAATTCCTCTTCCGCGGGAAAGCCGAAGGGCGTGCTGTTTTTCGCGGGGCCGACCGGAACGGGCAAGACCGAGACCGCCAAAGCGCTGGCTGAGAAGCTGTTCGGCGATGAAAGCGCGTGTGTACGGTTTGACATGAGCGAATACGGACAGAGCCACGCGGATCAGAAGCTGATGGGCGCACCTCCCGGATATGTGGGATACGAGGCGGGCGGACAGCTGACGAACGCTGTAAAAAAGAATCCTTTCTGCATTCTGCTGTTTGATGAAATTGAAAAGGCGCATACCTCCATTCTGGACAAGTTCCTCCAGATTCTCGAGGATGGCAGAATGACGGACGGACAGGGGAATACCGTCTATTTCTCTGAAACCATCATTATTTTTACGAGCAATCTGGGAATCTATGTGAAGGACGCCTTCGGCAACAGACAGCCGAACGTCACCATGGATATGCCCTATCAGGAGGTCCAGAGCAGGGTCCGTGCCGCTATTGAGGATTACTTCAAGCTGGAGCTTGGCAGACCGGAGATTCTGAACCGGATCGGGGAAAACATCGTTGTGTTTGACTATATCCGGAAGGAGGCCGCGCAGCTGATTCTGAAGAGCCAGATCAACAAGATGATCAGCCGGCTCCAGGAGCAGAAAAATATACGTGTCCGGATTGAGGAGAACGCATACCGCAGCCTGGAAGAGACGGCGACTTTCGATCTTTCCAACGGAGGACGGGGAATCGGCAATCAGGTTGAAAGCCTGGTCATCAATCCGCTGAGCCGCTGGCTGTTCGATCATGAGGTGACCGGAAACGCTGAACTCGTGATTGAGATGTTTGAAACAGCGGCTAATCCTCCGGCCCTGCGCTGCAGGCTTGAAGGAGGCGATCAGGCATGACGGACGAGGAAAAACTGAAGGCACAGCAGCTGGAGTTTATTAAAAAGCTGCAGGCGATCGGCTCGGATCTCTGGGGCGGAGCGGCGGGAGCATCATCCGGCACGGAAGCAGAGGGCGGAGCAGAGCAGGCTTCACACCCGGATCAGCCTTCTGAAAACGGAAAGCAAAGCCTTCCGAAAAAGAATAAAGTACAGACCAGACCGGAGATCGGTATAGAAAATCTGTGGATGACAGCCGATGAAACGATTGACTGGACAGACGCGCTGGCCTATGAACGCCCGAACGACGGTCTGACCGCCCCCGGACTCTGGCAGTATTATCACCGGATGGCAGAAAAAGTCCTGTCCGGAGACATACAGGCTTATGCTGAAGTGCTGAGAAAGATGAATCCGCTGGGTGATCTGACAGGATACGCTGACGGGCTGACAATGCGGGCGCCGGATGCCGAACGTCTGGAAGGACAGTTTACCTGCCGCGCCGACTATCTGGAAAAGAACGGGACGGAATATCTTGCAGCCATGGGGCTCAGGATTGCCAGAGATCTGCTGGCATGCCTGCCAGTCAGCGAAGTCGGGGTTACCGCCTATAATGACGGGGAGCTGGTGATGGACGTGACCTATCCCAGGGAAGCGCTTCGACACATCAATTTTCAGTACACGGATCCGGAAAAACTGGCCATTCGGTGCGGAGGGATATTCCGCACGGGAGAAGGGGACTGAAAACAGGGAAACTGTTCCGGGCTTCAGAGAACCGGAACAATATGCCAAAAATAAAAAACGAGCGGGCCGCGGCAATGTCATTAAGATAAATACATTGCGCGAAGGGCAAAGGGGACTGACTATCAGAAAATGATGGTCAGTTCTTCTTTTTCCAGGGGACAGACAGCAATGTGGGCATACTAAACAAACAGATGCTTTCATCTGCTAAAAAA
>JAFRLY010000012.1 GCA_017431005.1 Clostridia bacterium
CCATAAGCAGCACAGGACATCCGATTCCCAAAGCTTCATACAGCTTTGTCGGAATACTATCCTGCATCCTGGAGCTCTTCAATGAAATAAAGCTGACAGCAGCATAATGAAGCACTGTATGAACCTGATCAAACGGCAGCGGACCGCAGAATAACACATTGTTAAGACCCATCTCTTTTGCCAGGCACTCCAGTTTTTCTTTCTCCGCCCCTTTCCCAAAGAGCAAGAACCTGACTTCCCGGTGTGAAGTTTCCGCAGCAAGGCGCAGCAGAGCATCAAGACCCTGTGCCAAACCAATATTGCCAATATACACACAGCATGGAGCCTTCCTTAAATCAAACTTTTCAGCTATTCTCTCATCAATCGGAGATTTACTCACGTTTTCATCAAAACCATTGCTAATCAGGAGGAGTCTGTCACCGCAGTTCTCTTCAAGATGACAATAATTTTTGATTTTTTCAAGCTTTCCCGGAGATACCGTTGTGATCAAATCTGCATGCTGATACATGAAAGCTGTAACTTTCCTGAACATTCTGCAATAAATACTAGTTTCAGAGAAGCTCCCCATCTCTAGCGCCACATCAGGCCAGATATCCCGAACGTCATAAATCAGTTTTGATTTTTTTACCTTCGTAATAAGCCACCCGGACAAACTGACCAGTGGAGGCGGGGATGTTGTGATGACTGCATCAATCTTTCCAACGCCCAATGCACAGAGAAAAGAACTGATTCCAAATGTAATATTATTGAGCAGTCTGCGGGCAGCGGTTTTTTTTCGCATCCGGAATGCCGGTGCATAAATTACTTTTTCCGGGCCGAGTCTTGGCGTGCCGTTCTCAAGATTTCCTTTGCTGCAAATAACAGTTACATCCGCACCGGCTGCCATCAAGGCATCAGAAAATGAGCGCATCCTGTTTGTACAGGCTTGCGCTGTGGGGCTATACTCATCCGTGTGAATCAATACTCTCATTTTTAATGTTCTGGAATTCTTTCGATTTTTTTACGTGATCAATAGCCGTGCGTGCTCCTTCGGCAATACCTGCAGTACTTTCCGGAATAAACAGTATTTTGATTGTGGCAAGACAAATCATAAGATCTCTTGCCAGGCTGGGATGCGCTATATACGTCAGATCCATCAGCAGTTTATCATAAGGAGTCGTATTATATCGTCCATAAACCTGCGCATATCCAGTCAGTCCGGCTTTAGCCTGTAACCGCAAATGAAATTCCGGTATTTCAGCTTCATACTCAGCGGCAATTTCAGGTCTTTCAGGTCTCGGTCCGACTATTGCCATTTCACCTTTTAAAACATTGTACAATTGGGGCAGCTCATCAAATCTGACCATCCGGATAAATCTGCCAATCGGTGTAACCCTGTTGTCCTTTTTTCCCGTGGATAATCTTGCCACACCATCTTTTTCCGCGTCCATACGCATGCTGCGGAATTTATAGATATCAAACTCTTTTCCATCAACTGTCAGGCGGCGTTGTTTATAGAAAACGGTACCCCCATCGGTAAGTTTAATTGCTGCCGCAACGATCAGCATGAAAGGGAACAGCAGAATCAGCATAATGCTGGAAACCAGGATGTCTCCGAGTCTTTTTATAATCGTAAAAGCAACGGTAGGGCTGTAGCGTTCCAGCTTCATCACCGGCATATGAAAAAGGTAAAGCGGTTTGGCGGCGCTGACAATCATATCGCCGACACGCGGAATGACATAAGTATCTATATTATTGTTTATACAATATTTCACGATTTTGTTTCGGTCGTGGCTGTGCACGCCTGCCAGGAATACAGCTTCCATATCATCAAGATATCCCGGAAGATCCTGAAGGCATTCCCTGGCATGGACAGTTTTCAGAACATTGTACCGGTTTTCAAGGCCATACATGTTGATCATATTGCCAAGGCTTACCCTTGCGTCCCAGATAATAATAGTCTTTTTACTGGGATGCGTGGCAAAATACCACTTATGAACAAGCCAGCTCCAGAGAATAGCAACACTGATCTGCAAAAACAACATAACTAACCCAGGCAAAAGATTCTGTAATTCTCTGCACATTAGGGTAATCACGATGTACATAATGGTATCAGTTATCGCTAAACTGAGAATCTGGTTCAGAATCAACTCAGCAATGTGAGTGATCGATATTCTGAAGGTTCCGTACAGAATAAAACATAACATGTATATAGAAGCGAAAACAAGTACAATAAAAGTATTGCCCACTGGCCCGACAGGCTCCTCAAGCTGTTTGCTGTAAAAAGAAAACCAATTGAAGGCAAACAGAGCAGTCATACATATTATATTTAACAGGGAGAGGAAGTCTCTTTTGAATTTATCGTACGTTTTGGACTTCAACTTTTTCTCTCCCTTCATATAGTTTTTCCTCATTTATGCTTTCTTTGCGCTGTTACATGTTACTCCATATTGCATGTAATTGTATTTTTATATTTTCTCGTGTTTTTGTCAATATAGATACAAAAAAAAACCGGCAGAATAATTCTGCCGATAAGATTATCACTTATTCCGACGAATATCCAATACTGAACTGTTTTGAGGTATCCTGCTCAGTATACAGAAACCAGACTTTTTTGCGGAGTGACTGGTGTTTTTACATACCGTATCCTAGATTGAAAGCTTTCATGTTCATTTCAAGAAATTTCGGCTTAACGACTTTTTCCAGTGCTGAAACCCAGTGTTCCTTCGGAATATCCATGCAGGCAGCGAAGTGGCCCATCAGAACGATATTCACAGCCTTGGCACTGCCGGCCTCCAGTGCTGGCGCCAGCGCGTCAAAATCATCCACGTCATAACCGGCGGCCTTCATGTCGTCCAGCACGTTTCTGGGATATTCCGCTGCGCCGATGATCACCGGCATGGGATCAATCTCCTGGGTATTGACGATGATCTTTCCGCCCTTTTTCAGGCAGGCGGCATACCGTGCTGCCTCCAGCTTTTCGAAGCTGATGATGTAATCGCACTCCCCCTCTGTGACAATGGGAGAATAAACCCTGTCACCGAACCGGACGTAGGTTACCACGCTGCCGCCCCGCTGACTCATACCGTGCACTTCGCTGACCTTGACATCATATCCTTCATCCGTCAGCAACGTCCCCAGCAGCCTGGAAGCCAGCAGACTTCCCTGCCCGCCGACACCGACAATCATCACGCTTGTGGTTTTCATGCCTGCTTCCCTCCAATCGCGCCGAAGGCGCACAACTGCCCGCATACACCGCAGCCCACGCACAGGGTGGCGTCAATCCGGGCCTTGCCGTCCCGGAAGCTGATCGCCGGGCAGCCCAGCTTCATGCATTTCCTGCAGCCCCGGCAGATATCCGGCACAATCGCCAGAGCCGGCTTCGCCTTTACATACTTCAGCAGTACGCAGGGACGACGGGAAATGATCACCGAAGGTTCCGGTACGGCCAGCTCCTCCAGCACGGCTTCCTCACAGGCCTTCAGATCATAGGGATCCACCACCCGGACCCGGTTGATGCCCAGCGCTTTGCACAGTGCCTCCAGATTGACCTTCGCTGCCGGATCCCCCTTGATGTTGTAGCCGGTGGTGGGATTCTGCTGATGGCCGGTCATGCCGGTGATGGAGTTGTCCAGAATAATGACTGTGGAATTGGTGGCGTTATAGGAGATATTGACGAGGCCTGTCATGCCGCTGTGCATGAAGGTGGAATCACCAATCACCGCAACGGTCTTTCCCTCGGTCTCCGCGCCGCGAGCCGCGTTGAAGCCGTGGATTCCCGAAACGCTGGCGCCCATGCAGAGGGTTGAATCCAGCGCGTTCAGCGGCGGCACGGCGCCCAGGGTATAGCAGCCGATATCGCCCAGCACGGTGATATGGTGCTTGACCAGCGTATAATACATGCCCCGGTGCGGGCAGCCCGCGCACATCATCGGCGGACGGCCGGGCACGGCAGGGGCCTCCCCTTGAGCTTCCGGCACATTGTCCAGCCGGATGCCCTCTGAGATGAAAGCGTCCCGGATCGTCTTCTGGCTGAACTCGCCGATGGCAGAGAACAAACCCTTGCCGGTCACTTCCAGACCCAGCGCCCGGATATGGTTCTCCAGCACCGGATCGAGTTCTTCAATGACGTAAAGCTTCTTCACGCCGGCCGCGAAATCACGGATCAGCTGATCCGGCAGCGGATTCGGCATGCCGATTTTCAGCACAGGGACACTGTCGCCGAAGATTTCCTTCACATACAGATAGCTGCAGCCGGAAGTGATGATGCCGAAATCCCGGTTGTCCGCCCATTCCACGCGGTTATAATCGCAATCCTCTGCCAACGCCTTCAGAGCCTTGGTCCGCTGCTCCACGACCGGGTGACGCTTTTTTGCGTAGCCGGGCATCATGATATACTTCTCCGGCTGTTTGAAATAGGGCTTCAGAGGTGTTTTTTCCCGCTCCCCGATGTCCACCACGCACTGGCTGTGGGCGATGCGGGTGCACATCCGCAGCAGCACCGGTGTATCATACTGCTCACTGAGTGCGAAAGCGGATTTCGCGAAGGCATATGCTTCTGCGGAATCGGAAGGCTCAAGCATGGGGACCTTCGCGGCAATAGCGTAATGACGGGAATCCTGCTCGTTCTGGGAGGAATGCATAGCCGGATCATCCGCCACGCAGACCACCATCCCGCCGGTCACGCCGGTATAGCTCAGAGTAAACAACGGATCCGCCGCCACGTTCAGGCCAACATGCTTCATTGCGCAGACCGAGCGCATTCCCGCCAGGCTGGCGCCAAAAGCGACCTCCATGGCAACCTTTTCATTGGGCGCCCACTCTGCGTGAATATCGTCGTGCAGTGCCAGAAATTCCGTGATTTCGGTGGAGGGAGTCCCCGGATAGCTGGAAACCAGTCCCAGCCCGCCGTTGTACAGCCCCCAGGCCACCGCTTCATTGCCGATCAAAAGTTTCTTCATCTCATCATCCTCTTCGCTCGGTTTCCCGGACACTTCCTTGTGCGATCGCCGTTACCAAAGCTATGTTCGCCTCCGGCTCCATACCTTTGACGGCTGTAGCATGGAAAGCGTTACCCGGGAATTCTTCTCTTCGCTCGATTTCCCGGACGCTTCCTCATCAGGATTTGTTCTGACTGTCCACCAGGCCCTCGCCGCCGTACATTTTCCGGAGCTTCGGCTTTTCAATCTTCCCGGTGGCGTTCCGGGGAACAGGTGCCAGAATAATTTTCCGCGGGCGCTTATACCGGGGCAGCCCCAGGCAGAATTTCTGAATATCCGCCTCCGTACAATCGGATCCGGGCACCAGCTCCACGATTGCCGCGGCGATCTCGCCCAGGCGGGGATCCGGAAGGCCGATGACCGCCACGTCCTTGATGGGCGGATAGGCTGCCATAAAGTTTTCAATTTCCACAGGATACAGGTTTTCACCGCCGGTGATGACTACATCCTTCTTCCGGTCCACCAGATAGATGAAGCCTTCCTCATCCTGCTTGGCCATATCGCCGGTCAGCAGCCATCCGTCCTTCAGTGTTTCCGCCGTAGCCTGCGGATTGTTGTAATAGCAGACCATGACACCGGGGCCCTGCAGGCAAAGCTCACCCACCTCGCCCTGCTTCACTTCGCTGCCGTCCGGGTTGATAATCTTCACCTTCCAGCCGAAGCCGGGAATACCGATAGCGCCGACCTTGCGTACGTTCTCAATTCCCAGATGCACTGCGCCGGGGCCGATGGACTCACTGAGGCCGTAGTTCGTATCGTATTCATGGTTTGGAAAATATTTCAGCCAACGGTGAATCAGGCTCTGGGGAACCGGCTGCGCGCCGATGTGCATCAGCCGCCACTGGCTGAGCTCATAATCCTCCAGATGCAGCTCACCGCTGTCTAGTGCCGTCAGGATATCCTGGGCCCACGGTACCAGCAGCCAGACAATCGTGCAATGCTCCTGGCTGACAGCCTTCAGGATCGTTTCCGGTCGGGTTCCCTTCAGAATAACAGCCTTGCCGCCGGAAATCAGGCTGCCGAACCAGTGCATTTTTGCACCTGTATGGTACAGAGGCGGAATACAGAGGAAGCAGTCATCCTTGGTCTGACCGTGATGTGCCTGTTCCACACGGGCGGAATGAATCAGGCTCCGGTGCTTGTGCAGAATCGCCTTCGGGAAGCCGGTAGTGCCTGAGGAAAAATAGATGGCAGCATCATCGTCCTCAGAAAGGTCGCAGGGCGGAAAAGAAGAACTGCTTTCGTTGATCAGCTCCGTTAAGTCATCAGCAAACACCGGGCACCCCGGCCCCGCATAAACAAGCGCTACGTCCGGAATATGGTCCACGATCTCTTCCACACGGCCGATAAACTCTGGCCCGAAGATCAGCATATTGCTTTCGGAAAGCTTCAGACAGTATTCAATCTCATTGGATGCATAACGGAAGTTCATCGGAACAGCCAGGGCACCCGTCTTCAGAATCCCGAAATAGATCGGCAGCCAGTCAATGCAGTTCATGAGCAGAATGGCAACCTTGCTGCCCTTGCCGATGTTGTGGCTCCGCAGCATGTTGGCAATTCTGTTGGATTTTTCATTGAAAACCGACCAGGTTATTTCCCGGCGGTAATGCTTCTGCTTCGCGGTAGGCTCCACCAGTTCAAAATCGTGCCAGGTTACCCGGCGGGTTTCGGGCTGATCCGGGTTAATCTCCACCAGAGCAGTATCCTCCGGCCACAGCCGGGCGTTCCGCTCCAGCAGTTCCACAATGGTCATTGCGTTTCCCTTCCTTTACTTGCCTTCGTTCCATTCTCCTGTGGAGGCTGTGGATCACAAGGCGGTTTCTTTTTCAGCGACACTTTTGATATCATACCGTTTCAGGCAGTGAAAGTCAATCAAAGTGCCCGGAAAATACAAACCCAGTCAGAACCGCAGGGTCGGTTTTATCTGCCCAGTCCGGCACTGACGTCAGCTCCAGTGTTTCCCCTGTTATAGGATGCCTGAGCCGCAGGACTGCGCTGTGCAGTGCAAAGCAGCCTGGGAAGGACTCTGAATCCTCCTGTCCGTAAAGGAAATCTCCGCATACCGGACAGCCGATGTGACTCAGATGCACCCGGATCTGATGAGTTCTGCCCGTCTCCAGCTCCAGCAGCACCAGTGCCCTGTTACCCCGTTCCTCCAGCACCCGGTACCGGGTCACGCTGGGCTTTCCGGAAGGATCCACCCGGCGTCTGACACTGGCCTCCGCCGCCTTTGCAATCGGAAAATCCAGGATTCCTTCCTTCTCCGGCGGAACGCCATCTGTCAGCGCCAGATATCGCCGGCGGAAATCCGGCGTATGCAATGCCTGCTGCAGCAGGTGTTGGCTGTGGGCGTTCCGGGCGATCACCATCAGGCCGCCGGTTCCCTTGTCGAGCCGGTTCACCGGCCGGTAAACAAAATGGTCCGGACATCCAAGCCAGGCCAAAATACCATTCTCCAGGGAATCATCCGGGTGATTCCGGCTGGACTGGCTGGCGATTCCGGCGGGCTTGTCAACAATCATCAGGTTGTCATCCATCCAGGGAATTTCCAGTTTCATCGGGCATGGCAGCAGCGGATAAACCGGCTTCTCCTCCGGCCAGGAGGCCAGCACCCTGTCCCCGGCCCGCACCCGGACATCCGTATGGACCGGTGCGCCGTTCAGCAGAATTATCCCATTCCATTTCACACGTTTCATGGCAGAGTAACTGAGACGCATGGACCGGCGCAGTATATCGCGCAGCCGCCTTCCCTCTTCCTCTGCCCTGACGATGTACTCCATCATGCTCTGTTTCCCTTTTCCGCTTCCAGGCTTTCCTTTTCCAGTCTTTCCGCCACGCGCACGGCGCCCATGGCGTCAGCCGCATAGCCATCGGCGCCGATATTTCTGGCATATTCCTCCGTCAGCACCGCGCCGCCGACCATCACCCGGCACCAGGGAGCCTCCCGGCGCAGCAGAGCGATGGTTTCCTCCATGGCGGGAACCGTAGTGGTCATCAGGGCGCTAAGTCCGCAGACGGGCGCCTTCAGCCGTCTGACCGTCTCGGCAATCCTTTCCGGAGGCGTATCCCGGCCCAGATCTGTCACCTGAAAGCCGTAGTTTTCCAGCAGCAGTCTGACAATGTTCTTGCCGATATCATGTACGTCCCCGCGGACGGTTGCGAGCACCAGCGGACCGTGCACTTCCGCCGTTTCCCGTCCTGCCAGGGCTTCCTTCACCCGGGTGAAAGCAGCTTCCGCCGCCTCGGCACTCATCATCAGCTGGGGCAGGAACAATGTTTTCTGCTCGAAGCCGGCACCCACGTCGTCCAGTGCAGGAATAACCTCTTCCTTCACCAGTGCCATTGGATCCCGTCCGGCCGCGATCTGTTCATCCGCCAGCCGGCCGGCAGCTTCCCGCAGTCCTTTCCGCACAGCCCGGCGCAGCGTGTTCAATTCTGCCTCACTGCCCGGAACACCGGCAGTGGATGCAGCCGGCCCCGGCGTCTGATTCAGGGGATGCAGCTGGGAAAAAGCGATGTAGTCCGCGCACTGCGGATCCTGACCGGTCAGCGCCAGCCAGCTCCTGTATGCGCCTGTCATCGATGGTGAAAGAGGATTCATGATTGCTCCGGAAAGGCCGGATGCCAGAGCCAGCGTAAAGAAGGTGCTGCCGATGCGGTCCCTGTCCGGCAGGCCGAAAGAGCAGTTGGAAACACCCAGCACGGCGGCGCATCCCGTTTTCTGCCGGATCAGCCGCAGCGCCTCCAGGGTGGTTTCCGCGGCGGACGGATCCGCACTGACTGTCAGTGTCAGGGGGTCAAAGACGATGTCTTTCCTGCTGATGCCGTATTCCGCCGCAGTCTCCAGAATCCGCTTCGCTATCCGCAGGCGGCCTTCGGCGGTTTCCGGTATGCCGTTCTCATCCAGCGTCAGGGCCACCGCTGTGCCGCCGTACTTTTTCATCAGCGGAAAGATTGCTTCCATGGATTCGTGTTTGCCGTTGACAGAGTTAATCAAAGCCTTGCCGTTATAGATCCGCAGCGCTGCCTCCATAGCCTGAGGATCCGCTGTGTCCAGCTGCAGAGGCAGCTCTGTTACTGCCTGCAGCTCTCTCACCACTCTCGGCAGCATTTCCGGCTCGGAAATGCCGGGGGCGCCGACATTCACGTCCAGGGCGTCCGCTCCTGCTTCCTGCTGTGCCAGTCCCTCGGAGAGTACATAATCAATCCGTTCCTCTGCCAAAGCCTGCCGCAGCTTTTTCTTCCCTGTGGGATTGATGCGTTCCCCGATCAGGACGGGCCGGTCCCCAAAGCGTACCGTCCTGCTCCAGGAAGTGAAAACTGTATCTGTTTTTTCCTGAACAGGCGGCGGAACCATGCCTTCGGCCATACGCACCAGTGTCCGGATATATTCCGGTGTCGTGCCGCAGCAGCCGCCGAGAATCCGCAGTCCCTTCGGAATCAGATCCGTCATTTCCCGGGCAAAGGTATCCGGATCCACATCGTATACCGTCCTGCCTTCCTCTGCGCGGGGCAGGCCGGCATTGGGCTTCATAATCACCGGCACGCTGGCTGCGGCAAGGTACTGTTCCACGATCGGCTTCAGCGCCGCCGGTCCCAGCGAACAGTTGACGCCGACAGCGTCGGCACCCATGCTCTCCAGCATGGCTACCATCACCTCCGGCGTTGCGCCGGTCATCAGTTTGCCGTCTGCTCCGTAGGCATTCGACACCAGCACCGGCAGATCACAGTTTTCCTTCACCGCCAGCAGTGCCGCCTTCGTCTCATAGCTGTCATTCATGGTTTCGATCAGCACGCAGTCCGCCCCGGCATCCGCGCCGATTCGTACTACCTCCGCAAAGGTCTCCACCGCCTCCTCAAAAGGCAGCGGTCCGAAGGGTTCCAGCAGCTTGCCCGTCGGTCCGATATCCAGCGCGATATATCGTTCCCCGCCATCACAGGCTTCCGCAGCCCGGCGCACACAGTCCAGCGCCGCCGGTATGATCCGCCGCATCTCCTCCGGCGTGTAATGAAAACGATTTGCTCCGAAGGTGTTCGCGGATGCAATGCGGCTTCCGGCCTCATAGTACGCCCGGTGAGCAGCGGTAACCTCCTCTGGATGCGTCAGCACCCAGGTTTCCGGCTTCTCCCCGGGCTTCAGCCCCCGCGCCTGCAGCAGTGTGCCCATGCCGCCGTCCAGCCAGGTGATCCCTTCCCGCAGGCTTCTGAGCAGTTCTCTTGATTTTTTCTCCACGATTCTCATCCTTCCGGTCAGAAGCGTTTCCCAAGCAGTTCCTTCAGGTTGTTCCGGATCGCCGCGGCCACCTCCGGCTTATTCATCGTGTAAACATGCACATGGCGGATGCCGTTCGCATAAAGATCGATGATCTGGTCAGTGGCATAGGCGATACCTGCCTGGGTCATGGCAGCGGCGTCGCTGCCGAATTTATCCACCAGGCTGATAAAGCGCCTGGGCATGAAGCATCCGGACAGTTCCAGTGCACGCTTCACCTGGTTGGCAGAGGTAATTGGCATAATCCCGGGAACCACAGGCAGGGTGACCCCGGCTTCCCGCAGCTTGTACAGAAAGTTATAAAGCAAATTGTTGTCAAAGAACATCTGCGTGGTCAGGAAATCCGCACCGGATTCCTGCTTTTCCCGCAGAGACCGGATATCTTCTGCCTGATTCCGGCTTTCCGGATGCACCTCCGGATAGCATGCGGCGCCGATGCAGAAGCTGCCTTCTGCCCGGATAGCGCGGATCAGATCCGCCGCGTGCGGATAGGCTTCCGGCTCTTTTCTGTCCGCAGGCAGATCTCCCCTCAGCGCCATTACATTACGCAGGCCATGCTGCCGCATTTTGGTCAGAAAAGTCCGCAGCGTATCCGGATTCGATCCAACACTGGTCACGTGAACCAGGATCTCCACCCCTGTCGTTTCCCGCAGGCTTTCCGCAATCTCCAGGGTGAACCGGCTGCCGGCCCCTCCCGCACCGTAGGTTACACTGATAAAGGATGGCTTCAGCCCGGCTATCTTTTCGGTCGCGGCGCGCACATTTTCCAGGGAGGTGTCTGTTTTCGGCGGAAATACCTCAAAGGACAGGGTCAGTTCCGGGGCCTTCAGCTGTTCCGGCAGTGTCATCCGTATCGCTTCCTTTTCTGTTCTTCAGTCCGATAATGGCCGTCACACTCTTGGACGGGGACATGATATCTTCATCATTCAGCGTCATTCCAAGCAGCTTTCCTGCAGGCAGTGCCCGGAACACGTCCCGCTGCACCGCCAGGGGCAGATCTCCGTATCCGGGGCTGAACCGGCCGGCGGCCTCCCGGCCCGGCATCGTCTCCAGCACTGACTTCATCAGGGCATCACAGGCAGTTTCCGACCGTTCTGCACCGGCTGCGTGAGCCAGCAGCCCCCGCAGCGGTGAATGCACGGATTCCCGGGCAATGATCCGGTCCATCTCAACCCCGGCTGTCAGTGCAAACAGCACTGCCGCATCGCATTCGCGGAGAAAGCGTTCCAGCATTCGGCTGTCTGTCCGCAGAAAACCCGGAATCAGGATATCCTCCTCTTCCCGGATCACAGGATAAAGGCGCCAGACTGCCCGGCATCGTATAGCTGAGGCGGCCCGCAGAATCTCCTCAAGCGGCAGGGCCGCTTCTTCCGTTTGTCCGCCCGGCCAGCCGGCATACCGCAGGATCTCCTGCCGGTTGAAAGGTAACTCCGGAGCCTCCCACAGATGCCATGTGTCCATGCCTCTCCCGCCTTCATCCTGCTGCATTGTATCAATGTAAGAATCTTATCATAATTCACTGCTCCCGTCCACGGAACGGCCTGCTTCTTTTCTGTTTCCGGATCCGGCTCTTAAAATATAAAAGGCCGTGGGCTTTTCAGCCCGCGGCCTGATGCAGCGCTGCAGGAGTATCATTCGTGCAGCTTTACCTTGATCCACAGCTCACTCAGTGTTTTCTTCAGTGTCTCGTTGTCATGGAACATTTCATCCTGTTCATAGCCGGCCCGCGGAATATATGCCGCATTGCCCTCATACGTTCCTCCCTCGCCGGACAACTCCGCCAGCGCTTCGGCGTTTGCGGACGCGTACCCGACTTCCTCGGAGATCATCACAGCGTTGTCATATTCTGTGATATACCGGATAAACTGGTTCGCCATTTCCGGATTTGAGGCGTTGGCCGGAATAACCATGGCGTCCACCGCGATGTTGGTGCCCTGTTTCGGCGTGCAGTAGCCCATATCCTCGTTCTCGGACAGGATGTATGCTGCGTCGCCGCTGTACACCAGCGCCATCCATTTTTCACCGTTGGCCATGGAGTCGATGACCTCATCCGTCACATAGGAGGGTTTTACAGCTTCGTCCATTTTTATAAGCCACTCATACGCTGCCTGAATCTCAGTCTCATCCTCCGTGTTGCAGGAATAGCCCAGTGCCTTGAATGCCACCATGAATGCATCCCGCTCGGAGTCATACATGTAGGTATGGCCTGCATACTCCGGATCCAGGAAGATATCCCAGCCGGCTTCCTCAATCTTTTCCGGATCAATCTTCGTGGTGTCGTACACGATGCCTACAGTCTGCCACAGATAAGGTACGCTCCAGGTATTGTCCGGATCGTAGCTCAGGTTCTGCACACCTTCGCAGAGGTTGCCCAGATTGTCCACGGTACTCCTGTCCAGGGGCTGAAGCATATTCTCCTTCAGCAGCCGTTCGATCATATAATCGCTCGGAACCAGCACATCGTAGCTTGCGCCGGAAAGCAGCTTGGTATACATTTCTTCATTGGAAGAGAAAAGAGAATAGTTGACGCGGACACCAAATTCCTTTTCAAAGTTGGTGATGACCTGCTTATCGATGTATTCACCCCAGTTGTAAACGTTCAGAACGCCGTCAGCCGCTGCGAAAGGCACGCAGACTGTCAGCAGCATCACCAGAGTCAATACCGCTGCCATCATTTTTTTCATGTTCTTAAGCCTCCTCTTTTTTATTCCGTTTTTCCCTGACAGAGGGAATTACGTTCACCAGGATCAGGATCAGCGTCACCACCACCATGATCAGGGTGGACAGAGCATTGACGCTGGGGTTATACCGCTTCATGGAGTAGACATACATGGAAATGTTGTTGATCCCCACGCCCGCGGTAAAGAAGGAAATCACAAAGTCATCGAAGGACATGCTGAAAGCGATCAGCGCGCCGGACAGAATCGCCGGATAGATCTGCGGGATGATGACCTTGGTCAGTGCCTGCCAGGGATTCGCTCCCAAATCCAGGGCAGCCTCCGCCACATTGTCATCCAGCTGCCGCAGTTTCGGCATAACCGACAGAATCACATAAGGAATGCAGAAGGTAATATGCGCCAGGATCAGCGTCACCAGGGACAGCTGAACCTTCATGGAGATGAACAGCAGCATCAGCCCGATGGCTGTCACGATGTCCGGGTTCATGACCGGCAGGTTGTTGACCTCCAGTACCAGGGTCCGTACCACACGTTTGGCCTTTGACAGGCCGATGGCCGCGACGGTTCCCACGATGGTGGAGACAACGGTGGCGATAACCGCCACCAGAACCGTGTAATAAATACTCTGCAGCATCGTCCGGTCCTGGAACATGTTCTCATACCATTTCAGAGAGAAGCCCGTGAAGTTGGAGAGGCTCTTGCTCTCGTTGAAGGAGAACAGAATCACATACAGAATCGGCAGGTAAATAAACAGCAGGATCAGCAGCAGATAGCAGGAAGTGAAGTGTTCCCAGAGCGTTTTCCTTTTCTTTTTCATGGTCTGTCATTCCTCCTGCGCGTTCCGGTCCAGCTTCTTCGTCGCCCACATGGATGCGATGATGATCAGGGCCATAATCAGGGAAATGGCGCTGCCGAAATTCCAGTCTCCCGCCGTCAGGAAATAGATTTCAATCAGATTACCGATCAGTACATAGTCGCCGCCGCCCAGCAGCTTCGGGATGACAAAACTGGAAACCGCCGGCAGAAAAACCAGCGTGATGCCGGAAATGATGCCCGGTATGCTCAGAGGGAGCGTCACTCTTTTGAAGGTGACCCATTTGTTTGCGCCAAGATCGTAAGCTGCAGTTTTCAGGTCCGGATTCATCTTGCTGATGGATGTATGGATCTGAATAATCATGTACGGCAGGAAATCGTATACCATACCGATGAAAACCTTTGTCTCGCTGGCGAAGTCAAAATTCAGCAGAATACCGCGCCATGCATAAGTCTTCAGCAGCATGTTGATCCACATTGGCAGTGTCAGCAGCAGCACCATCATGGTCTGCCGCCGTTCCGGCAGTCCCGCGATGAACAGTGCCGCCGGATACCCGATCAGGATGCAGAAAACAGTTGTCAGCAGGGCAACCCGCAGGGATGTCCAGAGCACCCGCAGGAAAGTTGGCTCCCGCAGGAACCGGGCAAAGTTGTCCAGTGTAAACTGGAAGGTCAGGGTACTGTTGCCGGTTCGGGTCAGCGCGTAAAGCAGGATCATAAACATCGGCGCAACAATGAAGACAGCAATCCACAGAATATACGGATAGCTCATCCGGAAGAAGGATTTCATGCTTCCTTCACCGCCTTATGCATGACGTGGATGTCATCCGGGCCGAAAGACAGTCCCACCTTATCCCCTGCTTCCTTCGCGGCAGTGGTTTCCACCTTGTACACCCGGCCGCGGGTGGAAAAAGTGATATCATAGGAGCCTTCCGTAATCGTCGCCGGGTCAAAGTCAAACTTGACGTCGGTGATTTCTACGGAAGAATCATCCTGCAGGTTCCAGGCTTCGGCGCTGGCCCAGGTCTTCAGGTCGGTGGAAATGGCCATGGATTCCATGATCTCATCCGGCGTAATGAAGAAGTCCAGGGCAGTAATGCCGATATTATGCCGCGGATCCTCAACATATTCCGGATGCACCACATATACCTTGACGGTGATTTCCGTCTTTTTGTCCGTGCCGAAAGTGATGGCGTATACGCCGGTTTTCTTCTCAATCTGGTGTGTGACCCTTGTCAGGGAGATATCCCGGTTTTCATCGTCCCAGGCCTGTGCATTGGCAATGGAAATGAAATCCTGATCCGTAAGGTTTTTATTCTCCAGGTCGTCCAGGTCCACATAAAAGTCGTTTGCGCTGATCTTTTCACCGTTCTGTTCGTTGTACAGATCATGCTGGGTCACCACATGCATTTTGACCGTCTTGCTGGTACCGGTTTTGGTTTCCACCATCAGCTCATAATGAACGCCCTTGAATACAACGCTCTTGACCTCACCCCGCATCATGCCGTCCCTGGGCTTCACGATGTCAAAATCCTCCGGACGGATCAGCACGTCCACAGGCTCGTTGGGCCTGAAGCCGTGATCCTCGCATTCGAATTCCCTGTCGTCAAAGCGAACCTGATAATCCTTCGTCATCGTGCCGGAAACGATGTTGCTTTCTCCGATAAAGCGGGCAACATAGGCATTGGCCGGCTCGTTGTAGATTTCCAGCGGAGTCCCGATCTGTTCGATTTCCCCGGCATTCATGACAACAATCTTGTCACTCATGGTCAGGGCCTCCTCCTGATCATGGGTCACATAAATGAAGGTGATACCGACCTCCTGCTGAATCCGCTTCAGTTCCCGCTGCATCTCCTTGCGCAGCTTCAGATCCAGCGCACCAAGGGGTTCATCCAGCAGCAGCACATTGGGCTCGTTCACCAGTGCCCGGGCAATAGCCACCCGCTGCTGCTGACCGCCTGAAAGCTTGGTCACATTCCGCTTACCGAAACCTTCCAGGTTCACCAGGCTCAGCATCCGGTTTACTTTCTGTGAAATGATATCCTCGCCTGTTTTCTTGATTCTGAGCCCGAAGGCAATATTCTCGTAAACATTCAGGTGGGGGAACAGCGCATAACGCTGGAAAACCGTGTTGATCTCCCGCTTATAAGGCGGTACGTTATCGATGCATTTTCCGTCAAAAATCACTGTGCCCTCATCCTGCTCCAGAAATCCGCCCAGAATGCGCAGCAGTGTCGTTTTGCCACAGCCGGAGGGGCCCAGCAAAGTGACGAATTCATTTTCATAGATATTCAGGTTAACACCCTTGAGCACCACCTGCCCGTCAAAGCTCTTAACGATGTTCCGGAACTCAATCAGCTTCCGCATACCTGTCAGCCCTCCCGATCAGAATAACGGCGGTGTGGAAACCCACAGCACCTTTGCCTTTGTTTTGCCGGCATTCATCAGATAATGCTCCTCCCGGGGATGGATGCAGAAGCTGCATCCGCTGCGAACCCGGATCTTCCGGCCGCCGATAACCAGGAAGATGCTTCCGCCAAGCACATAGCCGAACTCCTCGCCCTCGTTCGGCGGCATGGAATAGCTCCTGCCCCCTTCAGCCATTTCCACCAGAATCGGCTCCATCGCGTTTTTCTGCGCGTCAGGAACCAGCCAGGTAATGGACCCCCGGAGCTCCTCTTCGTCCTCCTTGACAAACATGTCCTGCGGAGCGAACACCGTCTTTTCCGGCGGCTGTTCATTGAAAAGCTCCTGCAGGGAGGATCCCAGGCACTCCAGCAGGTCGGTAAGTGTGGCAATGGAAGGAGATGACAGATTTCTTTCCAGCTGGCTGATAAAGCCCTTGCTGAGCTCGCAGCGGTCTCCCAGCTCTTCCTGTGTCAGTCCTCTCTGTATCCGAAGAGAACGGATTTTCTTTCCGATATCCATTCGCCGGCCCCCTTTTTCCTGCGAATCTGACGGTTCGCGGCGGTTTACTTTCCCTAAACTTTGAATAAATGTCCGAGGTTTAGCAGAATTAAACTTCAAAACGGTTGATATTAAACCACACGCATATGTCCTTGTCAATTGATTTTTGAGATTATTTTCTCATTTCCCTTTATTCCGCAGCCGTGAGGAACATTCCTTGCTTTTAGCCTCTGTTTGTGATAATCTTAGCAACAGTAAAAAAACAGGCGCCGCTTTCCCGGTGCCCCGAAGGACGGATGCATATGGAACAGGAACGCAAACCGGTCATTTTTTCCGGCATACAGCCCAGCGGCACGCTGACCCTGGGCAATTATATCGGTGCGCTGAGCCGCTTTGCAGAACTGCAGGATACCTACGATTGCCTTTACTGCGTGGTGGATGAGCATGCCATCACCGTCCGGCAGAACCCGGCGGATCTGCGCCGCCGCTGTCTGGAACTGACAGCGCTGTATCTGGCCAGCGGCATTGATCCGCAGAAAAGCATTCTTTACTGCCAGAGCCATGTCAGTGCCCACGCGGAGCTGGCCTGGATTCTGAATTGTTACACCTATATGGGTGAGCTCAGCCGTATGACGCAGTTCAAGGATAAGAGCGCGAAGCATGCCGACAACATCAACGCTGGCCTCTTCACCTACCCCGTGCTGATGGCTGCCGACATCCTGCTGTATCAGACCAATTTTGTGCCTGTCGGCTCGGATCAGAAGCAGCACCTGGAGCTAGCCCGGGATATAGCACAGCGTTTCAACGGTATTTACGGTGATGTATTCACCGTTCCGGAACCTCTGATCACCAAGGTTGGAGCCAGGGTCATGTCCCTCCAGGAGCCCACCCGGAAGATGAGCAAAAGCGATCCGGAGGAAACCTTTATTTCCCTGCTGGACGATCCGGATGCAGTACGCCGGAAAATCAAGAGGGCTGTTACCGATTCCGACGGAGAAATCCGCTTTGATCCGGAAAGCAAGCCTGGTGTCAGCAACCTGCTGAGCATTATCTCCGCCCTGACTGGTGAACCAATGGAAAAGGTATGCGGGGAACTGCAGGGTCAGGGCTACGGCACCCTGAAGACTCGCGTAACAGACTGCGTCATTGCGGCGCTGACACCCCTGCAGGCCGAATTCAAACGGCTGATCGCCGATAAGCCTTATCTGATGAGCGTGCTGAACGAAAGCTCCGAGAAAGCTTCCAGGATCGCTGTAAAAACGCTGCGCAAGGTGCAGAAGAAGATCGGTTTTGCTCCCAGAAGCCTGTAATCTGTTGTTTACCTAATAACGATATTTCCCGAAGGGGGTTCAGGGGGGCGATCGGAAAGCCCCCCTTGCGAGGAGGATTCTATGGCTGTTTACAAACGCATTCTGCTGAAGCTGAGCGGTGAGGCGCTGAAGTCCGGCTCTGATCTGTTTGATTTTGAAAAGGTGAATCAGGTGGCAGGCATCATCCGACGCATCCGGGAAATGGGCGTGGAGGTCGGTATCGTTATCGGTGCGGGCAATATCTGGCGCGGCCGTCAGGGTCCTGCCGCCAATATGGATGCCGTCACAGCGGACCAGATGGGTATGCTGGGCACAATGATCAACTGCCTCTGCGTGGCTGATGCCCTACGGAAGGCCGGACTGGACGCGGTGATTCAGTCTGCTGTGGATATGAACCGGTTCGCGGAGCCTTTTAACGCGATGGCAGCCCGCCGCCATCTGAGCGATGGCCGCGTGGTACTGTTTGCCTGTGGCACAGGCAATCCCTTCTTCTCCACGGATTCCGGTGTGGCCCTCAGAGCTGTCGAGATGCAGGTGGACGCAGTGCTGATGGCCAAGAATATCGACGGCGTATACACTGCCGATCCTCTGAAAGATCCCTCTGCCACCCTGATCAAGGATATATCCTATGCGGATGCTCTGTCGAAGGGACTGAAAGTGATGGACGCCTCCGCCTTTGCCCTGTGCGCTGAAAATCAGGTTCCCATGGTCCGGGTTTTCGGCCTGGACGATCCGGAGAACCTGATCCGCGTCCTCGAAGGCAGCGACATCGGCACCTTCGTGCATCCCTGAAACAGATTCCCCAAAAGCACGTACCGGCAGTGCTCACAGGAGCCTGCCGGTTTTTATGTGCTTATTTGCGCGGCGAGGTTCCGCGCCTGTTGTATCCATCAGAAAGGCAAAGAAAATACTTCCCTCTTACGGAGTGCCTTCCCCGGCTTCTTCTGCTGCCATCTCGCCTTCCGCTGCAGCTTCTTCAGGTGCCGTTTCGCCTTCCTCAGTCGTTTCTTCAGTCTGGGCTTCATTCTCCGCAGGAGCTTCCTCCGATCCGTCTTCGGCATCGGCTGTCTCTGTGCCTTCCTCCGCGGGCGTTTCCTCTGGAGCCTGCCCGGACAGAATGGCCATGATACTTGTCATGGATTCCTCCGCCTCAGCCAGCCGGCCCTTCAGTTCCTCCATGCCTGCGCTCATAGAAGCCTTGTCCGCCATCAGGGTTTCAATTTCCTGGGCGGAAGCGCTCAGCTGCTCCGTCAGCTCCTGAACCTTCGTCTCACCGCTCTGCACCTGAGCCGTCAGCTCCGTAATCGTGTTTTCTGCTGTTGTCAGCTTTTCCTTCAGCCCGCCAACCTGTCCGTTCATCAGAAAGAAACCGACAACTGCCACTATCACCAGGCAGCAAACCGCGGCTATCCAGCCCTTGTTGCTTTTCATGCTGTCACCCTCTGTCTTTCAGTTTTCTCCGCGTCATCCCCGCGGTCTTTTATAATAATATTTCGCCGGGATGCACTTTTTTTCCTTCCGCCGGACGTGCGCACAACGAAAAACCCTCTTTCCCCGTTTGGGAAAAGAGGGCATTACGCTTGATGGGATTATTTCGCGGCCATCGCGGCGATCTCAGCGGCCAGGTCATCCTTCCGCTTCTCGATACCTTCGCCCCGCTCAAACCGGCTGAACTTCACGATGTCCAGCGTCGCACCGGTTTCCTTGGCGATTTCAGCCATCAGGCTCTTGATCGTCTTGTCGCCGTCCTTGACAAAAGGCTGCTCCAGCAGGCAAACTTCTTTGTAATACTTCTCGATGCGGCCTTCGACCATCTTGTCGACGATCTTCTCGGGCTTGCCTTCATTCAGCGCCTGAGCACGGAGAATTTCCTTTTCCTTCTCCAGCTTGGTGCTGTCCACTTCCTCGCGGCGAACCGCTTCGGGCTTGGCAGCGGCAATCTGCAGCGCCAGATCATGAGCGAAGGTCTTCACGGTGTCATTCTTACGGCCGGCTTCGTCCGCGCTGACTTCCACCATAACGCCAACCTTGCCGCCCAGGTGAATGTAGGTAGACACAACGCCCTTGGTCTCATAGCGTGAGAAGCGGCGGACGCTGATCTTCTCACCGATCGCGACAGTGGCGTCGCTGATCAGGTCGGAAATGGTCTTGCTCGCGTCATCCACGAAGGGCTGGGCCAGCAGAGCGTCCACATCGGCGGGATTCGCCAGGGCAACGTGCTTGGCCACGTTGTTCGCGAAGTTCACGAAGTTGTCGGTCTTAGCAACGAAGTCCGTCTCGCAGTTAACCTCGACGATAGCGCCGATGGAGCCATCCTCGTTGGTGTACTGGGAAACCACGCCTTCAGCGGCGATGCGGCTGGCCTTCTTAGCAGCCTGGCTCAGTCCCTTTTCACGCAGCCATTCAATGGCCTTTTCCATGTCGCCGTCGCTCTCAACCAGAGCCTTTTTGCAGTCCATCATGCCGGCGCTGGTGCGCTCGCGCAGCTCTTTAACCATAGCGGAAGTAATTGCTGCCATATCAAATCATCCTTTCAAATTCTTGTGTTTTTCTCCTTCAGACCGCGCTGAAGGTGGCCCTGCTCTCAGGCTTCGGGCTTTTCCTCAGCGGCCTGTTCGGCTTCGGGAGCGGCGTCCGGCTCGGACTGCTCGCCCTGCTTGCCTTCCAGCACAGCGTCGGCCATCTTGCCGGCGATCAGCTTGACCGCGCGGATGGCATCGTCGTTGCCGGGGATCACGTAATCGATTTCGTCAGGATCACAGTTGGTGTCCACGATACCCACGATCGGGATGCCCAGGATGCGGGCTTCAGTCACAGCGATGTGCTCTTTCCGGGGGTCAACCACGAACAGAGCGCCGGGGAGCTTCTTCATCTCACGGATACCGCCCAGGTTGATCTGCAGCTTTTCACGCTCATGGATCAGCTTGATGACTTCCTTCTTGGGCAGAACGTCGAACTGACCGCTCTGCTCCATCTTGTCAATCTGATTCAGACGGTCGATCCGGGTGCGGATGGTCTTGAAGTTGGTCAGCATGCCGCCCAGCCAGCGGTTGTTCACATAGAACATGTTGCAGCGCTTGGCTTCGCTTTCGATGGATTCCTGCGCCTGCTTCTTGGTGCCGACGAACAGGATGCTCTTGCCTTCCATCGCGATATCGCGTACGAAAGCGTAAGCTTCATCAACCTTGCGAACAGTCTTCTGCAGGTCGATGATGTAGATGCCGTTGCGTTCGGTGAAGATGTACGGAGCCATCTTCGGGTTCCACCGGCGGGTCTGGTGACCAAAGTGTACGCCGGCTTCCAGGAGCTGTTTCATTGAGATAACTGCCATTGGGATTTCCTCCTTGTTTTTCCTCCCTCTTCCCCTGCGCGACGGGCCACCGCAAAGCGGCACAAGCAATCGCGGGGAAAAGGTGCGTAATCGTTGGAATTTTAGCACATCTTCCCGCCGTATGCAAGGGGTGAAATCTAATTTTGCACCCTTTACAGCCTTATTTTTGTTTGTTATAATCCTAATGACGCAAAAGTCACAAAAAAGCGTAAAACTTTCACTATTATTTATAATGAACGGAGGAAATGAATCATGAAATGGGTTTGCTCAGTTTGCGGTTATGTTTATGAAGGTCCGGAACCGCCGGAAAAGTGCCCCGTCTGCAAGGCTCCCGCTTCCAAGTTTGTTAAGCAGGAAGCTGAAATGACCTGGGCTGCCGAGCATGTGGTCGGCGTAGCGCAGGGTGTGCCGGAAGACATCCTTGCTGATCTGCGCGCCAATTTCCAGGGTGAGTGCAGCGAAGTCGGCATGTACCTGGCCATGGGCCGCGTCGCCGCCCGTGAAGGCTATCCGGAGATCGCTGAATACTGGAAGACCGCCGCGTTTGAAGAAGCGGAACATGCCGCCAAGTTTGCCGAGCTGCTGGGTGAAGTGCTGACCGACAGCACCGAGAAGAACCTGAAGATGCGTGTGGAAGCCGAGAACGGCGCCACCGCCGGCAAGACCGACCTGGCCAAGCGCGCCAAGGCCCTGAACCTGGACGCCATCCATGACACCGTACATGAGATGGCCCGCGACGAGGCGAGGCACGGCAAAGCCTTTGCGGGGCTGCTGAAGCGGTATTTCGGGAAGTGATCCATTGCGGTTTCTGCGGAGCGGCTTTGCTGCCGCTCCGTTTTCAATTGCAGCTTGTTTTTCTTCCTGATACATCAAGCACCGGCCCATTCCTTTTCTTTCCGTATCCTGTTATGATGATCCCGAAAGGGAGGGGGTCAACATGAATCTGAATTCGAAACTGATGGGATCATACCTGCAGACGGAACGCAAAAAGATGGGGATGACGCAGTCTGAGCTTTCCGAAAAGCTGAATGTCAGTCCGCAGGCCGTATCAAACTGGGAACGGGGCGAAACGCTTCCGGATGTCTCCATGCTGCTGGATCTGGCTGAAACGCTGCACTGCTCCGTTGACGCGATCCTTTCCGGCGGCAAAGGCTGCGGTGGTTTCCGAAGGCACGTCACGGTGGCGCAGATGCAGGAAGCCTTGTCTTCGCTGGACCGCATCGGCGAGCTTTTGGGCCGGGATCACTTTATCTACCAATGCATCATCGACGCGCTGAACGCGCGCATGAACACCACCATCGAAGTATCTTTCTCCGATCCGCATATTTTCGACGTGTTCACGATCGAATTTCTGCTGGCGTGCATCAGGAACGGCGATTATGTCGATCCAAAGGATGTGGAAGCTCATCTGCCGCCAAGTAAGGCGCGCGATTACCTGATGAAATCCATGCAGGAACACGGTATATGCTGACGGTGCGACACGGCAAGGCGTTTGCGGGGCTGCTGAAGCAGTATTTCGGAAAGTGAAATCCCCGCTGCGCGGGGCTTTCTGGGGAGTGACGCTGATGGGTGTCACTCCTCTTTTTATCCCTCGGGCTCTGACAATTCTTCTGACAATCATGAATTTTCGCATCTTTTGCCAAAGTGCTTCTGACAAAAACCTCTGACAAAAATATTGTACTTTTCAACTTTGGCACGTTCAGCACCCCTGATCTTGTACTCAAATTGTACCAAAGATGTTGAAAAGATGATTCGGAGAAGTACCAGTCTTGTACTGAAAATGATTCAGACTTGATTCAAAGTTGAGTGATAGTTCCTTCACTCTTGAATCCTTCCAGAATCACGCTGACCGTTGACAAATAAGGCATTTCAAAGTATCATTATCATGATCCTTGTGGAAGGGAATCTTCCGCAGCCCTGACACCGTGCCCTTACAGCGGGTCGAAGACCCGCTGATGAAATGGCCCGCGACAAAGCCCGGCATGGCAAAGCCTTTGCTGGACTGCTCAAGCGGTACTTTGGGAAATGAGGATTACTGACCATGGCAACGTTTTTCAGGAAGAATCCACCCGCGGCTTGTCCCAAGTGTGGCAAAGCGGATGGCTGGCACGTACTGACGGCTGAAGCATCCCAGGATTATGTTAACCAGGGCTCAGCGGTGAATTCATTCTCATCAGCTCCCATCCGCAACACTTTTAGTCAGAACCTGACGGGTGCGATGGGCAAAAAGAGCAGCAAGCTCCGCTATCACTGCGACAGTTGTGGATACGAAAAAGCTTATTGACGAAGCCCGGCACGACAAGGCCTTCGCCGGACTGCTTAAGCGGTACTTCGGGAAATAAGAAAGCAGTCAATTCAAAGCTTTCAAAGGATGCCTGTTATGAACAGGCATCCTTCTTTTTTTCAGCTTTCAGGCGCCGAAAGTGTGACTCCCACCTTAAGTTCGGTCATCAATCTTCCTTTGGTTTTGAAGAAGTACATGTTGATGTGTAAGTGTGCAGCATATCTGTAAGTACAGGTATTCTTTATTTCCATACGGATTATGATAAGAACAGTCCCTCGACACTTTTGGAAAGAATATCTATATTATTATACTGTATATAGATATTCTCACCATTTTCATCCAGAATACGAACCTTTTCATTTATCATCCGAATTGTATCACATAGATCTGTGCTGTTTTGGGCGTTGAATGCGATTCTGGAAATCAGATTATAACGGTTAATATGATCTCCCTCTTGTACAACGTTGCTGATTAAAAAACGATTTTTATCGAGTTCTTTGAATCCTTTCATCGAGCAAACAATACCTGGCCTGTCAGCAAATAAAAAGTATAAGCAGTAAGCTTTCTTATATGGTGGCTGTCTAAGCGCAGGAATCATTGCTGCCCTATGCTCAATCCCAAGTGCAGTATCCAGCATCCACCTGACAGGATTGAATCCCTGCCCTTCTTCGTTCAGCGTGGATGTTTCTCCCGCGTTCATTCTATGCGCCATTTCAATTGCGTAGTATCTGCCATTTGCATCCCGAATAAACTGTATCCAGGCAATACCATTTCTGCATCCTATGCTTCTGAACAGTTTGACGCATTTTTCATTTATCTGTTCCATGAACTCCTGATTGTCTTCCATTGCGGAGACACCAATCGAATAGAGAAAAGTAGGATATCCAGGCTGCTTAAAAGCACGATTCCTTGCAACACAGCATATTTCATTTTCTGCAACATAGAAATTATTCCAGGATTCCTCTCCAGTTATATATCTTTCCACTAGTATATCTTTTTCACTTATTGTTCTAGCTTTTTGATATGCTTCAAGCATTTCTTCTTCATTATAACAGATGCTGACGCCTCTATTTCCTGATCCGTCAACTGGTTTAACTACAACCGGATATTCGATCTTATTCATTTCATCCCTGCATGGAGGATCTGAAAGAGTATATTCATCCACAACGGGAATACCAATTTCTTTGCATTTTTCTTTGAATAATTGTTTATTTCTGGCATATTTCCACGGTTCGTCTTCAATGTAGCAAGGGAGATTTAGCCTCCCTGCCAGTTGTTTGACACGGTCCAGATTGAACTCGCTGACTCCGGAGAATACCGCATTGACATTTTCTTCCCTGCACTTTTGTTCGAGAAGGTCAATTTCATTTGTACTGATCATCCAGTATTCATCAGCCTCAAGTTTGGCATAGGAACGCTCAGGTGGAAGATTGTCTGTTACTATTACATAGCATCCCATATCTTTGGCCGTCTGCACAATCTCTGTGCTAATTAGAGAAGTTCCAAGAAGTAATAGCTTTGTCATGTCTCTTCTCTCTTTCTGTTCTGTAAGTAATTTCGACATTCCAGTCATTATGGAAAGAAATATGGACCGGTTCAATAATAGTTACTGGTTTATTTTTTGTCCTTGTAACATGTAACTTGTGTAGTCTTATTCTTTTTACGTAGCCCTGTCAAGAGTATTTTTGCCATTAATACATTTATTAGATTTAGGCGTTGCGATTATCAAACAACCGGTTGTGCTTCATCTGGAAGCATGATAAAGCCTTATGACAAAGCCTGTTATCGCAAGCCTTACCCTAACCGATGACGCGCTATTTCCGGTATAATTATATAAATGTCAATTACGAACCGGCGGCTTTGTTGCCGCTCCTTTTTTATCGCAGTTTGTTCTTCGGAAGGTCTCTGTGATATTATTTTCATGTCAAAAACAATCCTTCCATGCTCTTGGCTAAAAAGTCAACATTTTCATAACGTATAAACATATCCTCTCCGTTTTCATCTAAAATCTGAACGTTTTCATTTATATATTGTATGGCTTTGCACAAATCCGTGCTGTTTTTTACGTTAAATACAATCCTCGACATCAATTTGTATTGTTCAACATGATCTCCTTCATTTACAATATTACTGACCACAAAGCGATCCCCATTAAGTTTATCAAATCCTCTCATAGAACTGATAGTGCCTGATCGGTCAGCAAACGCTAAGTATCCGCAGTATGCTGCCTCATAGGGCGGTTCACAAATGTTGGGAATCATTGAGGCTTTATGTTCTATTCCAAGAGTTGTTTCCAGCATCCATTTTATTGAATTCACGCCTTGGCTTTTTTCTCTTAGTTTATTGGTATCACCTGCGCTAATTCTTTGGGCCATTTCGATTGCATAATAATGTCCTTTTGCATCACGCATAAACTGAATCCAGGCAATGCCTTTTCTGCATCCGATACTTTTGAACAGCTCAACGCATTTTCTTTCCAATTGTTCCTTGAATTCTTGACTGTCATCCATTGCGGTAACATAAAGTAAATAAAGGAAAGAAGGATATCCTGGCTGTTTGAATGCACGTCCTCTTGAAACGCATCGAATCTCTCCCTCGGCTACAAAAAAACTATTCCATGATTCCTCACCTGTTACATATCTCTCAATAAGTATTTTTTTCTTACTGACTGTTTTCGCTTTTCTGTATGCTTTCAGCAATTCATCCTCATTCTGGCAAATACTAATACCTTTGTTTCCTGATCCATCGACCGGTTTGACTACTACCGGATACTCAATTTGTTCCAGTTCTTCCCTGCGCGGAGGATCTGAAAGGTCATAATCCTCAACAACCGGGATACCGATCTCTTTGCATTTTTCCTTAAATAGCCGTTTGTCTCTGGCATATTTCCACGGCTCATCATCAATATAGCAAGGAAGATTCAGTCTCGTAGTCAGTTCCTTAACAACGTCCAAATTGAACTCACTGGCGCCTGAATATACTGCATTTACATTTTCTTCCCTGCACTTTTTTTCAAGGAGATCAATCTCATTAGTATTAATCATCCAGTATTCATCAGCTTCAAGTTTGGCAACCGAACGTTCCGGAGGCAGATTGTCTGTCACAATTGTATAGCAACCCATTTCCTTAGCGGTCTGAACAATTTCTAAGCTTACCAAAGAAGTCCCAAGTATCAGCAATTTCTGCATTCTCTTATCTCCTTTTGATTAATGATTATTACCAACAAATCATCTTTCCGGTTCTTAATTAACGTTTTTCCACATTTTCAAGTAGTTCGTCTTCCAGATTAAGAAATGCTAAATTGTAGTTTTTTGTATCCAGCTTGTAATGAAACAGCACTTTCCTCCTAGCCGTTTATACAATCCGCAAAAACAGTCAAAAATACGAACTCACTTATATATTATATGAAAAGTAAAAAAAAACACCATCTTGCACCTCGTTTTTTTTGTCCTTTTTATGTATAACTTGTTTAACCGTCGATTATGCTGAACAATCCAGTCAAATATAACCGTCTTTTTCGAACTGGATAAACCAAGCCAAGTATCAAAAAGCAAAAGTCAAAAGTTATTCCCTCACTTAGTGCAAAATAATAGTTGGTTATATTCTCAGAATAATATGTCACAATATCCTTATATTCTTCTTCATCCTTGACAGATACTATTCCTTTATTTAATATGATCATGAAATACAGATATTCCGTCATTCCGGCAACCAGAGAAATAAAGATTTTCAGCAATTTCAGGGAGGAAAAAACTCATTAACTGACAGGAGTGGTCGATTTACTGATAATCGTATCGATCCTGATGCTGGTCATCATCTTCTGGTCGAAAGCTGAAAAGCATGCCCTTGTTTGGATTGCGGAAAGGTAACAATAGTTCTCCTTTACCCTACTTTATCAATTTTATGATCTGTGGAAACAACTAGTAATATCATTGTTCTATTGTTTCTGGCAGGTCTTCATCATATTTCTGTTGCAGAAATTATATGAATTATAAGATTGAACTTCCGCTCTGTTCTGGGCATATACCGTCGGGACGCAATACATAAATAAAGCAGGGATAATATGAAACAGGGATCATCAGACTATAAGCTGCTGACCGGGCTGTTTTTCCGGCTGCTGCCATACCAGATTCTGCTGATCGTGATCAGCGCGGTCAACGGTATTGTGGACAGCCTGTATGCCAGCAACATGATCGGAAAGACCGCCATGAGCGCGATCGGCCTTTTCGGTCCGCTCAACCATTTTCTGTATGCCGCGAGCATTATGCTCGTCAGCGGCACACAGATTCTCTACGGTCGGTACCTGGCCAAGGATCGGGAAAAAATCCACGGATTGCTCACAATCAACCTGATCGTTACCGGAGGCCTGGCTCTGCTGACTTCCCTGCTGCTTGCGCTGGGTGTTCTGACCGGTGCGACCGGTATTCTGGTGTCACAGGAACCGGATCTGCAGATGCTGAATCAGTATATTCTCGGTCAGGCCATCGGCATTCCGGCCCTGCTGCTCGGGCAGCAGCTGTTCGCGTTCCTTTCTCTGGAAAATCAGTCAAAACGTACGATGGCCGCCAGCATATCCTGCTTTGCGGTGAACGCTGTGCTGGATCATCTTTTCATTGTCGTATTCCCCCTGGGCACCTTCGGTCTCGGCCTCAGCTCCTCCATTGCTTCCTGGGTGTTTCTTGCGGTACAGGTGGTCTATTATCTGGCCGGAAAATCAGAATGGAAGTTCTCGCTGCATGCCTGCCGCTGGCAGGACGCGCCCCGGATCGCGGGCCTGGGGTATCCCGGCGCGCTTTCCCGGTTCGTGGAAATGTTCCGATGCCTGATTGTGAATTTTCTGGTGCTCAGGTATGTCGGCAGCGTCGGTCTTTCCGCGTTTGCGGCTTCCAATTCCCTGCTTGCCGTGATCTGGGCGGTTCCGTTCGGCATGGTCGCTGTGTCCAGAATGCTCTTCAGCATCAGCATCGGTGAGGAAGACCGGAGATCCCTGATCGACGTCCTGAAAATATCTCAGACCAGAGGCATGCTGCTGATGGGCTGCATCGTAGCCCTGCTGATTCTGCTTGCAGAGCCGATGACACGTCTCTTCTACCGTGACCCGTCTGACCCTGTTTATCAGATGACCGTCATGGGATTCCGTATTCTGCCGCTGTGCATGCCTCCGGCCATGCTCAGCCTGCATTTTGCCAGCTATACACAGACGATGGAAAAGCGTATCATGTCGGTTATTCTCCCCGTTGTGGACGGTATGGTCGGTGTGGTGCTTTTCAGCTTCCTGCTGATACCGCCGCTGAAAATGAACGGCCTGTATATTGCGAACATACTGAACGGTATCCTGTGCTTCATTGTCATTGCGGCCGGCGCCTGGATCATACTGAAGCGCTGTCCCCGTACGCTGGAGGATCTGATGGCCATTCCGGTGGGCTTCGGCGTCCCGGCTGACAAGCGGATCGATATCACGGTGCGGAGCATGGAGGAAGTCATGAACGTATCCCGTCAGATTACTGACTTCTGCAGCGAACAGGGAATCGATCCGCGCAGAACCTTCCTCGCCGGCCTCTGTATGGAAGAGATGGCCGGAAACGTTGTCACGCACGGGTTTTCGAAGGATACGAAGCAGCATTCCGCTGATATCCGCGTGGCATACAAGGGGGATGAGATTATTCTTCGGATCCGGGACAACTGCAGAGCCTTTAATCCTTCTGAATGGATAAAGGTGATGGAGCCCGGTGAGCTTGGCAGGAACGTCGGTATCCAACTCGTCTGGCAGATGGCCAGTGATGTCAGTTATCAGAACCTGCTGGGGCTGAACGTGCTGACCATACGGTTATAACAGTTCAGCGCCTACACGGCAGAACCCGGAACAGGAGAACAGACTTATGAACAGATCAGATGTGCTCCGCTCTCTGAAAAAAGGATTGTCTGCCAGTCCGAAAATACTGTTCTTTTATATACTTGCCCCTTGCATCATCCTGCGGCTGCTCGCTGATCCGATCAGCTCCGCGGTCCTTCGCTCTGACGGAAACGCATTTCTGATCCTTCTGCTTGCTTTTGTCGCGGTCGCCCTGAACTGGCTGGTTTATTCCCGCCTGCGGAGAAAAACGCCGCCGCACCTTGTGTTTGCCTGGGGTTTTCTCTGTCTGCTGTTTGTTGTCATTATCGAGTCTGAAGCCTTCCCGGCCGTCTATCCGCTGGTCTCAACCCTGGCCGTGATCGGCGGCATTTTCACGCTGGCCGCGCTGTTTCTTGTCAGCTTTTGGCTGGCCGCGCGCCGGGCCAGGGCAGCGCACTCCGCCGCAGTCGTCATCTGGGTCATCCTGTTCCTGGTTTTCTGCGCGATGTGCTATCAGGTCATCCGGGATATCGAGAGCCGGAGCACGCGTCTGGATACCTGGATCACTCTGGCAACCATCATTCTGATGCTCCTGGCCGCCTGTTCCCCCCGCCTTCTGGCCGCTGCCCGCCGCTCCGCCTCACGCCGGCGGAAAACAGGACTCGCTGAGGGAAAAATCACGCAGATCGTCGGCGAAACCCACCTCGACATGGACGGGGATCCATCGACCAGGAATTATGCGAGAATTCAGTACATAGTAAGCGGCATCCCCTACGAAACACGGGCGGACATTTCCCGATTCACGACCCGCAGGTTCGGAAAGGAAGCCTTCACCGGAAAAGCGGTACCTGTTCACTATGATCCGTCGGATCCGTCCGATGCCTTCGCCGGGCGGATTAACCGCCATATTTTTGATCAGGATGCCGATGAAAAGCGGAAGCTTCCGCCGGACCGGTGGCACTGAGCGTTTTTCCTGTATGAAAAAAGGAAGCCCGAGACTGCTCAAGCTTCCTTTTGTTTATCAAAAAAGCGGGGGATCCGCATCCCCCGCTGAAGTCTCCGTCAGGTTTTTATTCCTCTCCTGCATCGAAAATCATCAGATCCTGCGCCAGCTGCGCGCGGGTCATGACTTCCGCTTCCCGGCCCTCACCAATAGCCGGCAGGGGGAACTGGACCGCGTTGCCGAAGATGGTCATGATCTGGTCGCGCAGTTCATAGGTCAGAGCGTCACCGGCAGCTACTCCGTCAGGAGCAAGGCCATACTGGATAAATGTGGCTGCTGCTTCCTCTGCGGAGGCGGCAGGAGCGCCGAAGCCCAGCAGGTGCAGCGCTGCGAACAGGTCTCCCGCAGTGGCGGGTTCGTCCGGACTGAATGTATTCTCCCCTGTCAGACCCATCAGGCCGTTTTCATACGCGAAGCGAATGGCTGCGTAATCCTCCCGTTCCTCCGGCACGTCCTCGAGGGTGACGTCTCCGGCATCCACCGCAGAGAAAGGATTCAGAATCTGTTCATACAGATCAGCGTTCGCCTGAACCGTTCCGGCGCCTGCCGCGGTTCCCTTGTAGCCCTTCTCCCACAGTGTGCTGAACAGTTCAGCAGAAGCCTGTATGCTTTCCGGCGTTACCTGCTTCATCTGCCGCATCCGAATCAGTTTCTGATCAGCGTCTTTGCCCCGCAGAATTCTCTCCAGTTCCGTCACGGCGCCGGCCAGCTCACCCTCCGGCCTGGCCAGCGAGGCATAGGAGCTCATGATATAGCCCTCCAGCTCCTCCTGGGAAACCTCCAGCCCGGCAATCATTTCCGGCAGGCCCTGATAAACGTCAAAGGTTTCGGCGACGTTGGGATCACGGTAGGATATCAGGTAAATGCCCTTATCCTGATAGACGGCGCACATGGGAGAGTAAACACCCATCTGGTCCCGCAGCAGCGGCACCAGGATTTTGTCCGCCACAAGTCCGCATATCACATCCAGCCCGCCGTCATCCTCCAGGCCCAGCGCCCCGAAGGGTGCCGCCACGGTATTGAAGCCGATGTTGGAGTCAACGATGATGCCTTCCGCCACGGCCGGAGCCGGCAGCTGAAGCGTGGCATGCTCCCGTTTTTCATCGTTCAGACCCGCCAGGAAGGCATCCGCCAGCGGCTGGTTGACAGCAATGCTTTCGGCGTTGCCGGCAAAACCGGCCACAGTGCCGGCCCGGTTGCAGAAGAAAGCCTGCACCTTCTCCAGGCGCGCCGCAACCGCTTCCGGCTCAACGGCCATCTGCTGCTCCAGATCGTCCAGGAACGCGTAATAGGCTGCGAAATTCATATAGTCGTAATACCGGCTGTCCATGTCTTCAGTGCCAAGCGCACGATACAGGCTCAGCAGGTAGGGAGAACCGTTGATCTGGCTGCGGGCAACCGACTTCTGGGCGGTAATCTGCTCCGAAAGCAGCTGCAGGTCCGAGAATGAAGTATGGAAAATCAGCTCGTTCACCAGATCATATCCGGCGGCCAAATCCTCATCCAGGGCAATCCACTGAGCGACAAAGTAAGGCATCACTTCGGAAGCGTCCGCGCCGGGAAATACAGCCACACCCAGCACGCCTTCATACAGATAGCGGCTCATGAGGACGCTGAGCTCCTCCCGTGTATGGGCATCCGTGTTCAGCTTGCCCAGCAGGCGGCTGAAGAGCCGCATGTAATGGATATCCTCCTGCGGCAGCGTCCGGGCGTCAAAGAACAGCTCCACTTCGCCCACGCCGTCCACACCGGCGGTCACATTGATCCGGCGCACGCCGTCCTCTCCGGTCACGTCCGTGCTTTCATAGGTTTTGACTTCCTCAGGCAGGCTGGCCACATTCACCGCCTGCAGGGAAGCAATCAGGTCCGCGCTGTTCTCTTCTGCGGGTTCCGTGTTGGTTTCAGCGACAATCGCCGCGATTTCCTCTGCGGTCATGGCAGCCTTGATTTCCTGCAGTCTGGCTTCCAGGGCCACGGTTTCCTTTTCCCGTTCGCCGGGAGCCGGATAGGTTGTGGTCAGAGTATACAGCGCAGGATCCACCAGCCAGTCGGAAGCCGCCTGCTGCAGCTTGCCGGATGCGAACTCCTCGCTGATATTGTCGTAGGCATCCAGCAGCTCCGGATAGCGGAAGGGGTTCCCGGTTACGGCATAATCGTAGGCCAGGTTCCTGATAACGCCGTCCACAGGTTCGGAGCCTTCGGCAGCCAGCTTGTTGCTCAGCCGGATGTTCGCCGTCATGGCGTCCAGCAGACCGGCGTCAAAACCGTTCGCGGCGATATCCTTCAGGGTATCGTTCACGATGGTGCGGAAGGTTTCCGCATCCTCAGGATTCACGTTTTCCAGCGTCATGCAGATGGCGTCATCAGGAGCCGCCACTTCCCGGCCGACCGAGAAGGAACCGGTGGGCAGTGCCTTTTTCAGATTCTGAGTCAGCGGGGAGCCGGCACTTCCCAGCAGCATACACAGGTGATCGATCGCCTGCTCAGCCTCAGGATCGGCGCGCAGCTCCGGCAGAACCACGTAATAGTATACAACAGACTGGTTGGCAGTGTCCGTCCCTTCCTCCACAGCGTAGGGCACTTCGGAAACCACGGGTCCGGTGATCCGCTGATAGGCCGGATCCTCAAATGTGAATTCCTGTTTGTCATATCCGGCGAAGGCGTCATCCAGCAGCTTCAGGAACTCGCTGTAATGCTCAAAGGAACCGTACAGCAGCGCCAGACAGTTGGACGGATGATAATATTTGTTGTGATAGTCCTTCAGATCATCCCATGTCATCTCCATGATGGCGTCCGGAATGCCGCCGTATTCATAGGAAAGCGCAGCGCCCGGGAAAGTCGCCTGATTGGCGTTGTACAGCGCCATCGCGGGCAGGTTCAGCGCGCCGGTCATTTCGGAATAGACCGTGCCTTCCACAGTCAGCGGTGCTTCTTCATCAGTCATCTCGTAGTGCCAGGCCTGGGTCTTATAGATGCTCTCATCCGTCATAATGTTCGGATGCAGGCAGCTGTCCGTATACCAGTCCGCCAGGCGCAGCAGCTGAGCCTCAGAGAGGGATGCCACCGGGAAGCCGGTCATGGCGTCCATGGTATAGGCGTTCATATAGGTGTTGTAGGTCTGGTAGGAAGCGTTGAAAAACAGCGATTTGGACGGGTATTTTTCGCTTCCGTACAGGGTCGCGTGCTCGAAAACATGCGGGAGCCCCATATCATTCAGCGGGCGGGTCAGGAAGGTCAGCTGGAACGCCCGGTTGGTATCTTCATTGGCAATATACAGCAGTCTGGCTCCGGTCGCCTGATGCTCGAACAGCACCAGCTCCGCGCCGAAGGTTTCGAAGGGTCGGATTTCCTTTGCTTCGAAGCCGAAAACTACGTCTCCCGCAGCCGGCAGCGCGTCCGTTTCCGGAGCGGTTTCGCCAAAGGCCGGCGCAACACCGGCCAGCAGGCACAGCGTCAGCAGAACAGCAAACAATCTTTTCATGAGTGGTTTCTCCTTTGCTTATGAGATTCATTGGCCAATTCTTCAGACCCAAACGCGGGTATTATAGCTCATTCACACGGATCCGGCAAGATTTCCCGAAGGATTTCACTCCGGGCCCACAGAGCAGGCCTGACCGTATCCTTCCTGTAATTCACGGCATAGTTTACAAATTTTCCCTCACTGCTGATCCGGCATTCATCGTCCGGACTGTGGCCCGTTGTTCTGGTCCACCAGCCGCATGTGCCGGTTTTTCCGTTCTGGAAAGCGCCTTGGGAAACCGCGTACGGCGTGGCATACGCCATACGGTCCGTCTTTTCCGGGAAATACATTTCCGCTTCCTGATAGCTCAGCAGAAAAAGCCTGTCCACCGTATCCCCGCCCGGATCCGTATGGAACCGGGGATGCCTCAGCGCCTGCAGCTGTGTTTCCAGCAGAGCCGCCTGTTCCGGCTCGGAAAAAAGCGTTTCCAGCATCTCACTGTTCATCCACGCCCGCAGGTCGCATTCATCCCACCTGACAGTCACTTTTTCATGATGAAACTTCCGGGTTTCCAAACAGAGCCGGGACAGCAGCAGCACCTTCTCCTCTGCCGTGTCCAGCACAATCCATTCCACAGGCTCCGGACCGTTATCCGGATTCCCGTCCTGCTCATAGCGGCCAAAGGCTATTACGTCTCCTGCTGAGAAAGACCGGTTGCTGTCTGCGTGACTTTCCGCCCCTGCGCACACAGCAGCAGCCAGAAGAATCCCTGCCAGCAGACAGGCTGTTGCATGTTTAATCATTCTGTTGTTTCCTCCCGCAGCTCCAAAGCATAAAGATCCTCAAACGGAATCACTGTACCGTCCGTCAGCATCAGAGTACCCTGCAGACTGTCAATCCTCCGAACATTGCCTTCTCTGTGTTCTGTGCGGCCGCCTTCCTTGCTCCCGTCCGGCACAAACCATGAAACCGAAACCGCAGGTTTTCCGCTGATCTGCCGGCTGATTGCGTTCAGGGTTTCATTCAGGGCAAGCTTCTGTTCCTCATCCAGTAACCGTTTTTCATCCGTCAGCCTACCGGTCTCGTCAATCTTGGCGCCGTAGCCGGTCAATGCGGCAAAGGGAGCGAACTGGGCTGCACGCTCCAGCATTGTCATCTGAGGATGGTTCTTTGACACCGGATGCTGCAGATTGATGATATCGTCATAAGCATGTGAAGGTTCCATTACGCCTTATGCCCTCCAATCTGCTGGTTCCTTTCTCTCCCGGTTGCGCCTTCCTGATAGCTGGTTCCCCGAAGCAGTGCGTTTTTTCCGTATTTTCCCCGGATGGACAGGATGGATTGCTGCAGCTTTGCTTCCCGGGCAAGATCTGATTCCTCTTTTTCCCGTCTCTGCACCTCATCCGGCAGAACCGAAAACATATCAAGCTGCTCATAGTCCTGCTCTGCACGGACAGTATTCTGATCCTTCACATGGTTGGCTGCCACATACATCCGCCGGATCATGAGCTCCCGGTCCGCAATCCGGTCATACAGCCGCATCGCGGCGTCCATGATCTCCCGGGTGGAGGATGTCTGTCTGCCGATATTCTCAGACCCGTGTGCTTTTTTCGGCACCGTACGTCCGTACCAGTCTGTTTCCGTCTCTCCTTCAAAATCCGGACTGACGTTTCCGATGTCATAACCCAGTGTAAGCACAATCTGATCCGTTGTCAGTTTCTTCGCCACCAGATCCATCACCAGACCGTCTGTCATTTCCCTGATAATCATCCGCGCCTGATCGAAGGAATAGGGGCCCGGCAGTACCTGCCCCACACTCAGACTGTTGGATTCCGGTTTAAAAGCCTTGATGTGTCTGATCTCGCATGGCTCCCAGCCCCAGGCGTGGTCGATCAGCAGCTCCGCGTTAACCCCGAACAGCTGATAGAGAAGCGTTTCATTCAGTCGGTCCCAGGGACCGCCGACAGAGCATCTTGCCACGTCTCCCATTGTATACATTCCGTATTTTGCCAGCTTCCGCGCGGTTCCCCTGCCAACGCGCCAGAAATCCGTGATCGGCTGATGCGCCCACAGATACCTCCGGTATGTCATCTCATTCAGTTCGGCAATCCTGACCCCATCCTGATCCGCGGGAATGTGTTTTGCCCAGATGTCCATTGCCACCTTGCACAGGTAAAGGTTCGGTCCGATTCCTGCCGTAGCGGTGATTCCGGTAGTCTGCAGCACATCGCGGATCATGCGCCTGGCCAGCTCCCGGGCTGTCAGGCCATAGGTTTTCAGGTAAGGGGTTGCGTCAATAAATACCTCGTCAATCGAATAAACGTGAATGTCCTCGGCTGCAACGTACTTCAGATAGATACTGTAAATTCGCGTACTGTATTCCATATAGTAGGCCATGCGCGGCTTTGCAGCGATATACTCAAGCTCCAGGGAGGGATTTCTATCCAGTTCCGCCGCGTCTGAGGATTTCCCGGAAAAAACATGATCCGGAGCCTTAGCCCGCCGGCGGGCATTCACCTGCTTTACCTGCTGAACCACCTCAAACAGCCGTGCCCTGCCCGGAATCCCATAAGCCTTCAGGGAAGGTGAAACTGCCAGACAGATCGTCTTCTCCGTCCTGCTGACATCCGCCACCACCAGGTGTGTAGTCAGCGGATCCTTGCCCAGTTCCCGGCATTCCACGGAGGCGTAGAAGCTTTTCAGGTCTATGGCGATATATGTTTTTTCCTGCAACTTCTTCTCCTCCTGTCAGCCTTATTCTGCTTCCATTATGCCTCATTTTTGTCTCCCGGGCAACCGTGGAAGAAGGAAAAAACACCTCTTGACGCTGTTCAGCCGGCGGGGTATGATGAGTACAGAAAGCAGGATTATGTATCCTGCCGAAATCACTCAGAAAGGATGTATAACGATGAAGTACGAATGCCCCTGCGGTTATATCTATGATCCTGAAGCAGGCGATCCCGAAGGTGGAATCGCTCCCGGCACCGCCTGGGAAGATATCCCTGAGGATTGGGTATGCCCCGTCTGCGGTCTTGGCAAGGATGCCTTTACTCCCGCAGAGTAATTCCCGGCAAAAATACCGGCCTCCGAATTCATTTTCGGAGGCCGGTTCTTTTTTTACGGCGTCATGGCATCGGAGAGCCTCGCCAGTTCCGCCATGGACATCTTCTCGCCTCTTGTTTTTTCATTCAGTCCGGCGGCCTGCAGCCAATCCAGTGCGATACTGCGGTCGACCCTGAAGGTGGCACAGAGGTTGTTCAGCATCGTTTTTCGCCGCAGCGCAAAAGCAGCTCCGACCACATGAAAGAACTGATTCTCATCCCGGACTTTCACCGGAGGCACTGTCCTGCGTTGCAGCCGGATAAAGGCGCTGTCCACCTTGGGCGGCGGCGTGAAGCATTCCGCAGGCACAGACAATGCCAGGCTCGGCTCGCAGTAATACTGACAGCGGATCGCCATGGGTCCCCATCCGTCCTTACCGGGAGCAGACAGGATTTTTTCCGCCACTTCCTTCTGTACCATCAGGCACATGCGGCTGATATTCTTTCCGGCTTCCAGCAGACGGATTATCAGGGGTGTCGTGATATAGTACGGAATATTTGCCACGACAGCGTATGGTTTTCGGAGGTTAACGGTTGCTTCCTCAAGATTCAGGGTCATGATGTCTCCCTGAATCAGATTAAAGTTCTTTTTCTCCGCCAGGAAAGCCTGAAGCAGAGGAATCAACCGCTCATCCAGTTCCACAGCCAGTACGCTGTGCGCGCGGTCACAAAGCTTGCCCGTCAGGCTTCCGGCCCCGGGGCCGATTTCCAGCACATCCTCTTCCGGACTGATCTCCGCCGCTTCCGCCAGGGATTCCAGCACCCGGTCGTCATAAATAAAATTCTGACCCAGATTCTGCTTGTATCGCAGGTTGTTTTCCCGCATTCTGTCTTTCGTTTTACTCATGCGTCTGTTGCCGCCAGGATGCCCGCGCCGTGCTTCCGGACAATCCGGGCTGTATCCTCCTTGCTGAGATACAGCGTCAGCTCTGTGCCCTCCGCTGTATGGTTTTCGCTGATCACCCGTCCCAGAGGACGGATCTCAGCCAGAATGCCGTAACGGCTGAAAGGAATCATAAAGGTAACCAGCGTATGGGATGCCTGAAGCGCCTCAGCGATTTTTTGCCGGAGTTCTTCCAGACCCTCGCCTGTTTTTGCTGAAATCATCACTGCTCCGGGGAACACCGGGGAGACCTCTGCCGCGTCGCATTTGTTGATCACTTCAATCCGTTTCTGCTCCGTCGCGCCAAGCTCCGCCAGCACTTCCTCCACCGTATCGTGCTGCTGCAGCATATCCGGACTGGCTCCGTCGGAGACAATGACAAGCACGTCCGCCAGCGCTGCTTCCTCCAGTGTTGAACGGAAAGCGCTGATCAGGGTATGCGGCAGCTTTCGGATAAAACCGACGGTATCCGTCAGCAGGTATTCTGTTTTTTCCGCTGTTTCCATCCGGCGGGACACCGCGTCCAGCGTGGCAAACAGCTGATCCTGCACATAGACGTCGGAACCTGTCATCGCGTTCAGCAGCGTGGATTTACCTGCGTTGGTATACCCCACCAGCGCCACCACCGGTGTCTCGTTCCTTTCCCGGCTCTTGCGGCGCACGCTGCGCTGCTTTTCCAGCTCTGTCATCTTTGCCCGAAGGTCTGTCATCCGTTCCCGGATGCGCCTTCGGTTCATCTCCAGCTGACTTTCACCGGGGCCCCGGGTTCCGATTCCGCCTGCCAGGCGGCTCAGCACCAGTCCCTGACCGATCAGCCTTGTGGACTGATACTGCAGCTGTGCCAGCTCCACCTGCAGTTTGCCCTCTGCGCTGGATGCCCGCTGAGCAAAGATATCCAGAATCAGCATGGTCCGGTCCACAACCTTCACCCGGAGTATATCCTCCAGATTCCGCACCTGTACCCCGGTAAGCTCCTCATCAAAAATGCAGACATCCGCTCCCAGCGCCTGGCAGTCCCGCGCCAGTTCCTCTGCCCGCCCTTTTCCGATGCACAGTGCACCGTCCGGGCGGTCACGTTTCTGCAGGAATACGCCGGCCACTTCCGCCCCGGCGGTTTCCGCCAGGCGGCGCAGCTCCTCCAGTGAATCCATGCTTTCGATACCCATCAGTACCGCCCGTTCTTTGTCTGACCGGACCTCCCGGGTATCCTCCCGTCCTACCAGCCCGTCACTGAACACGATCTGATCCAGCCATGCCTTTTCCGGCAGACGGTACCAGCGAACCGGTTCAGGGAGGATCAGTTCCTCTCCTTCTCCGAGAAAAGCTGTCTGAACAAAAGTCGGTTCCTCGTTCCGGACACCTATCGCTGTCATGGCATCATACCGGAAGATTTTCAGTGCGCTGAGATCCACGTCGCTGAGCCTGCCGTCCCCGTCGGGGTGGGTATGAACACAGCGTACACGGCTCAGCCGCCGGGTATTCCGACGAAGACGGTAATCCGTCAGCTCCACGTCACAGTCCGTTCCGATCGCTACATGGACGATTTCTCCGTCCCGGGTAATATAAACCGCGATTTCCCGGTTCAGCCGGCACGAGCATTCTGCCAGCAGCTTCATCAGTTCCCGCGGGAGAAAGTCATCCTGTCCCAGTTCGTATCCGTATAGACTGTCCAGGCGCGCCAGCATGGCGTCCCGTACACCTTCTGTATTTCCTTCAACCTGATATTTCATTTACTCTCCGTCAGCGCTGTCCTTATTGGTTGGGCATGGATACCGCCGCAGAGCCGTCCCCCTCCAGCGCCAGAGCGGGGGCGTTCGCGGGCAGGAAGAAGGTTTCACCCTTCCCCAGGGTCTCGCAGCCGCCCTCCCAGGTCAGCCTGAGCGTTCCTTCAAGCCCGGTAATCATGCCAAAATTGTTCACCTTCGGCAGGGGTTCCTTCCTGCCCCTGACCCGGATCACATCCAGGGTAAAATATGTCTTGTCGAGTACTCTTTCCGTTCCTTCCTCCCCGGAAGCATGCACAGGCTCTGGCTCAAGTGTCAGGTCCGTCACATCCAGCGCCTTTTCCAGATGCAGCTCCCGTTTCCTTCCCTGAGCATCTGTCCGGTCCCAGTCGTAGAAGCGGTAGGTGATATCCGAAGACTGCTGAATCTCATACAGCGTAATTCCTGCTCCGATGGCATGAACGCAGCCCGCAGGAATATAGCATACGTCCCCGGGGCGTACCCGTACCCGGCGCAGCAAGGGTGCCACAGCGCTGCCGGCCTCGCAGGCCTTCCGGAGTGTCTCCAGTTCTGTTCCGGGCACAATACCGTAAACCAGTTCTCCGTCTTCCGGTGCGTCCAGGATCAGCCAGGCTTCCGTTTTGCCGAGCTTCCCGCCTTCCCGCGCGCCGGCGTAGGCGTTATCCGGGTGCACCTGTACGCTCAGGGCCTCCCTGGCGTCAATCAGCTTCAGCAGCAGCGGAAAAGGCTTCCCTGCGTAATCTCCCACCATCTTTTCACCGTAAGCTTCAATCAGATCCGTCAGTTTACGCCCCCGGGGATCCCTGCTTTCCAGGCCGGGGATGCAGCTGACCTCCAGGCTCTCGCCCGTGGGAAACTCCTTCAGTTCCTTGCCGAAGACGGTGTGCAGCTTTTCTCCGCCCCATGGTGTCAGCTTTCCGCCCCGGAATGCCGGTATCATCCGGATTGGAAGCAGCTGTCCCCTGTCCGTCTGTTTCAGTTCCATTCTCTGATTGTCCTCCATTGTTTCCCGCCTCCTGTGCCTTGCTTTCAGTGTGAACCCGTGGAACCGAAACCGCCGGTTCTCTCTGCGAAATCTGCTGTTTCTTCTGCAGTCCCGTATGGCAGGAAAATGCCCTGACAGAAGCGTTCTCCTCTGTCAAGAATGACCGGATGATCCGACGGATTATGCAGTTTTACCAGAATATGCCCTTCGTTCTCCGCAAAAGCATAATCACTGTCGATCACGCCTGCAGTATTGCAGAGCCTGATTCCATGTTTAAAGCCCAGCCCGCTGCGTGGGAAAAGCAGCAGGACCCATCCCGGATCCATTTCTGCCCGGATGCCTGTGGCAATCAGCGCATCCTGTCCCGCCTGAAGAATCACTTTTGCCGGGCAGATAAAATCATAACCGGCGCTGCCGGCCGTTGCCCGCCTGGGCAGCGGAATCGTGTCGACCGGCATTGCGTCCTCCCGGGTCTGATCCTTTGCGTACTGGGCTGCGGATACATGTCCGAATGCGGCGATTTTCACGTGCTTATTTCCTCCTGATATTATAAGAGAAAGCCCCTGGCTAACGCATTTCCGACTTCTGCGGCACGCTGCGCCAGGGGTTATTATATCATGCATTTCAGGCTCAGTAAACCGCCAACTGTTCAATCGCCGGTCTCTCCCGCGAGTCTGTGATCCGCAGCGTCACGCGCTTCGTCTCGCAGCCGTCCAGCTTCACAATGCGTTTGTTTCCAACCGTCGTCCCCCGGTACAGACATTCTGTCTTTCCTTCCAGCTCTGCAAGAATTTCAAACTTTTCTATGCGCTGACTGAGAAGCAGATGCTCCCGGATCACGACAAAATGAATCCTTTGGGGCTTATCCCAGCAAACGGTGATTTCCGTGTTGCCGGAATGCTGTTGCGGGAAATAGTAGCAGTCATCCTCCGGAACAACATTCAGTATTTCACATTCCTTTTCCGCAGGTGGAGCGATGATCCCGGATGCCTCCGGGACCAGATTGTTCCCAAAGCTGTTCCGCAGGTAAGCGCCGAGTTCCATGAGGCGCCGCACATCGTTTTCATGAAACAGACCCCTGCGGTCAGGCGGAATATTCAGCAGGAAGGTTGCGTTTCCTCCGACGCTGTTCAGGTAAATGCTGACCAGCTTTTCAAGAGGCTTCACCTGATCGTTCTCAGCCTCATGCCAGAACCAGCCCGGCCGGATGGAGGTGTTCACCTCTGCCGGATACCAGATCAGTTCTTTTTCGTCCTTCAGGATTTCACGGCTCCCCAGATCCAGATCCCAGGCACGGATCGGACGCAGCCGGAAGGCTTCGTCGTCCGCCTGCTGACTCAGGGACGCGATCTTTTCAGTATCCGCCGTTCTTCTGGGAACAACGCTCCACTCGGAAGGTCTCGTTTCCCCTGCCTCATTCCCGCACCAGCGGATATCCGGGCCGCACACATGGATGCAGGCATCCGGCTGCAGCTTACGGATCACCCGGTAATAACGCTCCCAATCGTAATGCTGCTTCCGTCCGTTGGGCCCTTCTCCGCATGCTCCGTCAAACCAGACGCTGAATAGTTCGCCGTAGTTTGTCAGCAGTTCAGTCAGCTGATTCACAAAGTAGTCGTCATAGGGCTTCCCGGTCCCGTACAGCGGCTGATTGCGGTCCCATGGGGAAAGATATACGCCGAAGCGGATACCGCCCCGCCTGCAGGCTTCCGCAGTTTCACGCACCACATCTTTCTGACATGGGCTGTTTCTGACGCAGTGCTCTGTGTATTTGCTCGGCCACAGGCAGAAGCCGTCGTGGTGTTTGCAGGTCAGGATCAGGCCTTTCATCCCTGCCTCTTTAATGGCGCTTACCCATTGGTCCGGATCCAGAGAAACGGGATTGAACACAGCGGGATTTTCCGTTCCGTCTCCCCATTCCCTGTCGGTGAAGGTATTGACCGTAAAGTGTACAAAAGCATAGAATTCCATCTTCTGCAGGCGCAGCTGCCTGGCAGACGGAACCACCCGGACCAGTTCGGCATCTGTCATTTTTCGTTCTCTCCTCATGTTGTTTTATGAACGCTGTCAGGAAAAGCCTGTCCGTTACGGAAGCCTGCTGTTTTTCTGTATGATCAGCTTATCATAAGCAAAGTATCTGCACAATGAACCATTTTCACTGTTTTTCCGGCGGGTGTTCGAAAAACGTTCAGAATCTGAAAAAAGAACCTTCAGACCGTTTGAACGGGGTGAAGGTTCCTTTCCGCATACCGCAGATATTTGTGCCTTTTTACCAGAAACGCCGGATCATGTTCAGGTCGGAAAGACCGTTCACGATCAGCGTGATGCCGGCCACGATCACAACAGAGTTCACAATCGCGCCGGGATGAATCATCACCAGCAGGCCGGCCAGGGCAACCAGGGCAGGCAGAATCTTGCCTGCGATACCGGATTCCGGATCAGAGAAGCTCTGTGTCAGATTTCCCAGGCCGTTAATCAGAAGCACCAGCCCGATCAGCACCGGGAAAATATTGACAATCGCGCCGGCCAGCGCGATCACAAGAATACCGCCGATACCGGAAATCACAGCATAACCCAGCTGGGTTTCATCCTTATGAGGCCCGAAGAAATAGCTGAGCAGATAGCCGACCGCTGCTGCAATCAGGCCGTAGCCAAGAATACGTACGACCATATCCAGCGCAGACCGGCGTGCAATAATCAGAAATATTCCCGCCACAATGCTCAGAGCCGCCAGAATGGTTTTATTCCGAATGATTTTTTTTATCATGGTTCCGTCCTCCTTGATCCGGATATCTTCTTCCCTTGGAAAGGAAGCATATACAGTATAAGTCACTTCTCAGGAGAATAACAGAATAGAATGTGAAAAATAGCTGAATCTATTTTCCCTCAGACAGGCAAAAAGCCAGTCTCCGAAGAGACTGGCTGACAGTTTCCGCCTTCAGGTTTACTTGGTGTACTTCGGACGGGCTTCATAATGGGTGTGCAGAAGCTCATGCGCCTTATGGCTGTTGGGCTCGCCCAGGAAATCCTTGTACAGGGCCTGAACGGAGGGATTCTCATGGCTCTTGCGGAGCGGCAGATCCTCGTCCGCCTTGTAGATCGCGGCGGCACGCACCTGTCTGGGATCGCATTCCAGCCGCTTCTGAGCGGAAACGATGGGCTGTCCGCCGCCGGTGACGCAGCCGCCGGGGCAGGCCATAATCTCAATAAAGTGATAGGTCTTCTCGCCGGCGCGGATGCTGTCCAGCAGCTTCGCAGCGTTGGCGGTGCCGTGCGCGATGGCTACCTTGACGTCCAGATCGCCGACCTTGACGGTCGCTTCCTTCACGCCCTCGACGCCGCGGACGGCCTCGAACTCAACCTTCGCCAGGGTTTCGCCGGTCACCACTTCATACACGGTGCGCAGCGCGGCTTCCATAACACCGCCGGTGGCGCCGAAGATGACGGCCGCGCCTGTGCTCTCGCCGCAAATGGGATCGAAGTCCTCATCCGGCAGGTTCGCGAAGTCAATGCCCGCTTCCTTGATCATCTTGGCCAGTTCGCGGGTCGTCAGCACTTCGTCCACATCCTGCAGGCCGTCATGGCCCAGCTCAGGCCGCTTCGCTTCGAACTTCTTCGCGGTGCAGGGCATCACGGAAACGACCTTGATATCCTTGGGATCGATACCGGCCTTTTCAGCCCAGTAGGTCTTGATCATCGCGCCTTCCATCTCGTGCGGAGACTTGCAGGAGGACAGGTTCGGGATGAAGTCCGGATAATAGGTTTCGCAGAACTTGATCCAGCCGGGAGAGCAGGAGGTGATCATCGGCAGGGTTCCGCCGTTCTTCAGGCGGCCCAGCAGCTCGGTGCCCTCTTCCATGATGGTCAGGTCAGCGCCCCAGTCGGTGTCGAATACCTTTTCGAAGCCCAGGCGGCGCAGCGCGGCGGCCAGCTTGCCGGTGACGATGGAGCCCATCGGCATGCCAAACTCTTCGCCCAGCGCGACGCGGACGGCGGGAGCGGGCTGCACAACCACATGCTTGGTGGTATCGGCAAGCAGGTCCCAGACCTTCTTCGTGGAATCCTTTTCATGCAGGGCGCCTGTCGGGCAGGCGGCGATGCACTGGCCGCAGTTGATGCAGGCTACGTCGTTCAGGCTCTGGCCCCAGGGAGACTTGATCTGGGTCTTGAAGCCGCGGCCGACCGGTCCGATGACGCCGACACCCTGGGTGTTGTAGCAGGCGGCGACGCAGCGGCGGCACAGGATGCACTTGTTGTTGTCCCGCACGATGGAGGGGCTCAGATCGTCCACATCGTACTGGTTCATCTTGCCGGCAAAGCGCTGCGCGTCATCCACGCCCAGGTCGTTGCACATCTGCTGCAGCTCGCACTTCTGGTTGCGGGCGCAGTCCAGGCACTTCTTGTCATGGTTGCTCAGCAGCAGCTCCAGGTTCACGCGGCGCGCCTCCCGCAGGCGGGGGGTGTTGGTCTTGACGTTCATGCCGTTGGAAACGGGCAGAACGCAGGCAGCGCCGAAGGCGCGGGCGCCGGTGTCCACAATGCACATCCGGCAGGCGCCGATCTGGTTGATATCCTTCAGATAGCACAGCGTGGGAATGTTGATGCCAGCCTTTTTGGCCGCTTCCAGAACCGTCGTGCCGGCGGGAACTTCAACACTGACGCCGTCAATCGTAAGCTTTACGAGATTTTCCATTGTGTTGTTTCCTCCTCGCGCGATTATTCCTTGATGATAGCGCCGAACTTACAGGTTGCCATGCAGGTTCCGCACTTGATGCACTTGGTCTGATCGATCACGTGCTGCTTCTTGACCTCACCGCTGATGCAGTTCACGGGGCACTTCCGTGCGCAGGCCGTGCAGCCCTTGCACTTGTCGGTGATGATGTAGCTCAGCAGGGCCTGGCAGTGATGCGCCGGGCAGCGCTTTTCCTTGATATGAGCTTCATACTCATCGCGGAAGAACTTAATCGTGGAGAGGACGGGGTTCGGAGCCGTCTGGCCCAGACCGCACAGGGCGCTGGCCTTGATGTTCTCAGCCAGGGTCTGCAGCTTCTCGATGTCGCCTTCCTCGCCCTTGCCGTTCGTGATCCGCTCCAGGATCTCCAGCATGCGGCGGGTGCCGACGCGGCAGGGGGTGCACTTGCCGCAGCTCTCGTCCACGGTGAAGTCCAGGAAGAAGCGGGCGATGTCAACCATGCAGTTGTCTTCGTCCATGACGATCATACCGCCGGAACCCATCATCGCGCCGACAGAAGTCAGGGTGTCATATTCCACCGGAATATCCAGCAGGCTCGCGGGGATGCAGCCGCCGGAAGGACCGCCGGTCTGCACAGCCTTGAACTTCTTGCCGTTCGGGATGCCCCCGCCAATGTCCTCAATGATGGTCCGCAGGGGCGTGCCCATGGGGATTTCCACCAGACCGGTGTTGTTGATCTTGCCGCCCAGAGCGAAGACCTTGGTGCCGGTGGAGGCGGGCGTGCCGATGGACTTGAACCAGTCCGCGCCCTTCAGGATAATCTGGGCGATATTGCCCAGGGTTTCCACGTTGTTGATGTTGGTGGGGCTCTCAAACAGACCCTTCACCGCCGGGAACGGGGGCTTCGGCCGGGGCTCGCCGCGCTTGCCTTCGATGGAGGCCATCAGAGCGGTTTCCTCGCCGCACACGAAAGCGCCGGCGCCGAGACGGATCTTGATGTCGAAATTGAAGCCGGAGCCGAAAATATTCTCGCCCAGCAGGCCGTATTCACGGGCCTGGCCGATTGCGTGCTCCAGGCGCTTGACGGCGATGGGATACTCCGCGCGGACGTACACCCAGCCTTCGCTGGCGCCGATCGCGTAGCCGCCGATGGCCATGGCTTCGATAATCGCGTGGGGATCGCCCTCCAGCAGGGAGCGGTCCATGAAAGCGCCGGGGTCGCCTTCGTCAGCGTTGCAGACGAAATACTTCTGGGGCGCCTGGGTCGCGCGGGCGAACTGCCACTTCTTGCCGGTGGGGAAGCCGGCGCCGCCGCGGCCGCGCAGGCCGGAATCCAGAACCTCCTGAATGACCTGCTCGGGGGTCATTTCGGTCAGGGCCTTGGCCAGGGCCTTGTAGCCGTCGAAGGCGATGTACTCATCGATGTTTTCGGGATCGATGACGCCGCAGTTGCGCAGCGCCACACGCTGCTGCTGCTTGTAGAAGCCGATTTCGTTCAGGCTCTTCTGAACGCTGGATTCATGGGTCTTATGATCCACATAGACCAGATGCTGCACCTTGCGGCCCTTCAGCAGATGCTCGGAGACGATTTCATCCACGTCCTCCAGCTTCACGCGGCTGTAGAAGGTGCCTTCCGGATAAACGATAACCACAGGGCCGGCTTCGCAAAGACCGAAGCAGCCGGTGCGCACGACCTTGACTTCCTTGTCCAGGCCCTTTTCCTTCAGCTGCTCTTCGAAGCGCTCAATCAGCTTCGCGGAGCCGGAAGAGCTGCAGCCGGTACCGCCGCAGACCAGCACGTGCGAACGATAAAGTTCCATAGGGTGTTCCTCCTCATTTAAGGTTCGTTTTTAGTCCTCAGTCCTTGGCTGCGCCGATGGTGTATTCCACCACGGGATTGCCGTTCACAATGTGCTCGGAAACAATCCGCGGCACCATTTCAGGCTTCACATGAATATAGGTGACCTTTTCCTGCCCGGGCAGGATCACGTCTAGCATAGGCTCATAGCGGCACATGCCGATGCAGCCGGTCTGGCTGACGGTAACGTGCTGCAGATTGCGCTTTTTGATCTCGTCCATGAAGGCGAGCATCACGGGACGGGCGCCGGCGGCGATGCCGCAGGTGGCCATGCCGATGACGACGCGGGCCGCGTCCTCATCCTTGCGCATGTTGATGTTTTCCAGGGTCCTTGCCCGGATGGCTTCAAGATCCGCCAATGATTTCATATCAGTACACCTCCAAATATCGGTTGAATTTCTTCCTCCAGCGCTTCCTTCAGCCAGCCGGCCACGGAAGGCTCATTAAACGGGATATCACTCCCCAGTACCTTCCGCACCTCCCGGGTGTCGAAGGAGCATTCCCCTTTCGGCGTCTTCCCAGTAAAAAGGAAGTCCGGAAACAAAGGGTTGGTCAGCATCAGGCTCAGCAGCGTGCCGGACAGATCTCCCAGCGGCAGACAGTCGATGTTCCGCGTGTCCATCACCGCGGTCAGAACCGTGCCTTTGCCGACCTCGCTCTCCAGATTGAAGGACCCGCCGGCTTTTTCGGCGTTCTCCTTCATCATCGGGATGCCCAGGCCGACCTTTCGGGTGGTCCGGGTCGTGGCAAAGGGACTGGTTACCCGCTCCAGCAGTTCAGGGCTCATGCCTTTTCCGTTGTCCTCCAGGACCATGGTCAGCATGCCCGCTTCATCCACGGAAATCCGTACGGTCACCAGACTGGCGCCGGCAGTGATGCTGTTCTGTGCCAGGTCCAGCAGATGCAGGCTCAGGTCACGCACGCTGATCCCTCTCCTCTCGCTTACTGGGCGCGGTACTTATCCAGAATGCCGGGAACCTGATCAGGCGTCAGGCGGCCGTAAACCTCATCACCGATCATCATGACGGGAGCAAGACCGCAGGCGCCCAGGCAGCGGGTTGCGTTCAGACTGAAGAGACCGTCGCTGGTGGTGCGGCCGGGCTCGATCTTCAGTTCCTCACACAGCTTGTCCAGAATCTTCTGGCTGCCCTTGACGTAGCAGGCGGTGCCCAGGCATACGCCGATGATATGCTCGCCCTTGGGCTCCAGGGAGAACTGGGAGTAGAACGTGGAAACGCCGTACACCTCGGCCAGCGTCACGCCCAGACCGTCAGCGATCATCTCCTGAACGTCCTGCGGCACATAGCCGAAGATGTTCATGGCTTCCTGCAGCACGGGCATCACAGCGCCGCGCTCGCCCTTGTGCTTGGCAATGGATTCCTGCAGCTGGGCGTATTTTTCCTTTTTGTCAGGCATAGAATACCGACCCTCCTCATATATAAATCCAAAAAGATTGACGTAACAAGCAGTCCTTGACCGCTATATCACACCGTATCATAATATCATATTTTTTTTATGAAGAAAAGTCATTTTGAGTGAATTTTACACTGCTTTTGGTAAGCTGTAACTAACTTATACAAGGGTTTGCGGGCTTTTGGGGTTTCGTTCCGCCCGTCACTTGCCCAGCACGGCGTCAAACAGCCCGCCCAGCGAAAAACGGTCCGTCGGCAGGTCGCTGACCGCTTCCAGAATATCCCCCAGATGGTGGGCATCCGAAGACCACAGTCTCCGCCGTTTTCCCACCAGCTTATCATTCACCGGCAGCTCCGGCCGGACCTCCGCCACCGGGAAATCCGGCGTGTCCGGAAACAGCCCCAGGTTGACGAGCAGGCCGTGTCCCCGGTTGATATGCGCCGGTACCGCCGCGCCGCCATGGCTCCGGATGATTTCCGTACATTCTGCCAGGTCAAGATCCGTCGCGCCGATCAGCAGCCGGTCCTCCACAGCCACAATTTCATCATCCGTATTCATGACGAACTGATTCCCGAAGAAATCAGGCTTGTTCTTCATCTTTGGCAGATGGGAACAGAAAATTTCCCCTACTTCAACCGCCGTATCCACATCCCGGAAGTAACCCAGCAGATGTACTTCCTCTTTCGTCGTGATCTCCATGCCCGGCAGGAAGATCAGGCCATAATAATCAGCCGCTTCCTTCACATAGGGCAGATTTCTCCCGGTATTGTGATCTGTAACAGCGATGGCATCCAGCCCTTTGATATGCGCCATGCCGCAGATATTGGCCGGAGTCATGTCGTCATCTGCGCAGGGAGACAGGCAGGAATGCATATGCAGATCCACAAACACGGGTCATTCCTCCCGGTTCTTTCCGGGCAGCCCTGCCTTTGCCAGAATAGCGCAGATCTCATAAGCGGTCAGATCACTCTGGAGGACGGCAATGCCTTCATCCCGGGCTTTTTCGAGAGAAGGTTCCTCCATTACAATACCTTCAGGAATGATAACTGCCGCCATTTCCATCAGGCTGGCCACAGCTATAACATTCATATGGGTCTGAACTGTGACCCAGGCCATGCCGGCGGCGCCATGCGCCATAACCCAGCTCAGCAGGTCGCAGGTGTACCCGCAGGTTACCTCAGTATTCGCATCCGCTTCGGGCGTCATATTCCTGGCGTTGATCAGTTCTGTCAGCTGCTGTACGTTCATAATATTTCCCCTCTTTATTATCTTTTCATCTGTGCCAGATCCACCATCTGCTGAGCCATGATACGCAGCTGTTCACGCATCTTATGGATACAGTCCAGCCGGGTCGCGTTGCCCTGCACCACGTCCTCCGCAAACGTGCGGCATGTGGGGCTTCCGCAGGATCCGCAGTCAAATCCCGGCAGCTCAGCATAAAGCTTCTCGATCGCGTCCATTTTCCGCATGGCTTCAATCAGGTCCTCATCCAGCTTCATGGCGGAATTCGGGCGGATCTGATCGCTGTCATAAAGGTTGTATTTTGTCATCATGCTGCTGCTGACATTCAGATCCGGATCCGGGTCCCTGGAAGCCAGCCTTTTGATACTGGCTTTGGCGACGAAGTTATTTTCAAAGTTCAGCGGACCGCCTACGCATCCGCCGGCGCAGGCGGCGCCTTCGAAGAAGTCCAGCCCTTTCAGCCTGTTGTCCTCAATTTCCTCAAGCACCTGGATGCAGTTTTCGATGCCATCCACAGACATGGAGTTTTCGGGACATACCGCATTGCATTCCCCGCCGCTGCGTGCCCAGCCCACGCCCAGATCTGAAGCGGTCTCTATGCTGATGTCCACCGGAGCGTTCCTGAGTTCACTGGACAGCAGTCCGTAAATTTCCAGGACGGATATCGCGCCGTCCACCGCGCTGGTAGGATGTCCGATAGGGTTCCGGATTGCCGTAACCTTGGCCGGACACGGTGTGATGAAGAAACAGCCGATCTCTTTTTCCTCAACGTTATTTTTTCTCGCGAACTCCCGTTTGGCAATCATGGCAGCCACTTCCATGGGCTGGCGTACATCAACAATATGATCGATCAGATCCGGAAAGCGGACCTGGATCAGCCTGACAATTGCCGGACAGGCAGATGAAATAACAGGACGCGGAATGTCCGGGTTCTTCAGCCGTTCCCGGATGGCACGGGACACGACGTCCGCTCCCCGTGCCACCTCAAAGGCATCGTCGAAGCCGATTGCCTTCAGGGCGTTCAGCACCTGGGAAATATTTCTCAGATCCTTGAACTGACCGTACAGGCTGGGAGCCGGCAGTGCGATCTTGTATTTGTATTTCTGAATTGTCTCCAGAGGATCTGTTACAGCAACCTTCGCGTGGTAATCGCATACGCGGATGCATTCACCGCAGTCAATACATCGCTCATCAATGATATGTGCACGGCTGTCCCAGACCCGGATCGCCTCCGTTGGGCATCGTTTCAGGCAGCTTGTGCAGCCCCGGCATTTGTCCGCCTCCAGGCGGACCGAATGGAACCGTTTCTGCGGCATGGTATCTTTCCTCCGTATCAGGCCAAAGCAAAGCTCATAGTGATGGTCGTTCCGACACCGACCTCGCTCTGTATATCAAACTCCGTAGCATTTCGTTTCATATTGGGCAAACCCATGCCCGCGCCGAAGCCCAGTGTGCGTGCCTCCTCGTTTGCCGTGGAGAAGCCCTCCGTCATCGCTTTTTCGATGTCCGGAATGCCAGGCCCGACATCCTTCGAAATCAGCGTCACCTTCTCAGGATCCACCAGCAGCGTCAGTGTTCCTCCCAGGGAATGGATCACAAGGTTCAGTTCCACCTCATAGCATGCAACGGACACATGCCTCAGCACCTCAGTACTGATACCCAGCTGCTTCAGCGTTCTTTTGATGGTCGTGGACGCCTCACCGGCTGTTGAATAAGCGCCGGCCTCCACCGGGAAACTCTTTTCCAGCAGAATGGCCATGGCCTCACAGACCTCCCTTCTTGGGTTTTGTACCCGGAAGTCCGTGAATATAGAGTTCTCCGCAGGCGGTATAGGTTGTCAGCGGAGAGGAAATCACCGTAATCCCAATCTCCTCCGCCATTTCAAGGATTTCCTCGCTGGGCTTCTTTCCGCGGGAAAAAACAATACAGGTAATATCCAGCATTTCGGACGTCCGGACCACATGAGGATTGATCAGTCCCGTAATCAGCACGGTCTTATCTTTCACAAAAGCGAGCACGTCGCTCATCAGATCGGATCCGCAGGCAGTATCCACCGGCTCATCCATCCGGTCCTCTCCCACCAGTACTTCGCCGTCAACAATTTTCAATACTTCCCGAATGGTCATGCTTGCATCGTCCTTTCATCCGTATGTTTCATGCTGCGCGCAGAAAGAGATTATTTTTTCGGCAGATCCTCATCCCTGACCGGTTCCTTCCCGACGGCCCAGCCCCGCATCTTGTTGGCCGTCCGTTCCACCGCATCCTTGCTGTCCTTCCAGCTTTCCTTTTCAAACCGGTAGTCAAACTTCTTGATAAACCAGGAGATATCCTCCTGAATGCGGTCCAGATTCTGCTTTTCCAGATCAGCAAGCATAACCGCAAATGCTCCCAGCTCTTTCGGCCCAAGCTCCTCCGCGGCCACCTCAAGCAGCTGCCCCATATGGGGCAGGCACAGTCCCTTGCTGTCTGAGAACCTTTTCCGGAATTCCGTATCCTGCTGATACAGATGGAAAAAAGTATGCAGGTAGCGGCGCATGTTCTCCGCGATTGTCTCGCACATGACGCAGGTGCAGGATATTTCCCGGATCTCCTTTGCCTGTTTCAGCAGCTGTTCTGTCGCTGCCTTGTTTTTTCCGTTCAGCTTGTCGCTGAATCCGGAGGCCTGCAGCTGTTCCCCTGCTTTCTTCATTTCAGCAAAGGGCTTAGCCAGGCGCCGGCGGGTCTCAATCGTATGGCTTTCCAGCATCAGCGCATGTCCCAGCCGGTTGCTCATCGTAAACAGCATGGCATGATGTCTGCGGCAGAATCCTTTGTCGTTCACCCGGATCCGGACATCCGGCTCCATGACGGAAGCCCCCAGGTAGCGTTCCGCTTCCCCCAGCTCCGTTTTGCGTTCCAGAGAGCAAAGCAGGCATTCTCCGTCAAGCTTTGCTGCGTCCCATACAGGGATCGTGTCAATATGATATCTCATGCTGATCCTTTCAGTCTGCCCGTTATTCGCAGCGTCTGCTCTGCGTCATCCCGGCGGATACAGGCATTATCCCTTCTTTTCCTCTGTCGTATATTTTTCAAGAATAACGCCGGCCTCTGCAAACAGCTCCAGCGTGAAGGGATCCGGATAACCCTGTTCATAAACCACGCGGCGGATTCCGCTGTTAATGATCATTTTGCAGCACATGGAGCATGGCTGATGCGTACAGTAAAGAGTGGCGCCGTCAATTGAAATTCCCAGCTTGGCAGCCTGCACAATTGCATTCTGCTCCGCATGTACTGCATAGCAGGTTTCCATCCGTGTGCCGCTGGGAATCCCCAGTTTGTCGCGCAGGCATTCACCTTTGTCACGGCAGGTCCGGATACCCGCGGGAGCACCGTTGTAGCCGGTGGTCATGATCCGTTTGTCCTTCACGATCACACAGCCGATGCTGCGTCCGGCCCTGAAGCAGCTGGACCATCCCGCGATTGTATAGGCCATTTCCATAAACCTGGCATCCCACTTATCCATAGTTCATCCGCCTTTACATTTTGGTCTTCTGTTATCCGTTTATTATAGGGAAATCTCTCTTCTTCGTCAACCACAGGTTGCTGCAAGCCCGTTCCGGAAAAGCGCTGCCTGATAAAAAAGCATCCGCTCAAATCGTTGCGCCCGGTTCGCTTTTTCTGTATAATAATCAGTGTTTGGAAACAGCAGACATGCTGCCCGTCCGGAACCGATCAATCACATAAAGACGGAGGATTTATCATATGGCGCTTCATGTTATGGAGGAGGCTAACCGCTGCCTGGGCTGTAAGAAACCCCGCTGCCAGGAGGGCTGTCCGATTCACACCAACATTCCGGAGGTGATCCGGCTGCTGAAGGCCGGCCGGCTCAATGACGCGGGATGGATGCTTTTTGAGAACAATCCGCTGACAACTGTATGCGCGCTGGTTTGCAATCATGAAAACCAGTGCGAAGGCCATTGTATCCGGGGAATCAAGGAATCGCCGGTTCATTTTTCCGTTATAGAGAGTTATATCTCCTCCACCTATGCCAATCAGATGGTGAAGGGGCCCCACCCTTCCAACGGCCGTAAAGCAGCCATTATCGGAGCCGGTCCTGCCGGGCTCACCATTGCCATCATTCTGGCGCGTTACGGCTATCAGGTAACGATTTTTGATAGCCGGGACAAAATCGGCGGCGTGCTGCGCTATGGCATTCCGGATTTCCGTCTGCCTGATTCCGTGCTGGATGATTTCGCCTACCGTCATCTGGAGCTGAAGGGCATCCGCTTCCGCCCCAATACCTACATCGGCAGTGCCATCACGATCGATGATCTTTTCCGGGACGGGTTCCAGAGTATTTTCGTCGGTGCCGGCCTCTGGAAACCCCGGAAGCTGAATATCCGCGGAGAAAGCCTGGGCCATGTCACCTATGCCATTAACTACCTGGCGTCTCCGGGCGCTTTCCGTCTGGGTGAGCGCATCATTGTTATCGGCACCGGCAACAGCGCCATGGACTGTGCCCGTACAGCGATCCGGCACGGTGCCAGGTTTGTCAGCTGCGTCAATCTGACAGATACCCTGACCGCCAGCCAGTATGAAAGCAGCTATGCCCGGCTGGAGGGCGTGGAATTCATCTATAACAAATGCACGCTGGAAATCCGGGAAGACGGCGTCATTCTCGCTGACAGCCGGATCAGTCCGGATGGGAAAATCACGCCTGTTCCCGGAACAGAAAAGCTCTATCCCTGCACCGGCGTGATCATTGCTGTCAGCCAGGGAGCTGAGAGCAATCTGGTTACCACCACGCGGGATATTGACACGCAGCGCAACGGTCTGCTGACCGTGGACGAGGACGGACACACCAGCCGGCCCGGCGTTTTCGCTGCCGGCGATGCCGCAAGCGGTGCCCGTACTGTTGTTGAAGCTGTCGCAAACAGCAAGCGTGTTGCTGAGGCAATGCATGAATACATGCAGTCCCTCCCGTTGCCGGTAACCACTGATTATCCGGATGCCCCGACTGTGGAAATCATAGAAGCCGCAGCCCAGGCGGAGCAGATTGTCGGCTGATGGGCTTCTGATTCATACTGAAAAAGCAGACGCTTATGCGTCTGCTTTTTCAGTATTTTACTCTGCTATCCGTTTTGTCCTTCCCTCTGAATACCAGGCCCATCATCATGGTCAGGTTACCAAACTGTTCAGCGTTATTCACAGAGGCATCCACGGCCCGGCGGAATTTCTCAGTATTTTCTCTGGTGCGGCCTCGGTTTCCGTGCTCAGCGCGGCGGGCTTCTCTCGCCGGACACGTCAGGTGGCAGCCGCAAAAAAGCCTGCAACCGTTCAGATTGCAGGCTTCCTTTACAGTGCCGAAGGCGGGACTTGAACCCGCACGCTTTTAAGGGCAACGGATTTTGAATCCGCCGCGTCTGCCATTCCGCCACTTCGGCAACAGCGGGATTATAGCATACTCCGCTGCCCTTTGCAAGTCCGGCGCCTTCCCGGCAAAGGGAAAGCTCCCGGTCTGAAGACCGGGAGCTGTTACGGGAATACTGCATGCCGGCTTATGCCTCCGGCTCCAGCAGACCCAGGTTTCCATCCTTTCTCAGATACAGAACATTGGTCCTGTCTGTGTCAATATTCACAAAGGCAAAGAAACTGTGCCCCAGAAGCTCCATCTCGATAATGGCGTCCTCCACGCTCATGGGGCGGACCGGGAAGGTCTTGTGCTTAACAACCTGGCGTTCCGTTTCTTCAGCCTGATCTTCTTCAATAAATTCGGGAACTTCAGGGAAGGCTTCCTCACGCAGGCGCTTGCCCAGCTTCGTCCTGTGTTTCCGGATCTGACGCTCCATCTTGGCCAGTGCCTGATCGATAGCCAGGAACAGGTTGTCCTCCGCGCTGGATTCACTGCGCAGAATCACGTTGTTCCCCATCGGAACCGTGATTTCGACCACGCGGCGGTCATTCTTTTCCTTTCTCATACGGATCTGCATTTCCGTCTCGGAACGCAGATACTTTCCCATCGTTTCCGTTTTCTTTTCAATGCGCTTGGTGATACCGGGGGTAACCACCATATTTCTTGCCTGAATGCTGAGTTTCATTGTTTTGTCGGGCTCCTTTCAATTCTTTTGGGTACCACAAAAGCCGCGGAAGATCTCCCTTACGGGAAAACCTTTCGCGAAATGATGCATGCCATGGGCACCACACCCTTCCCTTGTCTTTCTGGTAGATAATTTCTACATTTACCGCAAAAAATCCTGCCTGTCTCACTGAAAAAAACCGGACCTGTTTTCATTCAGGTCCGGTTTGGCACTTTGGGCCTTATCCGAGTTCAACTTCAATACTGTGGCATTTCCCGTCGGCATATACCGGCAGAACGCTGCCCTCCAGTTCCTTTCCGTCCGCGATGATCCTGCTGACGCCCCGGCATACGTGCTTCGGATTCCGGATCGTAATGCTGTAAACGGCGTTCCGGAATCTGCGGCTGACCTGGTAGCTGTCCCAGGTATGCGGAATGCAGGGATCCACTTTCAGGCCGTCCCAGTCGGGCTTGATTCCAAGAATGTAATTGCTGATCACATAGAAATTCCAGGCAGCAGTACCTGTAAGCCAGCTGTTTTTGGCCTGCCCGAAATTCGCTGCGTCCCGGCCTGCAATCATCTGGCTGTATACATAGGGTTCCATCTTATGCAGCTCGGAAATCTCTTCCCGCCATGCGGGAGCGATCCGGCTGTAAAGGTCAAATGCTCTGTCGCCATGTCCGACGACGGTTTCTGCGGCGATAATCCACGGATTGTTATGACAGAAAATACCGGCGTTTTCTTTGTAGCCGCCCGGATAGGAGCTGACTTCGCCAAGCTCCAGATGATATTCCTTATAGGCCGGCTGCAGCAGAACGATACCATGCTCCGTCTCAAGATGCTGATGCACGCTCTCCAGCGCTTTTTCAGCCATCCCATTTTCAAGGCCGATACCGGCCATGACGCAGTAGCCCTGGGATTCAATAAAGATCTTTCCGTCCTCGCATTCCCTGCTGCCGACCTTGTGTCCCATGGCGTCATAGGCGCGGATAAACCATTCGCCGTCCCAGCCGTCCTTTTCAATTGTCCGGACCATGGCGTCAATCTCCTGCTGATACGCCTGCGCCTTTTCCCCGCAACCCTTCCGGCGCTCAATGGCAACCAGCTCCGGCCCGATGGAAACAAACATGCCTGCGATCAGTACGCTTTCCGCCACTCTTTCATCCGGTGCGTTCGGATTTGAAAAGGTCTGGAAGCTTTCATCCGGTGTATCGGAATAGCAGTTCAGATTCAGGCAGTCATTCCAGTCCGCCCGGCCGATCAGCGGCAGGCCGTGAGGACCCCTGTTGTTGACCACGTGCATGAAGCTGACCTCCAGATGCTCCAGCAGCGTGCCGGAATCATCCGGATTGCAGTCGTAGGCGACCTGCTCGTCCAGAATGCCGAAGTCTCCTGTTTCCTTGATATAGGCAGCGGTTCCGGCAATCAGCCAGAGCGGGTCATCGTTGAATCCGCCTCCTATATCGTTGTTGCCTTTCTTGGTCAGCGGCTGATACTGGTGATAGCAGCCGCCGTCCCGGAACTGTGTAGCCGCGATATCCAGAATCCGCTCCCGCGCCCGTTCCGGAATCTGATGCACGAATCCCAGCAGATCCTGGCTGGAATCCCGGAAACCCATGCCCCGTCCGATTCCGCTTTCAAACATGGATGTGCTGCGGCTCATATTAAATGTAACCATGCACTGATAGGGATTCCAGATGTTGACCATGCGGCTGAGTTTATCGTCGTCAGACGTCAGGATATAGGCGCTCAGGAGATGATCCCAGTGGGCCTTCAGCGCCTGGAATGCCTTTTCGATCTGATCGTCGTCATGCAGCTTCTTCAGCAGTGCCTTTGCCGGCTTCTTATTGATCACGCCGGGTTTTTCCCATTTTTCTTCCTGCGGAAGTTCTGCATATCCGAGCACGAAGTTGAACTTCTTTTCCTCGCCGGCTTCCAGATGCACCCGGATCTGATGCGCGGCCATCGGCTGCCAGCCCGACGCAATGGAGTTCCCCATCTTTCCGGTCAGCACAGCCTGCGGATTTTCAAATCCGTTATACAGTCCCAGGAAGGTTTCCATGTCGGTGTCAAAGCCGTTGATCGGTGTGTTGACGCCATAGAACGCATAGTGGTTGCGGCGTTCCCGGTATTCTGTTTTATGATAGATGACGCCGTCCTCCACCTCAACCTCGCCGGTGGAGAAATTACGCTGGAAATTCAGCATATCGTCCTGGGCGTTCCAGAGGCAGAATTCAACAAAGCTGGTCAGAATCACGTCCTTCGGTGCGCCGCTCTCGTTCACGAGCGTTACCTGGTGAACTTCCGCGTCGTACCCCATGGGAACAAAGCTCAGCTGGGAAGCCCGCAGCCCGTTCTTTTTGCCTGTAATGACCGTATAACCCATGCCATGTCGGCAGCTGTATTCGTCCAGCTCTGTTTTCACAGGCTTCCATCCGGGATTCCAGACGGTTCCCTGGTCATTGATGTAGAAGTACCGTCCTCCGTTGTCCACCGGCATGTTGTTGTAACGGTACCGGGTAATCCGCCGCAGCCGGGCATCCCTGTAGAAACAGTAGCCGCCTGCTGTGTTGCTGATGATTCCGAAAAATTTCTCGCATCCCAGATAATTGATCCAGGGATATGGTGTACGGGGTGTCTCGATGACATACTCCCGCGCCTTGTCGTCAAAATGCCCGAATCTCATGGCCGATTTCCTCCGCATTTGTTTTTTTGTATGTAAAAAGCCGGTGCAAGTATATCACACCGGCGATTGCACTTCAATCGATTATTTTGTCTTCTCCAGGTACTCTTCATAATTGCAAAGATAATCGGCAATCGTCCCGTCCGGACGGATCTCGATGATACGGTCCGCCACAGTGGAGATAAACTGATGGTCCTGGCTGGTGAAAATCACGTTCCCCGGGAAATTGATCAGCCCATTGTTCACGGCTGTGATGGATTCCAGGTCCAGGTGGTTGGTCGGCTGATCCAGCATCAGGAAATTGGCCCCGGAAAGCATCATCCGGCTCAGCATGCAGCGGACCTTTTCTCCGCCGGAAAGCACACTTACCGGCTTGTAGACGTCATCCCCCGAAAACAGCATTCTCCCGAGAAAGCCGCGCATATAGGTTTCAAGCTGCTCAGGTGAGTACTGGGCAAACCACTGCATCATGGTCAGGTCGCATCCGTCGAAATAGGGGCTGTTGTCCTTTGGAAAATAACTGGTGGAAATGGTGACGCCCCATTTCACCGTGCCGCTGTCAGGCTGTATTTCCTCTGCCAGAATACGGAACAGAGCGGTTTCCGCCTGTTCATTCCCCACCAGTGCAATTTTCTGGCCTTTCGTCACCAGGAAGGAAACGTCCTTCAGCAGCTGCACGCCGTCCTGTGTGTAGTTCAGGTTGGTAACCTGCAGGATATCCTTGCCGGCTTCCCTGTCCGGCGTAAAGCATACATACGGATACCGGCGGCTGGACGCGGGCATTTCCTCAATCGTCAGCTGGTCCAGCAGCTTGCGCCGGCTGGTAGCCTGCTTGGCCTTGCTCTTGTTGCTTGAAAAGCGCTGGATGAATGCCTGCAGCTCCCGGATTTTGTCCTCCCGGCGTTTCTTCTGATCATTCATCAGTGCCTGCATCATCTTGCTGGATTCGTACCAGAAATCGTAGTTGCCTACATAGAGCTTGACCTGGTTGAAATCGATATCCACGATATGGGTACAGATGTTGTTCAGGAACCACCGGTCATGGCTGACGACGATCAGCGTGCCCGGAAAATCCATCAGGAAATCCTCAAGCCAGGCTACAGAGCGGTTGTCCAGATTGTTGGTAGGCTCATCCAGCAGCAGAATGTCAGGATTGCCGAACAGCGCCTGGGCCAGCAGAACCTTGAACTTATCGCCGGCCTGCAGGTCCGCCATCATCATGGTGTGTTCTTCTGTGGGAATGCCGAGTCCCGTCAGCAGGGTTGCCGCGTCGCTCTCCGCGTTCCACCCGTCCATTTCGGCGAATTCACCCTCCAGCTCAGCCGCCCGTTCCCCGTCAGCTTCGCTGAAATCTGGCTTGGCATACAGAGCGTCCTTTTCCTGCATGATATCATACAGGCGCTGGTTGCCCATGATCACGGTATCCATGACCGGATATGCGTCGTACATGAACTGGTCCTGTTTCAGGGTGCTCATACGTTCATTTGAGGGGACAAACACTGAACCCGTGGTGGGTTCCAGTTCTCCGCTGAGTATTCTCAGGAAAGTGGATTTCCCGGCACCGTTCGCGCCGATGATACCGTAGCAGTTGCCGGGCAGGAATTTCAGGTCCGCTCCGGAAAAAAGCTTCTGTCCGCCGAAAGTCAGGGATACATTGCTTACTGTAATCATTCCGCTATTTCTCCATCCTCAGTTTGGTCCGGTCACCCGGCAGTTCTTCTCCGGATCTCAGCATGCCAGGCGGATCAGCGCGTTGGCATAAATCCGGATAGCCAGCATGAGCCGGTCGATGGCTGCGTATTCATCAGCCTGATGCGCCAGATCCTCTTCATCCGGGAACAGCGCGCCGAAGGCAACGCCCTGCTTCAGTACCTTGGCGTAAGTTCCGCCGCCGGTAGACATTGGCTCGCCCTTCCAGCCGGTTTCCTCCTCATAGGCCGCCAGCAGGCTGCGGACCAGCTCGCTTTCCGCAGGCACATGGTGCGGCGCCTTGAGCTCCAGGTTTTCGATTGACAGCCCCGGCAGATGCGCAGCGATGCTGTCCTTCAGCTGCTCCAGGTCAGCCGTGATCGGGCAGCGCAGATCCAGCGTACCGATCCATTCACCCTGTTCCAGCCGCAGAATGCCCATATTGCAGGTCAGAGGCCCGGAAACGTCATCCCGGCAGGCGCAGCCCAGACCGGCGCCGTCGCTTTCCATACCGACAGTATCAGCCAGCAAGGCAGGCGTCCCCTCCGCTCCGAGTGCTTTCAGCAGCTTCAGCATCATGCCGATGGCATTCCGCCGTCCTTCCGGATAGGCGCTGTGGCCGGGAATGCCTTCCGCCGTTACCCATACGCCTTCCGCAGCACTCTCTGCCCTGTAAGGCAATCCTGTTTTCCCGCTGTAAGCCCGGACCTGCTCAGCGAGAACTTCTCCGCCTTCCAGAAGTGCTTTGCTTTTGCCCGGGATCACGTTCATCCTGTTCCCGGTGCACATCTGCAGAATCTTCAGGCCGCTCCCGGAAGCAGGGCCCCGGAAGGTCAGGTGGATCATGCCCTTTTCCGTATTAATCAGCGGAAAGCTTGCGTCCGGGCTGAATCCGATTTCCGGCATTCCGGCATGCGCAGTGTAGTATGCCATATCCTCCCAGCCGCTTTCCTCATCGCATCCCAGAATCAGCTTGATGCTCTTTTTCAGCGGCAGGCCGGCATCCCGGATTGCCCGCATGGCATAAAGGGCTGCCAGGGACGGGCCTTTATCATCGTTGGTTCCGCGTCCGTACATCCGTCCGTTCTCAATTACTCCTTCAAACGGCGGGCGGGTCCATCCGTCCCCGACCGGTACCACGTCCAGATGGCCGAGCACGCCGATCTCTTCTTCCGCATCTCCCAGCTTCACGTCGCATGCATACCCGGCATAATCCACTGGTTCAAAGCCCAGATCCCGGGCTGTTTTCATGGCCTGATCCAGCATATTCCGCACATCGCGGCCGAAAGGCGCATTCTCCCCGGCTTCTCCCTTAATGGAAGGGACATTGATCCAGGACCGAAGCGTCCTGACGAAATCCTCACGATAGCTTTCAATGATATCCGCAATCTTCTTATCCATATGAATGCAAGCCTCCCTAAAAAGCGTTCCGAGGATCCGGACTCTTCCGCTTAGGCGCGTCCGGATCGATGTATTCTATCTCCATGCGCTGGAAATTCACATTTTCGAAAAAAGCATCCGGCAGAAACCTTGTCTGGCCGAATTCTTCCCACTCCCGCTCATTTTTCTCCAGCCAGAGCGGTTCTGGCAGATCCAGCTGCCGGCATGCTTCCAGAAGCGCATCCCGCGGGTTTTCCCGTCCGCAGGGGATGGTGGCCTGACGGTCGGTACGATGGTTCCGGATCGTTCTGACCCAAAGTGCTTCCGCCATATGTTCCATCCCTCCCTGCCTGTTTCCCTGCGTTTTTCCATTATGGCATGAACCTGCTTCTCATGCAAGCATTATCTTTTTGTCTGTTCCTGCCACGCCAGCACGGCTTCCACTGCCGGCCTGTTCATGCCCGGGGTTTTCTCCAGTGCTTCCCTGTCTGCCTCCCGGACGGCCTTCAGGCTGCCGAAAGCCTTCAGCAGCGCTTTTCTTCTCGCGGGACCGATTCCCGGAATATCCTCCAGCTGGGAATGAATGAACGCTTTGCCGCGCAGCACTCTGTGATGAATGATGCCGAACCGGTGCGCTTCATCCCGGATCCGCTGCACAAGCTGCAGCACCGGTGTATGGTGATCCAGCAGAATCGGTTCTTCCGCGTCAGGCAGCCATATTTCCTCCAGTCTCTCTGCCAGACCGAACATCTTCGGCGGCGTAATTCCCAGATCCAGGATCGCCTGCCTGGCAAATTTCAGCTGCTGAGGACCCCCGTCAATCAGGATCAGATCCGGAAAATCCGTAAATTTCCTTTCCTCCGATCCTTCCTCCAGTTCACGCTGCCCGTGGGCGTAGCGGCGGTACAGGGTTTCATAATGCGACGCAAAATCATTGGCGCCTTCCACCGTTTTGATTCTGAACCTGCGGTATTCCTTCTTGGCTGGTTCACCGTTGATGAACACCACCATGGAGGAAACGCTCTGCGCTCCCTGCGTGTTGGAAATATCGTAGCCCTCAATACGTCTTGGGGTATGATCCATACCCAGAATTCTCCCGAGGCTTTCGCATGCGCCGATCGTTCTCTCCTCATGAACGGTGCGGCGGGCATTCCGCTTTTTCAGGGCGTCATCTGCGTTTTTCACTGCCAGCATTACAAGCTCGTGCTTTTCTCCCCGTTTGGGTGTCGAAAGGGAAACGGCACTCCCCTTACGCTGACGCAGCCAGGTTTCCATCTGCTCCCGGCTTCCTTCCGGCAGTGTCTGGCACAGCACGTTTCTGGGAATCAGTCCGGCGTTGTCATAATACTGGGACATAAACCCGGCAATCACTTCACCCGGATCCTCTGCCCCTTCCCGTGGAAGAATGAAGTGGTCTCCGCCAACCATCCGTCCGCCCCGCACATACAGCACCTGAACCATAGCATCCAGCCCGTCCTGCGCCAAAGCAATCAGGTCCTGCTCACTGCGGTCGGTACGCAGAGCAATCTGACGCTCCATCAGGCCCTGTACATCCCGGATCTGGTCACGGATTTTTGCGGCTCTCTCATACCGCATGGCTGCGGCAGCCTCCCTCATCTCCCTGTTCAGCTTGTCCAGCACTCTCTGATAATCCCCGCCCAGGAAGCTAAGCACGCCATCCATCATCTCACTGTACACCTCTTCGGTGCACAGTCCGGCGCAAGGCGCCATGCATTTTCCGATGTCGTGATTGACACAGGGACGTTTCGGATTCCTGGGCGGAAGCTCCTGTCTGCAGGTCCGGATCGGAAAAACGCCGCGGACAGCTTCAATCACCTGTCTCACCGCGTTCGCACCGATATAGGGTCCGAAATATTTAGCTCCGTCCTTTTCCATTTTCCGGGTCACCGTCAGTCTGGGAAAATGCTCCCGGAGATCAACCTTCAGATAGGGATAATGCTTGTCGTCCTTCAGAAGAATGTTGTAATACGGACGATGCAGCTTGATCAGGTTGCATTCCAGGATCAGGGCTTCCAGGTTGGTTTCGCACAGCAGGATCTCAAAATCGTCGATATGGCTGATCATGGCAGCCACCTTGGGCGTGTGGGCAGTATCCCGGAAATAGCTGCGCACCCGGTTTTTCAGGTTGACAGCTTTCCCGACGTAGATAATGGTTCCGCTGCGGTCCTTCATCAGATAGCAGCCCGGAGAGTCAGGCAGCATGGCAATCTTTTCCTCCAGTTTTTCGCCCCATCGGATCATGCTCTGTCCCTCCATGAAAAAGGCGGGGCGGCTGCCCCGCGCTATGTTCAGCGTTTGCTTCAGTTCAGGTTCTGTACGGCATCCTGCAGCTCCCCCAGGGCATTCTGCAGGCTTGTCTGGTATTCCCCTGTATCCATTCCGGTTGTAATATAAGTCAGATAGCGGTCCACCAGATTCTGAATGGTCATCACGCTTTCTTCCGAAACCAGAGAACCGAACCCGGAAGAATTTCCCAGCGCGTTCAGTGTCCGGATCGCGTAAACATTGCTTCTGATCCTGGCCAGGATGGAAGCGGAATCTGCTCCGGCATTGCGGCTCAGTGAAGATGTCTGCCGCACGGCTTCACCGCATTCCGTCTGAATGCGCTGAATCAGGGATGCCTTGTTGGACTCTCTGTCCCTCAGTGCGGGAATTGCCCACACGCTGAGCGCGATCAGCGCCAGCAGGAGAATGATTATCAGGAGATTTTTAAGCCGGTTTCTGAATCGCCGTGAACTGCTGACAGCCCCCTCACCGGTCTGGGAATACCTTCTGTACATTCATCTACCGCCTTTCCTGAAGCTATTTTATCATGATTCCGTCGTTTCGTAAAGCGCACAAAAATAAGCCGGGAGAATGATTCTCCCGGCTTCATCAATCAGCCCTGCTTCTGCTTGTGCTTGGGATTCTCGCAAATCACCATCACGTGGCCTTTGCGCTTGATGATCTTGCACTTTTCACAGATCGGCTTGACAGACGGACGAACTTTCATGTCTGTGACCTCCTTCGTTAGCTTAGTTCTTGCTGCGCCAGGTGATCCGGCCTCTGGTCAGATCATAGGGCGATAATTCAATGGTTACTTTATCCCCGGGATAAATCCGGATAAAATTCATCCGCATTTTACCCGAGATGTGCGCCAGGATCTGGTGGCCATTCTGCAGTTCCACCTGGAACATCGCATTCGGCAGTGCCTCCACCACTTTCCCTTCCATTTCGATTACATCGCTCTTGGACAAAAGATCAGCCCTCCTTGCACAGCGAGCGGTCCTGCGTGAAACCATGCTTCTCAAGCGCTTTTCTCAAATCGCTGTCCTGAAGCTTCCCGCCTTCCGGTCTGATCGTATTCAGATCCAGAAGCACCGGTTTCGCGCATAAGTGTTTCGTCTTCTTACGTTTCGGATGACTCAGCTTATGCCGTTCGCCGTCGGCGATGGCCACAAACCCGTCCTCCAGCTGATCCAGGATAATGAAGTACGCTTTGGCGTCTCTTCCCTGGATGCTTTGCACTATCCGACCCTTCTCAAAGGAAAAAGGTTCTTTCATGCTTCCGCCTCCCAGCGATAACCGGGCAGCGTCAGCAGTTCCGGATAGCCCTGCTCATTGATTGCCACTGTGTGCTCATAGTGAGCGCACAGCCCGTGATCCCGGGTTCTGGCACACCAACCGTCATCATCAATGGTGACCTGCCAGCCCTTCTGAGCAATCATCGGCTCCACAGCCAGGGTCATTCCCGGGCGAAGCCTGGGTCCCATGCCGTTCCGAGCATCCCAGTAATTGAATACCGCGGGATCTTCATGCATTTCCCGTCCGATTCCATGCCCTGTAAAATCCCGTATCGGACTGAATCCGTTCTGCACAGCATGCTTTTCAACAGCTTTGCCGATATCACTGACACGGTTTCCCGTCACGCACTGACGGGCGCCGATAAAAAAGCATTCTTCCGTAACCCGGATCAGCTTCGCCGCTTCTTCGCTGATGCTTCCGACCCCGACCGTAAAGGCGGAATCTGCCTGCCATCCGTCCAGAAGCAGCGTACAGTCAATGGAAATGATATCGCCTTCCTGCAGAACCCGCGTGTCGCTGGGAATTCCGTGCACAACCTCATCATTGACGCTGGCACAGATACTGCAGGGATATCCTTCGTAATGCAGTGAAGATGGAATCGCGTGATTCTTTCGGATCAGCTGTTCCGCCATCACATCCAGATCCGCTGTGGTGATACCGGGCTGCACAGCCTCCCGAAGCTTCATTTCCACCTCGTACAGAAGCTTTCCGGCATCCCGCATCTTGCCGATCTGGGTTGGATTCTTAACCGTGATCATGCCTGCGCTCCCAAAGTTTTCATAATGGCGGCAAAGGTGTTTTCGAGTCCCTGCGCGCCGTCAACCTTCTTCAGCAGGCCCTTGTTTTCATAATAACCGATCAGCGGAGCTGTCTGATCATGATAAACCTTCAGCCGGTTCAGCACCGTCTCCGCTTTATCGTCATTCCGCTGAATCAGTTCTTCTCCGCAGACATCACAGGTGGTTTTGCCGTTCAGCATGCTCAGATGATAGGTTGCGCCGCATTTGACGCAGACCCGGCGGCCGCTGAGGCGTTCCACCAGCACTTCATCCTTTACGTCCAGTTCGATAACACAGTCAATCGCAGCAAAGGTATCCAGCGCTTCTGCCTGGGGAACGGTACGGGGGAACCCATCCAGAATATATCCCTGCCTGCAGTCATCCATGGCAAGCCTTTCCTTCACGATGTCAATGATGACTTCGTCCGGTACCAGCTGCCCGGCGTCAATAAAGCTCTTGGCTTTCAGGCCGGTTTCCGTTCCTTCCTTCATCGCCCGGCGAAGGATGTCGCCGGTGGAAATCTGAGGAATGTTCAGAGCGCTGCAGATTTTCTGCGCCTGCGTTCCCTTTCCCGCTCCGGGAGGTCCGAGGAAAATGATATTCATCATGGGACTCCTTTCTTTTTTCTGTTTGCCGGAAACACGCACCGGCACGCTGAGCGGCTGCTCATCGTGCCGGGCATATCCGTCACGTGATTACATGAATCCGACGTTTTCCATGTCCATGTCAATGCCGCGGACGCTCATCTCGCCCTGAATCGTGCGGATCGTCTCCAGAGAAACGCTCACGGCGATCAGGATGGAGCTGGCAGCAAAGGGAACCTGGACGCCCGCCAGACGGAGCAGCAGCGTGGGAACCGCGGCCAGAACTGCCAGGAACAGAGCAGCGAACAGATTCAGTCTGTTCATGATGTTCTGCAGATACTGCCGAATATTCTTGCCGCGCTGTCCGGGGATCACCGCGCCCTGCTGCTGCAGCTGTTCAGCCTGCTGTTTGGGATCGAAGCTGATGCTGGAGTAGAAGAAGGTGAATGCGATGATCAGCAGAGCGGAAATGATCATGTACCAGACGCTGCCGGTATACATGTTCATCGTCCACCACCGGGTGAACCAGCCGTTCATCTGAGGATCGATCAGCTGGGCGATGGTGCCGGGGAAAGCCAGGAAGGAGTAAGCAAAGATCAGGGGCAGCACGCCGACAGAAACCACTTTCAGGCTCATGTGTGTGCTCTGTCCGCCGTAAACCCGGCGGCCCTTCACCTGCTTGGCAATCTGAAGCGGAATCCGCCTCTCGCCCAGTTCCACGAAGGTCACGACAACCGTCATCAGGATAGAGGTGACCACGATCACCAGCAGATTGATCCAGCCGCTGGTGGTTCCGGTGGTGCTGGCAGTGGTGAATCCGGCGACGATACCGTTGAACAGGTTGGAAATGATACCAACGAAGATCAGCAGGCTGACACCGTTGCCAATGCCCTTTTCCGTGATTCTTTCACCGATCCACATGGCCAGGGCGGTACCGCCTGCCATGCTGACGCCGACCAGTACGTAGTTCAGCCAGCCGGACTTGATGTAGCCCAGGCCGCGAACCAGACCGATGGCCTGCAGTGCTGCCAGACCGACAGTGACATACCGGGTGATCCGGTTAATCTTCTGACGGCCGTCCTCTTCCTTGGAGAGACGCTCCAGGGCGGGAATCGCGATGGTCAGCAGCTGCATAATAATGCTCGCGTTGATGTAGGGTGTAATACCCATCGCCATGATGGTCATCTGGCTGAAGTTGTTACCGGTCATCATATTGACCAGCTCCAGCAGCGGCAGCTGGCTCGCGTTCTGGGAGTTCATCGCCCGGACCGCGTCCACGCCGGGCGCCGGAATGACGCCGACCAGACGGAAGAGCACCAGCATCAGAAACGTGTAAATGATTTTCTTGCGGAGCTCTGTGATTTTCCACATCTTGCGGATGTTTTCAATCATTTCAGATCACCTCGGCCTTCCCGCCGACAGCTTCGATCTTTTCCTTCGCGCCAGCAGTAAACTTCTGTGCCTGAACGGTCAGCTTCTTCGTCAGATCGCCGTTGCCGAGAATCTTTACGCCGTCAAGAGTCTTCTTGATAATACCCGCTTCCAGAAGCATCGGAACCGTCACGGTGTCGCCGTCATTGAAAATCTCCAGGCGTTCCACGTTGACTTCAGCATATTCCGTGCCGAAAACATTCGTGAAACCGCGCTTGGGAACACGGCGGTACAGAGGCATCTGGCCACCTTCAAATCCGGGCCGCTTGCCGCCGCCGCTGCGGGCTTTGGCACCCTTGTGGCCCTTGCCGGAGGTCTTACCCAGACCCGAACCGGTTCCGCGTCCCAGCCGCTTCTGAGCGGTGGTGGATCCTTCTGCGGGATGCAGCTCATGCAGTTTCATGGGAAATTCCTCCTTTATTCGTCAACTTCCTCAACCTTTACCATGTGCTTCACGGCAAAGATCTGGCCGCGGATGGCGGGATTGTCAGGCTGGGTCACGGAATGACCGACCTTGCGCAGTCCCAGCGCAGCCACAGTCGCCTTGTGTTTGGGAAGGCTGGCGATCGGAGACTTCACCAGAGTAATCTTCAGTTTCATCTCTTCGTCCTCCTTATCCCAGAATTTCTTCCACGGTCTTGCCGCGCATCTTGGCGACCTGTTCGGCGCTGCGCACCTGCTTCAGGGCTTCCAGGGTGGCCTTGACCATGTTGATGGGATTGTTGGTCCCAAAGCTCTTGGTACGAATATCCTTCACGCCGGCCAGTTCCAGCACGGCACGGGCAGCACCGCCCGCGATCACGCCGGTACCTTCGGGAGCGGGCATAAGCACGCTCTTGGCGGTGGAATAATATCCGGTCATTTCATGAGGAATCGTGGTGCCGTCCAGCGGCACGTTAATCAGGTGTTTCTTGGCGTCTTCATTCGCCTTGCGGATGGCTTCCGGAATTTCGGCAGCTTTGCCCATGCCGGCGCCAACACGGCCGTTCTCGTCGCCAACCACAACCAGCGCGCTGAACCGCATGTTGCGGCCGCCCTTAACGGTCTTGGAAACGCGGTTCACGGCAACCAGACGCTCTTTGAATTCGCTGACCTGTTCAAACCGTTGCATTTGCGTTGTCCTCCTTCATCAGAATTCAAGTCCGGCTTCGCGGGCACCGTCGGCTACGCTGGCAACACGGCCGGTATACTTATACCCGCCGCGGTCAAACACAACGGTCTTGATGCCGGCCTGGACAGCGCGCTCTGCGATGAGCTTGCCAACCAGCTTGGCAGCACCCTTCTTGTCGACTTCTTCCAGCTGACCCTTCAGCGCGGGATCCATGGTGCTGGCGCTTACCAGGGTAACACCCTTGGTATCGTCGATAATCTGGGCCTGAATATGCTTATTGCTGCGGTACACAGACAGACGCGGCGCTTCAGGGGTGCCGCTGATCTTTTTACGTACCCGCTCGTGACGAATCACGCGAATTTCATTCCGGTCACGTTTTTTGAACATCTGCAGTCACTCCCTCTCTTACTTACCGGTCTTGCCTTCCTTACGGCGGATGTGCTCATCCTTGTACTTGATGCCCTTACCCAGATAGGGTTCAGGCTTCCGGATGGCGCGGATGTCCGCTGCAAGGTTGCCAACCTGCTGTTTGTTGCTGCCCTTTACCAGAATGGTGGTCTGGTTGGGGGTTTCATAGGTGATGCCTTCCGGCGCTTCCAGAACCACAGGATGGCTGAAGCCGATGTTGATTGTCAGCTTGTTGCCCTCAACGCTGGCACGATAGCCCGTACCAACCATTTCCAGGGTCTTGGTGAAGCCTTCCGTCACGCCTACCACCATGTTGTGGACCAGCGCGCGGTACAGGCCGTGCATAGCCTTATGCGGCTTGGAATCCGTGGGACGCTCGAGGGTCAGTACGTTGCCCTCCTGCTTCAGGGTAATCGCGGGATTGACTTTCTGGGACAGGGTGCCCTTGGGGCCCTTTACAGTTACCAGATTGTCCGCGTCTACCGTCACCGTCACGCCCGCGGGAACTGTGATCGGAAGTTTTCCGATTCGAGACATTTTGTCATACCTCCTTCAGCGTGTCGGTTATTACCAGATATAAGCAAGCACTTCGCCGCCGATGGCGTTCTTCCGCGCTTCCTTGTCGGTCATCAGACCCTTGCTGGTGCTGATAATCGCGATGCCCAGGCCGCCCAGAACCTTGGGCAGCTCTTCGCTGCGGGCATATACCCGCAGACCGGGCTTGCTGATGCGCTTCAGACCCGCGATAACGGGAGTCTGTTTGCCGTTCATATATTTGAGGGTGATTTTGATCTCTCCCTGCAGACCGTCATCAATGAAATCAACCGCCTTGATGTATCCTTCATTCAGAAGGATCTTGGCGATCGCCTTCTTGGTGTTGCTGGCGGGCATGGTCACGGCGTCATGCCGGGCGACCTGACCGTTCCGGATGCGGGTGAGCATATCGGCGATGGGATCGTTCACAACCATGTGATTATAACCTCCTTCCGTTTATTCCCCGCTTACCAGCTGGCCTTGCGGACACCGGGGATTTGGCCCTTATAGGCCAGCTCTCTGAAGCAGATACGGCATACGCCGTACTTGCGCAGCACACTGTGGGGACGGCCGCAGATACGGCAGCGTGTGTAAGCGCGAGTGGAGAACTTCGGTTCTCTGGACTGCTTGAGTTTCATGCTCAGCTTTGCCACGTTCTTTTCCTCCTTACAATTACGCCTGCGCGAAGGGCATGCCCAACAGCTTCAGCAATTCCATGCATTCCTCATCGGTCTTGGCAGTGGTAACGAAGATCATTTCCATGCCGCGGATCTTCTCAACCTTGTCATACTCGATTTCGGGGAACAGCAGCTGCTCGCGGATACCCAGGGCATAATTGCCGCGGCCGTCGAAGGCCTTGGTGCTTACACCGCGGAAGTCACGTACGCGGGGCAGCGCGACGGACACCAGTTTATCCATGAACTCTTCCATCCGGTCTCCCCGCAGGGTAACCTTGGCGCCCACGTTCATGCCCTCACGGACTTTGAAGTTGGCGATGGATTTCTTGGCCTTGGTGACCATGGGCTTCTGACCGGCGATAGTGGTCAGCTCGTTGATCGCCATTTCCATGGCTTTGGCATTATCCTTGCAGTCGCCAAGACCCATGTTGATCACGATCTTGGTGAGCTTCGGGACTTCCATAACATTCTTATAGCCGAACTTCTGCTTCAAAGCAGGAATCGCCTCGGCCAGATACTTTTCCTTGATCCGGGTTGCCATATGGCTTTTCCTCCTTTATCAGTCGATTTCGGCGTTGCACTTTTTGCAAACGCGGATCATCTTGCGAACCGTCTTGCCGTTTTCATCCGTCACTCTGTCAACCTTGTGGGCAACGCGTGTCGCTTTTCCGCACTTGGGGCAGACAAGCATAACGTTGCTGACATCAATGGGCATTTCCTTGTGGATGATGCCGCCGGGCTGCATGGCATTACGGGCTTTCTGATGCTTGGTCACAACGTTCACGCCTTCAACGGTAACCCGGTTGAGCTTCGGGAACGCGGCGGACACTTTACCCTTCTTGCCCTTGTCCTTACCGGTGATGACGATGACGGTATCTTTGGATTTTACATGCATAACCGTTCCGCCTCCTTACAGTACTTCGGGAGCCAGGGAGACGATCTTCATGAAGTCCTTCTCACGCAGCTCGCGAGCCACAGGCCCAAAGATACGGGTCCCGCGGGGCATTTTCTGATCATTGATAATGACAGCGGCGTTATCATCGAACTTGATATAGCTGCCGTCAGGGCGACGCTTGTTTTTGCGCATCCGGACGATAACAGCCTTTACGACTTCGCCCTTCTTCACAGTGCCGCCGGGGGTCGCGCTCTTGACGCTGGCAACAATGATGTCACCGATGCTTCCGTCGCGCCGGAAAGAACCGCCCAGGACACGGATGCACATGATTTCCTTGGCGCCGGAGTTATCGGCGACCTTAAGCCGGGTTTGCGGCTGAATCATTGTGAATTCCTCCCTTACTTAGCCTTCTCGATAATCTCGACGAGACGCCAACGCTTGTCCTTGCTCAGCGGGCGGGTTTCCATCACGCGGATGGTATCGCCGACGCCGCATTCGTTATTCTCGTCATGAACCTTCAGCTTGCTGGTGCGGTTCATAATTTTTCCATACAGGGGATGACGTACACGGGTCTTGATCTGAATCACACAGGTTTTGTCCATCTTGTCGCTGACCACAACGCCAATCCTGGTTTTACGCAGTCCTCTTTCTTCCATGTTTCCAGCTGCCTCCTTTCACAATCTCAGGCCTGTTCCTTCTGACGAAGGATGGTCTTGCACCGTGCGATATCGCGCTTGACTTCGCTGATCTGCATGGTGTTCTGCAGCTGGCCTGTAGCAAGCTGGAAGCGAAGGCCAAACAGCTCGGTCTTCAGTTCCTTGACCTTTTCCTGGAGCTGCTCAACGGTCATAGCGGTTAATTCATTTGCCTTCATGCTTCTTCACCACCCGCTTCAGTCTTCTTCTCCTCATTCTGACGAATGATGAGCTTGGTCTTCAGAGGCAGCTTGTGGCTTGCCAGACGGAGCGCTTCGCGGGCGATCTCTTCGGTAACGCCGGCGATTTCAAACAGGACCCGTCCGGGCTTCACAACCGCTACCCAGTATTCGGGAGCACCTTTACCGGAACCCATGCGCGTCTCAGCGGGCTTCGCTGTGACAGGCTTGTCAGGGAAAATCTTAATCCAAACCTGACCGCCACGCTTGGTGTAACGGGTCAGGGCAATACGGGCAGCTTCGATCTGCTGGCTTGTTACCCAGCAGGGCTCGGTAGCCTGCAGGCCGTAATCTCCGTAAGCGAGGAAATTACCGCGCTGGGCTTTGCCCTTCATGCGACCGCGGAACTGTTTGCGGTGCTTTACTCTCTTGGGCATCAGCATAGATTACTTTCCCTCCTTCCCGGCAGGGGCTTTCTTCGCCCGGGGCAGGATCTGTCCCTTATAGATCCAGACCTTGATTCCCAGACGGCCATAGGTAGTCTTCGCTTCGGCGAAACCGTAGTCGATATTCGCGCGAAGGGTCTGCAGCGGAATGCTGCCTTCATGATAATGTTCGCTGCGGGCAATATCCGCGCCGCCCAGACGGCCGCTGACGGAAGTCTTGATTCCCTTGACACCGGGAATCTTCATGCTCCGCTGCTGTGCCTGCTTCATAGCCCGGCGGAAGCTGATGCGCTTCTCAAGCTGCTGCGCAATGTTCTCGGCAACCAGCTGCGCATCGGCGTCAGGCTGTTTGATCTCCATGACATTGATGTGGCAGGGACGGCCAAGGAACTCGGTAATGTTCTTCTTCAGTTCCTCGATGCCGGCGCCGCCGCGGCCGATGATCATGCCGGGTTTCGCAGTGAAAATGTTCACCGTCATGGTCTGAGCGGTCCGCTCGATGTCAATATGAGAAATACCGGTGGAATAGTACTTTTCCTTCAGCATCTTACGAAGCTTGAAATCCTCCACCAGGTTGTTCGCAAAATCCTTCTTCCCGGCGTACCAGCGGGTGCTCCAGTCGTAGATGACACCGACCCGCGCTCCGTGGGGATTAACTTTCTGACCCATGTTTGCTCCTCCTTCGCCTTACTTCTGGTCAAGCACCACGCTGATGTGGCTGGTGCGCTTGAGCATCGGGGACGCGCTGCCGCGGCTGCGGGCAACGTAGCGCTTCAGCGTGGGGCCGGGGTTGGCGTACACTTCGGCGACGTAGAGGTTCTGCCGGTTAAGCTCCTGATTGTTCACCGCGTTGGCGATCGCGCTGTTCAGCACTTTCGTGACCACGGGGCAGGCAGCTTTGGGTGTATATTGCAGAATGGCCAGAGCTTCGTCCACGTTCTTTCCGCGAATCAGGTCGATCACGATCTTGACCTTGCGAGGAGAGATGCGAACATACTTGGCATGGGCCTGGGGACGCTTGTCGGCATTTGCCTTACGAGCGGCCGCCTTTTCCTTTGAACGGGTAGCCATTTCGTTTCAACTCCTCTCGCTTTACTTACGGGCGCTGTTCTTGTCGCCGGCATGACCCCGGAAGGTCCGTGTCGGGGCAAACTCGCCCAGCTTGTGTCCTACCATGTCCTCCGTGATGTAAACCGGCACATGCTTGCGGCCGTCGTGAACCGCAACGGTGTGACCCACAAACTCAGGGAAGATGGTGCTGCTCCGGCTCCAGGTCTTCACAACCGCTTTCTTGCCGGTGCTGTTCATATCCGCAATGCGCTTCATCAGCGCAGCTTCCACATAAGGGCCCTTTTTAATGGAACGACTCATTCTTCAGAGTGCCTCCTTCCTCTAGGATGCGCTTACTTGTTGCCAGCGCGCTTGACGATCATCTTGTTGGAGTACTTCTTGTGCTTCCTGGTCTTCAGACCCAGGGCGGGCTTGCCCCAGGGGGTCACAGGAGCAGGCATACCGACGGGGCTCTTGCCCTCGCCGCCGCCATGCGGATGGTCGCAGGGATTCATAACCACACCGCGGACGGTGGGACGGATACCCATGTGACGTACACGGCCGGCCTTGCCCAGGCGAACGTTCTCATGATCGGTGTTGCCGACTGTTCCGATGGTCGCTTTCACGTTCAGGGGCAGCTTGCGCATTTCTCCGCTGGGGAGACGCACCTGAGCGAATCCGTTTTCCTTGGCCATCAGCTGTGCGCTCATGCCGGCGCTGCGAACCAGCTGTCCGCCGCGGCCGGGTTTGATCTCCAGATTGTGGATCAGCGTACCGACGGGGATGTTGCTGATGGGCAGTGTGTTGCCGGGTTTGATATCCGCATTCTCACTGGAGATGACGGTGTCTCCCACCTTCAGTCCCAGAGGAGCCAGGATATAGCGCTTCTCGCCATCCGCGTAATACAGCAGAGCGATGAAAGCGCTGCGGTTCGGATCATACTCGATGGCGTTGACTTTCGCGGGAATATCAACCTTATCCCGCTTGAAGTCGATGATACGATACTTGACTTTGTTGCCGCCGCCCTGATGACGGACGGTGATCTTGCCCTGATTGTTCCGGCCGGAGTTCTTCTTCAGGACTTCCACCAGACTCTTCTCAGGAGTCTTCTTGGTGATTTCCTCATAGGTCAGAACCGACATGAACCGCCGGGCGGGCGAAGTCGGCTTATAGACTCGAATAGCCATGTTTTCGTCTCCTCCCTGCTGTTACTGAGCCATGCCTTCGAAGAACTTGATGGGCTTGGAGTCCTTCTTCAGGGTAACATAGGCTTTTTTGGTTTCGGGCGTCCTGCCCTGGGTGCGTCCCTGCCGCTTCATCTTGCCGATGGTCCGCAGGGTGTTAACCTTGGCAACCTTTACACCGTCTTCCGCGAAAACCGCTTCCACGGCGCTCTTGATCTCAGCCTTGTTGGCCTTGATATCCACTTCGAATACGTAGCGCTTTTCTTCGATTCCCTCATACGCCTTTTCGGTGAGGATGGGGCGCTTGATGATGTCATGAGGATCCTTCATTATGCGTACACCTCCTCGACGCATTCCTTGGCAGCCTTGGTCAGAACGACCTTGCCGGCGTTCAGAATGTCATAGACGTTCAGGGTGTTGACGTAGGTCAGCTTGGCCTGGGCCAGGTTGGCCGTGGCGCGGGCTACGTTCTCGTCCCGCTCGGGAAGAACAACCAGCGCCTTCTTTTCGGCATTCAGCTTCTTCAGAGCTTCAGCCATCAGCCTGGTCTTGCCTTCCTTCAGGTTCAGGGCATCCACAACGATAATCTCACCGGCGTTCAGCTTGGAGGTCATGGCGCTCTTGAAAGCAACGCGGCGAACCTTCTTGTTCACAGCCAGGAAATAATCCCGGGGCTTGGGAGCGAACACCACGCCGCCGTGTTTGAACTGAGGCGCGCGGTTGCCATGGTGCCGGGCATTACCGGTGCCCTTCTGGCGGTAGATCTTCCGGCCGCCCCCGCGAACCTCTCCGCGGGTCAGGGCGCTCTGCGTACCCTGGCGCTGGGCTGCCAGATAGGAGCGAACCATCAGGTGCATTGCGGCTTCGTTGATGGGAGCGGCGAAAATCGCTTCGCTCAGTTCCACCTCGCCGATGGCCGTTCCTTCCATATTATATAGAGCAGTCTTAGGCATTGTCTTCTTCCTCCTTGCTCAGCATCAGGCCTTGCAGGTGTCACGGATGATCAGCAGACCTTCGTTGGGGCCGGGCACAGCGCCCTTCACCAGCAGCAGGTTGCGTTCCGCGTCCACCTGGACGACTTCAAGGTTCTGCACCGTGACCCGTTCCACACCGTACTGGCCGGCCATGTGCTTGTTCTTGAACACGCGGCTGGGATCAGAGTTTGCACTCATGGAGCCGACGCCGCGATGATACTTGGAGCCGTGCGCCATCGGACCGGTATGCTGGTTCCAGCGCTGAATGGGTCCGGTATAACCATGGCCCTTGCTGGTGCCGGTAATATCGATCTTGTCGCCTTGTGCGAACTGATCGCACTTGAGCACGTCGCCTACCTTGTAGGAAGTGCAGTCATCGAACCGGAACTCCCGCAGGGTGCGCTTGGCATCCACGCCTGCCTTCTTGAAATGTCCCAGTTCAGGTTTGGTCAGCAGCTTCTTGGCCCGGTTCTCGGTCAGATCGCCGAAGCCGACCTGAATCGCTTCATAGCCGTCGCTTTCCTTAGTCTTGGTTTGCACTACGGTGCAGGGGCCCGCTTCAATCACGGTAACCGGAACGAGGCGGCCGTCTTCAGTGAAGACCTGCGTCATGCCGATCTTTTTGCCCACGATCGCTTTCTTCATGTTAATCGCTCCTCCTGCCTCACAGCTTCATTTCGATTTCGACACCAGCAGGAAGATCGAGCTTCATCATGGCGTCCACCGTTTTGGGGTTGGGATTGTTGATGTCGATCAACCGCTTGTGGGTGCGGCGTTCGAACTGTTCGCGGCTGTCCTTGTACTTATGCACAGCGCGAAGAATGGTTACGATTTCCCTCTCAGTGGGAAGCGGGATAGGGCCGGAAACACGGGCACCTGTACGCTTGGCGGTTTCCACGATCCGCTCTGCGCTCTGATCGATCAGTTTGTGCTCGTAGCTCTTCAGCTTGATCCGGATTTTCTGGTTGGCCATACCTGATATACCTCCTCAATTCGTTCTCGTTCGCGTTCCCGGGATCCACTGCAGGTGCAGATCCTCTGACGCATCGAGTCCGTCGCCCGATTTGCGGGCTGGTCCGCGATAATTACCCGTCTGGCCGGACGGCAACTTACCGTTTCATCCCTGAACAGACAACATTGCTATTATATCCATCCCGCATATGTATTGCAAGAGGGTTTCCGGCATTTTTTCAAATTTTTTTTGAAATTTTCGAGTTTTTTTATCTCTCGGAAGGCAGTATTTTACACCCTTCCCGTAATTCACTTTGCACACTGCTGCGGGTGTGTCTATCATTCTGACGAATTTGCCCGTTTTCCCTGTTGGGCGGATTTAAAAAAAATAATTTTCGTATAATAATGCTTGATTAAACCGGGTTTTCCGGCAAATGAAAAGAACACGCTTTCAAGCGTGTCCTATATCACAGCTCCGGATTGTCAAGCTCCTCCCATTGCTCATAAAGCGCTTCCAGGCGGTTCTGTGCCTCCCTGTACAGCCTGGAAAGCTCAGCTGCCGTGTCCGCGTCCTGATAGGTTGCCGGATCGGCCATTTTCATCTCCATCCGGCCGATTTCCTGCTCCTTCTCAGCGATTTCCTTCTCCACGGACCGTATCTTCTCCTTTTTTTCAAGGAGCCGGCGCTGTTCTTCCCTGCTTCTTTTCTTTTCCTTGTCAAGCGCCGTTTTTGTCATCCGGGATGCGTCGCCGCCGTCCGGTTCCTGATCCCGGTTTATCTTCTCAAAATAGCTGTCATAATTCCCCAGGTATTCCCTGATACCGTCCTGATCCAGGCACCATATCTTTTCGGCGAAACGGTTAATGAAATACCGGTCGTGGCTGATAGCGAGAATGGTGCCCGGGAAATCCCGCAGTGCGTCCTCCAGCACTTCTCTGCTGTCCATATCCAGATGGTTGGTCGGCTCGTCCAGCAGCAGTACGTTATCCTTATGCAGCATCAGCTCCGTCAGTGCCACCCGTCCTTTTTCCCCGCCGCTGAGGGTATGAACAGGCTCAAACACCTCGTCTCCCGTAAACAGAAAAAGTCCCAGTGCCCCGCGGATATCCGACTGATCCATCCGCGGGAATCTGTCCCACACTTCATCCAGCACTGACTTATCCTCATGCAGGCCGGACTGGTGCTGATCGTAGTAACCAAGATCCACGCCCGCGCCCCAGCGGATAGTGCCGGCGTCGGGCCGTTCCTCTCCGGTCAGACATCTCAGCAGGGTGGTTTTTCCGGTCCCGTTATCCCCGATCAGCGCAATCCGGTCGCCGGCACGGATATGCAGGTTCAGATCATGAAAAAGGGTTCTATCCCCATATCCCTTGCTCAGCCGGTCCGTCAGCAGCACATCGTCGCCGGTCCGGCGCCGGGTTTCAAACCGGAAGCGTACCGTTCCCTCTTCCTGAGGTTTTTCAAGGCGTTCAATTTTATCCAGACGTTTTTCCCGGCTTTCGGCCAGGCGGATGCTCTTTTCACGGTTAAACCGCCTGTACATGGCAATGATAGCCTCCTGCCGGGCGATTTCCTTCTGCTGTGCCTCCCAGGCTTTCATACGGGTCTCATAGACCTGGGTCCTTTTTTCCAGATACTCTGTATAATTTCCGTCATAAGTCTCCAGCGTGCCCAGCAGCAGCTCCGCCATACGGCTGCACACGCGGTCAAGAAAATAGCGGTCATGGCTCACGACCAGAACGGCTCCGCGATAGCTCCGGAGATATTCCTCCAGCCAGGCGATGCTTTTCAGATCCAGATGATTTGTTGGCTCATCCAGAAGCAGCAGATCCGGCTCCGTCAGCAGCATGCGGCCAAGGCAGAGCCGCGTTCTCTCTCCGCCTGACAGAAGTCCTGTTTTCTGATCTGCGTACTCACGCAGCTGCAAGCCTGCCAGAACTCCCTGCACAGAGGACCGCCACCCGTATCCGTTCCGGTGTTCGAATTCCCTTGTCAGCGCATCATACCGGTTCCCGAGTCTCTTCAGTTCTTCCGGTTTTTCCCCGCACTGCGACATCTGTTCCTCCAGGCTGCGGAGCTCGCGCTCCATCTGCCGCTGAGGTTCAAATACGCTTTCCAGCGTTTCCAGTACGGTTTCCTCACCCGTCAGTTCCCCCTGCTGTGCAAGATAGCCAAGGCGCAGTCCCTTCTGAATGCTGACAGTGCCCCTGTCGCAGGTTTCCTGTCCTGCGATAATCTTCATCAGCGTACTCTTTCCGCTGCCGTTTACGCCGACCAGGCCCATACGTTCTCCCTGCTGGAGGGTAAAAGTAACCTCCTTCAGCACCTCATGAGCGCCGAAGCTTTTTTGAATCCCCTGCAGGGCCAGAATAATCATCGGAGTCTCCTTCAAGTAACGGTTAATTCAGATTCAGGAAGCTGAAACCGGAAATATCATGTTTCCTTTTCCCGCAGCGTATATACTGCGCCAATCCGGTCCCGGAGCGCAACCTGAATGTTCACATCCCGGCCGGGGCGGATTCCTTCCCGTTCCATCGCACGGGTTGAGACGCTTTCCGCCAGCTCAGGCGTATTGTTCTCTCCGCTCAGATGTCCGAGAATGACGCTGCCGGTCCCGGCAGCAATCAGACTGATCAGTGCCTGTGAGCAGGATTCGTTGCTCAGGTGTCCCCGGTCTCCGAGAATGCGCTGCTTCAGAGCGGCGTTATAGCGGGGATTGGCACGGAGCATATCCGGATCATGGTTGCTTTCCAGCAGCACCAGGTCGCTTCCCCTGATCCTGTCATATACCTGCCGGGAAAAATGTCCCAGGTCCGTCGCGGAGGACACGCTCAGCTTTCCGCCGTAAAGTCTGTATCCGACAGGATCCGCAGCATCATGCGGAATCGGGAAAGGATCCACCCCGATATCCCCCAGCCAGAACGGTTTGTTTGCCTGGATTTCATGCCTGAGTTCCTCCGGAATGCGGCCGAGCTTGCCGCTCATCGCCTGCCACGTTCCGGATGTCGCATACAGCGGCAGACCGTATTTTCTTGCTGCCACACCGGCGCCGGATATATGGTCGCTGTGCTCATGCGTTATCAGCACACCGTTGACGGAACGTATGTCCACACCGATGGAACGGAGTGCCTCCTCGATGCAGCTGCCGCTTTTCCCTGCGTCGATCAGCAGCCGCGTTCCGCCCCACTGGACGAAGAGAACGTTCCCGCTGGAACCGGAATACAGCGGGCAGAAATACATTTCACTCATCTTCAGACATCCAAATGTTTCGCGACGCGCTCCTCCGGCGGAGGGGGCGTCATATAGTCAGGGCCGAACAGGACGGTCAGCACCTCGTCATATTTCTCAGGAATCAGGCAGCTCATCCCTTCAAAGGGACCTTCTATCTTCTTCTCAAACTGCTCCGGATGCCAGACGTGCGTCATCAGCTCAAACGCCCCGTTGCTCATGTGAAGGTCACGTCCCTCCCGGACCCGTGTTGAAACGGCTTCATACCTTCTGGCCTTCCATGCGTAGGAAAACGGCATCCCCATCAAGTGAGTCACCCTGAGCAGAATCCTGTTCTTCAGGGAGAAGCGGCTGTAGTCCACGTTTTTCTTCATCATTCCCTGAAGAAGATGAAGATGCAGCAGATGCATCTTCCGCCGGATTCCTTCCGGCGGCAGCGGATCCAGAATGAACAGGTCTGTGAAAGCCGCGGCTTTTTCCGGATCCCGGTTCATAACCCGGGGCGTCCAGGTATCCAGATACGTCAGTTCAAAGCGGCGGTCGCATTCCTGCGGGTATATCTGCCGGAACCGTGTGAATGCGTCCCGTGTCATCAGCAGATCAACATCATCGTCCCACGGAATAAAACCCTGATGACGCACACTGCCCAGCAGCGTCCCGCACATCAGGTTATAGGGAATCTGGTGTCTTCGGCAAACCGCGTCGATATCCCTCAGCTGTTCGGTCAGTTCCTCGTGTATTTCATCCAGTGTCAGTTCCTTACTCATGCAGCCAGGCCTCCGCTGTTTCCGCAATGGCATCCGCGTCCATTCCGTATATTTTTCTCAGATACTGCTGATCTCCCACAACTGAGGTAAAGCAGTCCTGCAAACCGATCCGTTTCACCCGGCACCCGGCTCCCAGTTCGGCGATGATCTCGCACACTGCGCTGCCGAAGCCTCCGATAACATTGTGCTCTTCCACGGTCACCAGCCTGTTGAATCTTCCGGCCAGCTCCCGGATTTTTCCGCTGTCCATGGGCTTCAGGCAGGGAAAGCTGACCACCTCTGCCTGTATTCCCCGTTCCTGCAGCTGTTCAGCCGCCCGGACCGTCTGCGTCAGTATACCGCCTGCGCTCAGCAGAGCAATGTCTTTGCCGCTTCGCAGCGTGACAGCCTCCGGGACACGCCATCCCTCCACCGGGCCCGCATGAACCCGGGGCTCATTTCCCCGGCCCAGCCTGAGATATCCGGTTCCCGGCATATTCAGCATCACGCTGGTAACCGCTTCGGTTTCCGCCGGATCGCCCGGAGTGAAACAGGCCATCCCCGGAATCGCACGCATAACAGCCATGTCCTCTGTGGCATGGTGGCTCATACCCAGGCTTCCGTATACGAATCCTCCGCCGACGCAGACAATCTTCACTGCTGCTCCGGGATACGCGCAGTCGTTCCGGATCTGTTCCAGCGGCCGCAGCGTCGGAAAATTACCAATGGAATAAACCACAGCCGTTCTGCCGCCGGCTGCCAGCCCGGCGGCCAGGCTGACCATACCCTGTTCGGCTATTCCCGCGTTGATAATTCTTTCCGGAAACTGATCCCATACCGGCTTCAGCACGCCGAATCCGAGATCCCCTGTCAGCAGAACAATCCGGTCATTGTGCTTCATTTCACTTACCAGACTTCTGACAAACGCGTCTCTCACGGCCTCTGTTCCTCCAGTTCCTTCAGCGCTGCCTCATATTCCTCTCCCTGCGGTGTGCGGTAATGCCACAGGATATCGTTCTCCATGAAGGAAACGCCTTTGCCCTTGACTGTATTTGCAAGAATAACGGACGGTCTGCCGGATCCTGCCTGAGCTTTTGCCCATTCGAAGGCTTCCTGCAGCGCGGGAATGCAGTGCCCGTCCACGGAAACGGCGTTCCATCCAAAGTCTTTCCATTTTTGTTCAAAAGGCTCAAGCTTCAGTGTCTCATTCACAGCGCCCAGGCTCTGCATATGGTTGTAATCAACCACGGCAATCAGTCTGTCCAGCCGGAACTGCGCCGATTGCAGCGCAGCTTCCCAGACGGATCCTTCATCGCATTCCCCGTCACCCAGCACCACATAGGTGCGCCAGTCCAGCCCGTCCATCTTAGCTCCGAGGGCCATGCCGGCGCCGATTCCGAGCCCGTGGCCCAGGGATCCGGTGGATACCTCCACACCGGGAACCCCTTTGTGACTCACATGGCCGGAAAGAACTGAACCGTTCGCGTAATGCGTCTTCAGTTTTTCAACCGGAAAGAACCCGCTTTCCGCCAGGGCAGCATAGACCGCGCTTCCCGCATGCCCCTTGCTGAGGATCAGCCTGTCCCTCTCAGGCCAGTCCGGCCTGGAAGGATCCTTCCGCAGCACAGAAGTATACAGCACGGCGATAATCTCCGCCACGCTGAATACACTGCCTATGTGGCTGCCCCGGCTCAGATGGCTCATTTCCAGCCCGTTCCGGCGGATCAGCCATGCCAGCACTCCGGGATCGTGCGTGTCGGGGCCCTCAGGTCCGAATCCCCTGTGTACCAGTGCTTCATAACTGTCCATGCTCATTGATTTTTCTCTTTTCCGCTCTTTGCTTTTTCTCTCGCCATACCTTCTGCTTTTCCAAACACCCCGCGGATCGTTTCAGCCAGCAGCCGGCAGTCCAGCCCGAAGCTCTGGCTTTTTGCGTATTCAACCCGCAGCCTGTTCTTGTTCGGCAGAACAAGCCGTTCAAAATTTGCCACCGGGTCGTCCTCCCCCACGATTTCATCCTGGGAGATATAGACAATGCTGCTCCGGTCTGTGATTCCGGGCCGCACCCACATGATGCACTGCTGGTCCGGCGTGTACTGTCTTGTGTAAAGCAGAAGCTCGGGCCGGGGACCCACAAAGCTCATGTCGCCCCTGATAATATTGAACAGCTGCGGCAGCTCATCCAGCTTCAGTCTGCGCATCACCCGGCCTGCACGCGTGACCCGGTCGTCATCCTTCGCTGTGCATCCGCCTGACTTGTCTGCGTCCACAACCATGCTGCGGAATTTGAAAATCACAAACGGCTGATTATGATATCCGCCCCGCACTGCCCGGTAGAACACCGGCCCCTCGGAATCCAGCCTGACCCAGAGAGCCAGCGGAAGCATGATGATCAGCCCCGGAATCAGCAGAATCAGCGCCAGCAGCAGATCCAGCGCTCTTTTCACAACCTTGCTGTAAAAAGGATGGGACAGCGGTCCGTCCCAGTATGGTTCCTTAGGCAGCTCCAGCCTGTTTTTCATCCGCGATGTGTCCTCCCGCAACCTCTCTTTACTCCTGATGCTCCATCTGATCCAGCCAGTCGTTCAGACGTTCAAGCGCCTCCCGGCTGCTGTACTGCAGCACGATTTTCCCCCGGGTCTCTGAACCGGTCAGCCTGCTCTTCATGCCGGTGCACCGGCAAAGCTTATCCTGCAGTTCATCAAGCTCCGGCGAAAGCGGTTTCCGCTTTCGTGTGTTATGTCCGGTCTTCACCGTCCTGGCTGAAGCAACCAGCTGCTCCATCTGGCGCACACTCAGGCCTTCATCGGCAGCCCTTCTGGCCAGCTGAATCTGAAGCTCCGGCCGTTCCCGCAGTCCGGCCAGCACCCGGGCATGACCGCCGCTGAGCAGTCCGTCCTTCACCATTTCCGTCACTTCATCCGGCAGGCTCAGCAGACGCAGCAGGTTGGCGACAACGGGCCTGCTTTTTCCAAGGCGCGCGCTGACCTTCTCCTGGGTATATCCGCATTGCCGCATCAGCGTATCAATTCCCTTCGCCGCCTCGATGGCGTTCAGGTCTTCCCGCTGCAGATTCTCGATCAGAGCGATCTCCATCTGATGAATGATATCAATATCTTTTACAATGCAGGGCAGTGTTTCAAGCCCGGCTTCACGCCCTGCCCGGAAGCGCCGTTCACCGGCAACAATCCGGTACCGTCCGTTGGCGGACGGCACCACCAGCAGCGGCTGCAGCACACCCTGCTCCCGGATGCTGTCTGCGAGCTGCGCGATGCTCTCACCGGAGAAGCTTTTTCTGGGCTGATCAGGATTCGGATCCAGATTTCCAACCGGAATCTCCTGAATGCTGGTCCCCCAGCTTTCAGCATCCTCGAACAGGGAATCCAGTCCCCTGCCAAGTCCGTGCACTTTCTTTGCCATACAGACGGTCTCCTGTCAATTCTGTCTTATTTCTTCCCCTTGTTTCTGGCCAGCACTTCCCTGGCCAGAGACTGGTAGGCCGCGGCGCCTGTGCTCTTCGGGTCATAAATATTGATCGGTTCCCCGTGACTGGGGGCTTCCCCGAGGCGGACGTTCCGCGGAATCGTGGTGGCGAAAACCGTTTTCCTGAAATGCTTTTTCACCTGATCCACCACCTGCAGGCCAAGGTTGGTCCGCCCGTCCAGCATCGTCAGCAGCACTCCCTCGATTTCCAGTCCGGGATTGATGCTGTGTTTGACTCTGTTGATTGTTGACATCAGACTGGTTACACCCTCCAGCGCGTAATATTCGCACTGGATGGGAATCAGAACTGAATCTGCAGCCGCCAGTGCGTTCAGCGTCAGAAGGCTGAGGCTGGGAGGGCAGTCGATAAAGATATATTCATAATCATCCCGGATGCTGTTCAGCAGCCGTTTCAGGTAGAATTCCCTGCCCTCAACGCTGACCAGTTCCACCTCCGCCCCCGCCAGCCGGATATCGGATCCGATCAGCCTGAGCTTTTTAACACCGGTCTTCTGAATGCAGTCCTCCGCCTTTGCCCGTCCCATCAGCGCGTCATAGACGGAATTCCGTTCTCCAACGGAGCATCCAAGCCCGCTGGTGGTATTCCCCTGGGGATCCAGATCCGTCATCAGGACTTTTTTCCCCGCCTCCGCGATCGCCGCGGACAGATTAACGGCGGTTGTGGTTTTGCCCACCCCGCCTTTCTGATTGGCAATTGCTATGATTTTTCCCATGGTAAGCTCCCTGACGAAGTGTAAAAATGTTACAGGATATCTTCCGGAGTTCCGCCGTTTTCAATGGCGGTGATCATATCGATCCGGCGCTGATGCCGTCCGCCTTCAAACTCGGCGGTCAGCCAGTGCTTCGCGATCATCTTGGCCAGCTCACTGCCTACAACTCTTGCGCCCATGGTCAGAATATTGCTGTTGTTGTGGCGCTTGCTCATTTCCGCGCTGTATACATCGCTGCAGGTGCATACCCGGATTCCTCTGACCTTTCCGGCGGCGATACCGATTCCGATACCCGTGCCGCAGATCAGAATCCCCCGGTCGCATTCTCCGCGGGCCACCGCTTCAGCCGCTTTGTATCCGTATACAGGGTAATCGTCGCCCCGGTCCGGATTGTTGTTACCGAAATCCTTCCACTCAAGTCCCATCTCGTCCAGCATGGCACTGATTTCATGCTTCAGTGCGATTCCCGTATGGTCACAGGCCAGCGCAATCATGACGCTCAACTCCGTTTCATCAAAATATTTGAAAAAGGCTTCAGTCCGTGTATAATGAAACCCGCTGGTAATAATACAGCATCCTTTATGATTTTTCAAGGAGGCGGACGCATGGCAGGTCATCTTCGTCATTCATGCGATCTATGCCATATCGATGTGGAACAGGTTTCTGTCCGCCGGGGCGGACAGACGCTGCTGCAGGATGTATCCATGCACATTCATTGCAGCCAGCTGACTGTCCTGATCGGGCAGAACGGAGCCGGAAAAACGACGCTGATCCGCGCCCTTCTGGGTGAAATCCCAAGCTCCGGTGTCATTCGTCATAAGGATACCGGGGGACGGAATATTCCGCATCTGCGTACCGGCTATGTGCCGCAGCATCTGTCATTCGATCCTGAAATGCCTCTGACGGTGGAGGATTTTCTCGCTGCCGCCTTTTCCCGGAGGCCGGTCTGGACGGGTACATCTCCGAAAATAAAGCGGAAAATCCGTGAAGCTCTGACCGCTGTGGATGCGGCGGGTCTGGAAAAGACACCGCTTGGCAGATGCTCCGGAGGCGAGCTGCAGCGCGTTCTGCTGGCTCTGGCCCTGAATCCCGCGCCAGATCTTCTGGTTCTGGATGAACCCGTCAGCGGGATCGACCGGAACGGGCTCAGAATGTTCCTGGATACACTGGTCCGTCTGAAATCCTCCTATCATATGGCCATTCTTCTGGTCAGTCATGATCTCCGTCTTGTCCGGGAATACGCGGATCATGTTGTCCTCCTGGATAAATCCGTACTTGCGCAGGGCACGCCGGATGAGGTATTTGCTTCGCCGGAATTCGACACGGTTTTCGGATCCGGAGCCGAAAAGAAGGAGGCAGAGGAATAAAATGGAAGCAATCTATGCACTGATGGATTCTGTCCTGCCTCCGGAAGCCTATCAGTTCACCTTTATGAAAAATGCCTTTCTCGCCATCCTGTTGCTCACGCCGCTGCTGGGCCTGCTGGGCACCATGGCGGTCAATCATCAGATGGCTTTCTTTTCCGATGCGCTTGGCCATTCTGCTCTCACAGGAATCGGGCTCGGCATTATTCTCGGACTTCGGAACGATCTGGCAGCCATGCTTGTTTTCGGTATCATCTGGGCTGTTCTGATCTGCCTGATCAGGCAGTCCGGCTCAGCATCCGCGGATACAGTCATTTCCGTTTTTTCTTCCACTTCCATTGCCGCCGGCCTGCTGATCCTTGCCAGAGGCGGGAAATTCGCCAGATATTCTTCCCTGCTGATCGGTGATGTTCTTGCGGTCACACCGTCTGATCTGCTTTATCTGCTGATTGCTCTGATCATCACCGTGCTCCTCTGGATCTGGATATACAACGCGCTGCTGCTGACCAGCGTGGATATGTCTCTGGCCCGTTCGCGCGGTATCCGGACACGCCTGGTTGAAACCGCCTTTGTCGTCATGGTGGCTGTTGCCGTTATGCTGTCCATCCGCTGGGTCGGTGTGATGCTGATCAACGCGCTGCTGATCCTGCCTGCCGCTGCCGGGCGTAATCTGGCCCGCTCAACCCGGCAGCACGCCTGCTGGACGGTCGGCATCGCGCTTTTCAGCGGAATTGCCGGGCTGACCCTGGCTTACTATCTGGATACCAGTGCCGGCGCGTCCATCGTCCTCGTAGCCGCCCTGTGCTATGCGCTCAGCCTGGCCGCCAGGAGATTCCGTAAATAGTAAATTCCGGCCATATAAAACACCGCCTGCGGTTCACTGCGCAGGCGGTGTTTTATGTCTGTCTTTTAAACCAGCCGGATGCCGGCTTCCTTCTGTTCGTTCTCGTAGCGTTTGATCAGGCCGTGGATCCGTTCATAGGGTGTCAGCAGCTTGCTGAGGCTGCGGTCATGATTCAGTGTGGCGATGATATAGGAAATATACTTACTCATATCGGCCTCAATGAACCACTCGGTCTCCTTCAGTTCCGGAATCCGGTAGGTCAGGTTGGTGGATATCACCCGGTCGATGATCCCCTCCCGGTAGGCCTTTTCAAAATTATCCAGTCCGTTTGTGAAAAGAGCGAAGGTGCAGCCGGCAAAAATGCGGTTTGCCTTCCGCTTTTTCAGTTCCCGTGCCAGGTCGATAATGCTTTCGCCGCTGGAAATCATATCGTCGGCAACGAAAACATCCTTTCCCTCCACTGTGCTTCCCAGGTATTCATGAGCGACGATAGGATTCCGCCCGTTCACAATGCGGGTATAATCGCGGCGCTTATAGAACAGGCCCATATCCAGCCCCAGTACGGAGGCATAGAAAATGTTCCGGTCAATGGCGCCTTCGTCAGGCGAAACGATCATCAGGTGATCCTTATCGATCCGCAGTGTCTTGTCCCGTTTCAGAAGCGCCTTGAAAATCTGATAGCTCGGCATGATACTCTCAAACCCGGTGGTGGGAATCGCGTTCTGGACCCGCGGGTCATGCGCGTCAAAGGTGACTATATTGCTGACGCCCATGGCAGCCAGATCCTGCAGAGCCATTGCGCAGTCCAGGCTTTCCCGGGAACTGCGCCTGTGCTGCCGGCCTTCGTACAGCATGGGCATAATCACGGTCACGCGCTTGGCTTTTCCGCCCATGGCTGCGATAATCCGCTTCACGTTCATGAAGTGCTCATCCGGTCCCATCGGCACCTGCCGTCCGAACATATCGTATGTGATATTGTAGGCTCCGACGTCCGCCAGGATATAAATATCATACCCGCGGATGGTCTCCTTGATCATCCCCTTGGCTTCCCCGTTGCCGAAGCGCGGGCAGCTGACGTTGATCAGGAAATCCTGCCGTTCCTCACCCGGAGTTGTACGCATATCACCCGGGGATGATTCCTCCGCGTGATCACGCCATTTCTTCAGCCAGTTATTGACTTTTTGGCCCATTTCCTCGGTTCCCGGCATCGCGATGAGTCCCAGAGGACCCACAGGATAAGTCAGAAAAGAATCATTGTTCCAGGCACTGACAAAATCAGTCATGGCGACCTCCCTCACATCGCATCGAATAACGGGATGACGCTTTTATTATACACTTTCCCCGGGTTCTTGTTAAGAGTGAATTCTGGTTAAAAGCAGTTCATTTTATTCCATTCTTGCTCTTTTCCTTGATTCCGCAGTCAAAAAAAGATAAAATGTACTGTCTGGTATCTGACCGTTTTTTCATAGCGGTCAATCTGTAACGGAGGAAGCGTTCATGAACCTCAGATCTTTGCGTGTCCGGCCGTTTTCCCCGCCCGTACGGCTTTTTTCTGTGTTTTGCCCTGTCATATGTCTTCTGCTGTGTTCTTTTGTTTTTTCATCTGCCGGAGCGGAGGCGCTGCAGGAATGCCATAAGGTTATCAGCTCGTGGGAGGATACGAAGCAGGCCAACGCGTCCGTTGTTCGCCTGTGGCATGTGGAAACAGCACAGCCGGCCGTTTCTGACGAAATCAACGGCATTGCCGGCTCCTGGGCGGAGGAACTGAAAGCGGATCTGCCCAAAGCTGCAAATGCGGGAAAAAAGAACAGCCGTCTGGATGTGGAAATCCGCTACAGTCGTACCGGGCTTCACTGGATGAGTTTTCTTGTGCAGGCCCGGACAACCTATCACCAGAAGCTGACAGGGCAGCGGATGACTGCCCGTACATACAATATGACCACAGGTGAACGGATCCTGATGACAGATCTTTTTGATGATGATCCGGACACCTGGGATTTCCTGTCCGGCCGTGTCCGGGAATTGCTGACCGCTTACTGGCCGGATACTGAACCGGATCCGGAAGCACTGGACCGGCTTTGCTCCCGTTCCGCCCTGGAATCCGCCGACTTCACCCTTCACGGCATGTCTCTGGTGCTCCATTATCCTGCGGAACTTCTCTATCCGGAAAAGCATACGCTGATGGAGGCAACCCTGTTCTATCCGGAAATCCGTGATCTGATGACAGAGACCGCATATTATGAAACTGATAATCTGAACTATTATAAAACCTGTGCCCTGACCTTCGACGACGGTCCCAGCACCGCCAACACGCCGAAAGTGCTCAACGCGCTGATGGAAACCGGCGTCCGTGCAACCTTTTTCGTAATCGGCAACCGGGTGGATGATAACCGATTCCTTGTGCAGCGGGAGCATGATAACGGTCATGCCGTCGCTTCTCACAACTGGCATCACGGCAATGCAGCCAAATCCTCTCCCGCTTCCCTGCGCCGCATGCCGGCCAGGGTCAATCAGGCCATGATCAAGGCAATCGGGATTCCTGTCAGGTATGACCGTGTACCCGGCGGACGGTATCCGCCGATGATCTCCGCGGGCGTGAAGTGGGCCTACATCCAGTGGAGCCTTGACACCTATGACTGGCGCGGATACAGCACGGCCAGGGTGCTGAAAAAGGTCCGTACTGCCATCCAGGACGGAGACATCATTCTCTGCCATGATATCAAGGATAACGCTCCTGAGTCCACCCGTCAGGTGGTTGCCTGGCTGGAGGAAAACGGATATATGCTTCTGACCGTTGACGAGCTGTTCGTCAAGGACGGGGTGACGCTGGAACCGCTTAAGGTTTACTACCGCTGCCAGAACGGCGATACGTCAAAGCGCTGAAGCCGTCTTCCTTCCCCGCTCAGACTGAAGCAGGCAGGTTCGTGCGAACCTGCCTGGTTTTTTATGCCAGCTGCAGCTGATACAGTTTTTTATAAATACCGTCCTGGTTCAGCAGCTCCTGATGTGTTCCGCTTTCCCTGATCCTTCCGTGATGCATGACAATGATCCGGTCGCAGTGCTGGATGGTGGACAGTCTGTGGGCAACCATGATGCTGGTTCGCCCTTTCATCAGGTGCGCAACCGCCTCCTGAATCCATTGCTCCGTCTCCGTATCAATATTTGCGGTGGCTTCGTCGAGAATCAGAATCGTCGGATGATAGGCCAGGGTTCTGGCAAAAGAAAGCAGCTGCCGCTGTCCTGCTGAAAAAGTGGAGCCGCGTTCGGTAACCCTGGAAGCGTACCGGTAAGGCAGCCGTTCAATAAAGCGCGCTGCATTGACCTCCTCAGCCGCTTTCCGGATGTCTCCGTCCGTAATGGATTCATCCCGCAGCCGTATGTTGGACGCGATATCGCCGGTAAAGAGGAAAACGTCCTGCTGAACCTGACCCACTGCCCGTCGGATCTGTTCCCGGCTCATGTCCCGGATATCCACGTCGTCGATCTTAATGGAGCCCTTCTGGATATCGTAGTATCTGCCGATCAGATTCAGGATTGAACTTTTCCCGGCTCCTGTCGCCCCGACAAAGGCGACAGACTGTCCCGGCTCAATTGTAAAACTGACATCCTTCAGAACCCAGTCTTCCTCATCTCCGCTGTAGGAAAACCAGACATGATCAAAAGTAATCTTCCCTTTGATTTCCGGCAGCAGCACCGGATGATCCTCCGCGGGGATCAGCGGTTCTGTATCCAGCAGAGTAAAGATCTTTTCCGCTGCGGATATGGCGCTTTGAAGCGTTGTGAACTGTTCCGCCAGCTCCTGAATCGGTTCAAAGAAGGAATTGATATACTGCAGAAAAACATACAGGGTGCCCAGCGTAATTGTGCCGTGAAGTACGGATGTACCGCCGCTTACCATAATAATCATCAGAGCGCCAATGCTCAGCAGATAGATCAGGGGACGGAAAATCGCGAACACCATCATTTCCCTGAAGCTCGCGCGGTACAGGCTGCCGCTCCGCTCCTCAAATTCCAGGAACTTCTTTCGTTCCTGCCCGAACACCTGAATCACCTTCATGCCGGATATATGCTCACTCAGGAAGGTATTCAGGGCTGTCAGTCTGGTTCGTGTCAGCCGGTAAGCCTTCCGGCTGATCATCCGGAAAACCAGGGTCAGCACTGCCACAACGGGCAGCAGTATAAAGCTGAAAAGAGCCATCCGGGTGTTCAGGCTCAGCATAATGATGGCAAGCCCGAACATCTTGACCACATTTCTGAACAGTTTGATCAGAATATTGGAAAAAACTTCGTTTATGGCTTCCACATCATTGGTCAGCCGCGTCACGATTTTTCCGACCGGTGTCGTGTCAAAAAAGCGCATGGTCAGACTTTCCACATGCCGGAAAAGCTGGTTTCGCATCTCATAGACAATATCCTGACCCATCTTCTGAAGCAGCAGCGTCTGCGTCCGGTTGCAGAACATAAGCAGCACAAGGACCAGCAGATAAAAACCGCCTGCTGTCAGCACGCCCTGAAAGCGCGCCTCGGCCTGTTCCCCCGGTTCCCACAGTTCCCGTCCCGCCTTCAGAAGACCAGGGTCTGTTTCACCGGTAATGAACCGGTCGATAGCATTCCCGATGATCATGGGCCGGATCAGCTCCAGGGCTGTCAGAGCCAGAACAAGCGCCAGGCAGATGATAAAGGTCCTGCGGTGCGGCTTCAGATACGTCAGTAGACGTTTCATCGGTTTGCCGTGATATTGAATATCCTCCCGTTCCTCATCCTGCAGCCGGAAAAGATCAAGGAACTTTTCCCGCAATGTCCGCTTCCCGGTTGCGGCGGATCTGTTCTCAGACTTCATACGGATTCACCTCCCTGCTGATCCTCCGGATGCTCAGCCTGCAGCTGCTTTTCAAGCTGCTGCTTGTCGAAGATTGTACGGTATATGCCGCCAAGTTCGAGCAGCTCCTGATGTGTGCCGTATTCCGCCTGGGTTCCGTCGTCCAGCACCAGAATATGGTCTGCATGCTGAATTGTTGAAATCCTGTGCGCGATGATTATGGTTGTTTTTCCTTTTCTGGCCGCTTTCAGGTTTGTCAGGATTCTTTCCTCGGTGTCCGTATCCACAGCGGACAGCGCGTCGTCGAGGATCAGCACAGGAGCGTCCCGCATCAGCGCTCTCGCGATCGCAATCCGCTGCTTCTGACCCCCGGAAACGGTCACGCCGCGTTCTCCCAGCATCGTCCGGTACTGATCCGGAAACGCCATGATATTATCATCCACATCAGCGTTTCTGGCCGCCGCACGAATTTCCTCCGCGGTTGCCTTTTCCGCGCCGAAGGCGATGTTATTTTCAATTGTATCGCTGAACAGGAATGAATCCTGCGGCACATAGGCCAGATCCCGGTGCAGCACGCTCAGTGGGATATCCCGCAGGGGATGCCCGTCAACGCGGATCATCCCGGGCTGTTCCGTATCCCATAATCTTTCCAGCAGATTCATCAGTGTGGTTTTTCCGCAGCCGGTCCGGCCAACCACCGCCAGACTTTCCCCTGCCCGGACGCGCACGCTGATATGGCTCAGTGCCAGTGTCTCGGTCTCAGGATATCTGAAGGAAAGGTCGTCAAAAAGGATATCCCCCTTCAGGCTCGTCACAGCGGGATCACCCCGGTCAATAATATCCGGTTTTTCGTCAAGAATCGTCCGGATACGCCGCAGGGAAGCCATCCCCTGGCTGAAGTTGGACACGCTCTCCCCAACGGCAATCATAGGCCATACCAGCATGGTAACATAGCTGTTGAAGGTAACAAACTGTCCGACTGTGATCTCGCCGTATATGGCCATCCTTCCGCCGAACACCAGCGTCATCAGCAGCGACAGTCCGACGACCAGATCCAGCATCGGCAGTACGAGCGCAATCAGCCGCACGACGTTCAGGTTTTTCTCCCGGCTGCTATTGTTGGCTTTTGCAAAAGCTGCCAGTTCCTTTCTTTCCTGTACAAAGCCCTTGATCACCCGGATGCCGCTTACAGCCTCCTGTGTCTGATCCGTCAGCCCGGAAAAAGCCTCCTGCCTGGCCAGAAACCGTCTGTGCATATTTTTGCCGAACCATACATCCCCGAAAATGATAATAATCATCGGGATCACCGCAATCATCGTCAGCCGGAAGCTGACAAACCGGATCATATTGGTCAGCACAAGCACAAGCATGACAGAGGCGTCAAAGGTAGTAATCACCGTTCCGCCCATCAGCCCCCGGACCGCACCCAGGTCATTGGTGAAATGAGCCATCAGATCTCCGGTTTTGTGCTGATTGAAATAAGACATGGACAGGGTTTCCAGGTGCTCGAAAAGATCGCTTCGCAGGTCCCGTTCCACCAGGCGTGCCGCGCCGAAAAGAAAAACACGCCAGCCGAATCTGCCAAGCATGATCAGCGTGCCCATTCCCAGCAGTCTCCAGGCAATTTCCCAGATACCTCCTGCGTTCAGGATTCCCTGGGCCAGACCGTCCGTCAGCTGACCGGAAAGCTTGGGAACCTCGGCATTAACCTGATCCACCAGAAAAAGGGCGGCAATGCCCAGCACATACCGCCACCAGTATCTTATCACATAATGAAGCGCAAGCTTCAGTTCCCTCTTCATGCCTTCTTCCTCCGCGCGTCCGGAGAAAGTCTAAAGCCGGAGCATCAAAAAGTCAAGGCCGATGCGGCCGGCCAGGCTTTCCGCGCTGCGTGTCAGCGGGAAGAAATGTCCTTCACCAGATCCTCCATCGCCTTCAGGTATCCGTCAAATCCCATGCCGATATAGTGTCTCCCGCAGGCCATTCCCGCGTAGGATATGCTGCGGAAGCTTTCTCTTTTCGTCACGTCGCTGATATGAACCTCCGCCGCGGGCAGGGCCGCCGCCTTCAGGGCATCCAGGATTGCGATACTGGTATGGGTATAGGCAGCCGGATTGATGACAATGGCGTCCTCCTGCCCCAGTGCCTGCTGTATTCTGGTGACAATATCCCCCTCGCTGTTGGACTGAAAGATGGATACTTCAACCTGCAGCTCCTCAGCTTTCCTGCGGATCATCCTGCACAGATCGTCATAGCTGCTGTTCCCGTAGATGCCCGGTTCCCGTATTCCCAGCATATTCAGGTTCGGCCCGTTAATCACCAGGATTTTCATAAGCACACCTCCCGATTCACGGTATTCTTCCGCGCCTTTCACAGGCCTGCCGTCCCGGGAGCTCTTCTCTCCCATTCTGTCAGAATCTGCGCTGCGGCTTCTTCCGGCTGCCGGTTCCCGATCAGAGCATCCCGCCACGCTTCATAAAGAGGCCTCCTCGTTCCGTACAGCTGCTCCCATTTTTCCCGGCTGTCGCTGAGCGGCCGTCCCGGCCCGAGTGTGCTGTCATCCATCCCGCGGTCCAGATGGAACAGCAGACCGTTTTGTCTCAGCAAATCGCGGTTTTCAGGCCGGGTGACCGCTCCTCCGCCGGTAGCCAGAATGACACCGGTCAGTTTCCCGGCTGCCCGCAGCGCATCCGTTTCCAGGGAACGGAAAGCGTCTTCGCCGCGCTGCCGGATGATGTCCCCGCAGGAAGCACCTTCTTTTTCTTCAATCATTTTATCCGTGTCCAGCAGCTGTCTTCCGGTTCTCTGCGCCAGAATTCTGCCGACAGTAGTCTTCCCGCACCCCGGCATCCCGATCAGCACGATGTTGACCGTTTTCCGCGTCAGGATCCCTGTGACCCTTTCCGTCTCTGCTTCAGGAATTCTTTTCTCCAGGAACAGCCCGCAGGCTTCCCGCGCCTGTTCAGTCAGCATATACAGTCCGTTGATGGCCGGGATACCCCTTCTCTCAGCCTCCAGGAGAAGAGCCGTCCTTGCCGGATTGTAAATCAGATCGGCAACTCCTTCCAGTGCGGGCAGCACGGCAAGCTCCAGCGGAGCTGCTCCGTTGTTCGGATACATTCCCACCGGTGTCGCGTTGATCAGCAGTCTGGCATCCCTGTGCCGGCTCAGATTCTGATAGTTGTCCTCTCCGCTCCTTGAAATGACCCTGACTTCAGCCGCTCCCAGGTCCTTCAGACAGGTCACTGCGGTTTTTGAGGCGCCGCCGCTTCCCAGCACCAGGCATTTCTTGCCGGAAGGATTCATTCCCGCCCGCCGGAGCATTCCCAGAAATCCGGCATAATCCGTATTGTAGCCCCGAAGCTTCCGGTCTTCCCCCCGCACTATTGTATTGACGCTTCCGATTCTCCGGGCGGTTTCGGATATTTCATCCAGGAAGGGCATCACTGTCTGCTTATAGGGGATCGTCACGTTGATGCCCCTGAAGGATCCTTCCCGCAGAAAACGCGGCACCTCCTCCGGTGTAAGCTCTGCCAGCCGATAATCATAGCCGCCGATTTCCCGGTGTATTTCAGCGGAGAAGCTGTGGCTGAGTTTCGCTCCGATCAGTCCGTATTCCATACTCATATGATCTCCGAATAGCTGCCGAGATAGGAAAAATGATCCAGTGTCACTTCCAGTTCATTTATCAGCCGGATAAATGACGGGGAATAAACGGAAGCGTCTATGTCAAAATAGAACATGAACTCGAAGTCCCGTCCGGGCATCGGACGGCTTTCAAGCTTGCTCAGGTTGATTCCCTGTGCGTTGAACTGTCCCAGAATCTGATACAGGGAGCCCGGGCGGTCAGGCAGAACCAGCATCAGGCTGGTATGATCCGCTCCCGGATAAATCTCAGGCTTCTTGGATATGCAGATAAACCGTGTATGGTTGTTGCTGTTGCTCTGTATTTCCTCTTCCAGACATTCCAGGCCGTACAGGGCCGCGCAGTTTCCGCTGGATATGGCTGCCACGTCATTTCTGCCGCTTTCAGCGACCATTTTCGCTGCGGCTGCTGTATTGCTGCATATATTCACATGCCATTCCTTGTGTTTGGCCAGGAATCCCGAGCATTGCTGAATTGCCTGCTCATGGGAATAGACCTCCCGGATCTCCTCCGTTCTGACGCCGGGTTTCACCAGCAGAGTATGATCAATCTTGATCCGGGCCGACCGGACAATATAGAAGTGATGGCTGATCATCTGATCGTAAACGCTGTTTACAGACCCGGCAAGAGAGTTTTCAATCGGCAGAATGCCATACCGGCACAGACCGCTCTCAATTGCACTGAATACACTTTCAAAATTCTTGCAGTACATAATGGAAGGCGCCTGAAAAATCTTCTCGCAGGCAATCTGGGAATACGCGCCTTCCACCCCCTGGCAGGCCACCATCGCCCTGGAAGGAAACAGCTGATTTGTCGTTTCCATAGTCTTCCGGATTTCCTGTTCCAGCTTTCCCTCCGGACGGCCGGCCATCAGTTGCCGGCTTCTGCTCTGTGCCATCAGCATGCTGAATAGAGCCCGAACCCCATTCTCATTCTCAGGCCCGGCCTGATCCCCGACCTTGTTCAGGAGTTCCCTCTCCCTTTCTGTATCAAGTACCGGCAATCCCTTTTCCTTCTTGTATGCGCCGATCTGAGCGGCTGTATCCATCCGCTGACCGTAAAGTGCGACGATCTGGCTGTCAATGGCGTCAATACGGCTCCGCAATTCAGTAATGTCCATGCTGTACCTCCCTCAGTTCCGCTTTCCCGCAGTGTATTGATTGAATCTTTTTACAGATCACAACTCCCGGTCATTCTGTCAGCTGATCCAGCAGAACCAGCGCGGTCACCGCTTCCACAACGGGAACGGCTCTGGGAACAATGCAGGGATCGTGTCTTCCCTGAATCGTCAACTCCTCCGGTTCCATCGTTCGCAGATTTACGCTCTGCTGTTTTTTTCCGATGGAAGGTGTCGGCTTGAAGGCCGTCCTCAGAATCAGCGGCATACCTGTGGTTATTCCGCCTGCAATACCGCCGGCATGGTTGGTCAGCGTACATATTTTCCCGTCTTTCACTGTATATCCGTCGTTGTGTGCTGAGCCGCGCATTCTTCCGGCGCCGAAGCCGTCTCCGAATTCCACGCCTTTAATGGCGGGAATCGCAAACAGTGCTGCAGCCAGAGCACTCTCCAGCCCCTCAAAAAAAGGGCCCCCGATGCCGGCCGGAAGTCCGGTGGCAATGCATTCAACAATCCCGCCGACGGAATCCTGCTCATTTCGCGCGCCTGCGATCTCAGCCAGCAAAGCGTCCTTATCCTCCGGGTTCAGAACAGGAAAACCATTTTGCAGCAGTCTGGCGATATCACCAGGGGATATTTCTGCCGGATCCGGTATGCCGGAGGCTTCGATTTCACCGATGCGCCGGATATACGCGCCGACAAGTATGCCGCGCGTTTCGAGCATTTGCAGTGCGATACCGCCGGCAATGCACAGCGGCGCAGTCAGCCTGCCTGAAAAAGGGCCGCCTCCCCGTATGTCATATGCCTCACCGTATTTCACCATGGCAGGCCAGTCCGCATGAGAGGGGCGCGGTACATCCCGGAACGGAGCGTAATCACTGCTGCGTGTATCCCGGTTGCGGATCACTGCGCAGACCGGTGCGCCGCATGTCACGTCCTCTGTCAGCCCGCTCAGGAATTCCGGGATATCCGGTTCCTTCCGCGCCGTGGTGTAGGCTCCCTGTCCCGGAGCGCGTCTTTTCAGGAAATCGTGAAGCTTGGGCATATCCACCCGGAAGCCTGCCGGAAGCCCGTCTATGACTGCTCCGATCGCGGGTGCATGAGACTGGCCGAAAACTGTAACCTGGATATGCTTTCCGTGAAAAATCAACGCAGCACCCTCCCCTCCAGTGCTTCAAACTGCTCAAAAAAGCCGGGATAAGACTTGCTGACGCATTCCGCCCCGATAATGTTCACCGGTTCCCCGGCTGCAGTTGCCGCCACAGCGGCTGCCATTGCAATCCGGTGATCCCGGAATGAATCTGCCGTTCCGCCCTGCAGCCCGCCTGATCCGTGAATAATCATTTCATCCTCTGCCGAATCCCCGGCTCCGCCCAGAGAGCGAATCAGCGCCAGTACGGATTCCACACGGTCGGATTCCTTCAGCCGCAGACGGCGGATATGTCTGAACCGCGTATCCCCCTCAGCGCAGGCTGCGGTTACAGCCAGCACCGGCACAAGATCAGGAATATCGGAAGCGTCTATATCTATGCCATGCAGGCGGCTCCGCCTGACTGTAACATTCTCCCCTTCTGCGGCAGTCTCTGCCCCGAATTGCTGAAGCAGCGTCAGAATGGCGCGGTCTCCCTGAGCTGATTCTGTATTCAGCCCCCGGCAGGTCACGCCGGTGTCGCTCAGAGCGCCGGCCGCCAGCCAGAAAGCGGCGCCGGACCAGTCAGCCTCCACGGAGATGTTGCCGGGGCTTCTGAATGTCTGTCCGCCCTTGATGAAAAATGTATTCTCCGTTCTCTCTGTCTGAATGCCGAAAAGCCGGAGCGTGTTCAGTGTCATATCCACATAGGGTTCGGATTCCAGTCTGCCCTCAGCCTCGAGCCGGCTGTTTTCCGGCAGCAGGGGCAGCGCCATCAGCAGGCCGCTGAAAAACTGAGAGGACACGCCGCCAGTCAGCCTGTACATGCCTCCGCTCAGTTTTCCGGATACATGCAGAGGGAAGTTCCCCTGAGGTGACAGGACTGCTCCGTGGGCCTGAAGCTCCTCATACAGCGGGGAAAGCGGCCTGGAAGCCAGTTTCCCCCGTCCGGTAAAGGATACGGACATTCCTCTTGCAGCCGTAGCGGGAAGCAGGAATCGCAGGGTGGAACCGCTCTCTCCGCAGTCCAGAAGGCATTCCTTCCGGGGTGTTTCGCCTTTTTTCAGAAGGCAGGCCCTGTCAGCCCTCCGGATTTCAGTCCCCATCGCCTCCAGGCACCGCAGCGTTGCTTCGGTATCCTCTGACGGCGGCAGATTGCTGATCCATGTTTCGTCCGTCGTCTGAGCGGCGCAGATCAGCAGCCTGTGAGCCTGGGATTTGGAAGTCATCATATGCTCTACAGTCCCGCGCAGGGCTCCCGGCTGAATCATAAGATTCACAGGCCCGTCACCTCCCCGTCGCAGCACTGGATAATCTCTGCAAGTCGATTTGCCGGCACCTGCAGAAGTCTGCACCTGCCGCGGGCTTCCGGAAGCACGAGTGTGATGCTGTCCCCTCTGCGTTTTTTGTCGTTCATTGCAGCCTGCGCGATCTGTGCAGCCGTAAATCCGGTGGTGACGGGAAGTCCCCGGACCGTCAGCAGCTTCTTCAGTTCCTGAAAGATGCCCGGAGGACAGAGCTTTCTGCTTTCTGCGGCTTTGGAAGCAATCAGCATCCCGATCGCAACGCCCTCTCCGTGATAGATCGCGTAATGATTCAGCTTTTCCAGGGCATGTCCGAAGGTGTGGCCGAAATTCAGCAGCTGCCTGAGTCCCTTTTCGTATTCATCCTGCCGGACGATGTCCGCCTTGAACCGGATGTTGTCTGCAATCAGATTCTTGGGATCCTCCCCAGCCAAAATACGGTCCAGCAGCACGCCTCCGCTCAGAGCTCCGTGCTTGATCACCTCCGCCATACCCTCCGCGTAAACCGGTCCGGGCAGCGTGTCAAGCGTGTCCGTATCGCACAGCACGAGTCTGGGCTGGTGAAAAGCGCCGCACAGGTTTTTCCCGTTCCGGAGATTTACAGCTGTTTTTCCGCCGACGGAAGCGTCCACCATGGACAGCAGGGTGGTTGGCAGCTGAACGAAATCAGTCCCACGCTGATAAAGCGCAGCTGCAAGCCCCGTCAGATCGCCTGTCACGCCGCCTCCCAGCGCCGCGAAAACATCGCTGCGTGTCATTTCCGCCCGGTCCGCAGAATCGAGCAGCTTCTCCACAGTCGAAAGAGTTTTGGAGTCCTCACCGGCAGAAAATACAAAGCAGCTGACCTGAAAGCCGGCATGTCTGTAGCTTTCGGATACTTTTTCCAGGTACAGCGGCGCCACATGGTCATCCGAGGCGATCAGCACCCGCCTCCCTTTCAGCAAAGCCGCAGTCCTGGTGCCGGCTTCAGTCAGCAGACCACCACCGACAACTGCCTCATAGCTGGGAGATGTCTGTACGATTATGCTCTCCATTCCACATCAATCTCCTCTTTCCGTTCCCTTCCTTCTTTCAGCAGCTGTTTCAGTTCCGCTGCGTTTCCATCCCTGATCGCGTCCCGGTATTCGCAAAGGGACTGTATGATGGTATCAAGCTCAGCTCCCAGAAAGTCTGCGTTGGCCAGAAACAGCTCCGTCCACATGGTCTCATTCAGCCTGGCCACCCGTGTCAGGTCTCTGTAGCTGCCTGCGGAAAAGCTCCGATGTTCCCTGGCGGTCGGAGATTTGATATAGGCATTGGAAACCGCATGAGCCAGCTGGGATGTAAAGGCGATCATCCGGTCATGCTTTTCCGCCGTAGTTATGGACACGGTCTGAAACCCCACCCTGTGCAGCAGCTCACTGAGCCGGCTGATCCGGAAAAGATCCTCTCCTTCCCGGGGCACCAGCAGCATGGTGGCGTCCATATACAGGTCTCCCGCGGCATATTTGATGCCCGAAAACTGCTTGCCTGCCATGGGATGGCCGCCGATAAATGTGAATCCGTACTGCTCCGCCAGCTGAAAGCACGGGACGCAGACTGCCCGTTTCACGCCGCACAGATCGCATACGATGGTATCCCGCCGGATCATGGATGCCCTTTTTTTCAGTTCCAGAACAGCACCCTGCGGATAGGTCGCCAGAAACAGGAAATCACATTCCGGCAGGTTGTCGTCCGTCAGAGGTTCTGCAATCGTTTTTGTCAGCTGCGCATATTCCTGCACCTTTGCGTCCGCGTCCACACCCAGAACCCGGCATCCCGTTCTTTCCAGCGCCTTGCACAGGGATCCGCCCATCAGCCCAAGTCCAATCACGCCCGCTGTAATCTGTTCCATCGCCGCGTCTCCTTTCAGCCTGCATTCTCTGTTTTACTGAATGACTTCCCTTACGCGGCGCACAGCGGCCGCAACCTCGGCAAACTGCTCCGGCGTCAGGGACTGGGGCCCGTCGCACAGTGCGTGCTGGGGATCATTGTGCACCTCAATCATGATACCGTCTGCCCCGCAGGCCGCTGCGGCCAGGGACATCGGCCGCACATATCTAGCTGCCCCGGTCGCATGGCTCGGATCCACAACCACAGGCAGGTGGCTCAGTTCATGCAGCACGGCCACAGCGGACAGATCCAGTGTGTTCCGCGTATATGTCTCATATGTTCTGATCCCCCGTTCACACAGAATGACCTGCTCGTTTCCTCCCGCCATGATATACTCAGCGCTCATCAGCAGTTCCTTGATCGTGTTTGCCAGGCCGCGCTTCAGCAGAACCGGCTTGTGCAGCCTGCCCAGTTCCTTCAGCAGTTCAAAGTTCTGCATGTTCCGGGCGCCGACCTGGATGATATCCACCTCTTCAAACAGCGGCAGATGACCGATATCCATGATTTCGGTGATAATAGGCATTCCGGTGCGCTGTTTGGCCTCCAGCAGGATCCTGATACCTTCCTCGTGGAGACCCTGAAAATCGTAGGGAGAGGTTCTTGGCTTGAAAGCTCCGCCCCGCAGAACGCCCGCCCCGCTCTGCTGAACAGCACGAGCTATCACACTGACCTGCTCTTCCGATTCCACGGAACAGGGCCCGGCAATCAGCTGAAAGTTTCCGCCCCCGAAAGCAACCTGATCCGTAACCCGTACCACGGTATCATCCGGATGAAATTTACGGTTTGCCTTTTTGAAGGGTTCAGAAATCCGGGTGACACTCTCCACAATGTCCAGCCCGCTGATCAGGTCCGTGTCAATTCTGGTTGTGTCGCCGATCAGGCCGATAATCGTCTGAAACTCACCTTCAGAAATATGCGTACGCACACCGTAGCTTTCCAGCCAGTGAATCAGATGCTCCTGTTCTTCCTTCCGGACCTGGTTTTTCAGCGCGATAATCATATGCAATCCTCCCTGTTTACTGTCGGATCCTTTCGGTCGGATCCGCGGTACAAAAAACGGCCCGCGGTAATCCGCGGGCCCTCAGTCTCTTTTCGTCAATTCCTGAAAAGAAGCCATGCGCAAATTACCTTACCCCGTTACTTCTTCATAAAGGTAAAGTAATAATAATACGCGAAACCGTTGAACTGTGCCATGCTTCTTTCCTCTCTGCAGTACGGGCTTTCACCCTTTTGACTGGCACATTGTACCACTGCCGGGTCCCCGCCGCAAGAGGCCGCCGGGAAAGGTACAGTGAAAAAACACACGGCATGTTTTTATATTTTTCCCTTGTATCCCCTGCCCCGGTTTGATATAATACCAGAAGTTTTTCATGTGGAAACAGTCTCCGCCGCGATGTATTCCGGCTGAGCTTTTTCCCGGCACTATTAAATGAACGGAGAGATTTTTATGCAAAAGAAAGCTTTGCTGGCGCTGATGCTCGCCGCAACCCTGCTGCTGAGCAGCTGTGCTCTGGTCGTGAAGGACGCCGCGGTTGACGCGCAGACAGTTATCATCCGCAAAGGCGATACAACCGTCACCAAGGGTGAAGTTCAGAAAGCGGTTCTGGATCAGCTGAATTATACCGCCTACATGTATTCCATGTATGGCATGTCCTATGATCCCACGGACGCCGCCAATATTGCCACTGCACAGAGCAGTGCCATTTCCGCGCTTGAGGAAGACATCGTCACAAAAGAGCACATCGCTTCCGATCTGGAGGCGCTTACGGAAGAGCAGCTTGCTGAAGTTCAGGAAACCGCTCAGTCCAATTTTGATGCCGACATTGAGGCTGTAAAATCCTATCAGTTCGCAGATTCCGAGCTCGAAGGCGATGCGCTGACAGAAGCGGCGAAAGCCTGGATGGACGAACAGGGCATGACCCTTGATGCCTATGTGCAGAATGCAACCGAATCCAAGCAGCGTGAGCTGCTTCGGGAACTGGTCATAAAGGATGTTGAGGTAACCGAGGAGGATTTCCTTGCGGAATACAATTCCCGTGTTGAGTCTGCCAAAACATCCTATGATGGGAACCCGGCTTCCTACGCCACTGCCGTTAACAACGGATCCACCGTCTACTACGCGCCGGAAGGAGTCCGCCGTGTCAAGCAGATTCTGACCAAATTCCACGATGATGACCAGACGGCCATTAATGACGCCAACGCGAAAGTTACTTCCGCCAACAGCGCTGTGACCGCTGCCAATGCCAAGATCACCTCCGCCCAGGAAATCCTGGATACGGAAAACGCTTCTGAAGAGGATAAGGCCCAGGCCCAGACGGATCTGGATGCCGCCAACGCCGAGCTGGAAACCGCCAATGCCGATCTGGCTGCAGCGCAGTCCGAACTGGAAGCCGCCCGTGAAACCGCTTTTGCCAATATAGAAGAAGAAACAGACGCAATCCTGGCCGAACTGGCTGACGGCGCCGACTGGGATACGCTGATGGCTGAAAAGAATCAGGATCCCGGCATGAAGAGCGGCACGGCTGCTGAAAAAGGCTATGCCGTTGCCGCCGATATGACCTCCTTCGATTCCGCTTTCGTTGAGGCAGCCATGGGACTTGAAAACATCGGAGATATTTCCGGTAAGATCCGCGGAGATGCTTACGGCTATTACATTATCAAGTACATCGGCGACGAACCTGTCGGAGAAATCGGTCCGGAGGCTGTGCGGGAAACGCTTACCAGCTCACTCCTGAGCACGAAGCAGTCCACCTTCTACAACGATACGCTCGCTCAGTGGGTGGAGGATGCCAAGTTCCAGGTAGACCTGAACGCGCTGAAAGACTGATCTCCTGATCGGGAAATCATAAAATGAAGGGCTCATGGATGATTCCATGGGCCCTTCGTTTGTATTGTATCTTCCGTTCTCAGGATCAGTCCGGCTCCTGAAGATATTCGTAGTAATCCTGCCGAAGGCTTGTCAGCAGCTCGTCATGGTCTTTTCCGGGGGCATATTTGTCATTGATTTCCTGAATCTCTTTGGCCCGCAATTCCGGGCAGCAGTAGGGGCAGTATGCCAGCTTGGCGAACTTTCCTTCTTCCAGCTGGGAGTACGGGAAAGGAGTAAATGTCAGATTCTGCGCCATGTAGCACGTCTCCGCCCGATGATAATAATCGCCGCCGTTGGGATTGTAGTACAGGACCATGTCGTCCGCGGGAACCGGTATCTGTCTTCCCTGCCAGTCCTCCCAGATGACTATCTTGATGTGCCCGTGCTTTTTTGTGTATTCCCACAGCCAGGCCATGTTGATACCTTCCGGGGTTTTTCTCCGCTGAACCCGTATGCAGCCGTGGCTGCATTTGGTCCCCAGTTTATTCTCCGCACGTTTGTAGTTCCGCGAGCCGTCCGTGTTCATCGTGTGGGGCACTTCGTGAATCATGTCCCCGTCATTGTAGCGCAGTGCCATGCTGCACAGCAGATTATCGCTCTTCAGCGTGCCCACCCGGCTCATCAGGATATATTCTCCGGAACGAGTTTCATTATAGGGCTGATATTTCTGTCCGTTCCAGACCGCCAGACCTGTGGAGCAGATCAGTGTGCTCAGCAGCTTCCCTTTCTGAAATATGTACAGCCGCTGCGTCAGCTTGTCCACCACAATGCCAAGCGTCTGATCCGGCTCCACCGTCTTCAGATATTTTGTCGGAACATATCCGTTGACCAGCAGGTTCCACGCCTTCACCTTGGTGTCATGGAAGGAGCTGGAATAGCACTCGATCAGCGACCACCCGTTATCCAGGTTTTCGATAACCCGTACGCTCTGGGATTCACAGGTTACGACGCCGATCTTCTTGCTGCTTTCGTCCGGCTCTCTGTAGATGCTTGTCTGAAGCTTCTCATTGCTTCTTTTCCCGATATCGATCACCGTAATGGGTTCTATCAGCATCTTCCAGATGGCATCCGTATCCGTGATGTCCATCGGTGTGGTCCAGAAGCTGCTTCCTCCGGCCTGTTCCGTAAACGGACTGCCGTAGGAAGGGGTGAAACTTCTCTGGTCGATGGGCTCCGGCGCGGTTTCCGGTGCTTCTTCCTCAGCCTGAGCTTCCTCCGGCACTTCATCGTCCAGCAGAATTTCCTCAACGATTTCTTCGGAAAAATCGTCCGGAGTATCCTCTGCCAGCCCGGCCGGTCCGCTCCAGGCTGTCACAGCCAGAACAGCCGCGAGTATCCCCGCTGTTTTCTGCCTGACCAATCTATTTTCAATCATTCCGATTCTGTCACGCTCCCCCGATTCCTTTCCGGAATCTGTCTGTTACCTGTCATATACATAGGTATACATTGGGTAATTATATCTTATCTGTTTTTTCTTTGCAACCGTTTCCTGCTGTTGAAACCGGGCATGCCCTGCCGTACCGTCCTTTTCATTTTTCCGGATCCGGGGTATAATATTTTATATGATGTAATATCCTTTGCCGGAGTTTTTCTCCTGCTGCCATACTGGAGGCTTCTGATTCCATGATATCTCTGTACACGCTTGAACAGGCAGCTTTCTGGCACCGCCGTTCAGTTCGTTCCCGTTTTGCAGCCTGTGTCTTATTTTGCGCTGCCCTGCTGGGCGCCGTGATCCTGTGCTGCTTTGTCACTACCCGGAATGCTCTGACGCTGCAGTGGATCGCAGTCGCGGAATTTACTCTGCTCGGATGGACCGGAATAATTCTGACTGTGCTGGTCTGTCTGCCTGCCCGGGCGGAAGCTCAGCATACGGACAGCATGCTGTCAGGCGCAGCCGAAACACGCACAGGCACGCTTACCCTGAGTGACCAGACCTTCAGGATTCCGAAAAGCATTATTGTCCGCAGGGCTGCGCTGCAGACGCGGGAGGAAAGCCTCACCGTGAATGTGGATAACGCGCGTGCCGGCCTTCTCCCCGCCGGCCCCTTTGAGGCGGAGGTGCAGACCGTCAGGAAATATGTTACCGCTTTCCGTCCCTTAATCGCAGCTGATGGAGCTGTAGCTCCGGCCCGCAGCCATTCTTCGCTCCTCAGCCGTTTTTTCGCTCTTGTTCCGGTTCTCATTCTCTGGGGGATGTTCAGCCTGCTTCTCTGGTGCTGGGTCTTTTCACTGATTACGGATACGGCTCCGGAAAAGAAAGTATCATTATATATAGACGGAACGGTATCCCGGTCCGTGGAGCTAGCCTCTGTGCTGGAAGAGAATCTTCCCGAAGGTATCCGCATGGTCAGGGTTCATCCGTTCTCCTATGCCATGATGGACAGTGAGTCCATTCGCCGGGCTGATCTCTTCATTCTGCCGGAACAGGATATCGACGTCTACCGGGAGTGGCTTGCTCCCCTGCCGGATGTATTCGGTTCTGACCGGCACAGTCTGCTGGTGCGTGATTCGGTTCCGCTGGGAATCCGGGTATATGATTCTGAAGCAGGCCTTTGTACTGCCGGTTCCTGTATTTCCTATTCCGAATCAGGTTTTCCGGATCAGGCCTGGTACCTGTGCTTCGGGAACCAGTCTCTCCACACACCCGGTGTTCCCGGCGCTCTGGACAGCGCAGCTGTGCCGGTAGCGGAAGCTCTGGTTCGTCTGCGTTAGTTTTTCCCCGCCTGTGTTTTCCGGCCGGTTTCTGAGCTGAACCGGCCGGTTTTTTTTTCGTTTTTTTGCGTAAATTGGTGGACATTTGCGAAGAAACATGCTAAAATAGCAGCAAATATTAGTGGATATAAAGATTGGCCTCTGTTATTTTTGTGCAGGTTTTTTCTTTTCCATGCCTCTCCGGAAGTTCCGGCGGCAGGCCGGCTGTTCACCTGTTTTGATTCTTTGGCCTTATGGCCTGAGGATAGATTTTTGAAAGGATGGATGTACCATGAAAAAAGTTCTTGCTCTTATTCTGACCCTGGCTCTGGTCGTCAGCAGCTGCGTAGTTGCCTCTGCTGAGAGCCTGGCCGGCACCTATGACATCACGCTCTGGGTTGCTGAGAAGGCCGTTGATCTGACCAAGCAGCAGATCGCAGATTTCAATGCCAGCAACGAACTGGGTATTGTTTTCAACGCCACAGTGGAACCCGTTTCCGAAGCGGATGCCGCCACGCAGATGATTACTGACGTGGAAGCCGGCGGTGATATCTTCTGCTTTGCGCAGGACCAGTTTGCCCGTCTGGTGCAGGCCGGTGCCCTGGCTCCCCTGGGTGAAGGCGCTGCCGCTTTCGTGAAGGAAAACAACGATGCCGGTACGGTTGCTGCTGCCATCTCCGGTGACACGGTCTATGCGTACCCGCTGACCGCTGACAACGGCTATTTCATGTATTATGACAAGTCCGTCATTCCGGAAGAGGATGTGGATTCCCTGGAAAAGCTGATCGCAGACTGCGAAGCTGCCCAGAAATACTTTGCTTTCGAGATGCAGTCCTCTGCCTGGTATCTGGCGTCCTTCTTCTTTGCCACCGGTTGTGTGTCCGAGTGGGAAACGGATGATGACGGTAATTTCATTTCCGTGCACGACACCTTCAACAGCCCTGAAGGCCTGATCGCTGTCAAGGGTATGGAGAAGCTGGTCAAATCCGACTTCCATCTGAGCTCCTCCTCCGGTTCCGAGTTCTCCTCCAACGCAGCCATCGTTGTGACCGGTACCTGGGACTATGAAACTGTCAAGGGTATCCTGGGCGACAACATGGGAGTAACCGATCTGCCTTCCTTCGAAGTGGACGGCAAGGAATATCATCTGGGCTCCTTCAACGGCTGCAAGCTGCTGGGCGTGAAGCCGCAGGTGGATGCCTACAAACTGGCTGCCCTGCATCAGCTGGCTCGTTATCTGACCGGTGAAAAGTGTCAGCAGGAACGGTTCGAAGCTCTGTCCTGGGGTCCCTCCAACCTGACGGTTCAGGCCTCTGACGCGGTTCAGGCCAACCCCGGTCTGGCTGCCCTGATCGCGCAGTCTCCCTATTCTGTGCCGCAGTGCCAGATCCACGGTTCCTGGTGGGACATCGCCAAGGTTATCGGCGATGATGTGAAGAACGCGGAAGACGAAGCCGGCCTGCAGCAGGCTCTGGACAACTATTATGACAAGATCGCCAGCCTGTTCACCCTCAGCGATGATGTGAAGTTCGGCTGGACCGTTATCGGCGCCGTGAACGGCACCATGTGGGATAATGACTTTGCCATGACCAAGGGCGATGACGGTGTCTGGAAGTCCAATGACGCTTTCGAAATGGAAGCCGGCACTGAATTCAAGGTCCGTCAGGGTCTGAGCTGGGACAACAACTTCCCGGCTGAAAACTTCAAGGTAGAAGAAGCCGGCACTTACTATGTGCTCTTCAACGAAGCCACCGGTGAAGTTTCCCTGTCCGCTGAATAAATCCCGACTGTCCGGTTCGGGCAATACAGGCAATGTCAGGCCGGAGTCAATGATCTTTCTTGGCTCCGGCCCTTTTGATGAGAGGAGTGGATCACGACCATGGCTCAAATCAGTGATCTTGAATTCCTGCGCCTGTCGAAGGCGCAAAAAACCGGGTACAAAATCCGCCGGTTTTTCACCGGTATCCCCAAGGCAATCGCCAGTTTCTTCCTGGCTGTCTGGCACGCCATTCAGAAGGCCGGGAAGGCCGTCGGCCGGGAAATATCCGAAATCGGGACCACATTCAAAGAAGGCGACTGGAAAACGAAGCTTTCTTTCCTGGTCATGGGTTTCGGAAGCCTCGCCCGGGGACAGATCCTGCGCGGCATTCTGTTCCTGCTTTTTGAAATCATCTTCATCGGCTACATGATTCTTTCCGGCGGTTACTGGCTCAGTATGCTGCCTTCCCTCGGTACCCAGGGGCCGACCAAGGAGTACAACGCGCTTCTGGATGTTACCGTCACCCAGTATCATGATAATTCCTTCCAGATTCTGCTTTACGGCGTGCTGACGATCTTCTTTATCGTTGCGTTCATCTATACCTGGCGGGTCAACATCCGTCAGAACCGGATGGCGGAAAAAATTCTTGCCACCGGCAAACCGCTGAAGAGCGGGAAGGAAGATCTGCACAGCCTGGTGGATGATCAGTTCCATAAGACCCTGATGGCGCTTCCCCTGACCGGAATCCTGATCTTTACCGTCCTGCCGATCTTTTTCATGATTCTGGTTGCATTCACCAATTATGACGGCACCCATAACGGTTATACCAACAATCTGTTTACCTGGGTGGGCCTTGACAACTTTAACACCCTGCTCTCCTGGGACGTTACGGGGGGTGCCGGCACCCAGTCCTATGCGGCCACCTTCGGCGAGGTGCTGCTGTGGACGCTGATCTGGGCCTTCTTTGCCACCTTTACGAACTATTTCCTGGGCATGTTCGTGGCAATGGCTATCAATAAGAAAGGTATCAGGTTCAAGAAGGGGTGGCGGACCATCCTGGTGCTGACCATCGCCATTCCCCAGTTCATTTCCCTGCTGTATGTGTCCAAGATGTTCGCCAAGAACGGTATCATTAACGGTTTCCTGATGGACATGGGCTGGATTAAGACAGCGCTTCCCTTCTGGGAGAAGCCGAACTGGGCCCGGATTACCGTGATTCTGATCAATATCTGGATCGGTATACCCTATCTGATGCTGATCACGACCGGTATCCTGATGAACATCCCTGCCGATCTGTACGAATCCGCCCGGATTGACGGTGCCAACGCCTGGCAGCAGTACCGGAAAATCACACTCCCATACATGCTGTTTGTTACCGGGCCATATCTGCTGACCAGCTTCACCGGGAACATGAACAACTTCAACGTCATCTTCCTGTTGACGGGAGGCGCGCCTACAAACCCTGCCGCGTCGTCAGCCGCCGGTGCTGTGGGATATACAGACCTGCTGATCACCTGGCTGTTCAAGATCACAACCGGTGCTGAATCCCAGTATTATCTGGCTTCCGTCATCGGTATTCTGGTCTTTGTCGTGGTCGCGCTGATTTCCCTGATCGTGTACAATGTGATGCCGAGTATTAAGAATGAGGAGGATTTCCGGTGATGAGTGAAGCAAAACGTCACATGGGTCTGAAAGCCTCCCGGGCGCTCTCCAACACGGCTATCCATGCTCTGCTGATCATTATGAGCGTCATCTGGCTGATCCCCTTCATCTGCATTGTGTTGCAATCCTTCCGGGTTGAAAGCACCGGTCCTGTGGGTTATGTGGTACCGCATCAGTGGGGTGTTGATAACTATACGAAGCTGTTCCAGACCGATTTCCCCAAATGGTATATGAACACCTTTATCGCCGCACTGATAACCGCTGTGCTGCAGACCGTCATCGTGCTGTGCATGTCCTACACGCTTTCCCGGTTCCGTTTCAAAATGCGCCAGCCTCTGATGCGGTTCATGCTGATTCTTGGCATGTTCCCCGGCATGCTTTCCATGATTATTCTGTACCGGATTCTGAAGGATCTGGGGCTGACCCAGGCCAATGCCGTACCAGGCCTGATTCTGGTATATATAGCCTCCTCCGGTATGGGATATTATGTATCCAAAGGCTTCTTTGATACCATTCCCATGTCGCTGGATGAAGCGGCCAGAGTGGACGGCGCGACGCGCGCACAGATACTCTATAAAATCATCCTGCCGTTGTCCAAGCCCATCGTGATCTACACAGTTCTGACCGCCTTCATGGGACCCTGGGGAGATTACGTATTCGCACGGTACATCTCTTTCGGCACTTCCTCAGGCATGAACGTCGCCGTCGGATTGTACAACTGGCTGAACAAGGATCAGATCGCCAACAGCTATACCATGTTCTGCGCCGGCGGCGTCCTGGTTGCTGTTCCTGTCACTGTCCTGTTCATGTGTCTGCAGAAGTATTATGTCGAAGGCGTCACCGGCGGTGCTGTAAAAGGGTAAGAATTCGACGACCGCCAGTGGCGGAAATTTCGTCGAATTCTTACAGAGCCGGGAAGGAGCAAGCTGCCCGGTGGGCAGTTGCGACTATGCCGGCGACCGGGATGAACTGAGCTGGCACAGAGTGAAGGCAGCATAAAGCTGCGTTCACGACAATGCCGGCGACCGGGATGAACTGAGCTGGCACAGAGTGAAGGCAGCATAAAGCTGCGTTCACGACAATGCCGGCGACCGGACAAAGTGCCTGGATCCATATATCTAAGGAGGCTTGTTTATGGCAAGTGTAAAACTGACAGATGTCAAGAAAGTATATGATAATAACGTAACAGCTGTCCACGATTTCAATCTGGACATCAAGGACAAGGAATTCATTGTTTTCGTCGGCCCCTCCGGGTGCGGAAAATCCACTACCCTGCGCATGGTGGCCGGCCTGGAGGACATCTCCGGAGGCACCGTTGAGATTGATGGTGTTGTTGTCAGCGACCTGCAGCCCAAGGACCGGGCTATCTCCATGGTTTTCGAGAAGTATGCCCTGTATCCTCACATGACCGTCTATGACAACATCGCGTTCTCCCTCCGGCTGAAAAAAGTCCCGGAAGATGAAGTTTTTGAGCGCGTCACAAACGCCGCCCAGGTGCTGGGAATCACAGATTACCTGACACGGAAGCCCAGAGCGCTCTCCGGCGGTCAGCGTCAGCGTGTGGCCATCGGCCGCGCCATGGTCCGGAACGCCAAGGTTTTCCTGATGGACGAACCTCTGTCCAATCTGGACGCCAAGCTCCGGAACCAGATGCGCGCTGAGATCATTCTGCTCCGTCAGAAGCTGGACACAACCTTCATCTATGTTACCCACGACCAGACAGAGGCCATGACCCTCGGCGACAGAATTGTTATCATGCGGGACGGCTTCATTGAGCAGGTCGGTACACCCCAGGAAGTTTTTGAAACCCCCGTCAATCTTTTCGTTGCAGGGTTCATCGGAAGCCCTCAGATGAACTTCCTGAAGGCGAAGCTTGTGAAGAGCGGAGACCAGTATCAGGTTTCCATCCTGGGAGTGAATATCCCGCTGAATCCGGATCAGAACGCCGCTCTCCTTGCGAAGGGCATTCAGGATCAGGATATCACGCTCGGCGTTCGTCCGGAGCATACGGCTGTTTGCTTCGACAGCCAGGCCAACGCAATTCCCTGCACCATTAACGTCAATGAAATGATGGGCAGCGAACTGCATCTGCACCTGAGCAGCGCGCATAATGATCGTATTATCGTCCGTCTTCCCACCATGGATCTGACCCATGATCAGCGCGCGCAGCTGTCTTATGGCAACACGCTGTATATTACATTCCCTGCCAAAGCGATGCATCTGTTTGATCCCAAATCAGAGCGCAGCCTGATCTACGGCTGATTCCATTAAAAAAAGAGGATGTCTCATCATGATCCGGAAGGTCATGGGAGACATCCTTTTTTATTGCGCTTCTCAGCGGCAGCCGGAACCCCTCCTGATTAAAGCCGGCCGTTCATAATGGACAGAATCAGGCTTCCGCTGTTAAAAAGCGGTGCAAGAGCGCTTTGCTCCACCATTTCGGTGATTCCTTCAATCGGAACCATTGTCTGCACCAGCGGCAGCAGCGCAAACGCAACAAAGCACAGCAGTATACCCCGCAGAAGGCCGAACACACCGCCCGCGAGAGAGTTCAGCTGCTTGAGAACCGGGAATCTGAAAACAGCCTTCAGGAAATTCAGCACAAAATGGAAAACCAGCATAAGCACCAGAAAACACAGGATATAGCAGATCACATTCAGAATAGCCCCGACAATCGTCTGGGATACATAATCCCCCACCTGCGTCAGTCCGGACGGGGCAAAGGCCTGTTTTTCCAGGTTTGTCTGCAGCAGCGTGCTGAGCGGTGCCGGCAGATTCACCCGCTCAATCACCTCAGCAATACCGCTGCCGGAAAGGCTGGATACCTGCGTGAGGGAGAGGTTCAGGTCTCCCAGCCGGGAAGTCGCGTCCGCGTAGCTCATCAGTGTTTTGATCCATTCCGGATTTCCGCGGATCAGCTCCACCATTTTGGGGCTCAGCCAGAAGCTGGCCAGCAGGCTGAGCACGCTTCCTCCCACAGAAGCGACTGAGGAAATGAAGCCCCGGTACAGCCCGATCAGCACGCTGAGTCCCAGGATGCCCAGAATGATATAATCGACAACATTCATCCAGTCCTTCCCTCCTCTCAGAATATTCCCGCCATCGCCTGGGTCAGTCCGGCCATTGCCGCGGCGATGGAAGACTGACTGGGGTTATCGGCGTCGATCTGGCTTCTCAGTATCGTGATAGCTTCTGCCATGGCCATATACTGGGCGCTGTCAGAGCTCATTCCGCTCATCTGCGTTTCAGCCTGACTGATCAGGTTTCTGGCGTCCGAAATCAGCAGAGCCGTTGTCGCGGAGATCCCGCTCCCCTGATTGTCCGCGTTATGGTATGTGCACATAAAGCCCGAGGTTGCGGCGGCAGTACCCAGATACTGTTCCACCACATCCTGATACTTTGTCCCCAGCAGGCGGTACAGCGGGTGACCGGTCGGCAGGGTAATCACCCCGCGCTGCTCTGTTGCCGGGCAGTATGGCGAAGCCGGCATTCCTGTTTCAGCGCACACCGTCTGCGTAACGTGCATCTGACAGTACACCGTCGGCTGGGTTCCGTTTGCCCAGTAGTCTGTGACAACACCGTAACCCATGCTGTCATGCTTGCAGGCGTCTGTCGCCAGCTGCCCGCTGACACAGCAGGTTGTTACCTTCACCAGTCCGTAATTGGACGGGTCTCCTTCCAGGATCTCGCGTTTCGGCAGCCCCTCGTGAATCTTGCTCATATATGCCTGCCACAGCGGCGCTGCGGCACCCGAACCGGTGGACTTGGAGGAGAGGGCCTTATAGTTGTCGTGTCCGATCCAGAGTGCGGAGGCATAATAGCCGGTGATACCTGAGAAGAACACGCCCTTCTGGTCTGAGTTCGTTCCGGTTTTGCCTCCGACTGTCTGTCCCTTGATTTTTGCACTTGTTCCGGTTCCGGAGGAAACGACGCTTTTCAGCATGTCAACAATCATGTAGGCTGTACTGTCCGAGAAGACACGCCTGCGATCCTGATGCTGATGACCGTCCCATACCACATTGCCGGCAGAGTCGGATATGCCCAGCACGGAAATCGGCTCCTGATACACTCCGCTGTTCGCCAGCACGCCGAACGCAACAGTCATCTGCAGCGGTGTAATGCCGGAAGAGCCCAGTGACAGTCCGAAGGGTGTTGCGTCAATATGGCCGTCGTCCACGCCCATGCGATGCAGGAAATCCACACTGCGGTCAACGCCCACCATGGACATCAGGGTATAAGCTGCCGCGGTATTATGAGATTTCGCCATGGCGGTACGCAGGGTCTCCGGTCCCACATATCCGCCGCCGCCATAATTGGTCGGCCAGCTGTCGTTGCCCTTTGCGTCCTTCCATCCGGCAATCGGAATCGGCATATTGTAAACAACAGAAGCAGGGCTGGCGCCCAGCTCCAGCGCTGGTGCGTAAACCGCGATCGGTTTGATGGATGAACCTACCGGCATCTTCATGTCTGTTGCACGGTTCAGTGTTTTCCGGGCGGTTACCTCTGTTCTGGATCCGACAACGGCCTTCAGTTCACCGGTCCGGTAGTCCAGCACAGCGCAGGCTGCCTGAGGCTGCGGAATTTCCGTATAGGTCCCGTCTGAATTTTTGCTCCGGAACACCTTGTCTGACGGATCCCGCAGCGCCGGATATTTTGACCAGTTCTGCAGCGTGCTTTCCACTGTTTTCTGAATGGCGGGATTCAGCGCCAGTTTGACGTGATAGCCGCCGGTACGGAATCTGTTTTCCATGGCAGCGCGGTTGGTACTGTTATCCTCCAGTCCGTTCAGCTCAAGCAGGATCCCGACTACCTCCCTGACAGCATACTCCACATAATGCGCATAAGGATACATGCTGTCCCCGCTTCCGGCTGACTCGCGCAGCACCTGGGCCGTTGCCGGGTTCAGTGCCGCCTGATACTGTTCGTAGGTGATATACTGGTTTTCATACATGCAGCGCAGGACGTAATTGGTCCGGTTGTCCGTTATGGCTGCGTAGTCCTTATCTCCGTCCTTGCGGGTGTAATAGTTCCTGCGGGGATTGTAATAGTACGGATTATTGGTTGTCCCGGCCAGCATGGCGCATTCCCGCAGTGTCAGTTCTCCAAGATTTTTACCGAAATATCCCTCTGCTGCCACCTGAACGCCGTAATAGTTTTCACCCAGATAAATTGTATTCAGGTAGCTTTCCAGAATCTGATCCTTGGTATATCGGGTTTCCAGCTGAATGCTCAGATATGCTTCCTGGATTTTCCGTTTATAGCTTTGTTCAGAAGAAAGCAGCGTATTCTTGATCAGCTGCTGCGTAATGGTGGATCCGCCCTGTGTACCGCTGGAGGTCAGATTGCTGACAAATGCACCGACAATGCGCTTCAGGTCCACACCGCTGTGGGAATAAAACCGGGCGTCCTCCACGGCAATAAAGGCGTTCCGGAGCACCTTTGGCATGGCTCCCAGTGAAACCATGACCCGGTTCTCCGTTCCCTTGTATTCCGTCAGCAGTTCCCCGTTGCAGTCATAGATAAATGATGTCTGCGCCTGGCTGTCCAGGGCCGCAAGATCAAGCTCCGGAGCTGTATCGACATATCCCTTGGCTATGCCGATCAAAGCGCCGAGGCCGGCGAATCCCAGTGTCACGATCAGTATGATAATTACGCGGACCGTCTGGACCAGCACACTCAGAACAAAATTGGGTTTTCGGGTCTCAGGGCGGAAAATGCTGTGAGGCTCAGGCTTCTCCTCCTCTTCCTCCCAGTCTTCCCCGTTCCATTCCGTCCCCGGTTCGGAAGCTTCATATTCTTCCGCTTCAGCGCTGTCATCATAAGGCGCTTCAGAATCTGATGTTTCCCATTGTTCATCATGATTGTCCGCAGGAACCTGATCATGGAAGCGGCGCTCATAGCCTTCCGCATCCCATTCTTCCTCCCCGTAGGATTCCTCTTCCCATTCCTCTGAGGAATCAACAGGCTGGTAGGACTGTGTATCATTCATATCCGGATAAAAGGATGCTTTTTCCTCCTGTTTCCGGCGGTTTTTTCCAAACATGCTTCCTCCGATTCTCTGCCGGCCTGCGGCAAAGTTTTCTCCCCCTTTTCGGGGCGGATGCGGTATTATACCACACCTCTTTCTCTCGTTACAAGTTTCCGGGAATCAGGCCTGTCCGCCTCTTGAATGAAACGCCGCAAGATGGTATCATCTTCCCGGAAACTTGTTTGATGATAAAGAACATTGCGCAGGGAGGCATTCCGATGCTGTTCAGACAGAAGAAAAAGGCGGCTGTCAGTGCCTATAACCGGGAAGAACTGACGCCGGTCATCCGTTGCAGCATCTGCACCGGAGAGCAGGTCGCAGGATTTCAGCATAAATCAACCGGTCAGTTTGAGGAAGTCATGCTGATCCGGGATGCGCAGGACCTGGAATCCTTCCGCGCCCATTACGGTATTACAGAGGAAATCAAACATATTTACTGACTTTTATTCTGAGGTGACGCATCGTGGCTAAATTGCTCCTGTTCAATATTACGGATTCCGGGAAACGTAATCAGCTTCAGGTTCTTTCCCTTCGGTTGAATTTCTCCATGATCGATGTTCCTGCCGACCGTCAGCACTGCCGTATCCGTGACTTGCTTTCCGGCTTGACTTCTCCGGTTTCTGATCCGGCAGCCCCGTTCGGGGATGAAATGCTGGTTATGAACGGTTTTGAAAGCGGGGATCTCAATTTCTTCCTCAACGAACTTCGCCGCACCGGTTATCCTGTACGCCTGAAGGCTGTTGTCACCGAAACGAACCAGTTCTGGTCAGCGCATCAGCTGCATGATACGCTGGTTGCGGAATCTCTGACCATGAACCAGCGCAGGCAGTAACAGGCCTTATCCCCATAATTTTCTTCTTGACGTCTCTGTCTGATTGTGGTATAGTACCATCTGTTCGAAAGAACATGGTGGCATGGCTCAGTCGGTAGAGCACATCGTTCACATCGATGGGGTCGTTGGTTCGAGTCCAACTGTCACCACCAACAAAAAGGATCACCCTTGTGGTGGTCCTTTTTCGTTGGTAATGCCTGTTTGTCTTCGTATCATCGGCGCCGAAATGTAAACACA